>NZ_FWEX01000006.1:1823651-2509227 GCF_900170025.1 Nitrospira sp. ND1 | reverse complement strand
TCCGACGGAGACCCCCATCGTCCCCAGCAGCGCCGCACGATCCGCCGGGCCGACGAACTCGGTGCCGAGCCCGCCGTCGAGTACGACACGCGAGGTCAATTGGTGCCGGAGTCCCACTTCGATGCCGGTGTGGTTCTGTTGCCCGCGCAGGTCCGATTGGCGGGTGTAGACACTGACAATCAGCGTGTCGCGAAAGCTCGTGGGGTAGCCCAAAGGGTAACTGACGGCAGCGACGGCCCGATAGGCGCCGGGCCGCTCCTGTCCTTGCGGCGATCCCATCACGGTATAGCCCGCATTGAGGTGCACTCGCAGCCGGCCGAACGACCGGGTCAAGATGCCGGTGAGCTGCGTGTCCACACCTTTGGAGTTCACGCCGGTGGGTAGATCCGCCTCGACCCGGACGGCCAACGCCGGCAGCATCAACGTTTCCGTATTGAAGTTGTAGAGGACCCCCAGGTGCAAATCGCCGGACTTGTTCGCCCCCACGATGGAGTGCGGGTCGGTAAACAGATCGCCCTGGATTTCGAGCTGCGTATTGGCGAACGCGCCGTAGATAATTTGCGGCTGAAATGTGACCTGCGTGCGGCCTTCTCGACGGTCGTTGAACCTCACCCCGCCCTCCAGGCCGATCTCCCCTTTCGGAATGGCATAGGCATCCTCCATCCCGATCGGACGGTTGGGATCGAGGTTGTCATGGTCCAGGGCGAACAGCGGTGTAGTCACCAGCGCAAGGGCCGAGCCGAGCAAGCGCGCAAGGAATCGCTTATCTCTCAACTTCAATGGTGATGCTCCTGTCCTTGCACGATCATCGGATTGGTCGCATCCGCACTCGCCAGATAGTAGCTATTCAGCACACGATAAATTTCAGCCCGCTTCGCCTCCCAGGTCGGGAGCCGCTCGCTGGTGAGGATATCGCTGATGTTGTCGTGCAGCATATGGAGATTGTCGAAGATGTTGGCCAATTCGGGATACCGCGCGGCAAACTGCGGACTCAGTTCCGCCGTGAGCGGCATGAACGTCCACTGCACCGGTGGCTGTTCCAGATACCGCCGATAGGTCGCAAGAATGGGCCGGACCGCTTGCGTCTTGGCGGCCAGGTCACGCGCGGCCTGCAACGGGTCGTACACGGCCACCTGCAAGTAGTGGTACGACCAGATCGTCGCGTTGAACAGCGGGAAGCGTGTCCTGAAGGCCTTGGAATAGGGAAACTGGTCCAGCCGATGGTGATCCAATCGCTTCGAGGTGATCGCGTAGGCGCTGTCCTTATAGTAGGCCAACACATTGCGGATCGCCCGATCCTTCTCCGGCTCGTCCGACACCGCAATGTCGTACGTGGCGCGGTGCAGGGCATGGGCTTCGTCGAACGTGTTCTGCGCGCGCCAGGCCAGTTTCATATAGGTCGGCGCAATCGCCTCCTCGTTCGGGTTCAGCCGGGGTTTGGTCGCGATAAACGCGATCGTCTGCTTGCGCGCCCGCTCCTCAATGGCCGGCACGTCCTGACCGCCGGTCAGCAACAGATTCTCGTACAGATTGGAATGGCCGAAGTCCACGCCGTTGAACTCACTGTCGAGTTCGGCCAGATCTTCCCGCAACGAAAAATTCCACAGCGCCCGGTAATAGAAGCGCTTGTCGCGCGGCTCGAACTGGCTGCACCCCGCCAGCGCGAAGGCAACCATGGCCGTGGCCACGATCGCCAGCATGCACATATATTTCCCGATCGTCATGCTGAATCGCTCCTCAATCAAACTGATCAAAACCCTGGCCCGGACTATTCATGAATACCTGCTGCGTCGTTCGATTCTCTCGCCCGGCGGGGTTGTTCTCGTTCGGCCTCCTCGACGGACTGCAAGTACGCCTGCGTCGGCCTGGCTTGCGAGAAGCCCCGGCGGGCTTCGGTCTCGAACGCCTCGCGACGACATTCATGAATAATCCGGGCTAGCGCCGGTTCGTTGCGAAATCGTCAAGCCGCGTCGCGAGACGGGCGCGCGGAGTCGTGAGGGACTGCGGCGTACTGTGAAGTACGTCGAAGGACTGAACGACGAGCCCGCCCGCCTGGCTGCCCCTCATCAGCAGCCAGGCATGTCGCAGCAGCGGATCGACGGTTGCAGCCGAACCGCCTCAGTGGCAGTGCTGCCCATGCACCAGCGCATGCCCCTTACCCCGCGCGATCAACCAGCGGTTGACGGGAAATGCCGCCACTCCGGCCAGAAGAAGGGACAAGACCAGACTGCCCCAGAACAGCGGATCAGGCAACCCGGCGTCCATCGCACCGGGAACCATCACCATGATCGCATTGTCCACCAGTTCCATAGTCGTCATTGAGAGGGTATCGGACGCAAAGGCCAACCCCAGCGCCGTTCCCCAGGCCATACCCGCCCGCCGCAACGGGTACAAGGTCATGGCATACCCGAAGAGAAAGGCCAGCGCAACAGCGAGGCCGACCGTCGGCCAATTACTCCAGCCCAACGCCGTGCCGATCGCCATCCCGAGCACTTCGCCGATGGTGCAGCCGCTCAAGCAGTGCAGGGTCGCCATCAGCGCTGTTCGATCGAGCGAGGATGCCTGGTGGTTCGCTTCCTGATGCTCGTGAGGCTGATGACGGCCACGGTGATCGCCGTGAGCCTGCACACAGTCATGCCCGTTCGTATGGTGATCGTGACCTCGTGGCTCTGCGTGACGCGGCACGGTGATAGTCGCTGAATGGTGGTGAGCCATGTGTGTCCTCCCTGTGAGTGGTGAAATCATCCGTTCACCCCTACAGACGGAACAAGGCGGGAATTATTACAGGGCGCCGACCGTTCTTTTCACATCTACCGGTAGGCGGAGGAACTACTCGCACGTGCAGTTGAAACAGCCTTGTCTGGTGCAAAGCCCGCAAGTCTGTTCGAGGCTGGCCCGCAGGGCCTGGCGCGCACGATGGAGACGCACGGTGAGGTTATTCGGCGTGACTTGAAGCGCCTGCACCACGACCGCAGGTGACTCGCCTTCGAGATCGATGCGCTGGAGTTGTGCGGCATAGGCCGGCCTGCCGTTCGTGTCTCAGGAAAACTATCGCCAGACCTGTTCTATCAAATTCATGGCGGACGTTCCCACTCCCCCGGCAATTCTCGCCCGAACGCGCCTCCTGTCTTTCCCCTCACTCCAAGTCATTATACGTGCATTTCTGATTCACTCTGCCGTTCCTGCTGTCCCGTTCTGCGACAGCGGCTGAAAAAGTCTTGATCTCGACCTTGGAGACATGCTTGACTGACTTGTGTTCGGCATCTTCTTGTTTGATGGAGGGTTTGCATGCCGCGTGGAATTCTTCGTGCTCTCTGTGGTCTCGTCCTACTCTTCGTCCCGCTCTTCGCCCAAGCCGCCGATACTCCAGATACAACCCTGAGTCCATTAAAGTTCCTCGTCGGAGAATGGAAGGGGGCCGACGCGGAAGGGAAAGCCCACAAGATCGCCTTTGCGCTCAGTTCGGGAGGCACCAGTCTGACCGAAACGCTCACCCCGCCCGACAGCCCCCCGATGACGACCATGTACTACAGCGACGGCGACCAACTGATGTTGACGCACTATTGCTCCCTCAATAACCAGCCGCGCATGCGCGCCTCCGCGATCAAAGAGGGAGATAAGACGATCACCTTTGCCTTTGTGGATGCCACCAACCTCAAAAACCCGACCGATGTTCACATGCGCCAGCTGACCATCGACGTCAAAGACCACGATCACTTCACCCAGACCTGGACCTTGAGCAAGGCGGGAAAAGACGTGCCGAAGGTGTTTACCTTCGAACGCGTGAAATAATCTTCCTCTCTACTTTGTCCAACAAGGAGTCGCTCCGATGCCGTCACAAACACCAGAGGCTGTGATCGAAGCCCAGCGTCAGGACTGGAATCGCGTTGCCGCCGGTTGGGACAAATGGGATCAGTTCTTCAACCGCAACATGGCCTTCATCAACCACCGGCTGGTGGCCGATGCGCGGGTGCGGCCCGGGCTGCGGGTGTTGGATCTTGGATCGGGCACCGGCTATCCGGCGCTGCTGGCCGGTGAAGTGGTGGGATCGGATGGTACCGTGGTCGGGATCGATCTCGCTGAATCCATGCTGGCGGTCGCCACGCGCAAAGCCAAGACGCTCGGCCTGGAGCACGTGACGTTTCGTACCGGGGATGTCACTTCACTGCCGTTCGAGACCGGCTCGATCGATGCCGTGATCAGCCGGTTCTGCTTGATGTTCCTGCCTGAAATTCCGAAGGCTGCCGCAGAAATCGCCCGGGTGTTGAAACCGGGAGGCTATGTCGCGGCCGCCGTCTGGTCGGCGCCGGACAAGAATCCGTTCATTCGTATCCCAATGGACGTGATCAAGACCATCACGCCCCTGCCGCCGCCCGACCCTGAGGCGCCCGGCATCTTCCGGCTTGCAAAGCCGGGCGACCTGGCCGGCATGTTCGAACGGGCGGGCCTCAAGCCGCTCGACGATGAAGAATTCACGGCGGAGGTGACCTATGCCACAGCGGAGGAATTCTTTCGCGGCCTGATGGATATCGCCGCACCGATTCAAAACCTGTTTGCCAAATTGACGCAGGAGCAACAGGCCGAAGCCGAGCGGGGCATCGTCAAGGCCGTGAACGAGTATCGGGGGCCACAGGGAGTCTCGTTGCCGATTGCGGTGAGGATCGTGAGCGCGCGCAAGCCGCAGTAGCCGTCGCACGGCAGCACTCGCACAATACCGTGCCCGCCGGCCCTGACGAGCCGGCGGGCGGGAAACGAACCTGGGCTAGTCCGTTGCCTTTTCCTTCAACTCTTTCATCTTCCCTTTGGCCCGCTCTCCCGCGCCTTTCAATTTGCCCTTCGCCCGTTCCATCTCCGCTTTCGTGTCGTTCCCCTTCAACTCTTCCTTCATCGCCTTGGTTTCACCCTTCATTTCTTCGAGATCGCCCTTCAGCTCCCCCTTGCCCTTTTCGATCTTGGCCTTGGTTTCCCCCGCCCCTGCGGAAAGCGACAACCCCGTTAACAGACAGAACCCCGCGACAGCCGCAATGATGAATGTACGCATACCCGTCCTCCACAGATGGTGAATTGCTCTCTTTGTGTTGTACGTCCGCTACGGGGACGACGGCACTAGCGAAACCCCTAGCCGTACATCGAGCATCTCCCCAATTCTTGCGACTCGCGTTTCCACTTAGCTTCAGCCTCCGCGTTCCGGCCTCACATTATAGTGCTTGACGTCACTGCCGATTGCGCTTAGCGTGAAGAGGTGCCCAATGAAGCTCCGCTGACTGTCCCATCCTCGCGCTTCCCGTTCCTTCGTACGCGTGACTGATTCCCCAGTCTCCGCCGCTCCTGTACCAGAGTCTCTCTGAGGTGCCGCCTGTCCGATGTGCCGGTCCGCTCGTGGAGCGCAACCGTCATTCCTCGAGGCCCCGGAGGATTGTTCAACTCACGCCGGTGACTCCATGAAAGGAGTGCCCAATGCTCTACTACGCGCTGATGTTCTTAGTAGTCGGCTTGATTGCCAACGCCCTCAATCTTTTGGGGGTCTCCGCAGTTGCCGTCCAGATGTCTTGGATCTTGTTCTTGATCGGGGTGGTGTTGCTGGTGGTGCACCTGGTGTCGGGACGGACTCCGCGAACCACCTGACAACGGTTCAGGCTGTCTGAACCGTTCACCGTATAAGGACCCGACAGTCACACCCAGCCGAGGTTTCATGGCTGACACCACGAAAGGAGGCGGTATGAACGCAGATCAACTCAAAGGAAAATGGCTCCAGTTCAAAGGGGATCTGAAACAACAATGGGGCAAGTTTACCGAAGACGACTTGCAGCAGATCGCCGGCAATTACGACACCTTTGTCGGAAAAGTGCAGGAACGGTACGGCGAGAAGAAGGCCGAGCTGATGAAGTGGGCTTCCCACTGGCATGAGCAGGCGAAGCCGGACGCCGAGGGAACGAAGGCTCCCTGAATCGACACCATCGGCGAAACAGATTTCGCCGCACACTTTCACTGTTCGCTTAAGGAGACTTGATGACCACACGCAATGTACTGACCCTCTGCGCAGCATTGGTTCTTGGCGGGGCGATGATCACCGGATCGGCGCATGCCATCGGCAAGGCCGACGAGAAGACATCCATCAATGACTCCTGGATTACGGCGAAGACCAAGATCGCGCTGTTTGCCGATTCCCGGGTGAAGGGAAGCGAGATCAACGTGGAGACCGCCCAGGGCGCAGTCATGATCCGCGGCAAGGTCGATTCGGATGCGGCCAAGCAGGCTGCAGAAGGGATTGCCAAAGGGATCGACGGGGTCAAAACCGTGAAGAACGATCTGCAGGTAGTGGCCCCCTCCAAACGTGAGGCGACGGACGACAAGGATGACGCCATCACCGCCCGCGTCCACGAGCACATGGAGAAGGACGCACACCTGAAGAAAGCCGGCATTCATGCTCAGACGAACGCAGGCGTCGTCTCGCTCAGCGGCGAAGTTCAGGACCTGGCGACCAGCGCCGAAGCCTCTTGGTCGGCCTGGCAAGTGCCCGGCGTGAAGGCTGTGAAAAACGATCTCACGGTGAAGGAAAAGGCCTAACCCTTTTCTTCATTACACAGACCCGCTCTTCGTCCGCCGAGATCCGACAGAAGGGTAGCGGCGGACGGCAGAGCCTCTGATGGTTTCAGCCGCTACACAGCCGGCTCAACAAGGAGGTGCACCATAATGGAAACGAATGTCAGTCGAACCACCCCGCAGCGGGCCGGCACAGCCCACACGAGCCCGAGCCATGACAAAGCCGCGCACGCGGGGCAGGCCGTAAAGGGAACCGCTGCGATCGCCCTACGCGCCTACGAACTGTATGAGAAACGAGGGCGGAAAGACGGGCAGGCTCTGGAGGACTGGTTAAACGCCGAACGTCAGCTGGCTGCCGCAGCGGGCCACTAATCGCACCGACATCGAGTCGTCATGATGCCATTTCGACCATACGAGGAGATGAAGCCATGAGCACACTCATACGTTGGGATCCGTTTCGAGTTCAGTGGAATCCTTTGAAAGAACGGGACGAACTGGAACACCGATTGTCGACCCTCCTGGGACATCGGGCATCGACCGGGAATGGGGGCAAGGAAGCCCTGACGGTTGCCGAGTGGTCGCCGTTGGTGGACATCGTGGAAGATGAGAATGAATACCGCATCAAGGCGGAGTTGCCGGCCATGAAAAAAGAAGACGTGCGACTCACCGTGGACAACGGGGTGCTGACGATTTCCGGCGAACGGAAATACGAGCAGGAAGAGAAAAGGGAGAAGCATCACCGGATCGAACGCGCCTACGGGAGTTTCGTCCGCAGCTTCTCACTCCCGGAGGATGCGGACGGGAGCAAGGTCACAGCCGACTACAAAGACGGGGTGCTCCACATGCATCTCCCGAAATCCGAGAAAGCAAAACCGAAATCGATCGAGATCAAGGTGTCCTAGCCTCCTGCCGCTGAGACCCCTGAATCGCTTGCGCCTCGTGGGATGTGCTCAAATCATGCAATAGCGCATCCACGGGGCGACCGGGTTCACGCGCGACGAGGACTGTTGCAGCACAGAGACCGCACATCCTGGTTTCAGCCTCCACCTTCCACACGTTCATCAACTCGCACGGCTCCGTATACTATAAAGCCTCCCCCTCACACTTGTGCCTCGAATGACGACCACCCCCTGGACACACAACGGAACCCCTCGCCACCCGGCAGTTGAAATAATTGAGTCATCGGTGCAGAGTGCGCCGAATCGATACGGCCGACATGAGCGGCGGTCCACCCAATCAGTCTCGACGCATGCGCCACGACAGCTTCAAAGACTTCGTCCTGGATCAACTCGGTGAGATGCCTGAACTCACAGGGAAAGCCATGTTCGGCGGGTATGGCCTCTACCAGCGGGCCACCTTCTTCGGCATCATCCACAAGGGACGCCTCTACTTCAAAACTAACGACGTGACGCAAGCGCTCTATCGCGCGCGCGGCATGCATCCCTTCCGTCCGGGCGCCAAACAAACGCTCCGACAGTATTACGAAGTGCCGGTGGATATTCTGGAGGACCCGCAGGCGCTGGCCGCCTGGGCTCGCAGCGCCGTGACATTACCCACCGCGCAGTTGCCCCTTCCCTTCACCACCGCCCCGCCGCAGGGCTATGACCTTCCCGCTCAGATGTAGGGACGCGGCAACCGGCTCCGCTCGCCGTCTCTTGATTGCCTTCATCGCGCCGTTTCTTCAGACTGCCGCACATGTGGTACCGAATCGGCGCGGATCTCGTGCTGCTGCTACACCTGGCCTTTGTGCTCTTCGTCGTGACGGGTGGGCTGTTGCTATTGAAATGGCCTCGCCTTGCCTGGCTGCATCTACCGGCAGCGATCTGGGGGGCGATTGTCGAGTACACCGGTTGGATCTGCCCGCTCACCCCGATTGAACACACTCTGCGGGCCATGGCCGGAGAGTCAGCCTATGGCTCCGACTTCATTGGCCATTACCTCCTGCCCCTGATGTATCCGGCAGGGCTGACACGCCCCGTGCAGATGCTGCTGGGAACCGCGGTGGTGCTGGTGAATGTGACAATCTATTGGCTGGTCTTCGGAAAACCGCCAAGGCGACGGCAATAGAAGTGAATGGATTACCCGGCTGGTTCGTTCTGTGTCGAGGTCATTACCAGGGCCAGGCAGCCCTCTTCGCTTGATGTGATGGGATGGATGCTCCCGGCCTCGGCGCGATGGTAGTCCCCCGCCTGGAGGAATTCCCCGGCACAGATGCAGTTCCCTTCCAACACGTAGAACTCTTCGACCTGCCGGTGACGGTGCGCCACCAGTGTTCCACCCGGAGCCAACCGCAGCAGCATCGTGGCCCGTGCTCCGGCCGAATCGTTGAACAGCAGTTTCATAGACACACCAGAACCCAGGTCTCGCCACGCCCCCTGCCCCGATCGAACAAACGTGAACGTTCCTCCGCCGGGTCGCTCCTGCGGTTCCTGCGCGATGCGCGCCATGAGCTTGGCCTTGAGTGACGCCGGAGGCGCGATGGCGGGACCGCTGAATGCCAACTCTTGCACCACCTCCTGAAACGCTGCGACCTGCTGCCAGACTTCCGGAGGAGCCGTCTCAAGGGCCTGCTTGAATTGCCGCTGCTCGTCATCACCCAGAGCTTCCAAGGCGTAGAGTGCCGCATGCTCCGACATGTCTTCCTTGTGGCGTGGATCGGTCATGACCGCACCCCTTCCCCGTGCGGAGCCAGGACCTCGCGCAGTCTGATCATGCCCAGCCTCATCCGCGTCTTCACCGTCCCCAACGGCAGCTGCAACCGGTCGGCGATTTCACTCTGACTCAAACCCCAGTAGTACGCCAAGGCAATCGCCTGACGCTGCTCGGCGGAGAGACTCGCCATGGCTTCCTGCACCAGCCGCTGCCGTTCGAGCCCCGCACTGTATTGCTCGGGCGTGGCCCCGTCACCCGGCACCTCCGCCGCGTGATCGAGCGGGACTTGCCGCCCCCGCTCCAGATAACTGCTCCGGAACCGGTCGATGGCCCGGGTCTTCGCGAGCGTCATCAGCCAGCTCCCCGGCGTGCCTCTCTCCGCGTCGTAGCTGGAGGCGCGGCGCCACACCTGCGTATACACATCCATGGTGACTTCTTCAGCAACCGTACGATCCGCGAGGATCTTCATCACCAACCCGAACACCTTGGCACTGCTCGCATCATAGAACTCCGCAAGCGCAGGCTGGTCTCCGGCGGCAATGCGCGCGAGAAGTCCCGCCCATTCCTGCTCATACATCAAAGGTGTCTGTGCCACAGCCTGTGAATGAATCATGAGCATCCTCGTCAAGTACTACGAGTCTGCCCGGTGAATTAGATTCCCTCTGCCTGCGCCGATCCGCCGAAACTGTAGCATCGGAACGATCGGGGCACAACGCAGTTTTTTTCGTTCCCCGGAAATCCAGCTGCCATCCCACCTCGTAGTTCGAGACAGAGAGCCGGTCGATGTCGAGACACACCCGGCCCAACCGTCAGACCCATAACCAGGAGGTACTCTCATGTCGCAACGAATGGCATCCCTTTCTTTGATCCTTGGCCTCGCGCTGACCGTCGCGGCCTGCAATACGGTCGGTTCAGGACCGGCCGGTACCACAGCAGGCGAAAAATCTCTCTACGACCGGCTGGGTGGCAAAACGGCCATTACCGCAGTGGTGGACGACTTCGTCGGGCGCGTGGCCGCCGACACCCGCATCAACGGGAAGTTCGCCAACGCCAATATCCCGCGCCTGAAATCGATGCTGGTCGATCAAATCTGTCAGGCGTCGGGCGGACCTTGCACCTATACCGGGCGGGATATGAAGAGCACCCATGCCGGCATGGGGGTCAGCAGCGGCGACTTCGACGCGCTGGTCGGAGACCTCGTCGCCACGTTGAACAAATTCAAAGTGCCTGAACGGGAAAAGAACGAGCTGCTGGGCGCATTGGGTCCGATGAAGGGCGACATTGTCGAGAAGCCGATGGCCTCGATGCAGTAGTTCCCGAACGTGTACGACACTCGTGACCTGCGGGGGCAGCCGAACCGNNCCCGCCTCTGGTTGTTGACCTGCCGCCTCTTCTCTTGATAGATCATTCGACGGCATTTCCTATCCCACTCCGAGGACCTTATGGCCATCGACGATATCACCCAGAAAGTCAGCGACCGCTATGCGCGGGCGGCTGCAACCGGCGAACAGATGTGTTGCCCGACCGGGTATGACTTTGCCGACCTCAAATCGTTTGTTCCGGAAGAAGTCCTGACCATCTCCTACGGCTGCGGCACTCCGGCCGGGCTGAACACCGTTCAATCGGGTGAAACGGTGCTGGATATCGGCTCCGGCGGCGGGATCGATTGTTTTGAGGCGGCGCGCCGGGTGGGACCCACCGGACGAGTCATCGGCATCGACATGACGGACACGATGCTGGAGATTGCCCGCCGCAACGCGCCCATCGTGGCCGGAAACCTGGGCTATGCGACATCGAATATCGAGTTCCGCAAGGGGATGGCCGATGTCATGCCGGTGGAGGACGCCAGCGTCGATCTGATCATTTCCAACTGTGTGATCAATCTGGCGCCGGACAAGCGGAAGGTCTTCCGCGAGATGTACCGCGTGATCAAGCCGGGCGGCCGGTTTACGATTTCGGACATCGTATCGGACCAGGTCGTACCGCAATACCTGGTACATGATGCAGCCAAGTGGGGCGATTGCTTGTCCGGCGCCTTGCAGGTGCAGGACTACATCGGCGGAATGGTCGATGCGGGATTTCGCGCCGTCCACCAGATCAAGTCCACGCCCTGGCAGTCGATCGACGGCATCCATTTCCTCTCGGTGACGCTCACCGGATACAAGTTTCCAGCCATCGTCGGCGAAAAGGCCTCGTCCTATGCCACGCTCCGGGGCCCCTTCTCGAGCGTGACGGATGAATTGGGCCAACGGTACGAACGCGGCGTACCTCAACGCATCGATGGCCCCAGCACGCAACTGTTGCAGAGCGAACCGCTTCGTTCGCTGTTTCTTCTCGGCCCCACGCCTGTCACACTCGCCGCCACCGACCCGCGCTGGTGCGCGATCCATCCGGAACAAAAACCCTGCGTCTGGCAAGGCGCCTATGCGATTCTCACCGGACCGATCATCAGTGCGGAGGACGACGATCATCACCAGTACTACCGCGGCGTGCCGTTGGAAATTTGTTCCAAGACCCTCCAGGTTCTGACTCAGGAGGCCTATCGCCCTCACTTCACGATCTACCAACGAGCCTCGGCAGCGGTGGACGGCACGGAAGTCGCCTGTAGCCCGACCGGCGGTTGTTGCTGAACCCCTGACGATGAGGAAGGGATCGATCCGATGGGTCTAAGCCTGCTCGCTCGACGAGATCCGCTCGCAGCCGCGTCGGAGCAGCTGCGACTCCTGGCCCAGACGACGGCCTGTCAGCCGTTCGAGACGGCCCTCAATGCGGTAGAGCTCTATCCGCTTCACGCGACCGGCATCACGACGCTCCAACTTAACCTCGGGAAGCTGTGTAACCAAACCTGTCGCCACTGTCACGTAGACGCCGGACCGGACCGGACGGAGGTCATGTCGAAAGAGACCCTCGACCTCTGTCTCCAGGCCCTAGCTCGCACGGATATTCCCACCGTGGATATCACCGGCGGCGCACCCGAACTGAATCCGCACTTTCGCTGGGTCGTCGAACAGGCCCGATTATTGGGCCGTCAGGTGCTGGATCGCTGCAATCTTTCCGTGCTGCTCATCCCTTCGCAAGCCGACCTGGGGGAGTTTCTGGCGCAGCACCGCGTGGAGGTCATTGCATCGCTGCCGTCCTATCAGGCCACACAGACGGATGCACAACGCGGCGAGGGTATTTTCGACAAATCGATGGAGGCCCTTCGGTTATTGAACCGACTGGGCTACGGCAAAGAGGGCAGCGGACTGACGCTCAACCTGGTGTATAACCCGGTGGGCGCCTTTCTTCCGCCGAAGCAGGAAGGGATCGAGGCGAAGTTCCGGAAAGAGCTGGCCTCCCGTCACGGCGTCAGCTTCACGCGCCTGTACACCATCACCAATATGCCCATCAGCCGATTTCTGGAGTTCCTGATCGAAAGCGGCAACTACGAAGGCTACATGGAACGGCTTGCCGCGGCCTTCAACCCGGCGGCGGCAGCGGGCGTCATGTGCCGCTACACCCTGTCGGTCGGATGGGACGGGACCCTCTACGATTGCGACTTCAATCAGATGCTGGAATTGCCGGTCTCGCAGGGAACCCCACAACACATTCGAGACTTCGATCCCGCACGCCTGCACCATCGGCAGATCGTGACGAGGAACCACTGCTACGGGTGCACAGCCGGATCCGGTTCCTCCTGCGGCGGCGCCGTCACCTAGCAAGGACCTGAGACGAGTGACTTTGCCTCCTGAGCCAGGAAACCCTTGATCTGTCCAAGAATCTCGTCGCGAACTCGTCGAAACAGCTGTCGATGGGCTTCGTCAGAGTCGGTAACTGCCGCCGGATCGTCAAAACTCCAATGCAACAGATGGGTGGGCCCCGGCCAGGTCGGGCAGGACTCTTTGGCCCGGTCGCAGACCGTAATGACGTAATCGAACGGCTGCGTCAGAAATTCAGAGACATGTTTTGACCGATGTCCCGCAATGTCGATTCCCACCTCGGCCATCGCTTCGACCGAGCCAGAGTTCAAGCCAACCGGGTGAGTGCCCGCGCTGAACACCTCAAACCGATCGCCCGCCAGATGCCGCAACCACCCCTCCGCCATCTGACTGCGCGCGGAGTTGCCGGTACAGAGAAATAGCACTCGTGCTTTCATGTGCCGACCTCCTGATTGAACCAATGCCTGGTCTTGTTGCACAGGCTGCAGACGGACAACATGACCGGCACTTCCACCAACACCCCGACCACCGTCGCCAACGCGGCACCGGACTCCGGTCCGAACAGGGCGATGGCGGTCGCCACAGCCAATTCGAAAAAATTGCTGGCACCGATGAGCGCTCCCGGCGCGGCGATCGCGTAGGGAACCCGCCAGCGATGCATCAGGCCATAGGCGAGCGCCGAATTCATGTAGACCTGCAGGAGAATCGGCACTGCAATCAGGACGACATGTACGGTTTTCCCCAGGATGTTTTGCGACTGAAACGCGAAGATACACACCAACGTGAGGAGCAGCGCCGCGATCGTCACCGGCGCGAATCGGGGCAGAAACTGTTCTTCCATCCAACGCAGCCCGTACCGACGAACCAGCCACAGTCGAAGCCCGGCGCCGACGATCAACGGAATGACGATAAAGATCGCCACCGAATAGAGCAGCACGTCGAACGGCACGGCCAATGATGACGCGCCGCTCACCAGCAACCCGACAATCGGAACAAACAGCACGAGCATGATCAGGTCGTTCACGGCCACCTGAACGAGCGTGTACGCGGGGTCTCCGTCCGTCAGGTAACTCCACACAAACACCATTGCCGTGCAGGGCGCCGCAGCCAGGATAATGGTGCCCGCGATGTATTGGTCGGCCTCGGCGGGTGAGATCCAGGCTGAGAAGACGTACCGGAAAAACACCCAGGCAAAGAACGCCATGGAGAAGGGCTTCACCACCCAATTCACAAACAGGGTAATCAGCAGGCCGACCGGCCGCTTGCCCACGTCACGAACCGAGGCAAACTCAACCTTCATCATCATCGGCACAATCATCAGCCAGATCAGCACGGCAATCGGCAGATTGATGTGGCTGCCCTGTCCGATCTCAGCCCCTCGCAGGCTCGACACCAAACCGGGCACCGCCTGCCCGATCAGCACACCGGCCACCATGCAGAGCGCCACCCAGAGCGTGAGATACCGCTCAAAGAACGACAGCCGCTTCGTAGCCACCTGCGGCTCATCGACCGATAATGCGAGTTCCATCGCTCCTGCTCCCTCGTGCTCGCGCTGCCCGGCGGAGTTAGACCGTCACGGCCGGTTTCTTGGCCCGAATGAATGCGCTCATGAACTTGCCCTCGACTTGGGCCACGAGCAGATCACTGGAGAGGTCTGTGCCGACCAGCAATTCCTTCACGTCATCGGCCTGATAGATGCGCGTCGGCTCGATTCCGATCTCGACGAACCCCGCCTGGGCCAGCATGTCCCGATACTCCGTCTCTTCCAACGCGCCCGCGACACAACCAGCCCACAATTCGAGATTCCGTCGGATCTCTGAGGGAATCGCCCCTCGCACTACAATGTCGGACAACGCCAGCCGGCCTCCCGGACGCAGGACGCGAAAGGCTTCCGCCAGCACGCGCTCCTTTTCGCCGGACAAATTCACGACGCAATTGCTGATGATCACATCCACGGAACGATCAGGCAGCGGGATGTGCTCGATTTCGCCCTTCAGAAACTCGACGTTCTCCACGCCGGCTGCGCGCTGATTTTCTCTGGCCAACGCCAACATCTGCTCCGTCATATCCAACCCATAGGCTTTCCCCGCCGGACCGACTCGCTTGGCAGAGAGCAACACATCGATGCCGCCGCCGGATCCCAGATCCAACACCGTCTCACCGGCATGAAGTTCTGCCAGAGCCGTTGGATTCCCGCAGCCCAGCGAGGCCGCCACGGCATCCGCCGGCAACCCCTGACGCTCCTGATCTGAATACAGGTTGGACGTGATCGGATCGACATTCATCAGCGCGGGGGAGGCCCCGCAGCAGGAACTGCCTCCGCTCTTGGCTCTAGCGGCCGCTTCACCGTATTTCTCCTTGACCAGCTCTCGAATCGCTTGTGCGTCCATTTCGTCGCCTCCTCTTTTATGCATCAAGATTCATTGATCTATTAGGCGGAAAAAAATCAACAACAGCCGGTGGCGCGGCGCGCCCGCTTCGCCTGCTTGAGCGAATCGACGAGGTCATCGAGCTCGGCAAGGGCGTCGGCGTTCACGGAGTAGTACATCCATCGGCCCTCTCGTCGATCCAAGATCATTCCGGCGTCCTTAAGTACCTTCAGATGAAAGGAGAGCCGCGACTGCCCGGCCTGCAGGCGATCCGTCAGTTCGCACACACAGCACTCGCCCTCTTTCAGCTCGTCCAGAATCTCCAATCGCGTCGGGTCCGCAAGCGCGTGAAACAACTCCGCCGCCCGCGCTGGATTTCGCACCGTGCTTCCCTTCATGACAAAAATATATATCAACGAATCTTGATAAGTCAACCGGCCGCCTTTATGTGTTGCTCGACGGTCCTCACTTTGCTAAGGTGATTCGCTGGCGACATTGCCACCCTCACTGAATTGAGCCACTACATGGTCTGGGACCCCAAAGACCCTTGGAGCAAGAAGGGCGACGATTTGGATCAGGCCTTCAAGCAGGCCCAGGGCCAACTTCGCAATCTGTTACCTACGGGCGGTTTCCGCAATCTTCTTCTTGTCGCCTTCACGGTCTTCCTCATCTGGCAAAGCGCCTTTATTGTGGCACCGGACGAAGAAGGCGTGGTGAAACGCTTCGGTATCCCCGTGCGCGTTGTGGATCCGGGCCCACACATGAAGATTCCCATCATCGAAAGCGTCTTGCAACCGAAGGTCGCGAAGCTTCACCGGGTGGAGATCGGATTTCGAAAGGATCGCCAAGGCCGCCAGCAGATGGTGCCGCAAGAAGCCTTGATGCTGACCGGCGACATGAACATTCTGGCAATTGAATTTATCGTCCAATATAAAATCAAAAGTTCGCGCGAGTACCTCTTCAATGTGGCCGACATCGACGAGACCATCGGGAAGGCGGCTGAAGCCTCTATGCGGGAAGTGATCGGCAAGAGCAAAATCGATGAAGCTCTCACTACGGGCAAAGCACAAATCCAGAACGACACGCAGGAACTTCTCCAACACATCCTCGACGACTATAGGACCGGCGTGCAGGTTGCCGCGGTCCAGTTGCAGGATGTCGACCCGCCCGAAGCCGTGGCCGCCGCGTTCAAGGACGTCACCAACGCCAAGGAAGACCGTGAAAAGCTGATCAACCAAGCTCAGGGCTATCGCAACGATATTACCCCCAAAGCCAAGGGTGAAGCGGCCCAGTTGGTGAACCAGGCCAAAGGGTATGCGCAGGCGCGGCTCAACCGCTCCCAGGGCGAATCCAATCGATTCCTCGCGACGCTGAAAGAATACAACCAGGCGAAAGACATTATCAGCAAGCGGATCTATATCGAGACCCTTGAAGACGTGCTCCCCCACATCGATAAATTTGTCCTGGACGGCAAAGGGGCGGACCGTGCGCTGCCGTATCTGCCGCTCGATCGGTTCTCCAAACCGGCCCCGTCCAGTTCGACACAGGAGCGCACGCCATGAGCAAGCAAGGATTTATCCTGGCATTTGTCGGCATTGTTCTCGGGCTGCTCGTCCTCGGTGCATCGCCTTTTTACATCGTAGATGTCACCCAGAATGCCATCGTAGTCCAGCTCGGGAAACCGGTCCGGAACGTCACCGAAGGGGGTCTCTACCTCAAAATGCCGTTCATCGAAGAAGTCACCTACTTCGACAAGCGCCTTCTGGACTACGACTCCAATGCGCAGGACGTCATTACCCAGGACAAGAAGACCTTGCTGCTCGATAATTTTGCGAAGTGGCGGATCACCGACCCGCTGAAGGTGTATCAGGCGTTCCAAAGCCAGCGCGGCGCGCTCCAGCGCCTGCACGATATTATTTATTCGGAACTGCGGGTGGAATTAGGCCGGCACGATCTGGCGGAAATCGTCTCATCGGCCCGTGCGCAACTCATGGCCGTGGTCACCCAACGCGCCAACGAAAAAGCGTCTGCCTATGGCATAGAAATCCAGGACGTGCGGATTAAACGAGCCGACCTGCCTGAGCAGAATGAAAAGGCCGTGTTCTCGCGCATGCAAGCCGAGCGGGAGCGACAAGCGAAGCAGTATCGCGCAGAAGGCGCGGAAGAGGCTCAGAAAATCAAGTCGGAGGCGGAGAAAGATCGGGAGATCATCCTCGCAGAGGCCTATCGAGAATCAGAGGAATTGCGCGGAGGCGGAGACGCCAAAGCGTTCCGCATCTATGCCGATGCCTATCGCCAGGATCCGCATTTCTTCGAGTTTACCCGCACCATGGAAGCCTATCGCAAGACCCTCAAGGACAAGACCACCATCCTCGTCAGTCCCGAATCAGAATTCTTCCGGTACCTGAAACAGCGGTAACACGCCACTACTGCAGGCCAACAATTTGACCCGATTGTGGATCAACATCGATCCGTTCCCCGGCAGGCTTCTTCGGCAGACCCGGCATCAACTGAATGCCTGAGCAGACCGCGGTGAGAAACCCGGCCCCGGCCAGAATCCGCAACTCCTGAATCGGCACCGTGAACCCGGAGGGCCGCCCCTTCACCGCCGGGTCGTGCGATAGTGAAAGCGGGGTCTTCGCCATACAAATGGGAAGTCGATCGAATCCCAATCGTGTCGCCAGCTCTACGTCCCGCTCGGCCTGAGGCGAGAATGACACGCCGGCCGCCCCATAGATCGTGGTGGCGATGGTCTCAATCTTTTTCTTAATGGGCGAGGTCACCTCATAGAGAGGACTGAATTGCGTACCTTGCGCAGCGACCTTGACGACCGCCCTGGCCAGCTCCTCGGCTCCCCGTCCACCGTCGGACCAATGGGTCGACACCGCAGCTGCCGACGCACCCCCTTCCAGGGCGCGTTCGCACACCCAGTTTAGTTCATCGGTTGAATCATCCTTGAACGCATTCACCGCGACCACCACCGGCACTCCATGGGCCCGGACATTGGCGATATGCTGCTCGAGGTTGGCAAAGCCCTGCTCCAGCGCCGCCTGATTCGGCCCGGTCACACCGGGAGGCAGCGGAGCACCGGATTTCACGATTCCCCCACCGCCATGAAGCTTGAGCGCACGCAAGGTCGCCACCACCACCCCGACATCCGGACGAAGACCGGACGTGCGGCACTTAATATTGAAGAACTTTTCCGCGCCTAAATCACTCCCGAATCCAGCTTCAGTCACGACATAGTCTGCACAACGTAACGCCAACCGATCGGAGACAATCGAGCAATTCCCATGCGCGATGTTACCGAACGGCCCGGCATGAACAAATGCCGGAGTTCCCTCCAGGGTCTGCACGAGATTCGGCAACAAGGCATCCTTCAGCAAGACGGCCATGGAGCCGGCGCAGCCAAATTCCTCAGCACGGACCATCTGTCCGCCCTCAGTCAGGCCGATCAGAATTCTCCCGAGGCGTTGGCGAAGATCTGCATGGTCGGTCGCCAGGGCCAGCACCGCCATGACTTCCGACGCCTCCGTAATCACAAACTTCCCCGGCCGCCGCCCGGTTTCCTCTCCCAGGAGAATGTCGCGAAGCGCGCGGTCACTCACCCCAAGCGTGCGTGGCCATCTGATCCCTTTCGGATCGACCTTGAGCGTATTTCCGTGGAACAGATGGTTATCGACAAATGCGGAAAGGAGATTGTGGCTCGCAGAAACGGCATGCGCATCGCCGGTAAAATGCAGATTGATATCTTCCATCGGGTGGACCTGGGCTCTCCCGCCTCCGGTACCGCCCCCCTTGATTCCGAAGACCGGTCCCAAGGAAGGCTGCCTGAGCGTGACGGCGGCCCGATGGCCTAAGCGGCACAACCCCATGCTCAGCCCAATTGAGGTCGTAGTCTTGCCCTCGCCAAGGGGTGTTGGATTGATGGCCGTAACCAGGATGTATCGCCCCAGCGGTCTGTTCTGGATTCGCTCACCCAGCGTGGGCGCGATCTTGGCCTTGTAGCGCCCAAAGGGAATGAGATCGTCAGAATGAATGCCTAAGGACTGTGCGACTTCGAATATATGCTTGTGAGGGACGGAACGGGCTATCTCCAGATCAGTCATGCAATGTTCCTCGTGAGAACAGGAATTTCAGGAAAGTGCGGAGTATACCACGGCATTCGCCGAAGTAATGGGCCGCAAAGACTGGGGAGCACAGGGCTGGTAGAGCTGGACTGGGACGCGGGTAGTCGAGGATTACAACGGAAAAGAGGAAGGGAACGGGTAAACTTCTTTCGAAATCTGGAAGGAATGCGAAAAGACTAGTCGAGAATAAACTTGGTCGGATCCAACGCTTGGCCGTTCTTCTTGACCATGTAATGGAGATGCGGTCCCGTGGAAAGCCCGGTGCTGCCAACAAGCGCGACCACATCACCGCGCTTCACTCGCTGCCCTTCTTTCACCAACGACTTGGCAAGGTGTCCATAGACCGTCTCAATCCCATATCCATGGTCCAGCTTAACCATATTGCCCATTTTCGAGTCAAAGGCCACGGTGACGACACGCCCGAGCGCCGGAGCCTGGACGGGGGAATTTGCCTGAGCACCGATATCCAGACCGTCATGCCAGGCCGGCTTTTCGGTGAACGGCGAAACCCGGGGGCCAAACGCCGAGGTCACCCATCCGCGCACAGGCCAGATGGAGGGAGTTGACGCCCACTGAGTCGAACGCTGCTCTGCAACTTGGGTCAGGCTTTCGAGGGCTTCCTCTTGTTGCTTCGCCTCCCGGACGAGGGCCTCAAGGCTTTCGCGAACCTGCTGAGTGACCTCTTCAATACTTTCCGTAGCAAAATCAACCTCGGACTGATTGGCATCACGCGCTTCGGAGACCTGCTGCCGCGGTTCCAGCCCAGAAGTGGCTGATCCATTCCCCTGCACACTGGTTTTTCCATCCGGCAGCGGACCGTCCTCGCCACCCCGTCCATTCGCCAAATCCCCGGCCGGCTTGCTGGCGTCAATTCCCAGCATGACTCGAAGCCGTTGATTGACCTCGCCCATGGTCGAGAGACGCTTTTTCAGATCATCAATCGCAGCGGAGAAGGCAGCGGTTTGCTCACGCGCACCCATGGCTTCAGCCCGGAACGCCGACAATTGCCAGACTTCTCCGGTCCGAATCACATAATGAGAGATAACGAGCAGATCTGCCACGACCAGGATCGCAGCCAAGATCAGGAGCTTGCGCACGAATTTCCGTGGAAAACTAAACCGTAACGGCTTGGAGGAGGACCCCCGAAAGACCACCACAGTATAGGCATCACTTGTTTCGGCCGCTTGTTGGCTCATAGGACGCTCTCCCCTTCACGGATTCAACCAAGAATTCAGCCACTGACTTTTGCAGTGTACTGATCTCTAGCACGATGGTCAACCCTTTGTTTTCAAAAATTACATTATTAGAATCAACTACTTACGAGTCTCTTCCCGAACCCATTCCAGGTAGGGCGCCGATCCCGCAATGACCGGGAGTGCGATGATCTCAGGGATAGTATAGCTATGGTGCCGTCGAATGACTGCTTCGAGTTCCGGGTATCGCTCCAGGGTTGTTTTAATGAGCATCAGGCATTCATTTTCGACGTTGATCTTATTCTCCCAACGGAAAATCGATCGAATGCCATTTAAGACATTCGCGCAGGCGGCAAGTCTGGACTCCACGATGATCCGACCGAGTCTTTCTGCCTCCTCGGCCGTTGCCGCAGTCACAAACACCACTACCTCTGAACCGTTCGCTCCCACGTCTCCCCCACAGCTCTAAGCAAATTGCGTGCCGAAACAGAACGGCGAGTACTGCTTGCGCTTCAGTTATCAAGCACTTAGGGCAGAATTCTACCCCATCTCCGTGCCGATTACGCTTAAAAAACTAGGCAGGATTTGCACAATTCGACAAAAAACGACCATTCTCCAGAGGCGTTACCTGCCGACCGACTGTCAGGCCCAGGCCCTCGTCCTCTCATCCATACGCTTCGGTCTGAATCCGCAAAGTCTTGAGATCAGACCCCACGCGACGAATGGCCGACCACACCGGAGTTGACACCCATTTTTCGGCTCCTTATGATCCGACCGTATAGATGGAGGTGCGCTGATGAGTTTCACGATTACCCCTAAGGATCTCAAGTCGAGGCTGGATAAAGGCGACAAGCTGGTGCTGGTAGACGTCCGGGAGCCATGGGAATATGCCATCGCCAAGTTGGAGGGATCCATCCTGGTCCCGCTGGCGACCCTGCAGCAATCTCTTGGCAAACTTGACCGTGACGCCGAGATTGTCGCCGTGTGCCACCACGGGATGAGAAGTGCGGATGCGACAGGGTTTCTGCTGCAGCAAGGCTTCGGAAAGGTGAAAAACCTGATCGGAGGCATTGATGCCTGGTCTACTCAGGTAGACCCATCCGTGCCCCGCTATTAGCTCAAGCGGCTATCCGAGCCCGTCGCGAAAATATTCGACCGTCCGCCGCAGTCCCTCGCGCAGATCGACCTTCGGTTCCCACCCAAGGTCACGGTGGAGCTTTGTGGAGTCGATGACGCTTCTGGCTTGCTCGCCTCGCTTGGCCGGGCCGTGCACTTCCTTAAACTCTACCTTGGTTAGATCGACGACGATTTTGAAGAGGTCGTTCACGGACGTCTCGATTCCCGTGCCCACGTTGTACACGCCCTCCACCTCGGGACCCATCGCCATCAAATTCGATTCCACCACGTCCTCGACAAACACAAAATCGCGAGTCTGACGCCCGTTTCCGTTGACCACCGCCTGTTCGCCACGCAGCATCTTTTGAATGAAGATGGCGACGACTCCCGCCTCCCCTTCCGGATCCTGCCGCGGGCCGTACACATTGGCATATCGCAGACTGACCACCTGAATACCGCTCAACCGGTGGTAGTAGGATAGGTAATGCTCCCCGCATAACTTGCTGATGCCGTAGGGCGACAGTGGCTGGGTAATGTGAGTTTCCGGGGCAGGAAATGCCAGCTGCTCGCCATAAATCGCCCCGCCGGATGAGGAGAAGATGACCTTGCGCGCGCCATGTTTCGACGCTTGCTCCAGCACATTGAGCGTCCCCAGCACATTGACCTGCGCATCGAACATCGGATCTTCGACCGAACGCCGCACGTTCATCTGAGCGGCGAGGTGGAACACGATCGACGGCCGTTCGTTGCGAAAAATCCGTTCGAGCTTGGGATTTTCTATATCCAGTTTGTAGAATTGGGCCGCCTTGGGGACGTTTTTCCGCTTTCCCGTGACAAGATTATCGACCACCACAACATCATGCCCCTCCTGGAGCAAACGATCCACGACATGTGACCCGATAAACCCTGCGCCCCCCGTGACCAAGACTTTCATACGTCTCCTCGCCTCTCCTTCGTCTGCGGATGTGCCGATCCCCTGACCGAACAATTGAGGGTCAGCCTACACCTTCTGCAGGCTTCCGCAAAGTGTTTTCGTGTTGCCCTTGCGCGTGAACGTCCCGGACGAAACCCGCCGCAGACCCACTGATATCCAGACTCGTACCCCTCACGCCCTGCGCCGGAACCAGGCCAGGATTTCCCGATTGCCCTTTCGGCCCTCGATGGGCGATTCCATTCGATCCGCCAACTCCAGCCCCAACTGCTGCGCGCACGCCACCACTTTGTCGGCCGCCCCTTCCCGCAAGCCATCATCACGAACAATCCCACCCCGTCCGACAAGACCTTTCCCCACTTCAAACTGCGGTTTGATCAACGTGATCACGAACCCCGACGCAGCGAGGTAGGGCACAACACAGGGCAGCACGAGGGTCAGCGAGATAAACGACACATCGATGACAATCAGATCGATCGGATCCCGGATCGCACTCGGCTCAAGATACCGGATGTTGGTCCGCTCCATGAGCACCACGCGCGGATCCTGCCGTAGGCGCCACTCAAACTGACCATACCCCACATCGACGGCATAGACACGCGCGGCGCCGCGCTGCAGCAGACAATCGGTAAATCCCCCGGTCGAACACCCGACGTCGAAGCACATCATTCCTTTGGGATCGACCTGAAATTGATCCAGCGCGCCGGCTAACTTCTCGCCCCCGCGACCGACATAGGGAGACCCCGGCCCGGTCAGCTCCACCTTCGCATCCGACAAGGTCGGTTTCGCCGCCTTATCAACCACCACCCCATCCACACGGACGAGGCCGGCCAGGATGAGTCGAGCCGCGTCTTCCCGACTGGCAACCAACCCTCGGCTGACCAGCACGCGATCCAGCCGTTCCCGCTCTGGGCGTAATTTCTGGCTCATAGGCTGTGATGGAAGTTTAATTGCGACAGACACGGGCAACGTGAAAGCCCGTGCATCGATCAGACCGTTACTGAGGGCGCTCCGGCTCATCCTCATCGGGAGAAAACGCTTGAATCCGCTTCTTGCCGTCCTTCTCTTGCACCAGGATTTCAACCTTCCGCTCGGCATCCTCCAGCATCTTCAGGCAGGTCTTGGACAACCGAATCCCCTCCTCGAAAATCTTCAGCGAGTCATCGAGAGGAAGATCGCCCTTTTCAAGTTCGGCAACAATCGTTTCCAATCGTGCCATTGCATATTCAAACTTCACGGCAGCCACAACCACTCCCTTGCTCATTCATCAAACAGAACATTATTGCCTGCCCCACCGGTGAGGTCAAGGCATCGAAGGCGGCAGCACCTCACTGACGAGACACAACAGACGCCCCTCGGCCAGCCGCGCCTGCACCACATCCCCCACCGCCACGTCTGACGCCAGCCGGACGATCCGCCCGGACGGAATTGCCTGGATGACGCTATACCCGCGGCTTAAGATCGCCAATGGACTGAGAGCGTCCAAAGCCATCATGTACGACGCAACCGCTTGCCGCCTGGACAAAAGTCCCCGTCTGGCTTCTTGCTCCAACCGTTTATACAGTTGCGGGATCACCACCAGCGCGGTCTGAATCCGGTTGTGCGGTCCTTGAGCCAGCAAGGCATGTTGCCGCACCACCATCCCCCGGTGGAGCAGAGTTAATCGTTCGGTCAGCGTGCGCGTCAATCCGTCTCGCAATTCATCGAGATGCTGGGCATGCGCCTGCACTCGAAAGCGCATGTCGCGCATCACTCCAACCGATCGCTCGAACCGATGGCGCTGCATCTCCAACAAAGTGCGCACGACTCGATACAGACGATCAGACATCTCGCCTAGTCGCTCCACGATCTCGTCCAACACCGGCACCACCGCCTCGGCCGCAGCCGAGGGTGTCGGAGCCCGATAGTCCGCGGCAAAGTCGGCAAGGGTCACATCGATTTCATGCCCCACCGCAGACACGACCGGGACCCTCGACTGCACAATGGCGCGAACGACCACTTCTTCGTTGAACGCCCACAAATCCTCTGAGGCGCCGCCTCCACGCCCGACGATCATCACCTCAACCTGGGGCATTCCGCTTAACGTCGTGATCGCCTCCGCAATCTGCTCGGCGGCTCCCTCGCCCTGGACCGGCACGGAAGCGATGAGAATATTCGCGACCGGACAGCGGCGACGGAGGACCGCCACAATATCGCGGACCGCTGCCCCGGTGCGAGAGGTCACCACGCCCACCGTGCGTGGGAAGGGAGGCAGGGGACGCTTTCGCGCCTCGTCGAACAATCCTTCTCGCGCCAACCGCTCCTTGAGTTGCTCGAACGCCAGTTGAAACGCCCCGACGCCCTTCGGTTCCAGCGAGTCGACGATCAGTTGATACTCGCCACGCGGCTCATACACCGAGATGCGCCCGCGCGCGACGATCACCAGGCCCTCCTGCAGGGTGAACCGAAGCCGCGAGGCCCCGGATCGAAAGAGCACCCCGCGAAGCTGGCTCTGCTCATCTTTCAATGTGAAATACAGGTGTCCGGAAGACGGTGCGCGAAGGTTGGTAATTTCGCCCTCGATCCAGATATCCCGGAATTGCGCTTCCAGGGAATCACGGATCAGTCGCGTCACGTCGGATACGGAAAGAAGCAGAGGGAGCGGAAGGGTTTGGCCGGTCATAGCTTACCGAGCCTGAGACAATGGCTAGGCGAACAGATCAATCCACCACTCGGATTCGTTCGATCGACAAAGCCTTGCCGAGCGTGGCATCCAGTTCCATCAATACCGCGCAGAAGACGACGGGACCCGAGGCCACTTCAAAGCGCCGCGGCATTCCGGTGAGAAACTTTTCGATCGCCAGTTCTTTTTTAATTCCGATCACCGAATGAAGCGGGCCGGTCATGCCGATATCCGTGATGTACGCCGTGCCTTTCGGAAGGATTTGCTCATCGGCCGTCTGCACATGGGTGTGCGTCCCCGCCACAACCGTCACCAGCCCATCCAAGTAATGCCCCATCGCCATCTTTTCAGACGTCGCCTCGGCATGCATATCGACCACGATCGCGGAGACCTGCGTCTTGAGACGTTCGATTTCCCGCTTCGCGACCTGAAACGGACAGTCGATCGTCGGCATGAACGCCCGCCCCATCAAATGCAGGACACCCAACGATTCGCCGCCGGGCGTGGTAAACACATAACTGCCTCGGCCCGGCACTCCGGTGGGATAATTCGCAGGACGCAAGAGACGCGGTTCACGAGGAAACACATCGAGGATTTCCTTCTTGTCCCACGCATGATTCCCCGTGGTGATGACCGACACCCCGAGATCGAAAAGATCGTCCACCAGGTCCGGAGTAATACCGAATCCGCCGGCCACGTTCTCGCCGTTGCCGACCACAACATCGATGGAATGGTTGGCAATCAGTTTCGGCAGGAGGCGAGCCACGGACCGACGCCCTGGCTCGCCCATGATATCGCCGATCATCAGAACCTTCATAACCGTTCGCTCATTTCGCAAAATCGACGAACCGGCTCTCCCGGATCACCGTCACCTTGATTTGCCCCGGATAGGTCAGCTCCTGCTCAATCTTCTTTGCCAGATCCCGGGACAACTGGAAACATTCCGGGTCCGTCAAATCTTCCTGCTTCACAATGACACGAATTTCACGACCCGCTTGAATCGCATAGGCCTTCTGCACACCCTTGTGAACGGTCGCCAGCGACTCCAACTTCTCCAACCGCTTGACATACGACTCCAGGGCTTCACGGCGTGCCCCCGGCCGCGCCGCCGACAGCGCTTCCGCCGCCGCCACCAGTACGGTCTCCGGACAAATGGGCTCAACCTGTTCGTGATGCGCCGCAATGGCATTCACCACTTTGGCGTTTTCGCCGTACTTCTTGGCGATCTCCGCACCCAGCATGGCATGCGGCCCTTCTTCTTCGTGACTGACGGCCTTTCCGATATCGTGCAACAAGGCGCCGCGCTTGGCGAGTTTCACGTCGAGTTTCAACTCGGAGGCCATGATGCCGCAGATGTAGGCCGCTTCCCGCGCATGGTACAGATTATTCTGCCCATAGCTGGTTCGGTACTTGAGCCGTCCCAACACCTTGACCAACTCGGGATGAAAATCAGACAAGCCAACCTCGAAGATCACCTTTTCAGCCTCTTCGATCATCAGCTTCTCGATATCGACCTTCACCTTTTCGACGATCTCTTCAATGCGCGTCGGATGGATTCGGCCGTCGTGCATGAGCCGCTCAAGCGAGACCTTGGCAATCTCACGACGAAGCGGATCGAACCCTGAAATAATAACCGCCTCCGGCGTTTCATCGATAATGAGGTCGATCCCCGTCGCCGCCTCGATCGCCCGGATATTCCGCCCCTCTCGACCGATAATCCGGCCCTTCATGGCATCGTTGGCAATCGGCACCACGGAGATAGTGGCTTCATTCACATAATCCCGGGTCACTCGTTGAATCGAGCTGGCGATGATTTCCCGCGCCTCCCGGTCGGCATTTTCCTTGGCCTCTTCGAGCAGGCGCTTGGCCAGGCCGGCCGCTTCCAACCGCGCCTGACTATCCAGATCCTGAATCAGTTGCCGCTTCGCTTCCTCAGCCGTCAAGCCGGCCACCCGCTCAAGGGCCTCGCGATGCTGTTTCAGCGCCTGCGCGCAGGCCGCGTCCTTCTGTACCAGTGTCTCCTCACGCTTCAATAAGTCCTGCTCACGCTTGAGCGCTTCCTGATCCCGCTTCTCAAGCAAGCCGAGCTTGCGATCGAGTCCCTCTTCCCGTTGGGACACACGCCGTTCCGAATTGGAAACTTCGGCCAGCTTGGCCTTTTGTTCCTTTTCGAGTTCGATCCTGGCCTGAAAGACCAGATCCTTGGCCTCCAGCTTGGCCTCTTTGACGAGATTCTCTGCTTCACGCTGAGCCGATTGAACGATCTGCGCCGACTGATCCTCGGCCTCGGCACGACGAGCCAACGCCGACCGACGGCGAAAGACCTCATACAACCCGGCACCCAGGACCGCTCCCACTAATCCGACAAAAATGTACGCAACAACGCTGAGAGAAATGGGAACCACCTCCCTTACGGCAGCGGGACAGTAAACACTGTCACCCTGCGAATAGTCACAGCCAGTGTTAAAGGGAGAGCAAGGAGCGTGAGAAAGGAATGTCTACGCGTGAGGGGGAAACATCTGACTTCTTGAGCCAGTAGAAACGAAGCGTGGAATCGCCGCCGTCAATTCACGTGGAGGAGTGGTCGACTTCGACCCGAATCAATACGTCTGTCACATCGAAGGCGCACAGACCAAGCCCCCCGGTCGGGGATCGTCACAGGTTGCGAGCACAGCGCAGGCCATAGCCCATCCGCCAGCACCTGCTCTTCGCCCCTTGCTACACGTTGCGAACACACCTGTCGAACAGACATGCCAGCCTGGGAGCCTTCTCTCATCCACACCATCACGACCACTGTGAATAACAGCACAAAAACCAGCGATTCCATATGTTTAGCGCTCAAAAACCGTCGTCAGATTTTCCGTCCTTGTTCGAAGCTTCCTTTCCTCTCCTGCTCTTGTTGACCCTCAGGTCAATACAACACAGAAACGATAACAAAGCAGTACAGTGAAAGCAAGGCGAAACTCACCGTGACAGGATGGACGGCATCTGCTGATCGATCGATTCCATCAGGGAGGCCACCCGACGATCCGCGTCGGCCTCTCCCTGCCGGGACTTTCGCTCTGATTCCATCAATTCGTGGGCAAGGTTGAATGCGGCAAGGACGGCCAACTTGGCCGGGGTGGCCGACCGCATGCCGGCCGCCACCTGTTTCATCTGCTTATCGACCATATCGGCCAATTGCTTCACGTACGATTCGTCCGCTTCCCCGTTGATGCTGTACCGCTGGCCATAGATCTCCACGTCAATGGTCTTAGTCAACAGCCACCTCCTTGGGTTCATCCAGGCATTCCAACAGATCGATCTCGCCCAGGACTTTCTCGATCCGTGAACGGATATCGATCCGCTCCTGTTCCCAGCGTCGGTTTTCGTCATCACGAACCGCAACCCGCTCCCGCGCCAGACGCAAGTCATCCTCTAATGAGGCATTTTTCCGCTTGAGATCCTGCACCAGCTTCACCAAATCGCGAATCCGAATTTCAAGGGCGTCGAGATGATCTAACGTCATGGTATTTCCTCACATCAAAGTGGTGGTCGAACACGTTGGGTGACGGGGGCGAAATATAGAAAGTTCGCTCCGGCTTGTCAAGAAAACGGCCCCGCTACGACGTGCCGTTATGGAGACGGCGATATTCTCCATAGCTGCGCAAGACCCGTTTCACGTACAACCGCGTTTCCTGATACGGAATGAGTTCCACGAACTCGTCCTGCTCCCGTCCTCGATGCACTGCGATCCAATTGTTCACGGCAATCGGGCCGGCGTTGTAGGCCGCGACGGCATGGGCCAGGTTCCCGCTGTATTGCTCGAGCAATTGCCCCAGATACCGCACCCCCAGTCGAATGTTGGTTTCCTGGTCGAACAGTTCTTCCCGTCCGACCGCGGGAAACCCGTACCGCTGTGCCACGGCATTCGCCGTGACCGGCATCAACTGCATCAACCCCACGGCTCCCACCATCGAGACAGCCTTCTCATCGTACTGGCTCTCCTCGCGAATGATCGCGGCAGCCAGGTAGGGGTCAACCGCAGTGACACCCTGCGCGGTGATCGTCGGGAGCAGGCCGGTCGGGTAGGCCACGGTCCACAAGGCTGGCGCGGTCGGCAAACCGCTGCGTTCCAGCTTCTCCTTAAAGTGAACTTTTGCCACGCGTAAGGCTGGATGGTACGCCCCCACTTCACTGAGCAACGTCGAGAAGGCCAGCAGCACCTCCGGGTCACGACTATACTGCTCTGTGAGAGAGCCAAGTTCGCGAGCCGCATCCTGGGCGAACCCCAATATCTTGAGCTCGATTCCACGTTGATAGACCACGTGCCGTTCGATCTCAGGACGCCGATTCTCCGGCAATCGTGAAGCCTCATCGCCTGCCGGACGCTCCGCGTCTGTCGCAACCGGCGTGACCGGCGGCAACGAAACTCGCCGTGCAGCCAACTGGCAGTAGTAACTGTAGGCGTGCCGCTGACAGAGGCGTGTGTATTGATCGGCAACGGTGGTATTTTTTTCGCGCTCGTCGGCCCTCGCCGCCCAATACATTGCCTGAGGCTCAAAGCCGTTGACATGCAACTCCACAACGGATCGAAACGTCTCGGCTGCGTCCCGATACCGGGCTGTCCGATATTGCGCCCACCCGGCACGCCAGAGACCTTCCGCACGCTGACTCGCCGAATCCCCCAGCTTCGCGACCAGCCGGAACATGCCGATCGCCTCATCGAATTGCCCCTGATCCTCCAACCACACTCCGGCGAAGAGGTGCACCATCGCCCGCTGGTCGCCCCCAAGGGACCCTTGCGCGACCGATCGCGCCAAGGCGATAAGCTTGTCGCCCTGATTCTGCCGCAGATAGACCCGCGCCAACCATACCGTGGCCTCGGATGATTCCTGCACCCGATCCGCCACTAACCCGCGAAACGTCTCACGGGCCTGGTCATATTGCTTGAGCCGGACGTAGGCCACGCCCAACTTCAAGCGGGCATCAAACCGGCGGGGGTGCCCGGGAGCCATCACCAGAAAGCGGCGCAGCTCTTCGACCGCCTCCGCTTGCATGGCCAGCCCCAGAAAGGCCTGTGCGCGAATTGAATGATCTTCGGCCGTTGGGGTCCAGGATTCTCCGCCCAGTGCCGTATCCAACCGGGCTTTCGCCTCCCGCGCTTCAGGCGAGTGGGGATAGCGAAGCCAGAGTTGCTTCAACGCGGTTCGCGCCTCCGGCAGTCGATTCTCCCGAATGTAGCACTCGGCCAGGTGCCACAAGGCCAACGAAGCCGCCGGGTCCTTATCCGCAAGCGCCACAGCCCGCTCCAGCCAGTCCACCGCCCGGAAGCACACATTGGCGCTATACCAGGCTTCGCCTGTTCGGTAGGCAGCCTTGGCAATCAGGCTCGAATCCGGCACGATCTTGGGAATCGTCTCCAGCAATTCGGCCGCCTGGATCGGTTCGTTCTGCTTCAGCAGCGATTCCCCGATCCAGAGGCGGAGATAGTCGTCGAGCACCGGCATGTCCGGCTGGACAACACGCAGAAGTTTCGCCGCCTCGACCGGCTCCCGCTCGATCCGCAAGACGCCCAGCACCACCCCGGCCCGCTTGGCCCAGATCGTGGAAGGATAGAGCTCCATCACCGACCGCAGCTGGTCGATCTTCAGCATCATCGTTTGATCGCGTTGAACGGGCGATCCCGAACGTTCATTGAGCGCCACGGCGGAACGGAAACAATCTTCCGCGGAGACGCAGGGTGCAGGGGCAACAGGCAGGGGGCGCGGTGACTCGGCTGTGGCCGTCAAGAACAGGCTCGACAACACAGACCACACGGCAAGAGCCGACAAGCTGATCCGCCAAGGAAGTGCGGTCACATTCTCATCCTGAGAAGAGGGTGAACCGGCCCTATTATAGCCGAACGCTGTATAAACGCGACCACGTTCGCCTTGCTTGTCACAAGTTTTTTGCCTGTGCTAGGCTCCGGTATGCTCCAACGGACCGATAATCGCACCAATCTTCTGGCCGTGACCGAAAGCGGGATGGCCGCATTCGTCGCATCACTCGGATGGCCGGCCTATCGCGCGTCGCAAATCCTGCGCTGGCTCTATCAGGAACGTGCCCGCACGTTCGCCGAGATGAGCAATCTCTCGCAGAAGGACCGGGAGTACCTGACGGGCAGCTGCAGTATCGAACGGACTTCGGCGGTCCAAATCTTTTCGTCGCAGGATGGCACCAAGAAATTTGTGCTCACGCTGGCCGACGGCAATCAAGTCGAATGTGTGCTCATTCCCGACGAGGACCGGCTCACCCTCTGCCTGTCCACGCAGGTCGGCTGCACGCTCGATTGTGGATTCTGCCTGACCGGTACGCTGGGACTCCAACGCAACCTGCGCGCGCATGAGATCCTCGATCAGGTCCTCCTCGCCCAGGACCATTTGCAGGAGGGCCACCGGCTGACCAACCTGGTCTTCATGGGCATGGGCGAACCCCTCGCCAACCTGGATGCCGTGGCCGATGCCGTCACCCGCCTCACCAACAACACCTGGGGCTTGGGGTTTTCAGGTCGCCGCATCACGATCTCCACCGCAGGACTGGCCTCGCGGATCAAGGACGTAGCCCCCCTCAAGGTGAACCTCGCCATCTCGCTGAATGCGACCACCGATGCGCTCCGCCAGCAACTCATGCCGGCGGCCAACCGGCTCCATTCGCTCGACGCCTTGCTCGAGGCCTGTCGGGCCTATCCGCTGGCGGACCGTGATCGTCTGACCTTTGAATACGTCCTCCTCGCAGACGTGAATGATCGTGCCGAGGATGCCGCCCGCTTAGTGAAGCTGCTTCGTGGCCTCCGCTGCAAGGTCAACCTGATCGCCTTCAACCCGTTTCCGGGCAATCCCTATCGGCGCCCCTCAGACGCGGCGATTGAAACGTTTCAGGCCACCCTTCGACGAGGCCATGTGGACGTCTATCTTCGCCGCAGCCGTGGCCGCGATGTGTTGGGTGCTTGCGGCCAACTCGGACGCCTCGATACGTCCGAGGCCCACGTTGCCTTGACACAGATTCAGACCCGTTGTTAGCATGTTCTTCGTACATGCCTAACCAGAGCACAACTTCCAACTCAGCACCTGTGCGGTTCTCCATCCTCGCCTGTTCATTGCTAAGCTTCATCCTGTTCGCGAGCCAGACCTCCCCGGCCCATGCCGTCGAGCCCAAGGAATACACCTTGTCCAACGATATGAAAGTGATCCTCGTGGAAGTCCCGAAGGCTCCCGTGGCGACCGTGCAAGTCTGGTACAAGGTGGGCTCACGAAACGAGGTCATGGGCCGGGCCGGGTTGTCGCACATGCTTGAGCATATGATGTTCAAGGGCACGGCTAAGTACCCCAAAGGCACCTTCTCACGCCTCGTTCGCAAGAACGGCGGAATGGACAATGCCTTCACCAGTCAGGACTTCACCGCCTACTTTGAAAACCTGGCTGCCGATCGCGTGACGCTCGCACTCGAACTCGAGGCCGACCGCATGCAAGGGCTGATTCTCGATGCGAACGAATTCAAGACCGAACGGGAAGTGGTGAAAGAAGAACGCCGGTTGCGCAACGAAGATGATCCGCAAGGCGCGCTGGTGGAAGCCCTCTTCGCACAGGCCTTCATGAGTCACCCGTACCACTGGCCGGTCATCGGATGGTTCTCGGACCTCGACGCGATGAACCTCGACGATCTCCAGCGTCACTACGACACCTACTATTCGCCGAACAACGCCACCCTGATCGTGGTCGGCGACATCAAAGCGGACACGCTCCTTCCGACTATTGCCAAGCTCTTCGAACCGATCCCTAAAGGTCCGTCCCCCAAACCCCTGGCCGTGACGGAAGCCCCGCAACACGGCGAACGCCGATTTCTCCTCAAGCGAGAAGCGCAGGTGCCGTTCGTCATGATGGGCTACCGTGTACCCAACTATTCGAGCGACGACTCCTATGCCTTGAACGTACTTGAATCGATTTTGTCTCACGGCAAGAGTGCCCGGCTCTATCAAAGCCTCGTGTACGAACAAAAGACCGCCCTGGCAGTCGGCGCCGACTATGGCCTGATGCAAGCCGACCCGGGATTGTTCTACTTTTATGCCGTGGTGAAACCAGGCGAGAAGGTTGAAGCGGTTGAAGACGCGGTGCTCAAAGAGATTCAGCGGATCCAAACCGAGCCGCCGAGCGAACTCGAACTGCAGCGCGCGAAAAATCAGATCGAAGCGGCCCACATTTTTGAACAGGATTCGAATTTCCGCCAGGCCATGCTGCTGGGAGAAGCCGAAACGATCGGGGCCGGATGGCGCAAAGTCAGCCAGTTTGTGGAGCGTACCCGCGCCGTCACCGCGCAGGACGTGCAGCGTGCGGCGTCGCACTACCTGGCCGCCGATATGCGCACCACGGGAACCCTGATTCCTCAACCTCCGCAAACCCAGGCCGCGTCACCGGCACAACCTCACTAGCGAGCGATCCCGATGACGCAACAACCAGCGACCCTTCTGCCACGCCAACACCGAAGCCGCCGGCCTGTGGGCCGGCTGTTAGCGGGCCTGCTCTGTATGGCGCTCAGCCTTCCGTTCGCCTTGGCGCAAGCTGCGGACATCGTCCCCACCCGCTCCGTGACCGCGAACGGCATGACCGTGCTGTTTCTGGAACAGCATTTTCTTCCGACCGTGGAAATCCACGCCCTGGTCAAGGTGGGATCGGCGCAGGATCCACCCGACAAAGCAGGTCTGGCCAATCTGACCGCCAGCCTCCTCGATGAAGGCACCCTGACCCGGACATCTCGACAAATCGCCGAACAGATCGATTTTGTGGGAGGCTCGCTGGAAGCCCATGCGGCAGAGGATTTCACCACCGCCTCCACCCGCGTGCTCAAGAAGGATGCAGACCTCGGCTTTGCGCTTCTGGCCGACATGCTCCAACATCCTGCGTTCCACAAACAGGAATTCGAACGGGTCCGCACGCAGATCCTCGGCGAAATCGTCAGCGATGACGATGATCCCGGGAATGTGGCCATGAAGGCCTTCCACCAATTGATTTTTCACGGCCATCCCTATAGCTGGCCGGCCCATGGCACGGAAGAGACGCTCAACAAAATTACGGTCGCGGACATCCAGCAATTTCACGCCAGGGAATACCTGCCGAATCAAACGATCCTGGTCATCGTGGGAGACCTGACACAGGATCAGGCCGCCGCTCTGGTCCAGACCCATTTCGGCTCCTGGAAAAAGGGCCCCCCCTCGCCCTACCAGATCAAGAAGCCGGCTTCGATCGAACGTAAAATGGTCCAGCTCATCGAGAAGGATCTGACGCAGTCGACAATCGTCCTTGGGCACACGGGCATCAGCCGGACCAATCCCGACTACTATGCCGTCACAGTCATGAACTATATCCTGGGCGCCGGTGGGTTCTCCTCCCGCCTCATGGATTCCATTCGCGACAAACAGGGACTGGCCTATGGAATCATGAGCCAGTTCGACACCCGCTTGATGCCGGGAGCCTTTTTTATCAGCCTGCAGACCCGAACCGACGTCACAAACCAGGCCATCGCGGGCGTCCTCACGGAAATCAAAGGGATGCGCGATGCCCCGGTCACGGATCAGGAACTCAATGAGGCCAAGTCCTTCATCGTCGGCAGCTTCCCGCTGCGGGTCGATTCCAGCGCCAAACTGGCAAACGTCCTCGCCCAGGTCGAACTCTACAACCTCGGGTTGGACTACTTCACGCAGTATCCTAAAGCCATCGAAAAGGTCACGAAGGACGATGTCCTACGCGTCGCCAAGCAGTATCTCGACCCCCAACATTACGCCTTGGTCGTCGTCGGATCGATCGCGAAGGCCAAAGTCAAACAATAGCCGGCCACTGTCCCGCAACCTGGCCGCGCAGACCTAGAATCCCATGGTTTCCACGACGCCGCTGATCGATAAAGTCTCTCAAGCACGACAGATCCTTCGAGAGATGGGCTCGGTCATCGTGGCCTTCTCCGGCGGGATCGACAGTTCCCTCGTCCTCAAATTGGCGCATGATGAACTGGGAGCCCAGGCCGTCGGCATTACGGCTGTCTCTCCCACCCTTCCGGCCAGTGAGTTGGACGCGACGCAGAAAATCGCCGCAGAGATCGGCGCACGCCATCGCATCGTTGAAACGGATCAACTCCAAATTCCTGAATTCGTCCTCAATGATGCCACACGCTGTTACCACTGCAAGACTGACTTGTACTCACTCCTCGAAACGCTCCGAAGCGAATATGCGGATGGATACATTGTCGATGGCACAAACGTGGATGACCTGGGAGACGACCGTCCCGGCCTCAAGGCCGCTCGCGAGCGAGGCGTCCGTAGCCCGTTGCTCGAAGCCGGATTCTCGAAGGCCGACATCCGCGACGTAGCGAGAGAGCTACACCTCTCCAATTGGGATAAGCCGGCAGCCGCCTGCCTCTCTTCCCGCATACCACGCGGCATCACGATCACGAGAAGCACACTTTCACGCGTGGAGCGTGCGGAAGATGCTCTCGCACAAGAAGGCTTTCGCCAATATCGTGTGCGAGACCATGGGGAGATCGCCAGAATAGAACTGGCCGTAGAAGAACTGCTGGGGTTGTTGCAGCCGGGACGCCGGGAACGGCTGGCCGAAACCCTGAAGAAACTCGGCTATCGCTTCGTGACGGTTGATTTGGAAGGATACCGCCAGGGGGGCGTGAGTCTGACCCCCCCGGCGTAAGAGAGGCTAATTCCGGCTCTGGTAGCTCTTTGCGAGGGCATCGAGGGCTTCGTCCGCCAGACGACGATGATCGCCTTCCGTCAGTGCCCGCCCGACAACTTTCTCAGCCACCATCATCGCCAAGTCGGTCGTTTGCGAACGGATGTCCTGGATGGCCTTCCTGCGCTCGGTCTCGATTTCGCGAGTCGCGTCACCCTTGATGCGTTCCGCATCCGCCGTCATGCGCTGTTCGTTCTCTTCCATCAGGCGTTGGGCGCGTTCTTTGGCCTGTGCCAGGAGCGCCTCTGCGTCTTTGGCTGCCGTCGCCAGCTTGGCTTCGTATTCCTTCAGCCTGCGCTCGGCTTCGGAACGGTGGCGTTCCGCCTGATCGAGACTGTCCTTAATCTTTTTCTCGCGCTCTTCCAGCATGCCCAACAGGCTGGGAAATGCATACTTGTAGAGCAGGAAGAACAGGATCCCAAAGGAGAGAATCTCCCAGAAGATCAAGGACGAAAAGAAATGTGATTCAAATTGAGGCATAGTCTATTACCCAAATGAGTTGAGGTTCTGAGCCGGGAATAGGCCCCAGCATCAGGGCTCAGCCGTCGAAACGACTACTTACGCAAGCCCATGATGATGAACGCAATGACCAGCCCGTACAGTGCAATGGCTTCGACCAACGCGAACCCGATCCACATGTACTTGCCGACGCGGCCTTCCGCTTCCGGCTGCCGGGCCACGGCCTCGATCATTTTCCCGAAGATATACCCGATGCCCACACCGGCGCCGGCAAATCCTGCCGCCGCCAATCCCATACCCACCAACGCTGCTGCTGCTGCATCCATTGTTTGTCCTCTCCTCCCTTATGTAAACAACTCGACCTAGTGTGCGTGCTCGCTATGACCGTGCAGGGTAACCGCATCACCCAGATACACACAGCTCAGCACGGTAAAAATATAGGCTTGAATAAACGCGATACCAACTTCGAGTCCGTTCATGGCGATGGTGAACGCGAATGGCAGCCACCCGATCAGCAACCCACCGCTGATCGCCAGACCGAACAAGACTCCCAGAATGACGTGGCCGGCAGTCATATTCGCGAACAGACGGACGGCCAGGGAAATGGGTCGCGCCAACTGACTGATCAATTCAATCGGAATCATCAACGGCAAGAGCCAACCCGGTGTCCCGGGCGGCACGAGAATGCCGAGAAACTTCATGCCATGAAGGGAAAAGCCGAGCACAATACTCAGCCCGTAAACCCCTACAGCAAAGACTGCCGTCACAATGATCTGACTGGTGACGGTATAGGAACCGGGAATCAACCCGATCAAATTGGCAAAGAGAATAAAGAGGAACAACGTGGCGATCAGGGGGAAATATTTCATCCCCGGCTCGCCCATGGTGTCCAAAATAATCCCGCGAATGAACTCGACGATTAATTCGGCCATGTTCTGCAATTTGCCCGGAACCAACTTACGGGCCGCCGCAGCCGAGATCATCAGGAACGCCACCAGGCCGACGATCACCCACATCAGAATCACGGCCTTGTTGATGGAAATATCCACCCCGGCCGGAACCAAGGGAATCAGATCGTGCAGTTCAAACGCATGTAACGGACTTTCTTCCACGATGATCCTTTATCAGTCAGACGATTCTGGTTAACTCTGCCATCGTTGCGCAGACCGATAGGCGCTCCGTACACCGGCTGCGGCCCCCAACCCTAACCCCACCACCAATCCCCATGGATTAGAATCGAGCAGATAGGTGTCGACGACCCAACCCAGTCCTCCCCCGACGATCAACGCAGCAAGCAGTTCCGTCCCGATCCGGACAGCCTGCCCGAGCCCCGCATATAACGGATCCTGAGAGGGGGGCATCAGATGCTCACGTGCGGCACTCCTCAGCGCAATCGGAGAGAGTGCACCCATCGGCGGGCGCGCCATTCAAGCAAATTCGTTGGGGGCTTGTCAAGAAGTTGGCCACCTATGACCCGGCCGCTCGATGCGGTATAGTCATTTCCTCGGGTATGGCACCCCTCTGAAACGCAGGTTCATGAGCTTTTCCTCTCACCAGGCATTCCTGAGCGGACCGCCGCAACCGCTGGTGGTCGTGCGTCCACAACCGGATGTCGACGCGTTCGAGTTGTACTATCGGCTGGCCCCGGCCGAACGTCCCTCGTTTCTCCTGGAAAGCGCCAACGGCACCGACACCACCGCGCGCTATTCATTTTTCGGACGCGACCCCTATCTCACCCTGACAAGCCGCGCGCAGGAATACCAGATCGAGACCGGGGGACAGATCCAGCGCTATCAAGGTTCCGGCATTCAGGCCCTCCAACAAGCGCTCGCCGAATCGACCATTACCAAACCGGAAGGCCTCCCGCCGTTTTATGGCGGCGCAGTCGGATACCTCAGCTACGACCTCGTTCGTTCGTTCGAATTACTTCCGACCCTGGCCGCCGACGATCTCCATCTCCCTGAACTGCACATGGCCTTTTTCGACGTCGTGGCCGCGATCGATCACCATACGCGACAGCTCTACCTGATGTATTGCCCCCCTCTGTCCCGATTTCAGGCGGAGCCGCGGGAGAAACTCTATCGCGAAGGCTGTGACCGGCTGGCTGAGCTGGAAGCCCGCCTCACGAGCCCGGTCACGCCTCTTACCTCCTCGCCCTGGCCCACTCAAACCACCTTTGTGCCCAGCCAATCGCGCAAGGCCTACAAAACTCGTGTGCGGCGTTGCCAGGACTATATCGCCGCCGGTGATATCTATCAGGCCAATCTGTCGCACCGCTTCACCCTCGATCTGCACGCCGCCGCTTCACCGACCGGATTCGAGGGATACTCAACCGAGCTCTATCGCCGCCTTCGCCGGATCAACCCTGCGCCGTTCGCGGGGCTCGTCCGATTCGCCGACCTCAGCCTCGTCAGCAGCTCCCCTGAGCGGCTCGTGCGGCTGACCGGCTCGCAGGCCAGCACCAGACCCATCGCCGGCACCAGGCCGCGAGGCACCAGTTTGCAACAGGACCAGCTTCTGCGCGCGGAGTTGCTTGCCAATCCTAAGGAACGCGCGGAACATGTGATGCTGGTGGATCTCGAACGCAACGACCTCGGAAAGGTCTGCCGCTACGGCTCGGTGCGGGTCGATGAGTTCATGACCATCGAACAGTATTCGCATGTCAGCCACCTGGTGTCAGACGTGGTCGGCACCCTGCAACCGGGCGTCTCACCCCTCGACCTTGTGAAAGCCGTGTTCCCCGGCGGAACCATCACCGGTGTCCCTAAACTCCGTTGCATGGAAATCATCGAAGAACTGGAGCCGGTGCGGCGCGGACTCTACACGGGGGCGTTGGGTTATTTCAGTTGGAACGGCGACCTGGACCTGAACATTCTCATTCGTACGCTCGTGCTGACCAAGAACCGAGGGTATCTGCAAGTCGGTGCCGGCATTGTGGCCGACTCGGATCCCGACCGCGAATATGATGAAACGCTCGCCAAAGCGGGCGCATTTTTCAAAATACTGGAGGCTGGCCGCTGATGTGGGTGTTTCTCAATGATCGTTTTGTACGCAAAGAAGAAGCCCTCGTCTCCGTGTTCGACCATGGGTTTCTCTACGGTGATGGAGTCTACGAAACCCTTCGCTCCTATGGAACCCGCATCTTCATGCGCGACCAACACCTGGCCCGGCTCCGGCGCTCCGCCGAAGCCATCGGCCTGGACATTCCTATCCCGGAGTCGCACTGGCCGGAGTTGCTCCACGAAGCGATGCGCCGGAACGGAGTCGGCAACGAACAGACGGATGCGTACCTCCGGATCACCGTCTCACGCGGCGCAGGGGAAATCGGCCTGGATCCCGGTCTGTGCCCGCGGGCCACGGTGGTCATCATGGCAAAGCCGCTCCACCCCTCTCCTCCCGTACTCTCACGCGATGGTGTGTCGCTGACCGTCGCCAACACCAGGCGGAATCTGCCCGAAGCGCTGTCTCCTCAGATTAAATCCACCAATTTCCTCAACAACATTCTCGCCAAGCGTGAGTCGATTGCGGCCGGCACCTTCGACAGCCTGTTCTTGAATTGGAAAGACGAGCTGACCGAATGCACCGTCAGCAATCTCTTTTTCATCTCCGGCAAAACCCTCCATACCCCAGCCCTGGACTGCGGCATCTTGGACGGCATCACGAGAACCATCGTCATGACCCTCGCGCAAGAAGAAGGGGTACCCGTCCGGGAAGGTCACTATCACCTCGCTGACCTCCAGCAAGCGGAGGAATGCTTTCTGACCAATACCAGCATGGAAATCATGCCGGTCAATAGGGTCGATTCGTTCACCATCGGCGATGGGCGGCCGGGCTCGCTGACCCGTCGGCTGCAGACGCGATTCGCCGACAGCCGGACGAGGTTTCTTGAGCCGCCCTCGTAACGAATATGGCAATACATATCCATAGTATCAATTGGTTACGAGGAAACAATCGGGCTAGCCAGGGACGGAGTTTTTTGACAGGTCGAGGGTCCGATGCTACGGTTGAAACATCCGAATGTGATTCGGTTCGTACACGGGAGCCACAATCCAGATGGCCCATTTCAGCCGCACAGCAGCCCTCTTCTCAGTTGCCGCGGCACTGCTCCTGAATGCCCTCCCCAGCCAGGCTGACGTCTATCAGTACATCGATGCCAACGGCACCATTTCTCTCACCAACGTGCCGAACGATCCTCGATACAGACGAGTGATTGCTGAACTCCCGCGCGCGCGCACGGTCATCTCGGACGGGGAATTGGAGCCGGTGATTGCCCGACATTCCAGAGCCCATCGTCTCCATCCGGCGCTGATTCGTGCAGTGATCAAGACGGAATCCGACTTCGACCCGCAGGCGGTCTCACGCGCCGGGGCAATCGGCCTGATGCAGCTGATGCCGCAAACGGCCGTGCGCTTGGACGTACGGGATTCCTACAATCCGGATGAGAATATCGGCGGCGGGACGAAATATCTGCGACAGTTGCTGGACCGGTTTAACGGAAATCTTCCGCTGGCCTTAGCGGCGTACAATGCCGGCGAACATGCCGTGGAGCGCTATCAAGGGCTTCCCCCTATCCCGGAAACCAGGCAGTATGTCCAAAAAGTGCTTCGGTACTACCGCACCTTCCTTACGAACGACCGGCTTTCTTCTTCCCGGGCTTACCGCGCACAGGCGCTGGGGGCGAAAGCACGAGCGCTCGCTCCTTCGCTGCCGACCCGCTCGTCTGACCGTCCGTAAACAGCAACTGGCTGTGTTGCCGCCATCCAGGCCGATTGGGCTCCGGAAAATCTGAACGGTAGTGAGCCCCGACACTATTCTCCCGCCATAATGCCGCGTCAGTGATACAGCGGGCGACCTGCACCATGTTCTTGACCTCCAGGGCCGCTCGCGAGGCAAATGGCTTGGTCAACAGGCGCATCCAGCGCACCAGTTGCGCGGAGGCACTGATCAACGAATCGCCTGAGCGCACGAGTCCCACCTTACCCCACATCAAGCGACGCAGTGAGCTTCGCAACTTCTCCGGATCGTCGAAGTCCGTCGGCCAGCCCTGTTCGAGTTCTTCCAGGTGGGGCATGCGCACCGGCCCCGGGAATCGTCCCGCATGGGCCACCGCAGATTGCGCAGCCCGCATGCCGAAGACCAAACCTTCCAACAGCGAATTGCTCGCCAGACGATTCGCGCCATGCACACCGCTGCAGGCGACCTCGCCGGCCGCACACAAGCCGGGCAACGTCGTCGCTCCCTGCACATCCGTCCAGACACCGCCCATCATGTAATGCGCGCTGGGCGAGACAGGGATCCATTCTTCGGTCATGTCGATGTCGTACCGCAGGCAGGTCGCATAGATGGTGGGGAATCGCCGCTTCACAAAGGCCGCGCCCAGATGCGTCACATCCAAATACACATGGCGCGCGCGAGTCGCCGCCATTTCGGACCAGATCGCCCGCGACACCACATCGCGCGGCGCCAGCGCGCCGTCCGGATGGTAGCGATGCATGAACAACTCGCCTTTGATATTTCGCAGCTGGCCGCCCTCCCCGCGGATGGCCTCCGACAGGAGAAACGGCGGGCTCGACGGCAGATACAGAGACGTGGGATGAAATTGCACAAACTCCATATCCATCAACAACGCCCCGGCCCGGAGGGCCATCGCCATGCCGTCTCCCGTCGCGTTGCCCGGATTCGTCGTCCGCGCATAGACCTGCCCGGCGCCACCGGTCGACAACACCACGGCACTGGCCGGTAACACCGTGCGTTCGCCGGTCATCTCATTCAGCACAATGGCGCCGCAACAGCGTCCATCGACGACCGCCAGGTCGACCGTGAATCGCCGATCCAATCGTTGAATGCGCGGCTGCCTCGCGGCATAGCTCATGAGGGCGCGCACCATCTCGTTGCCCGTGGCATCGCCTCGCGCGCGCAGAATGCGGCTCCGGCTGTGGGCCGCCTCACGGGTGAATGCGAAGCGCTTTCCGATCTTGTCGAACTTCGCGCCCCAGGCGATCAGTTCCTGGATCCGTTCCGGCCCTTCTTCGACCAACACACGCACGGCTTCCCGTCGACACAACCCGTGGCCGGCCTTCAGCGTATCGGTCAAATGGCTGCCGACATCATCTTCCTCGCTCAACGCCACCGCGACGCCGCCCTGGGCATACATGGAATTACTTTCCAGAGGATGCCCCTTGGTCAACATCAACACGCGCCCGGCCCGGCTGAGTTCGATCGCCGCGCGCAAACCCGCGACGCCGCTTCCGACCACGAGAAAGTCTGTTTCAATTTTGGACGAGGACAACCTGGCAGACATGGCTATGGCTTGGCTTGCCCGCGTGCCGGGTCTTCGCCCACGCTGGCGCGCGCGCCCATGCCGAAGGGCAGATCGCCCTGAGCTTCCCGAAGCAGAATGGACTGTGTGCCGACCCAGGCCAACCGCCCGTGGCCACGCTGGCGCGTGCCCACCTCGGCAGGGTCCCGTTTCCACTGGCCCTGCCAATGGACAAACACATCGATATTGTCCCCTTCGATTAAGATGCGCTCGATGGAAAACTCCAACTGAATGTCGCGAAAGGTATCGAAGTCGGCGTGAATCTCACGTTGCACCTGATCCAGATTTCCCGACGGGAGGAGCAACGCCTCCAGCGCACTACGGTCCCGCTCTACGTAGGATTTGCGGAGCAACTCCACGGCCTGGTCGATACGGAGAATACGGTCGTGATCGTCCTTATACTGAAGGGTTTTTCCTGCACAACCCACAGTCATGATCAGCAGCAGGGCAAGGAAAACGCGACCGAGACGAAGAGAAATCGGCGGGCAAGATTCAATCATGGCGCAGTATAGGAATCTTGGCGGAAAGAGGTCAAGCTGAGTGGCTCACCCCACGTTCAATCGCCGCCTGCATACGATTATGCGGCCTATCGACATGCAACAAGTCATAATCTTGGCTTGCATTTTGGACTGAAACCCACTAGACTCCCGCGCCTAGCAGTTGGAGATTGAATGTATGGCGAGTGTCCTCAAGAAACGCCGGAAGAAGATGCGCAAGCACAAGTATAAAAAGTTGCGCCGGCGTCAGAAATTCTTGCGTCGCAAGAGCTGAGCCCATCACGACATAATGGACGGAGGGATCCGTGCCCGAAGGCAAAAAAGTTCGCATCCGCGTTCGAACGGTGAACTGTGTGTACGTCGGGGATTTCCTCATCCCGCCCATGCGCAATCGTGTGTCCGACGCGATCAACGAAGAGCAGCGGCTGTTCATCAGCCTGACTGACGTGTTGATCAACGATAAGGATCGGTCGGACTTTGTGGCGATCAATAAGAACTTGATCGAGTCCATCGCTCAGCTCTAGCGCGATCTCACCTCACCACGAAGGTCATGTCGTATGCGTATCGCCGCCACCAACGGTGATACGCTACAGGCCTGCCCTCTCTGAAACGATTGTCCTAACACCCATGTTCTCGTTTAACCGATTCTACCCCTTCCTCAAGCCCTACGTCCCTCGAATGATGGCGGCGGCCGTCATGGTTATGGCTGTCGCCGCCATCAACCTTGCCCTCCTTCGCTTAGGCGGCACCCTTTGGGACGTCATCACCGTCCAGCACGATGCCGCACGCATGACAGAAATGATCCTGCTCTTGTTGGGCTTGGTCCTGATCCAGGGGTTATGTTCGATGGGACACAGTTATCTCACCGCCTGGGTCTCCCAACGGGTGATGGCCGATTTCCGGATCCATCTCTTCGCACATCTCGAGACGCTGTCGGTCAACTTCTTCTCGAAGCGCCGAACCGGCGAATTGATGTCCCGCCTCATGAACGATGTCACCGTCATCCAAAACGTCGTGACCGATACGCCCATCGACGCCGCCAAACAAATCGTCACCTTCATCGGCGGCGCGGGCTTCCTGTTCGCCATGAACTGGCAACTCTGCCTGCTCATTCTGGTGCTGCTCCCGATGCTGGTCGTCGTGGCCAAACTGTTCGGGCGGCGACTCCGGGCGCTGTCCACCAAAATCCAGGACCAAACCGCCTCCGTCAGCACGCTGGTCGAAGAAGTCATTGCAGGGATCCGCGTCGTGAAATCCTTCGTCCAAACGAAACGGGAAGAAGAACGCTTCGTGGCTCAGGTCCAGTCCGCGATGGAGCTGTCACTGCGCCGTGCAACCATCATGGCCTGGTTCGTGCCGACGATCATCTTCGTCACCTTTGCCGCCGCCGCCCTCGTCTTGTGGTACGGCGGGCGCCAGGTCATCGACGGAACGGTGTCCCCCGGCGACCTGTTTGCCTTCGTGCTGTTTGCAGGCATTCTGATCGGACCGTTCGGATCGGCAGCCCGAGTGTTCGCGCAGATCAAGGAAGCCCAAGGGGCCATGCAGCGCGTCTTTGAGATTCTCGACACCCATGCCGAAATCGCCGATGCCCCGGGCGCCGTCGATCTGCCGCCCATCCGTGGTCATGTGCGCGCGGAGCATATCAGCTTTGCCTACGATCCCCGGCAGCCGATCCTCTCGGACCTCTCCTTCGAAGCCAAGCCCGGCGAGTTGATTGCGATCGTCGGACCCACCGGGTCAGGCAAGACGACGATCATGAACCTCTTGCACCGATTCTACGACCCGACCGCCGGACGGCTCACGGTGGACGGCCACGATGTCAAAGACGTCCGGCTCGACAGCCTGTACCGCCAGATCGCCCTGGTGCCGCAAGACACGATCCTGTTCGGCGGGCCCATCCGGGACAACATTCGTTACGGGCGGGAAGACGCGAGCGAAGAAGAGATGATTGCCGCCAGTAAGGCCGCGCATGCCCATGAGTTCATCGTGGGATTTCCGGACGGCTATCAGACGATCGTCGGAGAAAAGGGCATCAATCTCTCAGGCGGTCAACGCCAACGTGTCGCCATTGCGCGAGCCATTCTGAAGAATCCCAGAATTCTCCTGCTCGACGAGGCCACCTCCGCGCTGGATACGGAGTCCGAACGGCTGGTGCAGGAAGCGCTGGAGCGCCTGATGGTCAACCGCACCACCTTCGTCGTGGCGCATCGGCTCAGCACCATTCAGCGCGCCGATCGCATCCTGGTCCTGAATAAAGGGAAAATCGTGGAAGAAGGGACCCATGCCGCACTGCTGGAGCAGCGGGGCCTCTATCATTATCTGTATACCCTGCGACTCAGCGAACTGCCCGTGTAACCCGGAGGGGCTTCACATGTGCACACGCGCCCTGGCCATACTCACACTGTGGATGGCTCTCCTCTTCGGGATCGAACCCGTTTCCGCCCAGACGTCGTTGCCCAAGCCCGACCATATTGTGATCGTGATCGAGGAGAACCATTCGTTCGCTCAGATCATCGACTCGCCTTCAGCTCCTTACCTCAACTCCCTGGCCCGTAAAGGCGCGCTGCTGACCAACTCCTACGGCATCACCCATCCCAGTCAACCCAACTATATTGCCTTGTTTGCCGGATCCATCGAAGGGGTCAACGGGAACACCTGCCCGCTCGCGTTGACGGCCCCGAATCTTCATAGCACCCTGACGCAAGCCGGCCAGACCTTCGCCGGGTATGCCGAAGATCTGCCCGCCGTCGGCGCCACCGATTGCGTCGCAGGATCCTACGCGCGAAAGCATAACCCATGGGTCAACTGGCAATCGTCTCCCATCAACACGGTGCCGTCCGGCGACAATCGTCCGTTCACCGACTTCCCGACAGATTTCTATACCCTACCCACCGTCAGCATGGTCGTACCCAATCAACTGAACGACATGCATAACGGCAAGGATCCCGAACGCATCGAGCGCGGGGACCACTGGCTTCAGACGCATCTGGATGCCTATGTGCAATGGGCGGACACCCACAACAGCCTGCTGATCGTCACCTGGGATGAGGACAACGGAAAGTCAGACAACCATATCCCGACGATTCTGGTGGGGCCGATGGTGCGGCAGGGACGGTTCGGCGAGCAAGTCGATCATTACGGATTGTTGCGCACGATCGAAGACATGTACGGCGCGAAGCCGGTCGGGTTCAGCCGGCAAGCCAGCCCCCTCACCACCATTTGGGCCGTACCTGCTCCCACCCCCTAGCGCGCTTCAGCGACAGGTTCCCGCATTCGCCTCCACACCTTCCACAGTTCCATCACCACGAACGGCAGCACGCCGAGTCCCAGCATCAGCCACCATTCGTCGGCTCGAAGCGGAACGACTTTGAAAATCTCCTGCCCCCAGGCGCTCAACAAAATCCAGGCCTGTAACAGGGCAGAGAGCAGCACGGCCCCCACAAGCGCCCGATTGGTCATCACCCCGATTTGAAACAGAGAATACCGTTCATGGCGACAACTGAAGGCGTGCAGCAGCTGTACCAACACCAGCGTGGTAAAGGTCATGGTTCGCGCGAAGGGCACCTCATCGTGCCAGATCGTGAGAGAGATCCCGAAGACGGCCAGCGTCACCATGGCCATCACCGTGCCCTGGAGACAGACAGCCAGAAATCGCTCTCGATCCAACAGGCGGGCTTGCGGATCGCGAGGCGGCCGTTTCATCACATCGGGATCTTTCGGATCGACGGCGAGGGCCAGAGCCGGAAATCCGTCGGTCACCAGATTGATCCACAGAATATGAATCGGAAGCAGCGGCAGGGGCCAGCCCAGCAACGTACTCCCCAACATCACCAGCACTTCGCTCAAATTGCACGACAAGAGATAATGCACGGCCTTGCGAATATTGTCGTAGATACTGCGACCCTCCTCGACCGCCGCCGCGATTGAAGCGAAATTGTCGTCGGTGACGACCATGTCCGACGCATCTTTCGTGACATCCGTGCCGGTCAGGCCCATCGCAATCCCGATATCCGCTTCCCGCACCGCCGGGGCATCGTTCACCCCGTCGCCGGTCATCGCCACCACCGCCCCTTGCGCGCGCCAGGCCCTCACGATGCGCAGTTTGTGCTCGGCCGATACCCGCGCATACACCGCAATGTCCCGGACCCGCGCGGACAACTCGCCATCGGTCAGCCCATTCAACTCCAGGCCGGACAGCGCCTGCGTCGCGCCGCCCGGGAACCCCGCCTCACGCGCAATGGCCAAGGCCGTCTCCTTGTGATCACCGGTAATCATCACCGTCGCGATACCCGCCGACCGGCAGAGCTCGACGGCCACCTTGGCTTCGGGACGCAAGGGATCTTTCATGGCGGCTAACCCGAGAAAGACCAACTGCCGCTCAATGGTCTCGGAGTCGTAAATGGACGGCTCTTGATCGAGGCGCCGCCGGGCCAGGGCGACGACACGAAGGGCTTGCCCGGCGAACTGCCGGTTGATGGACAGAATGGACTCTCTCATCGAATCGGTGAGCGGCCGCACCTCTCCCTCGACCGACAGATAGTCGCGACAACGGCCGAGCAGAATATCCGGAGCTCCCTTCACATAGGCCACGATGTCTGCGCCCGATCGTCGAACCACCGTCATCATCTTGCGTTCGGAATCGAAGGGAATTTCCCCCACCACCGGATGCGCCCGCTCCTGGTCTTCTTTCCGCCATCCGGCCTTGCCGCCCGCAACGAGTAACGCCCCTTCCGTGGGATCGCCCACCACTTTCCAACTGCCATCGACTTCCTTGAGCGTCGCGTCGTTGCACAACAGGGCGCTCAACAGAAGCTGCTGCAAGCCTCCCTCGCGCGGATCGCCACCGATAATGTCACCCTCCGGCCCATACCCTTCTCCGGTCACCTCATACACCTGTCCATCGAGGGCCAGGCGCGTCACCGTCATTTCGTTCTTCGTCAGGGTCCCGGTCTTGTCCGTACAGATCACCGTCGCCGCCCCCAGGGTCTCCACGGCCGGCAATCGACGGATCAACGCATGACGCGTCACCATGCGCATGACTCCAAGTGCTAGGGTCGTCGTCACAATCGCGGGCAGACCTTCCGGGATGGCCGCAACCGCCAGACTCACGGCCGTGAGAAACATGTCGAAGACCGGCTCGCCTCGCCACAAGCCCAGCACGAACACAACGACGACGATCCCGAGCGACAGCAGCAGCAGCACATGACCGAACTGCTCCAACCGCCGCTGGAGCGGGGTCGGCTCGACAGGCACCGACGTCATCAACGTGGCGATCCGCCCCAGCTCGGTTCCGCGACCGGTTGCGACGATGAGCGCACGGCCTTTCCCTCCCGTGACGGTGGTCCCCAGAAACAGCATGTTTCGCCGATCGGCCAGGGGCAGGTCGTTGTCAGGCAGCACCCCGCCTGACTTATCGACCGGCGTGGATTCCCCGGTCAGCGCGGCCTCCTGCGTGCGCAACGCTGCGGCGTGAATCAGGCGCGCGTCCGCCGGGATGTGATCCCCCGCCTCTACGTCGATGATGTCGCCAGGGACCAATTCTGTGGAAGACAGCTGACGCCGCGAGCCGCCGCGAATCACCCGCGCGTAGGTCACCGCCAGGGTTTTTAGTGCCGCCAGCGACTGTTCGGCTCGATACTCTTGAACGAAACCCAGAAATCCGTTCAGCAGGACAATGGCGAGGATGGCGCCGGTATCGACCCATTCTCCGAGCAGGCCGGAGACGATCGCAGCGCCGATCAGCACCCAGACAATCAGGCTGGTGAACTGCGCCCCAAGGATCGACCAAGGGGAAGGGGGCGGGGCTTCCGGCAGTTCATTACGGCCGTGCATCGACAGACGGCGCGCAGCGTCATCCTCGCGCAATCCCTCTGCGAGGTTCACATCAAGCGCCCGCGCGAGTTCATCGGGTGACTGTGCGTACCACCGGGCTTGGATATTTTGTCCCTGCTCGACCATAGCCTCCGATCTCTCCGCCTTACCGGTTCTGCGGTGGGATCCGGATCCCCTACGTACACATCCCGAGCGCGACCGATATTCAGGTAAGTGCTTCAGCTTCCAGGAGAAACCCCTGGTTATCCTCACGTCTACGCCGCGACCTTACAAAAAAATGTGGCCCTCCCCCCACCGAAGACTCAATCCTTGCGAAAACACGCCGATAGAGTATCCACGAAGGACGGAGCATCGGCCCTGGATCGGGCGTCATTCCTGTGGTGGGAACAACCGTCGCTTGAAGCTGTGGATCTGTTAGGATTGGTGGTATATGACACGTTCTTCCTGGTCGGCTCCGAATCCGATTCCGGACAGTTTGCGCCGCAGCCTCAAGGACCTCCGCCACGGCCTGCTTGGCCTGCACAAGTCCCTCATCGTCTCCGAACAAGTCACCTATGAACGCATCTACGGGCGCGTCTCCTCGGCGGGACAACTGTTGCAGCTGGTCATGAACGACCCCTGGTTCGCCTGGCTTCACCCCTTGTCTCACCTCGTCGTCCGCATCGATGTCGTCCTCGAAGATCAAGACGACACGACCCTGGAAGCGGCACAGGACCTCCTGTCGGAAGCGCGCACGATGCTGCGTCCCTCCGAGGAGGGCGATGGTTTTGAACGCAGCTACTATGAAGCACTGCAACGGACACCTGACGTGGTCCTGGCCCATGCCAGCGTCAAGAAACTGCTCGGCACTGCTGCCACAGCCGCATCCGCGGCGGCAGCCTAATCACTCCCGCTCAGAACAGAGGGTGGTGCGGGGACGAGGAGAAGGGCGCCGAACGCGGCGCATCCCCTCGATTCCCGAGAAACCGCCATCCGTTCTTGTCCCGCACCAGATAGTGAACCTCCTGGAACCAACTATCCAGCGTGATGCGGGCGCCTGACTGCGCCTCTGTACCATAAAGACCGCCGGTGCACGTCAACTCCACCCGGGTCCCTTCTTCGGTCTGCACCACCTTCATCTCGGAAAACAGGTGCGTCGAGGATAACGCGCGATAGTGCTCGAAGACCTCGCCCCAGATGCGCTCCACGTCCGCCACATGTAAGCCGTGGTAGTTGTAGCCGGACGCATAAAACTGCATCAGCGCGCTGAGATCCTGCCGTTCCAGCGCGTGCTCCGCACGATCGAAGGCCGTCAGAATGTCCTGCATCGTCTGATCGGCGCGAATCGCCTTGGCTCCGGTAATGGTCCGCCCCTCACGCTTCAGCGTCATCTCAGGCAACACCTGTACGGTGGCATGCGCCGACGGCCCCGCCAGCATGAGACTTGCCGCCAATAAGCAGGCGACTCGCCACCGTCGCCGAAACCCCAGTAGCCCCGTGGTTCGCTGCTGCATTCTTGCTCCTTCCGTTCTGCGGCCGGCATGACCGGCCCACGATACAGATACATCCTTGCCTCACACAATGCAAAGCCGATACCCAACAGCCGTTGAGGGGGACAGGCCCGATTCGCCAATCACGCCCGCGCGACATGCATGAGTGGGGCAGATCCTCCGACCAGCCGACACTACGCCGTCCCCCGCTGAAGGCAAATACCTCAGACTCCCCTCCACACTGTTGCAGGACGCCACAGACTGTCCGACCAACTCTCCGCGAACGTGCCGAACAGCAGGGCGCCGTGACGCTGGTTTCGCACTTTTTCTTTGGCAGGCGGGGCGTAAACGTTAGACTATAGTCACCTCACGACCGACACCCGAACGAAAGGGGGCCAGGAGATCCCATGCCATTATTCACACAGTCAGTTCTAATCGGCGTGCTCGGCCAGACCCTGTTCGCATTCGGGACCGCCATGGCAACGGAGCCACCGCAGCCCGCACCCATCGCCCTCGTGGAACAGCCCTGGGCCGTGAGCCTCGACATGACCGGTTACCGTGTGCAGATCGACGGGATCAAACCGGATGGACGGCGATATGTCTTCGCCACCAACAGCGCCGCATCGATGCATCTCTCGGTCACGTTAGAAGCGGTGTCCGGTCAGGCTACGGAACAAGGCTGTCTTGCCCATCTGGAACGCATCGCGCGGACATCACCGGAACAACCCCAGCAGGACATCACGCGATACGAAATCAGGCAGGTGCCTGTCCTCGAGTATCTGCTGCCAGAGACCAAAGGAACCGCGGTAGATCAACTCCACCTGTTTGCCTGCGTCCGTAAAGACAACGTCTACGCAGACATTCATGTTGCCAAAACCGGTTTCACGACCGGAGATGATTCACGATTGCGAGCGGTGCTGCAAAGCCTCGACATCGTCCCCGCACCCCTGGCCGGCAGCCTCGATCACTTTCGAGCAGGCAGCGCGCCCTACCTTCAAGGGCAATTCAGGCAAGCCATCCCGCACTATGAACAGGCGATCGCGTTGGAACGAGCACACTCGACCCTCGGCAAGGCCGTCTGGCGCCTGCTCGTTCATAACCTGGGGGTGGCTTACGGCATGACCGGTGACCTGGCACGCGCCAAGACTACGTTGGACTACGGTCTCTCACGAGATCCTGCCAACTCACTGTTTCATTACTACCTCGCCCGCACCTATGCGGGGATGAACGACCGGGAGAAGGCCATGCAATCCCTCCACGCGGCCTTCCACAACGATCGTCAGCGAGAGACGGATGACCGCATACCGGATCCCCGACAGGATGTTTCATTCAGGCGATTCATGCTGGATCCGACATTTAGGGATTTAGCGGAGTCCCTCATGCAGCCCGCTATTTGAACGGAGGTCTGGAGCTCCAACAGACTGAAGCCCGCATCAGACGGGGTCGGTGCATGTCTCACACGCCGTTCCTGTTGCAGGGTTGTTTCCGAACAGCACGGGCTTGATCCTGTCACGCAGAGGCGCAACGCGGAAAGGGCGATCGATGTCGAAACGGAAGAACACACGAGTGGAGATGAACCGGCCCATTGAGCTTCAGGGGCCTCGCGGGACCAGCCAGGGCGTCGTGCGGGACTTCTCTCCGGGCGGGTGCCGGATCGAACAGCCTGACGCCAAGGTGCATTGCGGAATGCGATTGACGCTGCGCATCTCACTGCCCGATCGCCGGGAACCCATCGAAATCAAACCCGCCGTTGTCACCTGGACCGGCAAGGAGTCATTCGGGGTCGAATTCCTGTCGCTCTCTCAGGACATACGGGCTCGTGTGAAAATTGTGTACGATCTGCTCCTGGAGGCACAGTCAAGCGCAGAGAGCGAACGAGTCATCTCCCTCCCCTCCGTCTCCTGGACATAGCCGCCCGTGACGTGACTGGACACATCCTTGCAGGATGCGCAAAAAGGCCGTCCAACAAGGCCGTAGCGAGCGAAGAGGCGAATCGTTCATTCTCACTCACCCACCCACCCCGATCCTGCCAAGACAGGCTCTTGTCCCGTAGCCGTACGGTGAGCCTCTGAGGTTCACGACGCGCTGAATAACGCGCGTCACGCTTGTGAACGTCGCCGAGATAGTGAGGCGGCAGTGTCCCGCGAGAACGCCGCTGGCGGACTTTTTCCGCATCCTGCTCGGGACACGGCAGGCATCATCGGAACAATAGCCAGAGGCCGAGCAGATACCCGAGGATCATCACCAGGCTATCCGGTTCAATGAGCCAATACCGCTTCTCCACTCGATACACAATCCCCATCAGCCCTACATTCATCATCAGAATGCCCCAAAGGGCGGTCAGCGCATGAGTGGAGTCGATCGCACCGAGTAATGGCCCACCGGCGTATGCCAGGTCGGTAAACAAGAAGGCCGCCATATTGAAGGCATTGCTGCCGAAGAGATTGCCCACTGCAAGATCGAAGGCCCCGAGCCGGACGGCGGCCAGAGACGTGACCAACTCAGGCAATGTCGTCACCACCGCAACGAGCGACGTCCCGACGAAGGTCGTGCTGACTCCCGATTGATCCGCGATATCCTTGGCTGACTTGGCAAGCAGTGGGGCGGCGATGATCAGGACCACCGTAGCGGCGACGAATCCGATGGCGGCGCGGCGCAGTCCGTCACGCCGGACTGACTCTCGCGTGTGGTCGTCGTCAGCCTCCGCCTCGGCAAGGAGTTGCTGTGCCCGCTGGCGCCGCTTGACGTCTTCCTGCCGAAACACCATCCGCATGCCGAAAACATAGGCCAGAAAGAGAAGAGCGCTTCCCCCTTCGATTGCCGAAGCACCCGTCCCACTCCGAAACAATACCAGAAACGCGGCTAATCCAGTGAGGAGCATCGCCAGCGCAGCCACGAGCGTATGCTCGAAAGCCGCCTGCTCCCAGACGCGCTTGTCGCGATGGATAAGGTCGATGAGGCCAAGGGTGAACATGTTGGCAAGCACCGCGCCGAAGAGATCTCCGGCGGCCAGGTCCGGCGCATCGAGCAAACCGGCGCTGACGGTCGTGAATACCTCGGGCAGCGACGTCGCAGCCGCCATCAACACGACGCCGACCCACAGTCGCCCAAGGCCTGTCAACGCCGCTATCTGGTCGCCGCAGCGCGAGAGTTTCGTCCCCGCCATGACGATCATGGCTCCGCTCAGCACGAGGATGGTCCATGACGCGAGCAATCGCCTCTCCTTACCACGCTTCTCAGGTCTAAGGACCGAGATCCGCAATGGTCGGGAGTGTGCCGACTCCTCCGCTCCGGCGTCAAGCAGTCATCCGCGTCGATTTGACCAGTCGGTTACCCAACCCTTATGCCTACAGGCAGGATCGTAACGGAACCACCGGCGGCCATCGGGAAGCGGGCTGCATACAGGCAGGATTGATCCAATCAGGCACATCGTACGTCGGCCCGCGCTACTGCGGGCGCGCGGGCAGGAGTTCGGCCACCTTTTCGATAATGGCCTGAGGCAAAAACGGCTTTTGCAGGTAGGCCGCTTGCGCATCCACCCCATGGGACACCAGCATGTCGCCGGAATAACCGGAAATATAGAGCACTTTGATGTTCGGAAACATCGTCCTCGCCCCCTGTGCCAGCACGGCCGCCTTCATTCTCGGCAGGATCACATCCGTGATCAGGAGGTCGCAGCCCCCTTTTCGCAACTGCAACATTTGCAGGGCCTCGACGCCGTCGGTGGCCGCCAACACCTCATACCCCTGGTCCCGGAGCACGGCTGAGACGAGACGCCGAATGCCCTCATCGTCTTCCACAAGCAGGATAGTCGCGCAAGCGGCCGGAACCGCGCGAGACGCCGCCACCGGCTCGGCTTCTCCTGTTTGCGTCAGCACCCGAGGCCACATCACCGTAAACCTCGAGCCGCGTCCCGGCTGGCTGGTCACATCGATATAACCGCGGCTCTCCTTCACAATGCCATAGACGGTGGCTAACCCCAAGCCGGTGCCTTTGCCGAACTCCTTCGTGCTGAAGAACGGTTCAAAGATATGGGCGAGCGTCTCGGCGTCGATCCCGCATCCGGTATCCTCCACCACGAGTTTGACGTAGGGACCAGGAACCGCGCCCGGGTGAACACGCACGTACGCCTCATCCAGATCGGCATTGCCCGTCTCGATCGTGAGAATCCCGCCTTCCGCCATGGAATCGCGCGCATTGAGGGCCAGATTGAGCAACACCTGCTCGATCTGCACGGGATCGCCCAACACATGCCCGGCTCTGGGATCGAGCACAATCACCGTCTGAATCTGCTCGCCGATTAAACGGCGTAGAATATCTTCCATGTCGCGAATCAACGTATTGAGCGGCACATCCCGTTGCTCCAGCACCTGGCGTCGGCTGAACGTCAACAGCTTCTTCGTCAAGGCGGCCGCCCTGCTCCCCGCCTGCCCGATCATCTCCACTTCATGATGGCAAGGATGCGAGCCGAGCTGCTGTGCCACCCGTTGCGCATGGCCGATCACCACCATGAGCAGATTGTTAAAATCGTGCGCGATGCCGGCCGCCAGCCGCCCGAGTGCCTCCATCTTCTGCGACTGCCGCAGGCTCTGCTCGTCCTGCTTGCGTTTCGTCACATCCACGATCGTTTCAATCACATGGACCCGTCCGTCCGTCGTCGGGGCCTTGGCCCAATGGATCAGGAGACGGCGGCCATCGGGCATGTCCACCTCCTCGGACACCACGCCTCCGCGCGCCAACGCCTCAGGCATGCGGCAAAACTCACAGGGAGCCGCCTTCCCCGCGATTTTCGCATGACATCTGGAGCCGGCCATGTCACTGAATATTTCCAGCGAGGTTCGATTTTGGAATTGCACGGAATGGTCGGCAGGGTCGATCACATTCACGGTCACCGGCTGTGAATCGAGCAGCACCTGCGGATCATACGACGGAGTATTGGAGTGCGGCGTGGAAACGGCCATGACGTCCTCACGAGAATCGGCAGCGGGGAGTACACAGGGTCTGAACTTCTTCCTTTGGTTGTACTACATCACCATGCACAGTCAAGGAGATGATCGATTACAGGGAGCCGCAACGTGACGGTACTTCTCACCTCCCTCCCTTCCGACGGCCTCGCCACCCTAACTCCCATTCTGAACCTGCCGGTAAAACAACTGCTTCGCGAACTCCGCCACCACCACATAGGCCAACAGAATTCCGAGCATCGCCGCCCAGAAGATCGGTGGCAGCGGTTCGAATCCCAGGAACGCTCCCACCGGTGTCACCGGCAGCAACATGGTCCCCAGTCCCGTCAGGAGCGTCGTGATCAACAACGCGGAAGAGGGCCGGCTGGTATAACAGGGCCGGCGGGTGCGAATGACGAGCACGATCAACGAGGCCGACAGCACGGACTCGACAAACCAACCGGTGCGAAATTGGCCGGCCGTTGAGTGTAACAGCAGCAAGAGGACTCCGAACGTGAGGTAGTCGAACAGGGAACTCACCAGACCGAAGGTGAGCATGAATCGCCGGATGAACGGAATATCCCATCGGCGGGGCCGCTCGATCAGTTCGTGATCGACCCGGTCGGTGGCAATGGTCATTTCTGGAAGATCGGTCAAGACATTCGTCAGCAGGATCTGCTTCGGCAGCAGCGGGAGAAACGGCAGGAACAGCGAGGCCCCGGCCATGCTGAACATGTTGCCGAAATTCGCGCTGGTGGCCATAAACACATATTTCAACGTATTGGCGAAGGTCATGCGGCCCTCGCGAACGCCTTGCACCAGCACGCCCAAATCATGCTCCAACAGGACGAGATCGGCCGCTTCTTTGGCGACATCGACGGCGCTATCGACTGAAATGCCGACATCCGCCGCGTGGAGAGCCGGGGCATCGTTGATGCCGTCGCCGAGATATCCAACCACATTGCCGGAAGCGCGCAGCGCACGGATGATGCGTTCCTTTTGATTGGGTTCGATTTCCGCGAAGATATCGATGCTGTTTGCGCGCGTGCGTAGCGCGTCGTCGCTCATGCCGCGCAGATCAGTTCCCGTAAGCAGGTGCGGATTCTCCAGCCCAACCGCCCGCCCGACATACGCCGCCACCAGCGCCTGATCCCCGGTCACCATTTTCAACGAGACCCCGAGGCCTTTGAGCGTCGCAATGGTCTCGGCCATGCCGGGTTTCGGAGGATCGGCAAAGGCCACCAGACCCAGAAAGGTCATCGCCGTTTCATGTTCCTTGGAGACACGATCAACGGCGCCCATGTTACGGCAGGCCAGCCCCAGCGTGCGAAATCCTTGCGCACTCAGTTCGCGAACCTGCTGTCGAATGGAATCCCGGACCTCATCGATCGACACCACGGTGCCGTCCGACTGTTCAGCATCGAGACAGGCCGTCAGCATGCTGTCCACGGCCCCTTTCGTGATCAACACGTGCGTCTGCGGGGTCGCCACGAGGATCGAGAGCCGTTTGCGGACGAAGTCGTACGGTTCTTCCTCCAGCTTGCGATAACCGGTGAGATCGACCGACCGGTGTCGGCGCAACGCTTCATCCAGCGGATTCGAGAATCCCGTTTCGAACATCGCGTTCAGCTGGGCGAGGAATAACACCTTCTCGCTCGGCCGGCCCTGAAGATCCAGTGCCGCGTGCAGCCGCATGGACCCCATGGTCAGGGTGCCGGTTTTGTCGGAGCACAACACGTTCATACTGCCGAAATTTTCAATCGAGGTCAGGCGTTTGACGACCACCTTCTGCTGCGCCATTCGCTTAGCGCCGTGGGAGAGATTGACGCTGATGATGGCCGGCAACAGTTGCGGCGTCAGGCCGACGGCCAACGCCATGGAAAACAGAAAGGACTCAAGGACCGGGCGCGCCAAATACACGTTCACCGCGAATATCGAGAACACCAGCAGCAGCGTGACTTCCAGCAATAGATATCCGAATCGGCGCACGCCCCGCTCAAATTCCGTTTCCGGCGCCCGCACCTGCATCCGATGGGCAATGCGGCCGAATTCCGTGTCCTTGCCCACCGCCACGATCACGGCCCGCGCCTGCCCGCTCACCACATGGGTGCCCAGAAACAGGCTGTTCGTCCGCTTCTGCGAGGGGACCGCGTCCGTGAGTGTTCCTGTCGATTTCTCTGCCGGATAGGTCTCCCCCGTCAAGGTCGCTTCATCGACGAACAGATCCTTGGCATCGAGCAGCCGCGCGTCTCCGGGTAAACTCGACCCAGCCGAAAGCTCCACGATATCGCCCGGCACGATGTCGTCGGCAGGCACCTCGCGCAACCGGCCGTCCCGCCATGTTTGAGCCGTGATCTGCACGAGCGCCAACAGGCCGGCCACGGCGCGGGCCGCGCTGTATTCCTGCCAGAAACTCAACAGGGCGCTGACCAGAATGATGGCCAGGATGATGAGCGCATCGCTATGTTCTGCGAGAAAAAACGACACTCCGGAAGCGAAGAGCAGGATGAGGATGATGGGACTTCGGAACTGGGCCAGCAAGAGCCGGAACGGCTGACTATCTCGCTGGGGCGTGAGCCGGGCGGACGCGGAGACGACCTGCCGCTGTTCGGCCTCGACGGTGCTCAACCCCTCCGGTACGGCACGCAAGTCGCGAAGCACCTCATCCGGAGAACAGGCCCAAAAGGGTCGTCTATTCTCCATGGTCTCGTGAACTCCCTTCACACCCACTCCGGGGCATGTTCCTTCGCGGCCTCCTGTTCGGCAAAGGTCCGGTACAGGGCCGGGAGGACCAGCAAGGTCAATGCGGTCGAGGTGAACAGGCCGCCGACAACCACGGTGGCCAACGGCCGCTGCACTTCGGCGCCGATCCCCTGGGCCAGGACCAGCGGCAGGAGGCCGAGCAACGTCGTCATCATCGTCATCACGACCGGGCGAAGCCGTAAGACACAGCCCGTCATGATCGCCGCCTCCGTCTGCTGCCCCTCATTCCGCAACTGATTGATGTAGGAGACGAGCACGATGCCGTTTCCCACCGCCAACCCGAACAGTTCGATAAACCCGATTGAGGCAGGCACACTCAGATACTGATCGCTAAGCCACAACGATACGACGCCGCCGATCAAGGCGAACGGCAGATTCAGAATGATCAAGGCGGCATACCGCAGCGAGTGAAACGCCCAGAAGAGCAAAAAGAAGACCAACCCGAGCGTGATCGGCACCACCAGCAGCAACCGCGCATTCGCGCGCTCCATATTCTCGAACGCCCCGCCCCACGCCACCGTATACCCCTGCGGCAACCGGATCCGCTCGGCCAATAACTTCCGGCCTTCATCCACGACACTGCCGATGTCGCGCCCCACCACATTGAACCCGATGTAGATCCGCCGCTTCGCCTGCTCACGGCTGATACGCGCCGGGCCTTCGCGCATCTCGATGGTCGCGAGCTCGCTCAAGGGAATCGGCGCGCCGGATGCGGATCGTACCCGGATATCTCCGATGGCCCCGATACTGTTGCGATAGGGCTCCGGGAAACGCAGGGTCAGCTGAAATCGACGCTCCCCCTCATACACCTGCGTGGCCGGTTTGCCGCCCACCGCCGTCGTAACGATGTCGTGCACATCCGACACGTTGATCCCGTAACGGGCGATTTTCTCCCGATCGATGTCGATCGTCAGATAGGGCTGCCCGGCAACCTGTTCGACCTTGACGTCTTTCACGCCTTCCACGGTCCGCATCAGGTCCGCAATGATTTCGGCGTTCTGATACAGCAGGTCGAGATCGTCCCCGAACAACTTGATGGCGCATTCAGTCCGGATGCCGGAGATCAACTCATCGACCCGCTCCTGGATCGGCTGACTCATCAGGACAGAGATACCGGGAATCTCCGCAAGACGCTTCCGGATCGCATCGACCAATCCCGATTGGGTCTGTGCCGTGGTCCAACCGTTGCGCGGACGCAGCGTCACGATCGGATCGCTCTCATTCGGCTCCTCCGGACCGACGGCGATATCGGGGCGTCCGATCTTGCTCACCGACATCTGCACTTCCGGAAACTCCAGCATGACTTTCTGCGTCTGCTTCTCAATCGCGATCGACTCCGGCAACGAGACACTCGGCAGCCGCACGATTTGCGGCGTCAATGCGCCCTCCTCCAGAATCGGAATGAATTCCCGTCCCACGAACGGCAGCAGGGTCAGACTCGCCAGCACCACCGCCGTCGATCCCAGCAACACCGGCACCCGATGGTCGAGCGTCCAACGGAGCACCGGCTGATAGCGGGCCTTCATCCACCGGGTGAGCCGGGTCTCTTCCGGATGGTCGCCGCGCAGGATCAGGGACGCCAGAACCGGCGAGAGGGTCAAGGTGACGACCACCGACATCAGCAGCGAAATCACCAGCGTATAGGCCAGGGGGGCAAACATTTTCCCTTCCATCCCGTGCAGAGTCATGAGGGGAAGGAAGACGACGCTGATGATCAGGATGCCGAACACGATCGGCCGCCCTACCTCGCTGGTGGCCCGGAAAATCACCTCAAGCCGGGACCGCTGATGCAGATGATTTTCGGAGAGATGGCGATAGACATTCTCCACCACGACCAACGATCCGTCGGCAATTTCACCGATACCGATCGCCAGGCCACCCAGGGTCATGAGGTTGGCGGAAAGCCCCACGCGTTGCATCACCAGGAACGTCATCAGTGGCGTGACCAACAGAGACACAGTGACGACGATCGCGCTCCGCACATGGCCCAGAAATAGGAAAAATACGATGGTCACCAGGACGATGCCCTCGATCAAGGCATCGCGCACGGTATTGATGGCCGCTGTCACGAGCTCGATCCGGTCATAAAACGGGATGATCTTGAGGCCTTCCGACAACAACCCGTCCTGCTGAATCGTGTCGACCCGGCGTTTCACGGCTTGGACGACTTCACGTGCATTGCCTCCGCGCAACATCAACACCGTGCCCGCCACCACCTCCCGCTCGCCGTTCAACACGGCCGCGCCATGGCGCACCGCATGACCGATACGAACCTCTGCCACATCACGGACGAACACGGGTGTGCCGCCCGCTTCCTTCACGACGATACGCTCGATGTCGGGCAGGGTTTTGATGAGTCCCAGTCCCCGCACAATGGCGCGTTCCGCATGCCGTTCCAGCACATTGCCGCCGGAATTGGCATTGTTCTTCTGCACCGCCTCATAGATGTCGTGCAGCGTCAGGCTGTATTTGCGCAACTTGTCGGGATCCACCAGCACTTGGAACTGCTTCACGAATCCGCCCAGGCCGTTCACATCGATCACGCCCGGCACACTCTTCAGCAAGGGGCGGAGTACCCAATCCTGCACCGTCCGCTGATTCGTCAACTCGGCCTCTACGAGCGCCGTATCGGTCGCATGGGCTTGCGGGCCTTCGAGATAGTATTGGTAGATCTCTCCCAGTCCAGTCGTGACCGGCGCCAGGACCGGATCGATACCCGCCGGCAACCGCTCCTTGACCGCCATGATCCGCTCCAACACCAACTGGCGGGCAAAGTACACATCCACATCATCCTCGAACACCACCGTCAGCTGAGAGAGCGCGAACTTGGACAACGAGCGGATTTCCGTCAGGCCCGGCAGCCCGTTCATCTGCAGTTCGATCGGATAGGTGATGAAGCGTTCCACTTCAACGGGAGAGAGGCCAGGCGCTTCCGTCAACACCTGCACCTGCACATTGGTCACGTCGGGGTAGGCATCGATGGGGATAGATTGAAAGGCGAACAGGCCGGCCACGGAAAACATGCAGGCCAGTCCGATGACGAGGATCGATTGGCGGAGCGAGAACTCCAACAGTGAGGCAATCATGGCGTGGGCTCGATTTTGTGGATATCGAACTCCGACTTGATTGCGAAGGACCCTTTGACCACCACGTCTTCACCCTCGTGCAGCCCCTCCAGGACGATGGTCTTGCCGTCCAGCTCGTCTCCCAGGAGAACCCGGCGCGATTCGAATCGATTGTCCGCTTGCCGCACGAACAGTAATTTGCCCGTGCCGTCCTGTTGCACAGCCGTGAGCGGCACCGCCAGCGCCTCGGGTTGAGGGGACGCAAAGACACGGACCATGGCGAACATCTCCGGTTTCAAGGTCCGATCGGGATTGAGCACGGTGACACGGACACGCATCGTCCTGGTCGATGGGTCGAGGACATCGCTGATGTAGGTCACGGTGCCGGAGAACAGCCCATGCGGATAGGCCGGAACCATCACGTGAACCCGGTCCTTCGGACGAATAAAGCGCACGTCCTTTTCCGGCACGTTGGCCACCACCCAGACATCGGACAGGTCGGCGATGGTGAAACAGTTCCGCGAGGTCTCCACCACCTCCCCGCGCGTGATATTACGCATGATCACGCGACCTGCAAAGGGCGCTCGAATCGCCACATCGGACCGGATCGTCTGCTCGCGTTCAAGCCGTTTGATTTCCTGAGCCGGCAGGCCAAGGAGCGCCAGCCGATGCGATGCCTCCCGCGCATCGGCGCGCGCGGTTTTCATTTCCGCTTCCCGGCGTTGCAGTTCGGCCAGACTGATCGCACGATGCTCATGGAGATTTTCCGCCCGCTCAAAGGCCAGCTGCGCTTCGTGTTGCCTTGCCGCCGACTTGAGGTACGCTCCTTCGGCCATCCCGAGATCGGTACTGTCGAGCAACGCCAGCCGCTCACCCTTCTTCACATCCTTCCCCACATCGACCAGCACCTCGACGACTCTCCCTCGAATGAGAGTCGTGACTTCTGCCAGTTCATTCTCGTTGGCTTGCACGGTCGCGGGAAATTCGCGATGGAAGGTAAACGGCTCTTTCTTGACCGTCATCACCTCGATGCCGGCCCTGGCAATTTCAGGATCGGTCAGATGCACCATCCCGTCGGCGGCTCTGCTCACCGGCTTACCGGCCGGCGGCGCCACGGGCGCATCCCGATCACAGGCTACTGCCGATATCAGTACCAGCCCGATCACCAGGCATCGTCCCGCAAGAGAACGCCAGTCACCGGCTCGCCGATGCTGTCCCTCTGAATTCCGCCTGAATACCCCCGCTGTCTCTGTCATGCGTCGATCATCTGCCTTGGGCGCCCTGCTGTTCCTGAGAACAGCAGGGACCATGCCGTGAGAGAGTCCGGATTTCGAGAGGAATGGGATGCCGGTAGCAGCGTTTTGCTACGCTACCGGCCCTGAGAGCGGGGTGAAATGCCACAGCGGTCTTAGCCCGCATTATTCATGAGCACTTCTGCTGCAATCGCCGATTCACTGCTGCGACGGGCCTTCGGCCGGCGGGCTCACCCCTCGGACCCTCAACGTACTGCACGAGTACGCCTCGGGTCCTCCCGGCTCCGCGCGCCGGTCTCGCCACGTGACTCGGCGATTTCACGACGAACCGTCATGAATAATGCGGGTTAGTTGCCCCGGGAGGAACCAGCAGAGCCACGGACGTTCCCAGAATCTGCCGCAGGCTGTTGAACGCCGAGAGAACGCCGCTGGCAGCCTTTGTCAACAGCCTGCCTAACGAACCACGAGCACCGAGCACGTACTGTGCTGCACAACCTTGGTCGAAACACTGCCCAGCAGGAACCTGGCGACAGCCCCCATGCCTTTGGCCCCGGTCACGATCAGATCGACTTTCTTCTTCGTCGCCACTTTCAAGATCTCATCGGCCGGTTTCCCAAGCTGGACCACTTCATCAACCACATACCCGGCCTTCAGCAGCTTGTTCGCGCATTGCTCGACCAGGCGGGCGCCGGCCTCTTTGAGTTCCGGAAACTTCAGGAACGGCATGGCGTGCATCACCACCACATCGATCGGCTCCAGGCCTTCCCGCTCTTCCGGGTGCAGTTTGGTCAGCAGGAACCGCAACGCCTTCTCCGAGGCTTTGGACCCGTCGGCTGCGAAGAGAATCCGGCTCAGCGGGCGCGGTTCTTCCTTCACAATGAGAACCGAGCAGGGCGCATGCAACGTCACCTGGGTCGAGACACTCCCGAGCATGAACCGGTCGAGCGCATCCAACCCCCGGCTCCCGATCGCCACCAGTCCATCACGCTGCGGCGCACGATCGAGAATGGTCGAGCCGGCTGACCCGCGCTCAGACACCAGCTTGCCTTTTAACTTGAGCGACGCCATCTGAGCCTTGGCCTCTGCCATGGCCGTCTTTCCACGGGCTTCAATCCGCTTGATTTCTTCCTGAATAAACGGCTCATTGCCGATCACCACCGGCTGAAACATGAACGGCGCGCGCAGGGCCTCGACATCCGTCACGTGCAGGACGCTCACATCCGGCTTCTCGGCGAACGGCATCCGCGCCACCCATTCCGTCGCCCACTTCCCGTATTTCGATCCATCGGTCGCAATCAAGACTTTCATAGGTCGCCCCTCATCGTTCAATCCGTTACAGACTTGAGTAGCAGGCTCCGTGCCAACGCTGCCGCATCTTCGCCTCAACGGATCAGCGGGTCAATACCTTCTTTCCGCAGAAATACAGCAAGCCCTTCTTCCCCCTGTGGAAAGTCACAGGAAGGTTACGGTCGGGACCAGATGCCTATTGGTTTGAGCGAAGAACCGAAGAAAGGACGGAGACACAGAAGGCAGAACAACGAGCGGCGAAATGGCAATCAACCGAACGGAATACCGCCGGTCAGTTCATGCGACCATAGATGGCCGTGGATCGCGGCGCGGAGCAACCGATCGATTTGTGTCCCCAGGGGGAGCGACTCTCCTGCTCACGACCAATCCGGCCCCAGGTCACCTTGCGAAGCAACGACCACACCGAGCGCAGAAATGACCAGCCGAACACCCGCGTGGCTTCAGCCCTTTCACCGGCCTGACACCAGGAATGCCACAATCCGGACCGGATCCTACGCCCTGCCACGACATCATAGGTTCGACGTTGAGTTTTCACGGATGACCTCCCATCGGTGAACCGGAGCCACTCGGCGTCCGCCTGCGTCGTTTCACAAGCAGACCATCATGATGAACGGTACCATGTGGTTGCCGATCCTCCAAAAGAGAATTACATTTGAGACGCGCCGTCGATCAGAGTCGGATACAGAAGACCGACCAAATGAATGAGGCCAGGAAATCATGCCGCAACATCACAACACAGGACGGGTAGAACTTACCGACTGGGCCACCACAGAGTCGGCCATCAGGGCGATTCGCGAAACGGTGTTTATCCACGAGCAGGGAGTGCCGGTAGAACTGGAGTGGGACGGGCTCGATTCATCTTGCGCCCATGTGCTGGCATGGAATGACCGAGGAGAGGCCATCGGCACGGCGCGCATGCAACGGAATGGCACCATCGGCAGAATGGCGGTGCTCAAGTACTGGCGCGGGCGCGGCGTCGGACGGGACCTTCTCCAGACACTGCTGGATCTGGCGGTTAGGCAAGGGCTCCCGCGCGTTACCCTGTCCGCACAGATCCATGCGCTTGGATTTTATGAACGGGCCGGGTTCCACGTAGTCGACGAACCCTTCATCGACGCCGGCATCCCGCACCGGAAGATGGTGAAAGAGCTATTGCCCACAGGGCCCGGCTGAACAAACCTGCCGATTGGTCGTAGTCTGTAGTGGAGCTCCTAGCGGGTATGTGAGGTGGACGCTCAGTCATGCTTACCACTGCCAGATCGGAAGCCCGGCTCCTCCGGTATGGGGTTTTTGAATCTCGCCCGGTCTGTGATCTGCCTGAACATGAGGGGCGAAAGGCGGGTGTGAACCGTCCCCGGTTCGATAGACCGGCCCGGCGGCGTTGCGCATTGCTTCCGGCGGCACCACCTGCGGCGTCGTGCGGCCCATCGGCACGTACCGGGGAGGAGGATGAACGCGTACGACCGGCTCGTAGGGACGATACTCCGACTCCATCGCCTCCGCCGGAGCCAGGAAGCAGGTAGTCAAGAAGAAAAATGTCCCGATCGCCCGTTGAACTCGCTGCATCATCGTGCACCTCCTGGACGGCTTTGAGGTTAACGCGTTCGTCATGCGCAACCATAGCAATGATGGGGCGGCCTGAAAAATAGATAAATTGAGATGCATCCATCGAATAACCCGATGTATACTTCCGCCGCATGGAATGGCTGAACTATCATCACCTGTTGTACTTCTGGGCGGTCGCCAAGAACGGCAGCGTGAGCCGAGCCTGCGAAGAACTTCGCCTGGCGCAGCCGACCATTAGCGGTCAAATTCGAGCGTTGGAAGGCGTACTCGGAGAGAAACTGTTCGCCCGCTCGGGCCGCCACCTGGTCATGACCGAAATGGGCCGCGTCGTGTTTCGTTATGCGGAGGACATTTTCTCGCTCGGGCGGGATCTGATCAGCACGGTGAAAGGACACGGCAGCGGGCGGCCCCTACGGCTGGTCGTCGGCATCGCCGACGCAGTGCCGAAGCTCCTAACCTCGCAGCTGTTGAAGTCGGCGTTGAAGACGGCCCATCCGACGCGTATCCTCTGCTGGGAGAACAAGCTGGACCATTTGCTGGCCGAGCTGGCGATTCATGGCCTCGATCTTGTGATTTCCGATACGCCGGCGCCGCCCAGCATCAAGGTGCAGACCTACAATCACGTCATGGGGGAATCGGGGGTGACGTTCTTCTCGACGGCGAATCAGGCGGCAAAATATCGGCGCGCCTTCCCGAAATCCCTCAGCGGTGCCCCGGTGCTGCTGCCCACGCCGAATGCCATGCTGCGCCGCTTAGTGGACGAGTGGCTGGTTCGACGAGGCATCCATCCGACTGTCATGGGAGAATTCGAAGACAGCGCGACGTTGAAGGCATTCGGCCAGACTGGCTATGGCCTCTTTCCCGGCTCCAGCGTCATGGAAAAAGAAATCTGCCGCCAGTATCGCGTCCAGGTGGTGGGACGGTTGGATTCCGTGAAACAGCGATTCTACGCCATCACGGTCGAGCGTCGGCTCAAGCACCCTGCGGTGCTCGCCATCGTAGAAGCGGCGCGTCAGGAAATTTTGTCCTGACGGCGCCTGAGCCTTCGGCGAGCGGGGTATCGCCTAACGGGTGGGGAAGTCGGAGCGACCAGCGGATGAGGCTAGGTCGGGCAGGGGATCATCTGAAGCCATCCCGTCGTACTGATCTGACCGTACCGGACGAGCCCGCACCACGAAGATGCTGCCGATCAGCACCATCACCAATCCGGCGTTCATCAGCATGTCTTTCAGATACCGCTCGAAAAAATCCTCCGGTACGTGCCTGAGGTCTCCCAACTCCGCGCTGGCCGTGAGCATGCGCCGTATGCACGCGATGATGCCGACCGCCAGGTACGGCTCCACCCGCAAGGTATCGGTTTCCAGGAACCGCACGATGGTGCGGAACAGCTCCAGAAGAATGATGACGAGTAGAAGCTGATTGACGAGGGTCAAGCTGATAAGGAGGAAGGGCTCCGTGCGATAGGCCGTAGCGAACTGCGCCCAGCTATGGACGAACAGCAGGACGCTGATGACCAGCAGGCTGAACCCAACTGTAATATAGCCCCAGCGATCCAAACGTTCCATCCACGCGAAGACTTGTCTCACTGAATCGGTCACTCGGTCGTACATCCCATCTCCTTCCGACTTGGTCGCGTCGGCTAGGCCGACAGCTTGTTGAAGGCATCCAGCGCCGCCACTTTGTAACATTCCGCCAGCGTCGGATAGTTCATCGCCGTCGTCAAAAAGTAGTCCAGACCGCCCTGAAGCCCCAAGACGGCCTGTCCGATGTGAATCAATTCGGTCGCGCCCGTTCCGACGATGTGAACTCCCAGCAGCCGCCGGTCTTCCCGATGCACCAGCATTTTGAGCAGGCCGCTGTCGTCTCCGAGAATCTGTCCCCGTGCGATCTCCCGGTAGCGGGCCGTGCCGGCTTCATAGGGCACCTTGCGCCGTGTCAGCTCCTGTTCCGGCGCGCCGACCATCGAAATCTCCGGAATGGAATAAATGCCGATGGGAAAATGCGCGGTCATCGGGTCGGCTTCCACGCCGAAGGCGGCGCAAGCGGCGAGCCGCCCTTGCTCGGCCGACGTGGTCGCCAGGCTGGGAAACCCGATCACGTCCCCGGCGGCAAAAATATGCGGCACCTCCGTGCGGTAGTCCCGATCGACCGCGAGACGCCCGCGGTCGTCCGCCTTCAGACCGGCGGCGGCGAGATTCAACCGCCCCGTCGCACCCTGCCGGCCGGCGCAATAGAGGACCAGCTCGGACACCAATCGCTTACCTGATTCCAGCAACAGTGCGACCCGCCGCGGGGGCCCATTGAGAATTTCCAACCGTTCTACGGTTTCGCCGAGCCTGAACGTCACGTCCACGTTCCGCAATTGATGGAACAGCGCGTCCACGATCTCACGATCGAGGAACTCCAGGGGGTGCTCGCGCTGATCAATGACAGTCACCTCGATCCCCAGCGCGGCGAACATGGATGCATACTCGATCCCGATGACCCCCGCGCCGACGACCGCGAGCTTGCGCGGCAACGTCGTCAGCCCCAGTAATTCGTCGCTGGTCACCACCAGGTTCGGCTCCACTGCGGCCCCCGGTGGCGCAGCGGGTACGGTGCCCACCGCAATCAATATATTGGCGGCGGTAACGGTAATCATGCGGTCGGATGACTCGATAAGCACTGTATGAGAATCGTGAAAGCGCGCTTCCCCCGAAAGCACGGCCACGTCGTTGCGCCGAAGCTGCCCGCCGATGACGTCCGCTTGGCGTTGTTCCACCGCCTCCACGCGGGCCAGCAGGGCCTGCGCCGGAGGACGAGCGGACGCGCCAGGGCGCACCTTACTGCACGCGGGACAGGCATGGCCGTTCAGTGACAGCACCGCTTCCCGAAACGTCTTGCTGGGGATCGTTCCCGTATCGACGCAAACGCCGCCCAGGCGATGGCCCCGTTCGATTACGGCGGCGCGCTTCCCAAGCTTCGCGGCCTGTACCGCCGCCCGTTGCCCCGCCGGGCCGCTGCCGATGCAGAGCAGATCATACTCATAGTCACGTGTCATAGACGTACTCCTTTCAACCCTTCGGCGCATCGCCGCCCAGCACAGCCTGCTGTTTGAAAACACGGAAGAGATACCACAGAGCGGGAAACACCAGGACCGCTCCGCCTCCGAGAGCATAGAGGACCGCCCGGAGCGCCGGCGCCGGCGCGGCGGCATTGTAGATCGTGAGGTGTGGCGGCACGAGATAGGGCCACTGCGCGAGGACCCACGCCCAAAGCGTCATCGTGACCTGTCCGGCGATGCAGATCCGCGCCCAACGAAACCGCTTCAACCAGAGGCATGCAATGCCCGTGAGACCGGCAACTGCGGTCGTGAACTGGGCCAGCACGCCCCAGACCGTGCCGGTCAGGCCGCCCCACACGAGCGGAGCGGCTTCTCGTGAAAGCAGCAACAGCGTCTCTTCCAAGCCTGCCGCGACGATCCCGGCAGCGATCGCGCGCAGACGAAACTCGACTTGCAGCTCGCCATCCTGAGCCTCCACCGTCAAATAGGCGGCGGCCAAGTACAGGGCGAGGACGGTCGTGAAGACCCCGACGGCGAGGGGAAACGGCGCGAGCCAGGGCTCGACATAGCGGGTGAGGAAACTTCCCGAAGAGGGCGGCAGGCCTGCAGCCACGCTTCCCAGCACGACGCCGAGCCAGAACGGGGCCACCAGGCTCCCCACCGCGAACAGACTTCCCCAAGGGAGGCGCTCGTCGAACGGGACGTCAGAATGCTGAAACGCGAAGGAAGCGCCGCGCAGCACGATGCCGATCAGCAGCAAGGTGAGCGGAATATGAAGGCTCGTCATGATCACTGTGAAGGCCGACGGAAAGCCCGCGAAGAGCAGCACGAGCACGACGATCAGCCAGACGTGGTTAGCCTCCCAGATCGGCGCCAACGCACGGTCGATGAACGCCCGCTGTGCCGGCGCGCGCCCGCCGCGGGCCGCAAGGTACCAAGCGCCGGCTCCAAAGTCGGCCACGCCCGTGAGGACATAGCCCGTCAGGGTCGTCATGAGAACACCGGCGATGATCAGCTCAAGACTCATAAACCGTCCTTTCGACAGGCGGCTTGAGGACCGTAGAGTCGACAGGAGACCCGGCAGCGATATGGTGGTGGAGTATCCATAAGACGATGGCGGCCAGCATGAGGTAAAGCGCGCCGAAAAAGACGAGCGGAACCAGCAGGCCCGGCATAGGCGTGACCGCGGCCGCCGTCCGCATGACGCCCGTAATAATCCACGGCTGTCGGCCCACCTCGGCGGCAATCCATCCGGCTTCCGTGGCGACAAAACCCAGCGGACCGGCCAGGACCACGGCCTTGAGAAAAAGACGGGACCGCGCAACCGCCCTGTAACGCCACCCCTGCCACCCTGCCCACAATGTCACGAAGGTCATAGCCCCACCGCAGAGGATCATCACTTGGAACGCGCCGCGCGCGATGGCCACCGGCGGCCACTGATCCCGAGGCACGCTGTCCAGCCCCGTGACGGTCGCCGTCGGATCGAGGTACAGCATCAGGCTGAGCGCATATGGGATTTCGATCGCGTAGTCGAGCCGCCTACGATCAAGGTCCACAATGCCACCCAAGCGGAACGGCGCGCCCGCTTCCGTGGCGAACTGTCCTTCGAACGCCGCCAGCTTGGCGGGTTGATGGACGGCCACCACCTTGGCAAGCAGGTCGCCGCTGAGCGGTTGCAGCAGGGCGCTAATCCCGCCTAACCACAGCGCAATCGTCAAGGCTCGCCGATGGAAGGGATCGTCCGGGTGCCAAAGGAGCTGCCAGGCGTGAATCCCAGCGACGGCGAATCCGGTCGCAGCGTAGGCGCCCAGGATCATATGGGGCACTTGCGCCAGACCGGATGGGCTGAACAGGGCCGCGACCGGATCGATGTCGGTCGGTTGCCCCTGCAGCAGACGGAACCCTCGCGGCGTATTCATCCACCCGTTGGCCAGTACGATGAAGATGCCCGAGGTGACGCCGCTGACGGCGACGGCCAGGCCGGAGGCCAGATGCGCGGCCGGGCTCAGCAGGCCCCAGCCGTAGAGATAGAGGCCGAGAAAGACCGCTTCCGTGAAGAACGCCGCGCCTTCGAGTGAAAAGGCCAAGCCGACGATCGGTCCTGCCCACCGCATGAATTCCGGCCATAGCAGCCCGAGCTGAAACGACAGGATGGTGCCGGAGACCGCCCCGATGGCGAAAAGCATCGCCGTGCCCTTGGCCCATCGCCGGGCGAGCGCCAACGATACCGCATCGCCGGTTCTGTACCAACGCCATTCGGCGAGCACCATCATGAGCGGCAGACCGATCCCGATCACGGCGAACAGAATGTGGAAACCGAGCGACCCCGCGATCAGCGTGCGAGCAGCTTGCAAGTCGGTCATGATGAATGCCCCCTCACTAAGGCCCTGCCCGGTCACGAAGAGCCAGTTGCCCGCGCCGTGCCAAATCGATGGATTGGCCCAGGACGCGCGCCGCTTCCTGGGGCGCGTGGAAACCGGTGGAATTTTCCGCCTCGACGAAATCCAGCAAGAACTGCGCTTGACGCTGCAACGTTTGCGCCTCTGACAGGGCAGCGTTCTGGCCGCGTGCCCGCGCTCTTTTTAAATCACCGATTAACGCCACGACGGCATCCATCGCACGGTTGCGCAGTTCGAATGTCCGGTGCTGGATCGTTTCGACGCGCTCCTTCAATTCGGCTTCCGGCCAGCGATGGCAGGTCTGGCAGGCGCGGTTAATGTTGAGCAGCGGGCTCCTCACGTGGTGATCGCTGATCTTCATCGCGCCTTCGCGTTTGTAAGGCATATGGCAGTCGGCGCAGGAAACGCCGGAGCGGGCATGCACGCCTTGGCTCCACAACTCGAACTCTGGATGCTGCGCTTTGAGCGTCGACGCGCCGGTATCCGCGTGGGTCCAATCCTTGAATCCGGTCTGCTCGTAATAGGCAAGGATCTCATCGGCGCGCAACCCGTTGGCCCATGGAAACGTCAGCCGCTTCTCCGGCCCTTTGAAGTAGTACTCGACGTGGCACTGCCCGCAGACAAACGAGCGCATCTCCTGCCTGGTGGCCATCGTATTGGGATCGAAATTGCGAATGCCCTCGCGTTCCTTCACGGCACGGATGCCTTCGAGAAAGGCAGGTCTCGTGATGCGAAGCTGCATCGTGTCCGGCACATGGCAATCCAAGCAGGTGACCGGGTGCTTCACCAGTTTTCTGGCCTCCGCGTAAGGCAGCCGGTTCATGCTCTCAAACCCTTTTGGGAGATCCCCTTCGCCGAGCTTCATCATCGCCGTGTAGGCCGACGAATGGCACTGGAGGCAGGTGCCGGGCTGCTTCACGACCGTTTGCCGTCCCGTATAGATTTGATCCTCCAACATGAAGGCATGGCCGCGTTCCTCACGAAAGTCGTGCGCGAAGGCATACCCGGCCCAGATCGTTTTGAGTCGCGGGTCTTCTTCGATCCTCGACTGGGCGACCACTGAACGGGGATCGGCCGAGGTGGGCTCGCGCGGCACCGCTTCGCTGCCGCCGAAGCGCGTGCGGACCTGATCCACGGTGCGCCGGTACGCGTCGAACTGAAAGGGAAAGTTTTTCCCCCATTCAGCGGGGTCTTCGGTCTGGTCGGTTAACTCAACCACCCGGAAGAATACGTTCTTGGCCTCCTGGTGGCGCTCGAAGATATTAACCAGCAGCGCGGTGATCGCCAGCGCCGCCCCGGCGGCCAGCACCGCCAGGACCACCAGTTTTACCGACCCGCGACCCGTTCGATTCATGATGACCTCCCTTATCGATGTCCGACATCGCGATGACAGCCGACACAGGACAGGCGCCCCGCGGGGTCGTCCGACACATTGATGGCCTGAACAATGTCCGCGTGACATTTCAGGCAGGCCCGTTCCGTGATCGCCCGCATATGCGGCTTGATCTGAATCACCTCCGGAAAATCTCCGGTGGTAAAGGCCGCCGCGTGGAGGAAGCCATTGAACGCCTTGGACGCGTACTTCGGGATAAGTCCTTCCGGCGTGTGGCAATCGTTGCAGACGGCCCCCATTCGATGGCTCGACTTCACCCAGCCGTCATATTGCGTCCTCATGACGTGGCAATTGATGCAGGCCCGCGGGTCATCCGTGAGGTAGGACGCCCCGCGCGCATACCAAAAGGTAAACAGGCCGAGCCCCACGAAGGCGCCGACCATCACGGCGAAAAACCATCCGAACACTGTGCGGCTGAACATCCAGCTCATGTGAGAAACCCCTCCATTCACGGGAGTGCGTGCACCGCCTCAACTGCCCAGCAACCGCCGGCAGCAAGCAAACCGATTCCACTGGTCGCGCTGATATCCTTTGGATTCCATGCAATCCGCCGCCCTCTTAAACGCCGCGACTGCTGAACGCTCTCCCTCCTGCCGCAAGCACTCGGCTTCGTCCGCTTTCGTTTCGTCGGCCGTTTTTCCCACTTGCTGCCATGGCATCTGCGTTCTAACCTGACAAGCGGAAAGCCCCATGATCAAGAAGACGATCGGTACAACGCGCATGATATCCATGATCTCCCTTCTCCCCAAGATGACTACATAGCGATCATGCGAGCGGCTCATAGACAGGGACCGCGAGCAGCGCACAGATCGTCCGGCGCAGAATTCGTTCGGTGGTACTACCGCGCAAGGCGTCGAGAAAGCCCGTTCTCCATTCGGTCGCCATGACGATCAGATCCGGCTGCTGGCGCTCGGCCGCCTCAAGAATTTCCTCTACCACGATGCCCGTGCTGACGCTTTGCTTCCAAATCCAGCCGTCACGACGTTGGAGCCGCGGGCGCGGCACGTCTGCCGGTTCCCCTACATACAACAGCTCGAAGATCGCCGTATCGATCCCCAGGCTCGACGCAATCGCGCAGGCGGCGTCCACCGCAGCCTGCGCGTCCGGGCGGTGGTCCATCGGGATGAGAAACCGCTGCAGCGCCACCACTCCGTTATGCAATGAGACGAATCCTGGACTCTCGCCTGGCACGAACAGAGTCATCGTGCGGGACTTGCGGGCCAGCGTCTCTCCGGACTCCTCGGACAACCATTGACTTAGGGCGTCTTTGGGATAGGTTGCCAAGACCATCAAGTCGGCCGGTTTCCAGCTGAGCAATTGCAGAATCGACGTCACTGGTTGGTCCGCCATCCCGCGAATTTTGCGCACGCCGATACCGAGCGCCAGAAGGTCGTCTTTAGTGGCCCTCTCTTTGAGAATTCCCCATCGGCTGAGCGTCTCCCGTACTCTCGGAAAATCCTCGAAATCGGGATCGGCCCGCGCCGGATCGACATGCATGATCGTCAGATCGCTCTGAAGGCGGTGAGTGAGCTTCAATGCATGCCCGAAAGCCGCCATACTGGCGGCCGAAAAATCTGTCGGATGAAAAATGTGACGGATTCGCGTCGGGGCACCGTTTATCAGGTTCGTCATCGCAGTTCCTTCCTTCTATCTGGTGAAATATGTTGCCTCATACTGTTCGCCGACCTGTCATGGCGTTCGGCCCGAAGTCGCCGGCGACGCCTTCTGCGTCCAATCACCGAGCCGCCTTGCCGATGGACATGGAGGTCGGGTGCGACAGGCCTTGGGGCCGTTCGGCGACGACCAGGGAGGCCCTGCGTCTCATCCGGTCGCGGATGAATTCGACCGAGACCGTCTCGCCGATCTTCAAGCTCTTGAAGGCCGAAACGAAATCCTCCATCGTCCGGAGCGACCGGCCCTGCAGAGAGACGATCAGGTCTCCGCCCATCATCCAGGGCTCGCTGGCCACCGTCACGTCGACGGTCCCCGCTCGCAGTCCCCCATCCGCTGCAGGACTGCCGGGAAAGACCTCACCGACCAGCAGCCCATCGGCGAGGGGCAGGACGAATAATTCCCGGATCTCGTCCGTCACGAACTTGCCGCCGACGCCTAGCCAGGGCCGACTGACTTTGCCCTTCGCCTTCAATTCTCCAAGGACCTCTTTGGCGAGATCGATCGGCACGGCAAAGCCGATATTCTGAGTGCCCAACGCCATGGCGGTCGTAATTCCGATGACCCGGCCGTCGGAGTTCATTAACGGGCCGCCGCTGTCGCCCGGATTGATAGGGGCGGTGGTCTGAATCAGCGGAACCCTCGGTTCGCTGAATGCGACGCCGGGAGGAAGGCGATTTAATCCGCTGAGGATGCCGGTGGAGAGCCCGAAGCCCAGGCCGAAGGGGTTGCCGATTACCAACGCTCTCTGACCGATGCGGAGCGCGTCGGAGGTGCCGAGCTGCACGAAGGGAACTTTCCCATTGACTCCGGTCAGACGGAGCACGGCCACATCGCTGTAAGAATCGACGCCGAGCACCTCCGCACGCACCCGCTGCCCGTCGTACAATTTCGCCATCACCGTGTGTGCGCCCTCGACCACGTGCGCGTTCGTCAGGACCGTCCCGGCCTCATCCACGATGAAGCCGGAGCCAATCGACGAATTGCGGCCGCTGCCCGTAGCATACGAAGAACTGAGAAAGACAGTGGCCGGTACCACGTCCCGATATACTTGCACCACTTGTTCCTCGTCTCGGCGGTCGCCGACCGCCCCGGCCAAGAGCACTCCTGGTGCCCACATGATGCTGACAGCCGTGAGCAGCGCCAGCCATCTCTCACCTGCGTTGAACCGGCTCATGATCATCGCGTCTCCTCCCTTATCATGTAGCAATGGCCAGACAGGCCGTCATAAGGATCAGCCTCAACCCACGCGCTTCAGCTTTGTTGCATCTCGGTTTTGATCTGCCGTTCCGCTTCGAGCCAGTCGTCCTCGGCATGCCCGTGCTCGCTGCCGCGGTCGCGAAACAGCTCATATGCGCGAATGGCGATTCTTTTGCGAAGCGACTCCTCAACGCCCGATGGAGCCGTTCCGTTCGCCTTCTCCATGGCGCTTGTATTTGGTTGCCTCTGTTTCATAGTTCCCTCCTTGATTGGGTTGGGTGGCGGCAGCCGCCTGCTCGGGATCGCTGCTGTTTCGGTGAAGCGCGCGAAACATGACCTCGACGAGATCATGCGTGTTAAACGGTTTGTGAACCACGGCATAGGCCTCAAGGCGCAAGGCCTCCTGCCGCAGATTGGCTGCCGAATCCGCTGACAGGAGAATGACCGGGATCGTTTCCAGGGCGGAACCGGTCAAACGCCGCAACAGTTCCAATCCATCCATGGCGGGCATCCGATAGTCGGTCACGATGAGATCCACCTCAGCAGCCCGCAAACATTCGAGTGCGTGCCGGCCGTTTTCAACGGCCCAGCAGGATAAGCCGCGTGCTTCTAGGGCGTCCTGGAGGCACGCACGGACATCGGCGTCATCATCGACGATCAGAACTTTCGGCATCGTGTGCCTCTTTTGCGGTGCAACCTGCCCTACTAAAAACTGTATAGGCACATGGCTTCTTCTTACAAATCGATAATACGGCGTCCGTCATTCGAAAAAACCGATGTAATTTGGTGGCACGAGGACAGTGGGGAGAGGCGATCCAGGCCTGCCTTCACGGCGGACCAGGTGATATCCAACATATCGCTCGGCAGGACAGAATTGGTTTGTGACTTTAATTAGGTGCCCGCAGCAAGCCGATACTTCCTGTGACTACCTCCACGACTGGATTTCGAAAGTGGTCTGATCCATCGCAGTCGGATAAATTAGTCCGGCCTTTCTGAATGCGAAGTTGGCATTACTCCGACATGCATGAAAGCGATTAGATCATCGGTGCTCATTAAGTCGAAACCGTTTTAGAAGAAACAGCGCCTGTATCCGACGAGATACTTCGCTGTCACCAGATGATAGATTTCGAGCCGTACTGCTGTCGCACACAACGGGCTCGGGAAGTCGGCTGACTTGTAAGGAAGAACCAGGGCCAAGCGAGTGCGCTGCTGCGCACCTCGCCAGCAAGAGGATCACCAGGCCTCCGACTCCCCTTTTTGGGTTATAGTGAGCCCATGCCTTCCCGCTCGCATCCGCAGGCTGTGATCCGTCGCAGGAAGCGCGGTCGCAGGAGCACGATTGTAGCCGTTCGTCGGCGCGGGCGCGTCTGGCGACACAGATATCGAGCCCTGCTCACCGCCCTGCGGCGCTTGCCCTTCACGGCCAGGCTTGTGGTGAGCCTGGCTATCCTACTCTTGCTTGGCGCGGGCGTGAACTGGGTCTACCACACGATCCACAAGCCGACGGAAATGTTCTTTGCGCTCGACGACGCGCTCGATAAACATCCGTATGAAACATGGAAAGAGTACGGTCCGCTCTTCCGCACACATTCCACTGCCATCATGACGCCGGATCTACTGGCCGCGCTGGCGCAGGTCGAAAGCGCAGGCAATCCGGTCGCGCGCACCTACTGGCGCTGGCGACTGACCTGGAATCCGCTGGAACTGTATCGTCCGGCGTCGAGCGCCGTCGGCATGTTCCAGATCACCGATGCGACGTTTCAGGAAGGAAAGCGGTACTGTATTCATGACCACCGTGTCGTCCAGGAGGGCTCCTGGAACGATCCTCACTCCTGCTGGTTCAATTCCTTCTATAGCCGCGTCCTGCCGAGCCATGCCATCGAGTTGACCTCCGCCCTGCTCGACCGCGCCGTGGCGAACGCCATCGGTTCGCATCGAAGGCCTCGCCCCACGTTCCAGCAGAAGCAGGATCTGGCCGCACTGATTCATCTCTGCGGACCCGGCGCCGGCCACGCATATGTCGCCCGCGGCTTTCGACTGGCCCCGCAACAACGGTGCGGCGATCACAGTGCGAAGCTCTATCTCGATCGAGTGAATGAGTTGAAGCGGAAATTTGTGCGGCTGGCCGCAGGCGAGAGCCTGCTCCGGTTTGTGCGCCCTCAGTAACGAGTCTCGACCGAGATTGCCCCGATCGCACGAGCGATGAGTCGTATCATGGTCATGCGTGGTAAAGTGGCCTATGTCCGTCGCACCCTTCTTTCCACAGCCGGCCACCGGCGATGCGTTCATCGGACGCCAAGGGCTTGTCCGAAACCTGCGCGGACGCCTAGCGGACGGCGAATCCGTGGCGGTGATCGGCTGACCGAAGCTCGGCAAGACGTCGCTGGTACGAAGCTCGCTGGATGGGCTATCCCACCACCGGGTGATCGAAGTGGATTTCCGCCAAGCATCACTGCCAAATGGAGATGAGATATCCGGCGCAATGCTCGTTCTGGACAACCTCGACCATCTGCCAGGCGAAACGATCGACCTGCTGCTCCAGCAAGTTTCGACTGCCCGCCCGCGGAACATGATTCTCACCGGCGGTCACCGGTTGAGAGCACTGTTGGCCAACCCTTCAACGTTACCCGGGTTGACCATTCGCCTCTATCCACTCTCTGTCCTGCTCGATGGAGAACTCCGCCGGTTGGTCGGCCATGATATGGCGGCACCCATCGCGAAGTGGACGGGCAACCATCCGTACTTGAGCAAACTCTTCCTGCATTACGGAGAAACGGCTCTTGCTGAAGGCCGACAGCAATGGCAGCCGTTCCTTCGACAGCTGATAGAGGAGGTAGGCAAGGGAGCAGAACGACGATTATTGAACTATCTGATCGAGTACGGGAAACCTGTGAACCCTACGAAGGCAGGAGCTGAGACCGGCACCGAAGATATCAAGGCGGTCGCAGACCGCCTTGTCTACCTGGGAGCCATCAGCCGCTGGATCAGAAATGACGAGGCCACGCTTTTTGCCGGTTGTCGGCTGCTCAATGACTTCGTGACCGGCGGCCAGTCTGACCACGCAGATTAAGCGCATGCTGTGCCGAACCGCGAATGTTTACAGAACGACCGATGGGATGATGGCTAGCCATTACCATCCGCCCCCCTTCAGTTCTTCATTGGAAAAGCCGACATGGTGATGAAACATTCTCCCTATGCCGACCACTCCTCCAGTCACTTTCCATGCTCCACGCCCGGTTCAGGCTCCTGCCCCCAGTCCTTCATCGCCCAACCATCGTTATTCTCTCGGACAACGGTGCCGGTCGCTCTATCATGCACTGTGGTTCGGCCTCTCGGAACGGATACGCTGGTCGAGAAAGCCTTACCATGAAGTGCCGGTCGGCCGTCTCACAGATCTGGAGACCGGGCAGTCGGCTTGTATCGAATCCCTGCAGGCCCACTATGGTGTCTGCTTCGAATCCCGCTACGGACGACACACGTCCCTGGCGAACTACGCCTACCTCGATCTGCTGGACCAGGCCTGGGCGGCAGCGGACCGGCCCGTTCCCACGGGCGGTCTTGTCACGGATGTGGGCTGTGCCAACTTCTGGTATGCGCAGACGCTGCACCGGTTTTTCCGACCGGCGAAACTGACTGGCGTGGATGTCGAGGGTTACCGCCTCTATCCAACCGGCTACAGCCGCTACGACGCTGCCGCCGGATACGTCGCGGATCTTCCGCAGACCTCGTTTGTGACCGTCGACTACTGCGAGATGGACGAACAGGTAGATGTCATCACGGCTTGGTTTCCGTTTGTCACGCCTACGCCCGTTCTAGCCTGGCGGCTCCCGTTAACGGTGTTTTCTCCGGAACGGCTCTTTGCCAGCATCGCGCGCAATCTTGCGGCGGGGGGGACCCTGTTCATGGTGAATCAAGGCACAGATGAAGCGGATGTCGCTGCCGGATACTGCCGACAGGCGGGGCTTCGTTCACAAGGCTGTTGGGTTCATCCGCGGCCATTGCGCCCCCGGCCCCATCCTCCGGTCGCCTCCTGGTGGACAACCTAGCAGAAGCTGCATCGCCTCATTTTCGACGTGACACCTGTCGATTGGGTTCGGATCTCCGATCCACTTTCACGATGTTCACGATCTGGTCGTCGAGATCGACTTCGATGCTGACGAGATCCCCTTTACTCAGCCACTCACGCCGCATCGCCACCGAATCGGCCACCCGGAACATCCGCACCTGACCGTCCTCGGTCTTGAAGGTCAGTAGGTGATTGCGAAGATCCACGTGCTCGACCCAGCTCACTGGAAACTCTGCGGCGGTCTGAAATCCGAGAACCGGGGCGACCATTCCCATCCAGATCAGCGTGATAGACATTACACTACGCATGTTCATCGTGACCTCCTCTCGATTGCAGGTATGCGGTCGAACATGAACGGCGTGTCGCGCACATCGAGACTCTACGCCCCATCGCACCGGCAGTCTGTCGCTCCTGCTGCCATTTTGTAGCGGAGATAAGACCTCAGCCTGCGGTCGTCCGCTCTACGAAGAACTCTTGTAGCGCGCAAAGGCGACGGGTTCGTTAAGAACAGGCCCGTAGGCTCGAGAAAGAGACCACATGGAGATGCGGGGAAGGGAATCCGGGGGACACTAACGCGCAAATATCAGCATACTATTGGCGGGGAGCACCACCGCGGCCGAATAGGCAAAGCCATGCAGGGGTTGCAGACCGGCGGTCACGCGCCCGCTGTTGCCGGCCACGCCGGCATTGATCCAGTTTTCATAGGCATCGCTGTTGAACAGTTCGCGCCAGTCACCCTCGTCTGGGAATCCGAGTCGATACCCGACGCGGGTGAAGTCGGCCAGGTGCACCACCACTAACAGGTCATGCCCTTCGCCTTCCACCCAGCGATGAAACGTCAGGACCCGATTCTGATCGTGCACATGCGCCACGCGAAACCCTTGTCCACGCAGCGCCGGCAATCGGCGGCGTACATGCAACAGTTCCCGCGTGAACCGCAGATGGTCGATCATCTGCCGGTCGCCCTGATCGAGACCGGCCCAATGGAGAAGCAACTCGCGGTGTGTCACGAAGTCGTCCGCCCACTGCTTGTCCTCCAGAAATTCCTGCCCCATGAACAGCATGGGAATCCCGGGAGCCGTGAGGCTCAGGCCGGTCGCGACCCGCGCACGGCTGCGCGCAAACCAGGATCGGGGGTGGTCCGGATCGCCAAGCCGGGCGATGCGCTGTTCCCGTCCCCGGTAGACGATGTCGTGGTTCTCCGGCCCCTGCACAAACCGCCAGGACTCGTTGAACCCCTCGGGCCACAAACTTCTCGCTAACGCCGTCATATTCAGCGGTCGCTCGTCGGGTGCGCTCGCGTTGCCGATGACATCGCGGATCGCCATCCGCAGGCCGTCGGTCAACGTGGTGTCGAACCCGGCCCCGACCGGCCGCGGCGCGACGATGAACGGATTCACATCCCAATATTCCGCATGGTGCAACCTCTCCGGCCGCTGTGCATGCACCGTCGACGTCAGGTCCTGGCAAAAACGCCAGCCCTCGGGCGCGCCGTCGTGATCGATCACGCTCACCTGGTCGTACCGGAATCCATCGACACGGTATTCAGTGAGAAAGAATTTGGCGTTCTGAATCAGGAAGTCGCGAACCTCCGGCTTGGCAAAGTCGAACACAAGACCGCCGGCATGGCCTACATCGGTGAAGTACAGTGAGTGACGCTGACCGCCGGCCGGATCCTGCCGGTCGAAGAAATACAGGCTCTGATCCCCGAAGTCTCCGCCCGCATGGTTGTAGACCACATCGAGCAGCACCGCCAAACCATAGATATGGGCGAGATCGATCAGCGCCTTGAGCTGATTCATTTCCCCCCGCAGCTCCTTCACCTGATATCGGCGCAACCCCTTCGCGTCCAGCAGCCGGTTGACCGTCGCCACATAGGGAGCCAGATCGGCATCCGCCACGGCGAAATCCATTTCGGGAGAAAAATAGTCGGTGCCGTTGTAGCCCAGGCTGAAGCTGGTCTGAAACTCCTGAATGGGCATCAATTGCAGCGCGTTCACGCCAAGCTCAGCGAGATAGGGCAGCTTACGAGCCACATCGAGAAAGGTGCCGCCTTTTTGCGGGAGATTCGGGGTGAAGAACGTCCCCACATGGAGCTGATAGATGACGTATTCGTGAAAACGCGGCGTGACATAGCCGCACTCGTGCCAGGGAAAGTCCGGGTGACGAATGATGCATTGGCTGGGGAAGGGCGATTCCAACTCGCGGGCATAGGGATCCCGCTTGAGCCCCTCACTCCCCTCGCCGACCACGTAGAACATGTAGCGCTGGCGATCCTTCACCCCAGGGATGAACCCGCGCCAATGCCCCTGCGCGTCCCGTGTCAGCAAACTCGCTTCGTTCCGTGCCTGATGGTTGAAATCGCCGACCACGTGGACGGACTTGGCATGCGGAGCCCAGCAACGGAACGTCGCGCCGCCGGCAATCAGATTGGCCCCCATCGGGGTATCGGAATGAATGTGGTTCAGTGACGCGGGCATGGATGTGCCCCATAAGGCAATTATCTGACTCAGACAGGCGCATCCTAAAACAGAATGCCAAACGGAACAAGAGACCCATTGATTTGCCTGCAAGAATTACTGATGCGAGCAATACTAAGAATGGATACGCCGCTAATCGGGAAGCGTTTGCGAACGGCCAAAAAGTTTCGTATCTTTCGCATAAATGAGCAATTCAAAGCAGGCCGTCAGGACAGCAGGTAGACGAATCTCTCATTATCTCTTTGTGCTGTTTCCTATAGGCGTTGCATTGACAAGTTGCGGCACCATGATGGCCCTCCATGCGGACGCGCCCAAAGAGTTCGCACGTACGCCTGATTTACCTTGTAGCTGGCCTCGCCTGTACAGTGGAATTTCGCTCGATATTTACGCTGTGAAACAGAATAGTCAGATTGGCGCCATTCTGTTTTGGGACATCCCGCTGAGTTTGGCAATGGATACGATTGTTCTTCCTATAACTGCATTCCTGCAAATTCGTGATGGGAGCTTCAAAGGAGCGAAATGGCGATGTCCCGAATCTGGCTCGATTTCCGAACCAACAGAGGGACCTGCTGCGCCAACCGAGGATAATACAAAGCCACAGGACGGAGCGATGCAGCACCACTGACACTTCACCCCATACCATTTCGCGCATTAATCAAATCGAGGATCTGTTCCGCTGCGGCATCCGGCGACACGACCATCGTGTCGATAGCCAGGGCCGGCGAGACCGGTGCCTCGTAGGGGGTCTGTAACCCGGGCACGGTGGACGACTCGCCCTGCAAGCCGCGCCGGTAGGTCCCCTTTTTATCACGCTGCATGCAGACCTTCAGCGGACACTCGATGGAGACTTCCAACAGGCTGGGAATCAAGCTGCGCGCACACTCTCGATACTCCCGCCGGCTCGCCGTCGCGTCGAAGATCACACTCACCCCATGCGCAACCAGTCGCGATCCCATGAACGCCAGGGCGCGATAGAACAGGTCGCGTTCTTCGCTGGAATAGCTGGCCTCCGGAGTCAACATACGCCGGACGGCATCGGACTCCAGGACTTCGACCGGCACTCCACACGATTCGAGCCTGGGTAACAACCGTGCGACAATCGAGCTTTTCCCGGAAGCGGGAAGACCGGTCAGCCAGAGGGCAAATGGCAAGGGAGTCATCACATCACTTAGTCGCAATAACGGTTCACATCCGCCGGGTCGAAGCGCGGCGTCGCCAGCACATTCTCGATGAACCGGAAGATTTTACGCCGCACAGTCACCGTGAGTTTCGGATACCAGAGCGGACTCGCCAGCACCAACCCGCGAAACGCGAAAAACGGCGCCGTCGCCTCCAACACCTCGTGATCGCGGCTCCTGGCGAGGTAGGTCTCCCAGAATGAATGGAAGGCCACTTCCAGCGCGCCCTTCAACCTCCCATGCCGGCACAGTGAGAAGAACAGATAGTTGATCGACATCGACGTCACGTCGTCCGCCGGCTCACCCCACTCTCCGCGTGACCGGTCCAAGACGGAAAAATCCGTCCCGTGGCGAAACAGCACATTCCAGGGATGGAAATCCCCGTGCACCTGCGACAGGCGCGCATGCCGGCCGCGCAGCCGCCACCGCCACACATTGCAGGCCACCTCGATTCGCGCCAGAAGGTCTTCGGTGATGAAGGCAAACCGATCGGGGTAACTATCGGTGAGGCCCATGATACATTCACCGTGGCCGAGCAATTCTCGAAGCCGACGCCGATAGAGTTGTGGATCGGTCTGTTTCACCCGGTGAATGTCGGCCAAATATATGGCCAACGCTGCGGTCCGCTTCCGGTCGAGCGCAGTCGGCTTGGTCGCCCCTGCCATGCGTTCGAGATCCTTGTGATAGGTCGCTCCCTCTGACCATTCGGTAAGTAAGAAAAACTCTTTGGCCGTAGCCACGGACATCAATTCGCCCCGCGCGGTGAAAGCCCCCACATCCAGCGCGTCGATATGTCCCGGCAGGCGGCCGTAGCAGTCATAGTCCCACAACATCGCCTGAGCCCGGTCGGCCGGATGTTCATGGCCGAATGGACCGGGACTCATCGTGCCCAACACCACCCGGCGGGTCTTGCCTCCCTGGCGGAAAGTCAACCGGACAGGCGCGCCATAGCCGTATTGCTTATACCGCGCGCCGCTCGTCTCCTTGCCGATCGGTCCATAGGCGAGCAATTCCGCGCTCGGCCCGAACCGGACCTTGAGGTAGGTCTCCAGGGCAGATTTCTTCAACACCGGCATACCGCTGTCCGACGCAAGACATGTTCCCGAAAATATGCCCGCTTCAGCCTGCAATGGAACCAGCAACTGGCGCATTGAGCTTCAGCGCCTCCTGAGGCAGTGAGGAATTATGCGCCAGTGCCCCGAAAGGCCACCATCATCCCGTCTGCTGAAGTCGCGCAAATGCCCCACTTTCAGCCGGTTCAGCTCCATCCCCGCCCCGCGTTCCCACCTGCGGCAAGGGCATGTGCTTTGCTGAGACAGCAGGTGCACAGACTATTCATCTGAGACGAGAGGAGGCCGCATGAACCTGGAAGTTGAGAGCCGCAATATCGCCATGACCCCGCGCTGGAAAACCGAGATCGAAGAGCGGATGGCCACCTTGCAGCGTGGCCACGACGACATCATCCATGGGCGAGTCACCCTGACGAAGAATCGCCATCATAAAAAACTGGACAACGTGGCAGAAGCGCTTGTGCTGGTCACGGTGCCGACCCGTCACACCATCACCTCCCGCAAGGAGGACAAAACTTTCGAGGAAGCGATCCGGGCCGCCTTCGACGCCGTGGCGATCGAACTGCGGAAATATCGCGAGAAGCGGGCCGACAAAGTTGTGCGCATCGAACCGCTGCCCCAACTCCGCGGTGTGGTGAGCAAAGTATTCCCTCACCTCGGCTACGGCTTCATCCTGAAGGACGGCGGCGGCGAAGTGTATTTCCATAAGAATGCCGTGAAGGGCATCCCATTCAACGACATAGAGGACGGACAGGAGGTCCTCTTCGAAAGCGAACCGGGCGAAAAGGGCCTACACGCCACCATCGTTCAACCACCCCACGCGCTGGAAGTGTAGGAGTCCGGACGATGTCAGACAAACAGAAGCTTCCCGCGAGCCTGTTGGCTCCGCAGGTGGACCCCGGCCGCCTGGGATTCGATGATACGAGCGAGGTCGAACCGCTCGATGACACGATCGGGCAAGAGCGGGCGGTCGAGGCCTTGGACTTCGGCCTTCAAATGAAGAGCCCCGGCTTCAACATGTTCGTCTCCGGGCCGGTCGGGACTGGCAAGGGCACACTCGTCAGGCAAATGGTGAAGCGGCTGGCCCAAACGGCACCGGCTCCATTCGACTGGTGTTACGTCCACAACTTTCAGGACGCGTCGCGCCCGACCTGCCTTTCGTTTCCGGCCGGGCAAGGCGCGTCGTTTAAACGCGAGATGAGCACCTTCATCGAGGGCCTCCGCCGGGACATTCCCGCGGCCTTCGAAGGCAAGAAGTACCTCGATGCCGAGGCGAAGATCATCGAGGAGACGGAAGGAAAAAAGAAGGCCCTCTTCCACGACCTCACCGCGCTCTGTCACCAGCGCGGATTCGGGTTCGAAGAAACGCCGGTCGGCTTCGGGCTGGTCCCCCTGAAAGACGACCGCCCGATGACAGAAAAGGAAATGGAAGCACTCTCTGAACAGGTGCAGCAGGAACTCACGGAAAAACGACAGTCGCTCGAGAGCGACCTGCGGGAGTTTCACGTCCGGATGCACACCCTCGAACGGGAGGCCGAGCAGGCGCTGCATCACCTCGACCACCAGATCGTCGCTAACGTCATGAAAGGCGCCTATGAAACGCTGCAGCGGGCCTATCAAGATCTACGACCCGTGACGACGTACCTGCAGCGGGTCCATCACGACATCATTCACCAATACAAAGACTTCCTGCCTCACAGCGGTCCGGTGCTGCCGATCCCCGGGCTGGAACAAACCCGTCGCCCGGACATGACCCGGTTCGCCGTCAACCTCATCGTGGCGCGGGAAGCCACCGCCGGAGCACCGGTTGTGGATGAACCCCACCCGACCTACAGCAACCTCATCGGAAAAATCGAGCGCCGGGCTCACCTCGGAGTGATGTATACCGATTTCACCGAAATCCGGGCCGGGGCCATGTTGCAGGCCAACGGCGGCTACTTGATTCTGCAGGCGCTGGATCTCCTCCGCCAGCCGTTTTCCTGGGACGCGTTGAAGCGCGTCATCAAGACCGGCGCCGTCACCATCGAGGACCCGGCCGAGTTCTATGGATTCGCCACCGCGGGCCTGCGGCCCGAACCGATTCCCGTCTCGGTCAAAGTCATCCTGGTCGGCACAGCGGGCATCTATCACTTGCTGCAGGCCTACGAAGAGGATTTCTCGAAACTCTTCAAGGTGAAAGCCGATTTCGATGTGGAGGTCCCGCACGATGAACGGCAGGAGCGGCAATATGCGCGCTTCGTCGCCAAATTATGCAAAGAGGAAGGACTGCCGCATTTCGGCGCCGACGCCGTGGCGGAAGTCATCCGCCAGGGGTTTCGCTATGCCGACCGGCACGATCGGCTGTCCTTGCGATTCAGCCTGGTCAGCGACCTCATTCGCGAAGCCGGGTATTGGGCCAGGAAAGACGGGCACTCCTTCGTGACGCGCGCGGATGTCGAATCGGCCCTGGCGCACCAGAGACACCGGGCCGACCTACCTGAGCAATGGATCCAGGATGAAATCCGCGAAGGGACTTTGATGGTAGATTTGCAGGGCGAGGTCGTCGGTCAGGTCAACGGGCTGTCCGTCTATGAGCTGGGCGACTATGCCTTCGGCCGTCCCACCAGGATCACCGCCCGCACCTATGTCGGCACCAAGGGCGTGATCGATATTCAACGCGAGGTCGAGCTCGCGGGAAACATCCACAGCAAGGGGGTCATGACGCTGGCCGGATTCCTGGCGGGCAAATTCGCGGGGATGCAGCCGTTCGCGCTCAGCGCCACCCTCACCTTCGAACAGACCTACTCCGAAATCGAGGGAGACAGTGCCGCCGTGGCCGAACTCACGGCCGTCCTCTCAAGCCTCGCCGACCTTCCCGTCCGGCAATCGCTGGCCGTCACCGGCTCGGTGAACCAACTCGGTGAAATCCAACCCATCGGCGGGGTCAACGAGAAAATCGAAGGGTTCTTTGAGTCATGCAAGCGGCGCGGCCTGACAGGCACGCAAGGGGTGATCATCCCCGCTCGAAACACGAAACACCTGGCACTGAACCGGGAAGTCGTCGCGGCCGTGGAAGAGGGAAAGTTTGCCGTCTATGGCGTGGACCACGTCGAACAGGCGCTTGAGCTGCTCATCGGCGTCCCCGCCGGGGAACGCGGACCGGAAGGAACCTTCCCGCCTGAGAGCATTTACGGTCGAACCGCCGCGCGGCTGGAGGAGATGGCGCAGATTGTCGCGAATTGGGGAGAAGGCGAAGAAGAGCCGGAAAAGATCACGGGGTAAACAGAACGAGGACCCTATGCCCATGTACGACTATACCTGTCTGGACTGCGGAAAAGAATCGCTGATCATCGTGACGCTGAAGCAACATGAAAAAGGTGAGGTGCAATGTCCCGCCTGCGGTAGCACCAAACTGCAGCAACACTTTTCGTCGTTCATCGCGCACACGACCAAGAAAAGCTGAAGGAGACACAGAGACTCATGCAGATCGTCATGACCACCGGCACCCGGTATTCCTTCGTCGTCTCGCTTGTCGTGACCCTCGCGGCCGCCTGTGGCCCGGCGACGGCACAGGACTTCCCGCCGGATGTCACTAGAGGGAAGGCTGTCTACGAGCGTCATTGCCTCGCTTGCCATGGCCGTGGCGGATGGGGCGACGGACCCGATGCCGCCGCATTGACGGTCCCGCCGGCCAACTTCCACCGGTTCAAGTCCTTCCTCAAGTCCGAAGAGGAGTTGCTCCGAACGATCGAGCACGGCATCGTCTTCAGCGCGATGCATTCCTGGCAGGGGCAACTGACCGAAACGGAGAGGCTGGACGTGCTGGCCTACATCCGCCTGCTCGTGCAGCAGGGAAAATGACGCAGCGCCCCGCCGGCTGCGAGCCGATGCCGTATGGACGGGACATGCTCAATGACTTACCTCACCCCTCATGACGCCTTAGTGGTGGTCGACGTGCAACGGGATTTCCTTCCGGGCGGCGCATTGGGCATACAAGATGGCGACAGGATCGTCCCGATCCTGACTAGGTACGTGGCACGATTTCATGCTCGAGGGCTACCGATTTTCATAACTCGCGACTGGCATCCGCCCGACCACTGTTCGTTTCGGGAGCAAGGCGGGCCTTGGCCGGTCCACTGTATCGCAGGATCGCCCGGCTCCTTGCCGCCACCGAACTTCCAGCCTCCCGTCTCGGCGGTCACAATCTACAAAGCGATCGATCAGGACAAAGAAGCCTATTCCACATTGCAGGACACGCCACTCGATCGTCATTTACGCGCCCTGAAGGTCCGCCGCCTGTTCATCGGGGGGTTGGCGACCGATTACTGTGTGCTGAACACGGTGAAGGATGCGCGGGCGCTTGGTTACGATGTGTGCGTGCTCATGGATGGGATCAAGGCCGTCAATCTCCACCCCGACGACGGCCGGCGCGCCGAAGAAGCGATGGTGCTGGCCGGCGCCATTCCCCTTTGCCTGGAGCGATTGGCCGCATGAACATCACCTCGGGCGCGCTGCTCACGGACCTCTACGAACTCACGATGGCGCAGGCCTATCTCGCCCAGGGAATGACGGACATCGCCGTCTTTGAATTCTTTGTCCGGAAACTGCCGCCGCAACGCAACTTCTTCATGGCCGCGGGACTGGAGCAGGTCTTGAACTACCTGGAGGAGTTTCAGTTCTCAGACGCCGACATTGCCTGGCTCGATCAGACCGGCGGATTCAGCGCATCCTCGCTCGACGCGCTCCGCGCGATGCGCTTTACCGGCGAAGTCCACGCGATGCCGGAGGGAAGCCTCTTTTTTCCACACGAGCCGATTCTCCGCATTACCGCCCCGCTGCCACAGGCACAACTCGTGGAAACACGGGTCATGAATCTCCTGAACTTCCAAACGATGGTGGCCTCCAAGGCCTGCCGGTCGGTCTTGGTTGCCGGCGACAAACCCCTGATCGATTTCGGCCTGCGCCGCGCGCATGGGGCGGAAGCGGGCCTTCTCGCCGCCCGCGCCGCATACCTCGCCGGGCTCGCGGGCACGTCGAACGTATCAGCCGGCGCCCGCTTCGGCATCCCCATCTACGGGACGATGGCCCATTCGTTTGTCCAGGCTCATCTCGATGAGTCGGAGGCCTTCATCCACATCGCGGAGGCGCAACCACGCAACGTCGTGCTCCTCATCGACACCTATGACACGGAAGCCGCGGCGGAGAAGGTCGTCTCCCTGGCGAGTCGCTTGAACGCACGAGGTATCTCGATCCACGGCGTCCGACTCGATAGCGGAGATCTGGCCGACCATGCGCGCAAAGTTCGGCACATCCTCGATCGCGGAGGTCTCACGGCCACCCAAATCCTCGCCAGCGGAAATCTTGACGAGGAACGCATCCAGACGCTGGTGACAGGACAGGCACCGATCGACAGTTTTGCAATCGGCACGGCCATGACCACATCGGCCGATGCCCCCTACCTGGACTGTGCCTACAAACTCCAGGAATATGCCGGCAGACCCTGCCGCAAACGTTCCGAAGGCAAAGCCACCTGGCCGGGTCGAAAACAGGTCTACCGCCGGATCGGAACCGACGGACGCCTGAACGGTGATATCATCACGGTCGAGGGCGACTGCCGGGAAGGCCAGCCCCTGCTGGGCCACGTGATGCAGGGAGGTCAACGCGTCGCATCCCCTCCGTCGCTGGAAGACGTTCGACGATATGCCCGGCTCTCGTTGACACAACTGCCGGCCCCGTTGCGCCGGATCGACCGCGCCGATCCTTACGACGTCCGGATCGCGCCGGCTCTCACCGAGTTGGCGGAACAGGTCGATTTACACACATGAGCCACATGATGCTCCCGGAACCATGCCATTCAGCACAGCACCGAATCTTCTTGAAGGAGGCCCGTTCATGAACCAGCATTCTGTTTCCAGCACCATCGTCGCAGGTTGGGTGGTGGCCGCCTTACTCTCCCTGCCGACCGGTGCTGACGCCGCGCCCAAGCCGGCGCCCAAACCCTCCTCAGGCAATACCTGCGAGAGCGCCTTCAAGCAGACCCGTCCGGCGTCAAAAATTTTGGACAAGGTGCTCCAGTCCCATGCCCGCTGGCTGGAAGACCGAGACTCCCCCGATGGCCGCCGGGCCAATCTCTGCCGCACCGACCTTCGACAACTTCGCCTGGTAGGAGCCAATCTCGAACGGATCAATCTTGAAGGGGCGATCCTGAAAGGCTCGAATCTTCGCACCGCGAGTCTGGTGCAGGCGCACCTCAAAGGCGCGGACCTCTCCCAGGCTGTACTGGACGATGCCAATCTTGAAGGCGCCGATCTGCGCAAAGCCCTGCTGGTGAAGGCCCATCTCAATCGCATCGCCGCCGACGAAGCCGCGTTCTACGGAGCCAACCTGCAAGGCGCGCTCTTCCGGGAGGCGCTGCTGGAGCGGGCTCATTTTGAGGATGCGGATCTGCAGGGCGCGGACCTCAGCAACGCCACCCTCCTGGACGGCTATTTTTATGGCGCGAATCTGTCGAAGGCCAATCTCACCGACGCCGACCTCGCCGGAACCGACCTCCGCCGGACCAATTTGCGCCAGGCCAATTTACGCCGGGCCAACCTGCAGGGTGCCTTGATGGACAGCGCCAACCTCGACGGGGCATCCCTCGTCGAAGCAGATCTGGAGAGCGCCTACTTGGACGATGCCTCGCTGGCGCATGCGGACCTCCATGAGGCCAGCCTTCGTGGCGCGGATTTTCGCTTTACGCATCTTGGCGGCGCCAACCTGCAGCGAGCCAATCTTGAAAATGCGAACATGGAGGGAGCCAACCTCGTGAAAGCCAGGCTGGACTCGGCCACACTCACGATGACCGTGCTGTACAAGGCCAACCTGTCGGCCGCCAATCTGCACGGGGCCAGCCTACATCATGCCGTCCTCATCGGGACGCAACTCGCGCGGGCCGATCTCCGGAAAGCCGACCTCACCGAAATCTACGGCCCGAACGCCCATCTGCAGCAAGCCTGGCTCAGCGAAGCCAATCTGGAATTGGCGAATCTGGTGGCCGCCGACCTGAGTCAGGCCGACATCAGCCACGCCGTCGTGGTTCAAACCAATCTCCAGGAAACCAATCTGCGCGGAGCCAATCTCAGTGCGTCCGATTTGACGGGAGCCCTGCTGAACAACGCCGATCTTGGCCAGGCCGACTTACGAGGCGCGAACCTGAGCGGCGCGCTGGGGCTGGTTCAAGCACAGCTGGATGCAGCCTGCCTCGATGAGGCGACCCGGATTCCGTCCGAGCTCCAGAGGCCGAAGCCCTGCGCACAACCACGCCCGCGGCTACGAAAATAGCGTACCCAGCGAACCCTCAACGTAAGGGTCGCCGACCCGGCCGTACGTACGCAGCCTCTGGCGGAATGTTCATCACACGCTCGTTGCTGTGGGGCTGCGGTACGGACGGTACCAGGCGGATCGATTCGATGTCGTGGGAGCAGTGATCTGCCTCGTCGGCAGGGCGGTCATCATGTACATGCCTCGTCCCCCGATGTAAGCCATCGTTCACCATCCCGGTTCACGCATTCCAACCACTCCACCCAGACAACAGGCATTTCCCCACTGACCGGCTGCACATCGACCGGTCTGATGGGAGAGGCTCGCTGTCATATCAACTACATAGATCGTTGATCCGTGCGCAGACGAGCTACCTTGCCTACTTCACACTTAGGGTTTAAGCCGTCCCTAACTAGGTAGGTATCCAGGGGCCTACTTCCGTGAGCAGCGCAAAGATTGAGTATGCAGAGTCATGCTCGTCTCGACCGCTCATGCGAGTGAAGGGAGGGATCCCATGAACACGACGATACTGACGATATGCCTGTCCGCCGTGCTGACATTGTGTCCGGCCTGGCCGGACACTTCTCACGCCGATTCGTCACTTCCCAATGAGCCAGGTGAAGAGTTGTTAGTCGCACAATCGTCCGACACGATCATCGGATTGCTCTTTCGCGACTACTCGCTTCGCGGCAACGGCCAGGTGGACTACCGTACGGCTCGCCACATCCTGGGGATTTCCTATGACGACCCTGCGTCTGAGGAACCCGATGTCGCCTTGTTTCCATTGTTTTACTGGTATGACGCCAATCAGGATGGACAGTGGGAGATGTGGGTCGACCGCGACGAAACGGGCCGGCTCACCGATGCTGTGCGTTACGACTGGAGACAGGGGCAGGAACTGATCACATCTTCCAAGACCTGGTGAGTGTGACATGACAACCCTAAGTGGCTTCCCTATAATCCGTCAGGCAGCAGAAAGCCCGGTAGCCGTCTCACCGCCTCGACTTGTCGGCCATGATGGACACATCTCCGCCCCATTCGCTCCGCCGGATGCCGACCGGCATCTGGGTGCTGGGTGTTGTCAGCCTGCTGATGGACATTTCCTCGGAAATGATTCACAGCCTGCTGCCGCTCTTCATGGTCACGACACTCGGCGCCGGCACGATCGCGGTCGGCATTGTGGAGGGTCTGGCCGAGTCCCTGGCACTCGTGGTCAAAGTCTTTTCCGGGACATTGAGCGACTATCTCCGTAGACGGAAGGGGCTGGCCTTATTCGGCTATGCCTTAGGCGCATTGACCAAACCGCTCTTCGCGATCGCCCCGGACATCGGAACGTTGTTGACCGCCCGCTTATTGGATCGAGTGGGAAAAGGCGTGCGAGGCGCACCCCGCGATGCATTAGTGGCGGACATTGCGCCTGCGCATCTCCGCGGCGCAGCGTTCGGCTTGCGGCAATCGCTCGATACGGTGGGGGCCTTTCTCGGCCCCCTGCTCGCGGTCGGATTGATGCTGCTCTGGGCCGACGATTTCCGGGCGGTCTTCTGGGTGGCCGTCATACCGGGAATGATGGCCGTCGCGCTGCTGCTGTTCGGCATACAGGAGCCTGAGTCCCGCCAGACGACAACAAGGGCCAATCCGATCACCCGGGACAATTTCGCACGCTTAGGCTCGGCCTATTGGTGGGTCGTGGGGATCGGCTCCATCTTTACGTTAGCGCGCTTTAGCGAAGCCTTTCTCGTCCTGCGCGCCCAACAAGGCGGGATTCCCATCGCTTTCATTCCCCTCGTCATGGTCGCCATGAACCTGGTGTATGCGTCCTCGGCCTATCCGTTCGGCAAGCTCTCCGACAGAATGAACCACCGGACGCTGCTCACGCTCGGTCTGCTGCTGCTGGTTGCGGCCGATCTGGTCCTGGCCATGAACGATCATTGGAGCGTGATTCCGGCAGGCGTGGCGCTGTGGGGCATTCACATGGGGATGACACAAGGCCTGCTGGCCACCATGGTCGCAGACGTGGCACCGACCGATCTGCGCGGGACAGCCTACGGCTGCTTCAACCTGGCCTGCGGGCTCGCCATGCTCATCGCCAGCCTCCTCGCAGGATTCTTATGGGATCGACTCGGCGCGGCATTCACATTCTACGCGGGCGCGTGCTTCTCTGTGCTCGCGATCATCGGGACCCTGTCCTCTCCCATGACACAACACCGGCGCACCGGTTAAGGCATGGACGCACCCGCATCCCCTCGCTTCGCGAGACTACCGAGTATGACCACGCGCGGGCCGTTCGACAGGGGAAGGAGAGTGCCTGAATCCGCTCGATCTCCGATCACCCACTCATACAATCGCTTGGCATCCTCCAGTACCGGGGTAGGCGGCACACCGTAATACTGGCGCTGCATCTGCTCATCAGCCAGACCGATGCATCCGTGAGAGGCCGGATATCCCGGCAAGTCACGACCGTGAATCCAATAACTCACCCCCTGTGCGTTCACGTAAAACCGCAACGCGTATCGCATCGGGTAGGGCACGGGCGTCGATTCGATGGTATAGAGGCAGGATCGATGAGTACGGTGGGCAGCGGTAATCCGATAGTCTCCGACAGGAGTTTCGTTCTCCGGCTCTCCGGAAGCGATCGGAAAGGACAATCTCAACAACCCGTATTCATAGGCACCGATGAACTGTTCCGTCAGATCCACGACAATGAGTTGTTGATCCTGTTCTCCGGCAGGATAGCGGCCCGGCAACGGGGTAAACTCCGCCACGTCGTCGAGCCGAATCGGTATTTTGATCTCCCGTCCCGGCTGCGCATGCCGGCGATCGATCCGGTTGAATCGCGCGACATCGACCCACCGCCGACCGAACAACGTCTCCAGTGTTTCCCCACGTTGTAGTCGCCGGCAATGCCAGGCGACCCGCTCATCGCTCGGGTGATGAACGGCACAGGGGGAACGGGTTTCGGCCGCCCGTCTTGGCATAGCCGCCTCCCCGGGCAACGTGCCGGGAGCGAACAACACAACCATGAGGACGACCCGCTGTACTACTCGCGCAGTAGCGGTCACAGCCTGTTCCGGCATCATGCTAGGAGCCTGTCCGACATGGCCTTCGTAGCGAGGCCAAGGAGGCGCGACCAGATGCGAGGCCGCAGGCCTGGAAAAACCGGAAGCGTATTCGCTGAAATACGTTGAGGATTTTTTCGGGCCGAGAACGACGCAGATGATCGTGGATCGTTTGCCGCAGCCGAACGGTCAATGTCGGACAGGCTCCTAGGACCAATATGCCGAGGCCTTCATATACCCGTGCAACAAGTCCCGCCTGGCAACGATGCCGACGAGCTGCTTGCCCCGCACCACCGGCAGGCGCGTCACGTACCGGTCTTGAAACAGGTTCGCGACTTCCTCCAACGTCATGTTTTCCCGAGCCGCCAGGGGCTGCGTCGTCATGATTTCTGAAGCGAACACTTTGCGCAAATCCCGGCCTTCGATCATGGCTTGCAGGAGATCGTATTCGGTCACGAGCCCGACCAGAGAGCTGTCCTCTGCCACTACGGGCAAGCCGCCGAAATTCTGTTTGGTCATCAGCCGACCGATGGTCAGCGCGTCCGTCTGTGCCGTACAGGTAAACAACGCATCCTGCATCAGTTGGCCGACCGTCAGCGTTTTCGGGTCACAGGCCTGAGTGATCAAGTCGATACGGCGCATACGTCGCCCCCTCTCCACACACGCAATAGGTCAATTCCTACCTGCCTTTCGCCCGTCGCTTCACTCCGGGACGGAGCGCGGCACGCACCACATCACGACGCGTCACCACTCCCACGAGCCGATTGCCCGCATTCACGACCGGCACCGACATGAGATCGCTCTCCGTCAGAACATGTATCAGGGTAGACAGCGTGGTTTCCGGCGGCACCGAGTAGGGATTTTCGGTCATGAGATCTTTCGCCGTCTGATCACTCCAGGCCTGCCCCTCATCGAGCGCCGACAACAGATCATGTTCGCTCACAACCCCCGTGAGCTGTTTCGCCTGATCCACGACGGGCACGTTGCTTCCCTCTTTCAGAAGCAACTTCGCCACGCGGTCGCCTTTCATGTCGAGACGCGCCGCCTGCACGCGCTTGTTCACAATGTCGCCGACCGTGAGGTCTTCGAATGCCACGCGCCTGCGACCCGCACCGGCCGATCGTCTCGCCGGGGCTTTCCGCTTCTTCACCATACCGCTTCCTCCTTGTCTACCCATGCTATCCGCAGCTATCCCATCACTCTGCCTGCGCAGGCAGGACAGGACTCCGGTCCTCGGCCCAGCGAACATGCTGCGTGGTGACATGTCCTCGCCGGACGTGAATCCCCTTCACCTGTTGTATCTGGCCGCCCAGCGTGGCCGCCACCTCGTAGGCACCATCCGGCACATCGATAAAGAGCCAGGGGCCCGTCACCTGCTCCCGGGGAACCGTCAGCACCGTCGCACCCTTGCTCTGGCGAAGCACGACCTCCACCCCCGTCACGAAAGGCTTCCCGCCTGCTGTAAACACCAGCTTCAAGGGAAACGGAGGGTACGCCGCCTCACGCTCAACCTGGCCGATGCCGGCGCTGAAATAGTGGATCTTCCCGCTGTGGTAAAGCGGGAGGGTTTCTTTCTGCGTTCCGACCTCGGTAGGGATCTCCAGTTCGATCGCGTCACCGCCCGGAGCCACACGTGTCGTCACTCCCCCGGCGACCGGCTCCACTCCGGCCAGCCACAGACTCAGTCCCACCATTCCACTCATCACCGCAATGACTCGGCTCTCAAACATTGCGCGTCCCTCCTTCGGACCTTCTCACGCAATCGTGATGCCTGAACGCCGACCGATCAGCCAACGTACACAGGTGCATGTCCTCCGGACCGTCGCGATTCAGATCTCCCCTCTCACTGATGCCAATTACCCCAATATCGTCCCGCCCACTGCTGCAAAACGCCGCAACTGCCTACGACGACTGCCCGGCAAACCTGCCAACCGCCTGGCATCGCACGCAATTACCGCTTCGTGATCAGACCGCATTCAGGCATACCCGATGCAAACCCCATCCCGGAGCGGTACTGCAACCTGGGAGAACCACACATGAAGATGATGATCGCGGTGGATGGATCGGAGTTTGCCGAGTGGAGCGTGCAGATGCTGGAAGCGGTCGCCAGCCGCCCGCCCGACTCCGTCACGTTGGTCCATGTCGTGGACAGCGCATCGTTGAAATCCGCCGCCCGTAAACACGCTGCTGTCTCGAAACAGGCCATCGCCGCCATGACGAAGGCCGGCGACCAGATTCTGCGGCGCTTCGAAAGTCTGGCGAAAATCGCGTTGAAGCAGGCGACCACGAAGCCTCGCACAGCCATCGACACGATCCTCGCCCATGGCCGCGTGGCCGATACCATCACGAAGCTGGCCAAGCAGAAAAAAGCCGATCTGCTCGTTCTCGGCTCGCGCGGCCTGAGCGACGCAGAACATTACCTCCTGGGCAGTGTGTCCCGTAAAGTCAGCGCCTTGGCTGCCTGCCCGGTGTTGGTGGTAAAACGGCCGCTCACAGCCCTCTCTCACGTGCTCTTTGCGGCGGATGCCTCGAAACACTCCCAAGGCGCCTGCCGCTTTCTGTGCCAGCGCTTTCTTCCGGAATCCGCGCACGTCACGGTGTTGTCGGTCGTTGAACCGGCCATGACGGAACTAGCGGCCAAGTACCTGTCGAAGGACCAGGTGGAGCAGATCTCGGTCCCGAAACGTCAGGCCGCCGAACAGGTCGTAGAGAACTTACGTGATCGGTTCCTGGCCGAAGGTTGCGCCGTCACGACGCAGGTGAAGGTCGATCATGTGACCGACACGATCATCCAACAGGCCACCTCCGGCAAGGTGGATCTGCTCGTGGCAGGCTCACGAGGCTTGACGGGGTCCGAACGGCTTCAGTTGGGCAGCGTTTCGGAAACGCTGCTGAAGTATGCCCCCTGTTCGGTGCTCATCGTACGAGGATGGCGTGCCTGAACTGACTGCGCTAGAAGTCTGCCGCCTGGCTCCGAGCCAGGTGTATCGCGCGCTCGCCACCACCCCGCAGGGCCTCTCGTCGGACGACGTCCGGCGACGAACCCTCCGGTACGGGCCGAATAGTCTGCAGGCATTGCGCGGGATGCCGCTCATCAGCCGCTTTGCGCGTCAGTTCACGCATTTCCTGGCGCTGCTCCTGTGGGTGGCGGCAGGCCTGGCGTTCGTTGCCGATGCCCTCCACTCCGGCGAAGGCATGGCGACGCTAGGGTGGGCCATCCTCGGCGTGATTCTCATCAATGCCATTTTCGCCTTCCTGCAAGAGTATAAGGCCGAACGCGCGGTTCAGGCTTTACGCAGCATGCTGCCGGCCCAAGCCTGGGTCCTTCGCGACGGACAACAGCAACAGATTGCCCGCAGCGAACTGGTACCGGGCGATGTGCTCGTGCTGGAAGAGGGTGAGCAGATTCCTGCCGATGCGAGACTCACCGCAGCCGTCGGCATGCGCGTCGATAACTCCTCTCTCACCGGCGAATCGAAACCGCAACGACGGTCGGCCGATCCCATCACCGACGGCCATCCGCTCGACATTGCGAATCTGGCCTTCGCCGGAACCACGGTCCTCTCCGGCCATGGCCAGGGCGTGGTCTTTGCCACCGGCCTCAACACCGAATTCGGCAAAATCGCGCATCTGACGACAACGGTACAAACCGGGCTGAGCCCGCTCCAACAGGAAATCGTCAAGGTGACGCATGTCGTCGCCGGGCTCTCACTGCTGATGGGTCTGATCTTCTTCACCATCGGCGTCGGGATGGGATTGGGATTCTGGGCGAGCACGATTTTCGGCATCGGCATCATCGTCGCCAATGTGCCCGAAGGGCTTCTGCCCACCGTCACCCTGGCCCTCGCCATGGGCAGCCAACGCATGGCCGCGCGCAAAGCGCTCATCAAACACCTCGCGTCCGTTGAGACACTGGGGTGCACCACCGTGATCTGCACCGACAAGACCGGGACACTGACGGAAAACCGGATGCGGCTCGACAGGCTCTACGTGGACGACCTCGTCGTCGAATCGCGAGAGGGCTGTTTGTTCACCAGGAATCGCCTCATCACCGCGCCCGAATCGGAAGGCTGGCGGCCCCTGTTCGACGCCATCGTTCATTGCAACAACGCCAAGCGCACGCGCCACCCGGACGGACGTAGCCGCACCACCGGCGATCCCACTGAGACGGCGCTGCTGGAGTTTGCCGCGGACCACGGACTCCTCCACCGCCCGCCGCTCCGGCGAATGGGCGAAATCCCCTTCGATGCGGATCGCAAACGGATGACGACGCTGCACTGGAGCGAAGGTCGGCTGCTCGCCTTCACCAAAGGCGCGCCGGAATCGGTCTTGCCGTTGTGCACCAGGCAGCAGGGATCGGCGGCACCCGCCGAGCTCACCGTCGACTGCCGCAAAAAAGTGCTGGCCCAGAGTCAGGCCTTCGCTCAGCAGGCGTACCGGGTGCTGGCCGTGGCCATGCGAGAAGTCGAACGCGGCGTGGAGCAATTGGAGGCCGACACGGTAGAACAGGGACTGACGTTTCTCGGACTCGTCGCCATGATGGACCCGCCACACCGTGAAGTACCGGACGCGATCAAAAAATGCCGGCGGGCCGGGGTCCGCGTCATGATGATTACGGGAGACCATCCCCTGACGGCGCTGGCGATTGCGCAGAAGATCGGCCTTGCGCCCGACTCGGCGCCGACAGGGCCTAGCCGCTTTGTACCGGTGATCGAAGGCGCCCACATTGACACCATGAACAACGACCAGCTACGCCGCTTACTCACGCCGACGACGACAGACGAACTGGATCCGATCTTCGCCCGCATGGCGCCCCGACATAAAATGCGCATCGTCACGGCGCTCAAAGAAATGCGCGAAGTGGTCGCCGTGACGGGCGACGGGGTCAATGACGCGCCGGCCTTGAAAACCGCGGACATCGGCATCGCCATGGGTGTTGCCGGAACGGACGTGGCCAAAGAGACGGCCTCCATGATTCTGCTCGACGACAATTTCGCCACCATTGTCCATGCCATCGAAGAGGGCCGGGCCGTCTATACCAATATTCGCAAGTTCGTGACCTATGTGTTGGCCAGCAACGTCCCGGAGATCGTACCGTATTTGGGATTCGGACTCTCGTCGATGCCGCTCGCTCTCACGGTCCCGCAAATTCTGGCCGTCGATTTGGGAACGGACATGGTGCCGGCACTGGCACTGGCCGCGGAACCGCCGGAGGACGGGGTGATGGACGACCCCCCACGACCCCGCACCGAACGACTCCTCAGCCGGGATGTGCTCCTGAGAGCCTACGGTTTTTTGGGATTGATCGAAGCCGGCATTGCCATGGGAGGGTTTTTTCTCTATTTATATAGCCAGGGCTGGAGCTGGGGAGCCGCGCTCGACTGGAATTCCCCTTTGTATAAGGAAGCAACCACCGTCACCTTTGCCGGTATCGTGGCGGCCCAGGTCGCCAATGTCTTTGCCTGCCGCTCCGATCGCATCGCGGCGTTCCGGCTCGGCTGGTTCAGCAATCCCTTGATCCTGGTGGGTGTCGCCGTCGAACTGACCATCCTGCTCATCATGACCTACAGTCCGGTCGGACATCTGGTCTTGGGCACCGCCTCGCTCCCGGCCTGGATCTTCGGGCCGTTGGCCGTAGGGGCAATCGGCTTGCTCCTGGCAGACGAACTTCAGAAATTCGTCCGCGGGCGAATGGGCGCTCGACTCTCTCTGCAACCCGGTCGGGGGACGTGACGTATGCCTGGATCGATTGAGACCGATGAGAGACAATCGTGCACGTTCGCGATGCCAGCCACCGAAATTCATGTTGAAGAAAAGGAGCTCCTATGACGACCGTATCGGGCCAGCACGTCAGCGACTATATGCACCGCCAATTGGAGGTCGTCCCACAGGATACCTCCGTCGTGACCGTCGCCACCAAAATGCGGACGCGAAGCGTCGGCTCTGTGCTGATCGAATGCTTCGATCGTCCGCACAACGATTGTCGGATTGCGGGAATCGTCACCGAAACCGATCTCGTGGCCAAGGTACTGGCGCCGGGCCGCGTTCCCTCTCGAACCAGCATGGCGGACATCATGAGCAGTCCCCTCATCACGATCGCGCCGACTCGTCCGATGGTCGATGCCAGTCATTTGATGCAAAGTAAAAACGTGCGGCACCTCGTGGTGACCGAAGGCACGGATGTGCTCGGAATCATCTCGATACGCGATCTGGTGAGGCACTTCGTCGATGCAGACGGCGGGCCGGTGCAGGCGCTCACGAATGTCTACCGGCCGTTGAGTGTCTTGATGAAAACTGCCATCGAAACCATCGGCAGCGACGAAACGGCCCTCGAGGCGGCGCAACGCATGGCGGATAAACACATCGGGGCGCTGTTCGTCATGGAAGCCGAGGAGCTCGTGGGAATCATCACCGAAGGCGACCTGGTGCGCAAACTGCTGGCTTATCAGCTTGATCCGCTGACCCTGCGTGTGGGCGCGCTCATGAATTCGCCGTTGGTCGACATCGACATCAATCGCACCATCCGCGATGCCAGTGAACGGATGTCCGCGAAACGAATCCGCCACCTGGCTGTCACGGACCATGAGAAGGTCGTCGGAGTCCTGTCGATCCGCGACCTGGTGAAGATGGTCGCTATCCGGGATCGCCCGGACTTTCTGAAGCGGGGATCGACCACTTAACAGGGTCATGGCGACCTAGCCCGGACCATTCATGAATACCTGCTCCGGCGTCCGGTCTTCTCGCCCGGCGAAGCTGTTCTCGTTCAGCCTCCTCGGGGGTCAGAGCGTATGGCTGATGGCGTATAGCGGCGAGTAGAGACCCACTCTCGATTTCCGGCCATACGCTAAGAGCTCTATGCCAAACGCTCTTATCTGCGGACGTGCTCCGTCATCGCTCAGCCCTGCCCGGTCCTGCCGCCATCGAGATCTGCGCCGTCCGGTCCGGTGCCGGATTCATCGACCGTTCATCCGCCCTTCATGCTGGCTTCATTTTTCTCCGGTACCGTCGATGACAGGATATCTGCATCCTTCAGGCTGGAAGAGAACCTATCCGCGCGAGGGCTCATGTTCTCTTGCCGGAACGCAGAGGATCCCGGGCGGAGCAGGCGCAGTGCTGATTGCATGCGTGCGTGCTCGATCGACATCCCTTTCGGCAGACATCGTTCATAACGCGAATGGCTACCGTGCCAGCGAACACAGCTCAGTCATATCGAACCCATCCCGGCATCCTCGCTTGCTGCCTGCTGCTCACGCTGATGCAGGGCTGCGCCGGCGGACTTCATGTCCGGACAGCCGATGACGATGACGACATCACGGAAAGCCATTGCGTCCCCACGACCAGTCCGCCGACTCAAGTCGTGACCCTGCCGGTCACGGGCGCGACCTATCGAATCGACAGCCTCACAACATCTTCGCTCAGCGAACCCGTCACTCCTTCACGGTTCTCACCACGGGCAAGGGAAATGGCCTCCATCATCGGCGTCCATGACCTCCTCGTGAAATCCCAATTGCTGGAAGATGAGATGGCGGGGGGAATGGAAGGCGCGTTACTGCACTCCCTCGCGGTACGACAGGAATTGTCCGATCGCCTGCTCCTCGCGCTCTTCGAGGCCAACAGCATCGCCGCCGAATTGGAATGCGAGAAGGCGCGGACCGAAGATCTGGCGTCGCAGCTGGAGGAAGTCCGCAACGACATTCAGCAGGGCCGGACGATCATGGCCATTCTGGCCGACTCCATTTCCGGTGTCTTTGCGGGAACGTTCCTGCTGCTGGGGTCGGAGATTCTCTCCGGCCTGATCGACCTATCCGGAAGCGTGGCCGCCTTAGGGTTCGGCGTGGCCGCGTTGGGCGGCGACCAGGCCTATGAGTTCAAGCACGGGCGGAATCTCATGGCAGACGTGTGGCAAGGCGGAACCATCAGTCGGCAGTTCCCGCAGCCGGTCTGGCGGTATCTGAACGGGCCGGTCCGCCCGAACGGCAAACGGAGCCGTCGAGACAATATCATTGGGACCTGGCGCACCCGTCTGGGCAAACCGGGCTCGAAAAAAGAACAACGTCTGACCGGGCTGTATTTCGGCAGAGGCGGGATCTATCGAATCAACGAGCTGCGGCATCGCGGCGAGATGCTGGGCCTGCTCAAAACCCACGTCAATCTGATGACCCAGGACCTGAACCTGCTGTTCCTCGAAACGCTCCAACACCGCGCTTCCCGTCCCGAACAGCCGATCTAGCCCCGACGGCTCCGATTCTTCCTGAAGGAACGGCCGTTCCCATAGCCACCTCCGCGGTCGATCCATTCGCTCACCCAACACCGCCTATCGACTGGTTTTCATTGCGTAGACCCGCTTGGAACGGTAGACTTCCTCGATACGTATCGTATGCTACACATCCTCGCATGACAGATCGACCCGCTCGCCCTCTCTTTCACGAATGGAGCCGCTGATGTTGGACTGGCTTGCCAATCCTGAAATATGGATCGCCCTGGGAACTTTGACCGCGCTGGAAATCGTGCTGGGGATCGACAACATTATCTTTCTCTCCGTCCTCGTCGGACGACTCCCCGAGCATCAGCGCGCCGTCGCACGCCAAGTGGGCCTGGGCCTGGCCATGATGGCGCGCCTGGGACTCTTGTTTTCCATTTCCTGGGTCATGGGACTCACCCATCCCTGGGTGACGATCTTGGGCCACGGCGTGTCCGGGCGGGATCTGATTCTAGTCGGCGGCGGCCTGTTCCTCATGGCCAAAGCCACGCACGAAATCCACAACAGCCTGGAGGGGATCGAGGGCGGCGAGACCCCGGCCGCCGCTGCCAGCCTGGGGATGGTGCTTGTTCAGATCGCGCTCCTGGATATCGTCTTTTCGTTGGATTCGGTGATTACGGCGGTCGGCCTGGTCGAACATGTCTCGATCATGGCGATCGCAATCATTCTCGCCGTGGTGGTGATGTTGATGGCGGCCAAAGCCATCGGGGATTTTGTGGATAAACACCCCACGATCAAAATTCTGGCCCTCTCGTTTCTGATTCTCGTGGGCGTGACCTTGATGGTCGAAGGGTTCGACGTGCATGTGCCGAAGGGCTATATCTACTTCTCCATGGCCTTCTCCGTCACGGTGGAAATGCTCAACATTCGCATGCGAAGAAAGCGGGCTGCGCCGGTCAAACTCCACAGTCGTTATGCGGAAGAGCGGCGGCAATAACACTGCCGGTCGGCCGGGGACGGTGAATCGGCCCCGGCATCGGCAGGTGGAGGCGACGCCTCGAAGCCTGCGGGATCCCTCACTCCCCGTGAAGGCCCTCCGGCACAGAAAGCAGATTGTTCGCACCCACCGATTCCTCCCGCGCGCCGCCTTGCTGAGCCTGCCCCATGGTCCACCCTCGCATGAATACCAAGTTGAGCACCGGTTCGGTTGAAGGCGCGGCCGTCTTCGGATCCGTGACCCGCCCGACCACCGTCACCCGCGCCCACTGCTTCCATCTGGGCGGCAATGTCACGGCGTTCGGCACCGAAATCCAGTAGTATCCTGCCTCCGGCCCTTCATTGACGATCGGGCGATGAGGCCGGTAGTCCTTGTCCAGCGGGCGATTTCTGACATGGAGCCACAAACGCTGGCCGTCCTGCTGCTGATCCACCACGACCCCTCCCAGAATGACTGTCTTACCGTGATAGGCTCCCGGCGACTTCATGAGGGAAGTCAGCGTGACGTCGGATTCCGCCTGCTGAATGTATCGAGCAGGCAAGGACGAGCTGCATCCCGACAACAGCGCAAGACCCATGAGTCCCGTCAGCATTCGATTGATCCGTACCTTCACATCAACCTCCCGCTTTTCGACACTATGATACGCTGCGCTTCCAACCACTGACGGCGCATCGCTGCGCAATCAACGGAGTCATGCTCTCCAGATCCAGTGAGACGCGCGTCATCACCTCCTCCGCCAGCCGCTGATCGTCGAAACATTCATAGGCATCGTCGAGGAACCCGCCTCGGAGAAGCGGATGCTGGAGGAACCGTTGGCCGGACCCGCTGACAACCTCCAACGGCTGCTCGACGACGGCGATCCGCTCCAGTTCAAGCCGCTCCAGCCATCCACGCGCTTCTGCCGCCGATGGCCGCTCCGCCACATGGGCTGCCAATCGTTCCCGCTCGATGACAAGTCCGTATCGGCCCATTTCCTGATCGATCCGTCGCCAGATGGAGTCGAACGTGCCGAGGGAAGGGAACGTCAGGACCGCCTGACCGCCCGGCGCCAGATGGTCGATCAATCCGCGCATCGCCTCAAAGCGGTTCGGGCGCAGGAACATGACGGAGAGATTGCCGGTGATACGTTGAAAGGTAGGGAACGATGCAGGTATGGCGCGCATGTCCTGACAGTCGAATCGCAGCCAGGGCAACTCGCCCCGCTGAATGGCGCGCGCACTCGCGACCTGGCTTCGACTGGCATCGATACCGATCACGGTGCCGGTCTCTCCGACCTGCTCCGCCAGATAGAAGGCCGGAATACCGTGCCCCGAAGCGATGTCGAGAATCGTCAGACCGGGACGCAGGTCCAGCTGCTCCAGCAACACCTCGGCAAACGGAGTCGACCAGTCATCCTGCGTGGGGAGGGTCCATGTCTTCGCCTGAGCCTTCATGCCCCGGCATCTTACTCGAAGAGGTGCGAGGAAATCAGAATTCTCTCCGGCTTGCTCAATCGCGAATCCCGGAGGGATAGCTCGTCCCTTTCACAACCGATCCAACAGCTGCTGTTTCTTCAGGCGATACTCCTCTCCCGTGATCAACCCCTGGTCGTGAAGGCGCTTGAGCACGGCAAGCCGTTCCTCCAACGAGGAAGCCGAGGGAACCGTGGGCGTTCCCTCCGGTACAGCCGGCACCACCGCCTCACTGCGTCCGGAATCGTCGATCACCAGTTCCACCGGATCGGGGCGAAACAGCCCCCCGCCACCGGACGGCTTGCTCACCAAGGCCTGGTGTTTCCCGGGCGCCAGTTCATAGAATGTTCCGGCCTGCGCAAATAGCGGATCGATCCAGATCTGCCTCCGTATGGACGGCATGGTCACGGCTATTCGGCAGTTGGGCAACCGTAGATGGATTCGGCCGGCCTCGGCAAACCAGGCTCCTGACGTCACTTGCGCCGGGCCCTCATCCGTCGCCCGCGCCGTCGCGAAGACGACCGCCTCTTGCTCCGTTGCCTGTTGAAACGCCTGCCGGAGCGAGGATCCCAGAGCGCGAACCTCTTCATCGAGAAACAACGGTTCCGTGGCGCCCTGGTACGACGGCCCGAGCAAAGGGCTGTGTACGCTGCGCACCATCAGACCTCGTAGGAGTGTCTCCCACTCTGCTTGCGTCAGAGTCACCGGATGCTGAAATCGCCTCCCCTGATCGTTCGACCGAAGCTTCGCCAGCGGCACAATTCGCACCAACCGCTGGTCGTCGCAGGAGAAGCAGGGAGGCTCGGCCTGAGGAATCGCAGCCGCGCAACCGACCGATACCAAACACAGCCAAAGCCATCCCGCCTTACCCCATCGCATGAAGGTTCCCCTCCTCCGTTACCAGTGTGCCTCTGCCGGCTCGTTCAGTAAGCAAAATCGAACCCGACCAACATCGTCTGGCCGAGGAGATCGCCGCCGTTGGCTCCCACTCCGGTCGTGCGGTAGCTATTGTACTCGGCATGCAAGGCCAGGTCGGTCCTAGTCGAATGATGAATGAAGTAGCGGACCAACAGCGTATGGGAATCGACGTTGTTATAGTTCTTCGCAAAGGTCGGGTCGCCCTGGCGATTGTTTCGAATGAGATCGTACCGATAGGCAAAAAACCAATCCGGCATATCGAACAAAGGCAACAGGGCCGGCGCATAGTCGAGTTCGACAAAGGCGCCGTTCCATGAGGCGTTTTGCGCGTCGGCAATGCCTTGGGAGACGAACATGTTCTTGCTGTCGTTGCCCCACATCCAGGCACCGAACAGGTTCCATTCCCCATTCAACGTCAGGCTGACATCCACCCCCAGACGACTGAACGGTTGCCCGCTGCCCGCCACGGCCTGGCAAGTCGGACAGGTGGGATTGACCAGCGTCGGTGCCGTCCCGTAGGCACCGAAGAGACCGATTCGTTGGCCGGTCACGATGCCATACCCGCCGAACGATTGGGTGACGTGGCCGTAAAAATTGACGTTCCTTCCACCCGTTCCACAGGTGGTGCCGGAGGCGCAACCGCCCAAGGGGCCCGAAAAACTATTCGTCGCCAGGGCGGAGAGGGAGTAACGAAAGTACCCGTCGGTCCCTGCCGTCTTCTTGATGCCCGACAATTCCGCGCCTGGTTGATTCTCACCGATGGCAAAGGTATTCGGATTGAGATAGGAACTGGTGGACGTGCCGCCGATCGTCGCCGTGTAGGGCGTCCCCGGCATGTAATGGTACATGGCAAAGGTCGTGTTCAAGGTCGGGCTGCGTTTTTCGCTGAACGGAAGGTCGAGTTCGAATTTGCCGGCCTTGAGATTCAGCAGGTAATCGCCGCTCGCGCTCTTCACGCCCAGAAACCGTTCGAGCCGCATGAGACGGACGAACGCCGCTTCCAAGTCGCCATCCGACGCGCCCGTCCCGAAGCCTGCGCTGCCGAGTCCGGGCGTGAAGACGACGCCGAAGGCCAGATTGCGATCCAGCGTGCCGAAACTCAACAGGTCCAGCCCGGTGAAACCGAAACCGCCGGTCGTGACGCCGCTCCCGTCCGTCCGCACCTGGGCCGCCTGATACCCGACCGTGGTACGGAGCGACACCGGCCAATAGCCCATGCCGATCCCTTCATACACCGGCGAGTCCGCATCGGATCCGAGTTGATAGCCGCGATCCCGGAAGAGATTGCCGAAATCGTTCAGCTTCGGGAAACCCGGCACGTGACAGACATTACACTTAAAATCATACTTGCGCGCGAAGGCCGGAATGGCCTCGGCCTTCTGTACGAGGCCGCTCAATTCGTAGCTGACCAGCACGAACAAGACGAGCAGCGCCGCGATTGCCCCCCTGACATGTATAGTTGAATACGTCATCGGCTCCCTCCCATCACACACTGTGTCGTCGCAAATTCCATCGGCCCCAGCGTCGGTCGGGCCAAGCGGTTGGTTATTCAGGCGGAAGTTCCTCCCCACCGGCAATTTTCCAATCGACTTCGACCGGACGGACAGGAAATTCGAATTGGGATTCGACCAGACCCTGCGGTGCAATCGTTACCGTCTTCCGGGTGACATGGGGCTCGTCATAAACCGGACGAGAGGCTGTGAACCTGACAATGTTATAGCCGGAATGCCAGGCGACCAGGGTGTACGATCCCGGGGGGATGCCGCCGATTTCAAAACGCCCCTGTGAATCGGTCACGGCGAAATAGGGGTGATCGAACGCCGCCGCCCAGGCGTTCATGTGCACATGCACATCGCATAGCAACCGTAATCCGACTCCGCGGGCACGCAGCAGCGTGGTGGTGATTTCTCGATCCGGAGTCGGCAGGGCGAGGTTAAACAGGCTGCCCTGTTTTTCAGTGAAAAAATGGGGATTGTGCAGCACCGGTTCGAAATTGATCAGCCCGACCTGTGACGTACGCACAAACGGAAAGACCGGATGCTGGAACTGGCAGGTCTGCGCTGTGGACGCCGCCGCTCCTTTCCCCATGGGAAGGCGATAGATGGCCTCGGCAGCCTTTCCCCGTTCCGCCCGCTCAAGATACACCAGCACATCCTGAATGCCGTTCGTGGCCGGATCGATCTGCAGCACCGGCGACGGCACCTGCGTCCCGCAGGCATCGAGATCGGCGAACACTCTGAGCGGCGGCACCTTGGGGATCGCCCCCTTCCAGACTGCCCGGCCTTTCACCGTGCCACCGTCGGATACCTCGACCACCTCATAGTCCGCCCACCCCGGAGCGACCCCTCCCAGACAGCACAAGCCCAGAAAGAACAGAAGGCGGTTGATGCGTGAACCTTGTCCGGACATGAAACACCTCCTGCACAGGCCGGGGTGCGGGATGCCCCGGCGGTAGACAATAAAAAAGCCCGAACCACCCGGTTACGGGTCGTTCGGGCTCTTGAGCGGAACGCTCTTTGGCCTCGTAGATTGTCGAAACGGGAGAAACGCTACGCTTCCCGGTTGCTCCTTGTCAAGGCGTCGGCATGGAGAACCTCGCGGCGCGCTGACGCTTCCCCTTGAGCCCCAGCGTCACTTGATACCGATCACCATCGAATCCGGCCCTGCCAGGTTTTCCACCTTGGTTCGCTTGAAGCCGGCCTTCTTCATCCACTGGATGCAATCCGCACCGGTGAAATCGAATCCGCCGGGCGTCTCGATGAGCATATTCAGGCTCATCAACAATCCAAACGCATTCTGTTTGCGGGCATCGTCGATCAGCGCTTCATGAACGATCAACGCCCCGCCCTGGGGCAAGGCCGCATAGGCTTTACGCAACAGCATCATCTTCTCATTGAGATCCCAGTCATGAAGGATGTGTCCCATAATGAGGACATCGGCCTTCGGAAGCGCATCTTCGAAGAAATCTCCCGCATGAAACGTGAGCCGCTTCTCCAGCTTCCTGGACTTCGCATAGGCCTCGAAGATCGGACGCACGACCGGCAGATCCATGCCCTGCCCGGACAGATGCTTGTGGGCCAGCGCGATCTCCGCCGCCACACCGCCCTGCGCGCAGCCGATGTCGACGAAGGAACGATGACGCTTCCACGGGAACTTCGCAGCGATGGCCCGCGCCGTACCCTGACTGAGTCCGGTCATGGCTTTGAGAAACCCTTCCAGCCGCTGCGGATCGGCGTACAACGTGCCGAAGAAATCCTCTCCCGTCTTCACTTCATTTTGCGGCTTCCCGGTCCGGAGCCCTTCCGTGAGCGATCCCCAGAATGGATAGAGCCTGACGTTGGCCATTTCGAGTATGCCGCCGACATAGGACGGTTTGGCACGATCCAGAAAGAGCGTGCTCTCAGAGGTGTTCGCATAGCGCGTGCCCACCCGCTTCAGCATCCCGAGGGCGACCAATGCGTCGAAAAAATCCCTCGCGCTTCGCGGATGCAGTTCCAGCCGCTTTGCAAGAGCCTTGGCATCCAGCGACCGTTTGGCGAGTTCCGTGAACAGACCAAGTTCGACGGCGCTCAGCAAGGTCTTCGATCCCCAAAACCCGAACCCGAGTTGCATGATCCGATCAGGATTCATTTGACGGGTGGCCATAATGTGTTCCTTTTAATGAAAAGAAAAAAACGGTCAGAGGCTACGTCGTTCGTGACTCCCTGTCAACACATCACATTCCCAGATCATGGTGCAATTGAAGAGGTCGTGCACCCTCTGCCGGGGATTCACCTAGTTACCACCCACCGTTATTGCTGACTTACTTAAGAGTGTCAGAGAACAGATATGACCACGGACAATACACTGCATAAGGTGCTGCAAGGTTCCCTCCTTACTACTCTGCTCGTAGGCTGTTCGAGCACTTACGAGCCACACCTCGTCCTTCCTCCGTCCGAATTCAATCGCTCTATCGATGCCAGCGTGGAAGTACATCCGTTCCTCGCGTCCCACGACCTTCTCTCGGGACACTCCAGCTACGGGGTGATCGCAGAGGACTATGTCAATAAGCCGCCCTCTCAGCTGACTCAGGCACTCACTGAACAAGTGGTCGCGGAATTGTCGGCGCATGGCGTGTTCCGCGAGGTGAGCTTCTATGACGCGGCTCCCGACCTCATTCTCACGGGACAGGTCGAACGATTCTTCGAGCACCACCGTAGAAAGCTGTGGACCTTCGTCCCCTACTATTCAGACAAGCTCGCCGGTGCTTTCAGATTAAATACTTATACGACCAACGGCGAGACGCGCGTCACGATGACATTGCTTAAGCCAACGGGCGAAGTCGTGGGCTCCGATATAGGTCATGCGAAATTTAACGAGGACTATACCCCCAACAGTGAGGTACGGCCAGGCGATCGCCTCAATCGCGCCTTGGGACAGGCCCTCGCCCAAATCCGCGATGAGATGTTTGCCGACGCGTCATTGCCTAAGACTCACAAGCCGCAACCCAAGGCCCTTCATCAGGCATCTCAATAGACCAGGGCTCAGCTTCACAGCGACTCCGCCCACGCCTCACAGGTTTCGCCAGGACCAGGATCCTGGGGGGCTTGATTAACATTTGATTGAGCGCCGCCGTTGGGCAATGCCCAGGGCTTGGTCATGACCGGCACGGACATCCGCCAGAAGCTGGATACAGGTACACGAGAGGCCACCGACCTGCAGTCTGCGCGGCTGAGAAGACGGGTTTCTGTTACTCAAACAACCTGCGAAATGCTGTTTTGATCTGCTCCAGCCCTTCCCGCAAGTCGAGTTCAAACGTATCGGCCCTGGCTCGTACCATCTGACGCTTTACCTTGAGATCGTCTCGATAGGCGCGCAATTTCTGTAGCAGCTCCTGTTTGGTTGCCTCGACCATCATGGGCGGCTGCCTGCCCTCAGCCGGCAGGCGGTGTGTGAGGGCATCGAACTCCGCGTCGAGGCTGTTCGATCGTCCCACAAGCTGTTCCCACAACCGCCCCGAGTCGAACGCCATTCCCGTCAATTTCTGATCGACAATGGTCTCAAACTCGTTCAAGGCTTTGAAAATCTTCTCCCGCTGTTCGTCGGACGCATCACGAGCGTCCGCCTTGCCTAACGCCAACTGCACCTGAAGGTGGTCCAGTTTGGCCTGTACCTCCGCCCTTATATGATCGGCCACGTCCTTCGACCGTCTCAGGTCGGCCTGCACCGACGTGACCACGTCCCCCAATTGCTGTTTGCCCTGCTCCAGCCGCTGGATCGCCTGCTCCTTGCTCTGCGTAAGCTGCGCTTCCAGCGCCTGTGCCTGCTGTTCCAAGGCATCGATTTTATTCTCGATCGACGCTCTGAGTGCTTTGATCCGCGACATGCGGCCTCCTCCCTCCCGCCTAGACACAGGTCCGAACATAGAAGATCATAGAAGATCAACGGGGTAAGCTCACTTCCCTACATCGCCCAAGCCCCTCATCTCGTCCAACCAGCTCGCCCGCTGCCGCTCATTCATGCCCTCCACCTGACCGATCAAGGTGGCCCTCGTCGGCTTGATCCCGCAGAAAGCGAGGATGTTTCGTTCGAGACTCTTCAGGCTGTGAGCCAGAAAAAACCATCGGTACACCAACGCCGGCATGCCCATGGTCACCACGATACGAGCCGACTTCCCCGTGAAGAGTTTCTTCGCCATCTTCCCCTGCGCTCGATACTCAAAGGCCACGCCGGGACGAAATACCTGTTCGAGAAATGCTTTGAGGAGCGCCGGCATCGACCCCAGCCAGAGAGGGTAGAAAATGACGAGATGATCCGCCCACCGGATGGCATCCTGAGCCTGCTTGATCGAATCGGGCGGTGTGCCCTTTTCAAACTCGTCTTTCGTCCGCAACAAAGGGAACTCCAGCCGGGCCACCTCGATACGTCGCACTTCATGCCCGCCGTCTTCGCAACCCTTGGCATATTCGTCCGCCAAGGCATGGCAGAAATGTCGAGTCTGCGCATCGGGATGGCCCTGAATGATGGTAATGAATTTACCCATGGCACCTCGATCAAACCCTATACCGTCCTACACCATCGGATGGAACGGCTGGTCCTGCCGGCGAACCGGCGCAACCGGTTCCCGCTCGATCATAGGTGGCGCAACCGATGGGGTAACTTTCGGAGTCGGCGGCGCACAGGCAGCCACCGACCATCCTCCGATAAACACGACCAAAACAACGATGTTCCGTGCGACACTCATCATGTCCTCCAACATGCGTCGGTGTGCTGTTGGGACCTCGCCTCCATCAGGCGCAACAGGCGTGCCAACATTCCTCTAGTCGCGATCGGCACAACACAGGGGCTTCAGAGGTCGGCGGAGGCTTCAGGGCCGAATAAGACTGCGGAGAATTTCCGCAGCAGCGGTGCCGTGCCCTGTCGCAAATATCCACAACGCCTGCCTGCCAACCAACACGGATGCAACCGCCTGCCTGCCCTGGCATCACTCGCCATCCGCGCATTTCCGACAGGACCGCCATGCTTTCAAACGGTTCGCTTAGAGCCCCCAAGATCCAAACGGTTGACTCCTCTCCCACCTTGATGGTTTTGAAAAGACTGGCAGTGGCACCAAGCTTGCTCCTCTTCGAAAGGGGGAAATTTCACCTGAATCATAGAGTCCTGTCACCTCACTCCACGGTGGAACGGAAGGAGGGTCCTATGAGAGCCACAGAATATTTCGTCCACGCCTGCGATCCCAAAACACTGATCGTCCGTCAGATCATGGAGGATGCCGTCGTCACGGTCAGCCCGGCATCCAGCGCCATGGTCGTTGCAGAACTCTTGAGCGAGCACAATTTCGGGAGTGTCCCGGTTACCGAGACAGATGGCACCTTGCGAGGGCTGGTCACGGAGTTCGATCTGCTGAAAGCCGTCGAGCAGGGGAGGGATCTTCGCGAGGTATCAGTCTCGGAGATCATGACCCGCGAGGTCATCACCACCACCGAAGAGACGCCGCTGATGAACCTGATTCATGTCCTCCAGGAACGGCACCTGATCCGTCTCCCGGTCGTAAAGGACCAGAAGCTCATCGGCATGGTCGCGCGGCGGGATATCGTTTTCGCCTACGTCAAAGCACGCGCCAATTATTGGCCGTAATGAGAGGCAGACCGGCGGATATCCTTGAGCAGGGCCGGGACACGGCCGGAAGTCGCACAGAATGAGGGGGAGTGCCGATTCCCTGTCGATGAAGCCAGTGAGGGAAAATTACCGCGCCGATGCAGGAATCGGATCGGGAATGATTGCACCGCACTCCAAACAGCGGAGAGTGCCGGTTTCTTCGCCTTTATCCGTGAGGACGCAATCAACGAGGCGGCTATGGAGGCAGTGGGAGGTTGGTGCGGGAGTCCTGGGCGGCAGATCGAGTCGTGGAGTATTCATGGCGCCCTCCGTCGTAAGCCTGAGTATCATCTCTGACCCAAATCTGCTCCGGATCATAGCAGAATCATTCGAGTGATTCCATTAGGTAGAGAGCCGTTCATCCCGACGCAGGAACATCGTGCCGGTGATGGTCAGAAGCGCGCCGAAAAACGCGGCCGCCATGTCCTTCTGCGCATCCCATTCGTCGCCTTGCGTCCCCAGATACAGACTGCCGAGTTCAGGGCTGACGATCATCGCGACGATCGCCTCGATCACTTCGAAGAATCCGCTCTGCGCCAGAATCCCGCTGATCGCCAGATAACTCACCCACCTGCCCCGCACGCCGGCCAGACGCATGAGCACTTCGCGTAGCGGGTAGACCAGGAGCAACCCATAGGCGAAGTGGACGAGGCGATCGAACGGGTTTCGACTCAACGCCAGCGTATCTTTCAGCCAAAACCCGAAGGGAACTTCAGAATAGGTGTAATGGGCGCCGACCGCATGGAGCAGCAGAAACGCCAGGATCAGAGAATAGGCAGGGAGGGAAAACGCGAACCGCCGATAGGTCAGGACGAGCACCGCCACGAGCGCGACTGCGAGCAGATTCTCCAGGAACCAATCCTGCCGATCCACCGGCGCAATGGCCAGGCCGATCCAGAACAGCCCATAGGTGATGAGCAGCCCCGTCACGATCGGGCGATCGTTCGGTCTCACTCCACTCTGCTCCCTCGCCATCACACCCATGCCGTCTACTCGGAAAGCGCCGCTTCGGATTCCAGCGCCGACTCGGCCCCTCGCAAGGCGCGCACCACCAGGAGCAGCGTCATGCACAACAACGAGCCGTAGAGCGCAGCCGCCATGTCCTTCTGCGCATCCCAGATATCTCCCTGCGAACCTAAATACGTCACCCCCAACTCCGGGTGCACGGCGCGCGCCACCCACGATTCGATGATTTCCCAGAGTCCGCTCAATCCAAGAACCGTCATCACGGGAAGATAGTACACGACCCACCCTTGGATACTCGCGCTCAGACGAAACAGCTCCTCCATCGGATAGGCCAGCAAGAAGCCGAAGCTGAAATGCACGATCCGGTCGAAGTGATTCCGTCCGAGATGCAGCACCTGGTCCATCCACACTCCGACAGGTACCTCGGCGTAGGTGTAATGCACGCCGATCGTGTGGAGCGTGAGAAAGGCCGTAATGAGCGCATGGGAGGTATGGGACAAGGGCAGGTAACGATGGGTCACAATCAACAGCACGACGAACAGGGCCGGCAGAATGCTCGCCAGCAACCAGAACTGGGGATCCACCGGCGCCTGCGCCATCCAGACGGACACAGCCAGATACCACAGGAGCAGCCCGATCGAGATCAGCTTGTTCCAACCCACCGTTGTTTCTCCCGATAAGTGGTGTGAGAAGAAGGGGCTCCGGCCACAGGCATGGCGGAGCAGACCCTTCCACTCTACTGGATGACTCCCCTTCCTGCAACCGCCCCAATGAGCCGACCGCAGGCCTTGTTACTGGCGAGATCGATTGAACTCGGCAACGGGTTTCTTCCTGCGCCTACCCGCGCCCCTCCGAACCTGTTTCACAACAGTCCGCTTCGTCGTGCAAAGCAAGGGCTGGACACGACATGGCCCCTGGGGGCGCGCTCGGCAGTCACACTTGACGATGAGCTGCTCGGGGGCCACTGAACATACGTGACTACCCCGCTGACGCCCTCATGCTACCGCAGTGGCGTCAGGAAACAAGGATCCTCAAAGTCGTAACAGATCCAACATGATTCATCCTCTGGCGGCTCGTCGATATGCACCCAGTGGCACTTCCCGTAAAAGCCCCAGCCCCTCGCTTTGCTCAGGCGTCTTTTCGTGGGCATGCGAAACAGGACTTTCACGCCGTTCACCTTTCTCCCATCACTTTCCAGTACGCGCCGAATGAAATCCGCCGGGTTGGCCGCGAACTCCTGCAAGGGCTTGCCGAAAAGCCCTAACGTGATGGTACCGCTCGAGATCTTGAGATCCTTACCCTTTTTGCCGGAAAAATATTGCACGACCTTGTCTGCCTTCGGATAGGTCTCGACAATGTCGTACCACGATTGGTTGGTGCCGGTCTCCATACGCTGCCTCCTTGTAGAGCTGATGTGGAATGAACGTGCTGACATCGACCATGGTTTGCGTCCAGACGCGCAGCAACAGCTACAGTAGACGCAACGACAATGCCATGATCTCCGATCTTTGAGCAGTCCTTCGCGAGCCGCACCAGCTGCTCGGCCGATCCGATCCATGACACCGACGACCGCCGCAGATGACTTCGCACGCTGAGGAGGAACTCCCCAACAGACGTGACCGTCCTGCCGCAAAAGGCGACGTTCAACAGCCTGACGACAACCGGGAGGCCATCGTTTCGCAGCTACACCACGGGCACAGCTGATGCACTTCGATCCCGCGCAATGGCTGCGCTGCTATGACCATTCCCTTGCTAGACATTCAGGGGTTGACCTTTGAGGTCGATCGTCATTCGATTCTCGATCGGCTGGACCTCGCGGTCCAAGCCGGGGAAATCCATGCCCTGCTGTGCTCCAACGGTTCCGGCAAGACCACCCTCGCCTATGTCCTGATGGGTTGCGAAGGGTATAGACCAAGTGCCGGGCGGGTACGATTGGACGGAACGGATCTTCTGCCTCTCAAGATGCATGAACGCGCCCGGTTGGGACTGACACTCGCCTGGCAGGAGCCGGCCCGATTCGAAGGCGTGACGGTGCGCGAATATCTCAGCCTGGGCAAACCGGAATGCGATCCCGAACCGGCACTGAAGCGGGTGGGGCTCGATCCGGACCGCTACCTAACGCGCCGGCTGGACAAGGCGTTGAGCGGCGGTGAGCGCCACCGGATCGAGCTTGCGTCCGTCCTCTCGATGAAACCCAAACTGGCGGTCCTCGATGAGCCGGCGGCGGGCATCGATATGCTCTCGATCAACCACATCATCGACATCATCCGCGCCCTGAAGGAAGCCGGCGGATCGGTCCTCTTGATCACACATCAGGAGGAGGTGGCCCTCATTGCCGATCGAGCGTCCCAACTCTGCGCCGGACGCATTGTCTTTTCCGGCAGCCCACGCGAGGCCGTGGATCATTTCCGCGGACGAACCTGTGTACGATGCGACGAGGAGGTTTGTGGGTATGTCCGACCTTGAGCAACTCATGCGCGTCTTGCCCCTGGTGGGTGCCGAGCCGTCCATCCTCGACGACTCCGGCATCGCCCATGTCGTCGCGCAAGGGCATCACATCCTGAGCCGTCGGACCGTCCCCGGCTTGCGCGTCGAACTGGAAGAAACCCCGGACGCCCTTATCGGGCAAATAGTGGTTGAGGCGGGCGTCACCATCGATCAGCCGATTCACATGTGCTTCGGCCTGACTCACCCCACGGGGGTGCAGCAGATCGCCATCGACGTGCAGGTGCAGGAGGGGGCGCAGGCGCGAGTGCTCTCTCATTGCCTCTTTCCCGTGGCCCAAGCGGCCCAACATCGCATGCAGGCGGTGATCACGATCGGTCCCGGCGCGTCGTTGACCTATACCGAAGGCCATTACCATGGCCTGCACGGGGGCATGCAGGTCCTGCCCCATGCCACGATCAAGATCGGCAAGGGCGCACGCTATTTCTCGGATTTTTCCTTGCTCTCCGGCTCCGTGGGAAATCTGGACATCGACTATCTCGTCGAAGTGGAGGAGGAGGGTCTCGCCGAGCTCAGTGCGAAAATCTTCGGGCACAAGAGCGACCGCATCACGCTGAAAGAATCCGTGATCCTTCGAGGCGAACGATCACGGAGCCTCATCAGGACGCGTGTGGTGCTGGAAGGCGACGCCTCCGCCGAGATTACCGGCATCACCGAAGCCCATGCCAAAGGCGCCCGCGGCCACGTGGATTGTATGGAAATCGTGCAGGGCCGGGCTCATGCCAGCGCCGTCCCGATTGTGAAAGTCTTTCACCCGGAGGCGAAAGTCACCCACGAGGCCGCGATCGGAAGCGTGGATAAGAAGGAATTGGAAACGCTGATGGCCCGCGGGCTGAATCCTGAGCAGGCAGTCGAACTGATCGTGAGCGGAATTCTTCGTTAGGCGGAGGCCTGCGCAAACTGCCTGACCGGCAGGGTCACGAGGACGCCTTCGCGGCAGTATGGGGATCGTGAATGACGGCTCCGCATTCGAGGCATCGATAGAGAGGACGTTCTGTTTCATCCTCGCAGCGGATACGATCGATGAGTCGCATGTGGAGACAGGTGAGTGTCCGTGTCACGGTGGGCTCGAGTTGAGGACTACGCATAGTGACCTCCCCGAATCGCAGCGGACAATAGCTGGGCTATTTCTAACCGAATGCGGCCCAACCCTATCAGATCTGTGCAGACTTCACACTAGGAATTTGTCTGATACGATCAGGGGAAAGGTCCGACACAACACTTGGGACTCACCCAGTCCATACCGCTACATATAGCCGTCATCACGGGATAAAGAATCCTCCGTTCAGCCTGACTCGAACCACAGCAAACTTGTGTTGGAACCTGTTGAGATAGGCCCGCTGAGGCGATCATTGTGCGGTGCTCGCGAACCCGACTAGGCCATGCCCGCGGGACACCTGGTTGCAAACGATTGCGAGTCCCGCATGGTCACCGAATCAGCCGTGAGCGGAAAGGAGCGACTGGCGGCTTCGGAAAGAGGGGCAAATACGACCCCATTCTTGCTTGCGAGGCGGAGGAACAACCGCAGCTTTTCCAAAAACACCTGCTCCTCGGCTTGCGTGCGTACGAATGGCCCACATCCTCCCATGAGCGCCGAGGAATGGAACACGAGATTCAGGACCTCATAGCCCTGATGCCTCATCTGCCGCACGAGCTGCATCATCCTGGTCGGAGTTTCCATTTCCGGAGAGAGCCAGACCTTTCGCAATACCTGCAATCTCGACAGAAGACCGCCGAGCTTAAGCCGGCGCAGCGGGCCACTTCTGAGCCTTTCCGCCAGCTTCGCACAGGCCTGAAACTCGCCATGGAGGTAGCCGATGCTGACCGGAATTTCCGCAAGAGCGCCTCTCGAATTCCGGTCAGTGGGAGATTCCGCCATGAACGTATAGGGCCGAGGGGAGACAGACGAAAAGTCGGGGCCAGACGTTTGTGCCCACGAGGTATACGGTGTCATAGACGTGTCGATACGATAGCCAAGCCGCACGATGTTTCTGGCAACTTCCGCATCGAATCCCCACCGTCCGCTTCGAAACGCAACGGGAGCCGTCTCAAAGTTGTTCTGAATGGCTTCATGCAACCGTTGCAACTTTTCGAACTGCAGAGTCGCCGGCAGGTTGCACAGCATGCTGTTCTGCTTATTCAAAGGTTCTTCATACGGCGGAGTATTCCAGGGATGACAATGGGTCCCGATCTCGCACTCGCCGGCATCAAAGATTTCCCGGAGGATACCGACCGCGTGTGGGTCCCGCACCACCGGATAGGTCAGAAGATACGTCGGGACAATGCCGAACTCATTGAGCAGCTTCTGCAACGTCGGAAGGCGGTACACATTACGGGCGGTCGCATGGCAATGCGGAACAATCCCCCATTGATCCTCTTCTACATCCACCGTGACAACCAGCTTCACGACCGACGCCTCCTTGCGACTCGCTCGTACGACCGACCCTCGTTCTACCTCAGCAATATCTTGGCAGCCTGCTTTCCGCTCTCCAGCAGCTTGAGAGCCACAGCTCGAACGGACCGGTTGTAATAGCGCAGCGTGATTGACCTTCGGATATCGTTAGACCATTCGAGTTTGTACGGTTGTGCGCCTTGCAATAGATCCACCATCCGCTCGCCGTCACAGATGGCCTGCTGAATGCGGTGGTACAGCACGAGCAGGCCCGGACTGGCTTTCGGAAGCACGTCCGGAGCGAACCCCGGCAAATAGAAATAATAGGCGCCTTGATAGACAAATCCATAGATACCTGCGATGGGCCGACCATCCAGCAACAACAGATCAAGGCTGGCCCGACCGCGCTCACTCAATACCCTCACGATGTCCCGGTGGAACCGTTTCGCACGTTCATCCGCAAATACGCCACCGCCGGGCCGAGGACTCCATCGTTGTTGGTGGAGGGCAACCACCGACTCGAACGCCGCCTCGACATCCGCAGGATTTGTGGCCCGAGTAAAATGCACCCGCCCGGCCTCTGCGAGACACTTCGTCTTTCGTTGCAAGGTATACCGCCGGTTCCGTCCCAGGCCGGCTCGATAGCTACCTACATCTCTCGGCAACCGAACCACAGGACAGCTGGTCATACGCACCACCTCTCCGACCTTCCCTGCCTCGGCAAATAGCTCGTTCCACAGATCGAGCGTGGAGGACTCGGCAGGCACATCGGAGAGCGTCAGCATGTCCCACTCGCCCCGTGCCTCATTGAACAGATACCGGTAGAGGCGTTGAAGCAGGGCAGGCTTGTGTCGCTCCTGCACGATGAAATCGAGATACGACGAACAGACGGCTTCGCTGCCCAGCCACCTCAATTCACGGACGGAGATCAGGCCTTGAGCCTTCGTCCTGCGGAGATACAACGGCGCAATGCCCACCAGGCATTCGTGCTCGTCGGACGCGAGAAGAATCCTCAGTTGTCCGTCTTCCAGATGATGTGTCGCCCAGTAGTACAACCACTCCCAGGTGAGAAAGAGACTGTGCCCCGGCACCCTGTCGAGCAACTCCTCCCATTCGCGAGCCAGCCCCTTGAATTCCTCAAGCGAAGTGACTACGCGGATGGTGAGTGCGGCACTCATCTTCATGGGAGATACTCTTGCATGAGAGGGAACACAGCGGCGGCAAATGCCTCCTGCGTCTGCCAGGAGTCTTCGCTCTGGTCTTTCCGAGGCTCAGTAGACACCATAACGAGGGCGCCATCGGTACGTCCGCGTACAAAGGCCTGTTTGACGGTCGCCAGCTTGGCCAGATTGCGGTCGGCGTAGCTCGTCCCGTTGATGTGATACCAGAACGTAACCGGGATGGATCGGTGGCCACGGTCTATGATGGTACGATTCGCCGGGACCGATCCTTCCTCGACCCGCAAAACCGTGGCGTTGGCCTTCTCATGAAGCGGGGCAGTTCCCATTCCCACCAGTTCTTTCCCCTGGCGTTGGGTCCTTGTATACGCAACAGAGAGCGCCACTCGACGGCCGTCAGATGCACGATAGCTCCGGACAAATGATTCATCCGCATCCGGCAAGCCAACGAGTGATTCGCTATTCTGCTGATGGTCAATGACCCAGTCACCGATGACGGTCGGGAACGTCGTCAGGTCTTTCTTGAGCTCCGCCGTCCCTCCTTCAAGCGCATACAAAGCAACCGTCGCTGCCGCAAGCGTGCAGCACGCCAGCCACCAGGCGCGATTCGATGCCGGACCAAGAGAGATGATTTGGCTGGAGGATTCGTTCTCCTCATGCAAAGACGGCGTCGGCGCAGCATGCTCCATCCTGCCCAACAGCCAGGCCCCCAGGAAGAGAAACCCGAATGCAACCCAATCGACAAACAGTCCCTGCAGAATATGGTACGGACCGTGAAGATCCTTGCCTCCCGCTTGAGCGTAGACTCCCATGACCGCCACGCGAACCCAATTCGCCACGATCGCGATCAGGACCGACGACAGCACCAGCGTGATCCGGCTCCACCAAGCCTGTAGCGTGAGAGAGGCCAGCGGCAATCCGATAGCCAGAACGGCAACGAGTAATCCGGCCCCGCTACACTCCCGAACGACCTCCAACGTCACAGTGGGTAAGATGATGCGGATGCTGTTCTCCAGCAGAACGGGAATGCCGAGCGCCTGCAGGATCGCGGCAGACATGGTCGCGGTCAGGAGCTGAAAGGGCCAGACCAGTGGTTCAGTCAGACCATCGAGGACGGGCGTCATGAAGATCAGATAGCCGAGCGGAAACGCCAGCGCTTTCAGATAGGCATATCCGCACAGAAGCAGCACAAGCCCTGCGAGTACCAGAATGAAGGCCAGGCTTCCGGTGGTGATAATTCCGGCAACTTCGCTCGCCAGCAGCAACGCCGTCGCGGCCACCAGCCATAGCAACCCTGGCCCAATCGCTGGTTCAACCGGAATCTGCCTCAACGCGGGCCATTGCAGCCAGGCGAGATAGAGACTGATCAGAGGGACCAGAAATCCATGCGAAAATCCATATCGGTTCCACCACAAGTTCCAGAGGTCGCCGAAGATGGGAGCGCAGAGCAGGACGAGAAGAATGCCGAGTCCAACCGCCGGGAGCAGGATGGAAGCATGGCTCAGACTGGCCACTGTCGCACCAGCGGAGAAGCGCGAGTGATTTGCGGTCTCCACCGTTTGAGACGGATTAACGAGAGAGTTTTCCAAGCGCCAACCTCACCGAACAGCACTGCTGCACAGTTCACGGACCACTAGGTCATTGAAACTCGCTGATGCTCTCCGACCAATCCGCAGGATGTTCAAAAAGGCCGTTCAGCGAGGCCGCAGCGAGGTGCACGGCGCGATGAATAAAGAGCGCCACGTCTGTGCACGCCGGCGAGTCAGTGAGCCGGCCGTGTCCTGGAGGCGACGCCACATCATTCCTACCGTCCACCCCTAGCCTGCCGAGACAGGCTTCTTTCCCGTGGCCGTACGTTGAGGAGCTGAACGATGCGAGAACAAAGCTGGCGGACTTTTTCAACATCCTGCTACTCTTCGACCTTGTTCGCCGCCAGCATCCGCGCCGCACGATCGGCTTCCGGGAAACCGCCCGGGAGTGACAGGGCAGTTTTCAGCTCGGACAGGGCCTCCTCCTGCTTCCCGATCTTAGCAAGGGCCACCGCGTGGTGGTAACGAACGACCGGATGTTGTGGAAGAGCCGCCGAAGCTTCTGCGAGGAACGGATAGGCCTTGTCGAACCGGCCTTGCTTGTAATACACCCATCCGAGCGTATCTTTGATCGCCGGGTTAGAAGGAGCCAACGCTAACGCATCGCGCGCAAACCCGAGCGCGTCGTCCAAGTCCTGTTGTTCGCTGAGACTGGCCGCAAGATTATTGGCAGCGACAACATTTTGAGGGTTGAGCTGGAAGGCCCGCTTATAGTGCACATTCGCCGCATCAACCCGCCCCTGCGAAGCCAACACCAGGCCCAACGCCGTATGGACCTCCGAATTGGTTTCGTCCTTGTTGAGGGCAGTCTGGAAGGCCGACGCAGCCGCCGGCCACTTTCCCTGCAAGAGATACACTTGGCCGAGTTCATAGTGGACGAGGGCGAGAGCCGGCGCGAAGTCGACCGCCTTCCGGAAGGCCTGCTCTGCTTGATCGGTCTTCCCCTGAGAGACGTACATCCGACCCGCCAGTCTCCAGAGATTCGGGTCACGCGGGGCTTTGGTTAGATACTGATCGAGCACGCGATCTGCCTGTTGAGCCTGCTTCGACTCCACGAGTGAGACCAGGTAGTCCTGCAGAACAATCAGATCATCAGGCGCATGCGAAAGGGCTTGGGAGAAGAGTTGCGCGGCCTCGGCTGGCCTTGCTTGCAGCTTGCGGAGCGCTGCCATCTTCACATAACCAATCGGTTGACCAGGAAGCTGCCTGACGATCGCTCCATACACCTCTTCGGCCTTAGTCCAGTTTTTCCCCAAGACGAACGCATCGCCGTATAGCACGGCAGCTTCCAGGTTGGCGGGGTTCAATCGCAACGCCTGCCACGCTTCCTTCTCAGCCTCAGCAGGCTTCTGTTGCGCGAGATACAGCTTCGCGAGAGTGAGGTGTGCGGCCTCGTTATCGGGCTGAAGGCGGATTGCCTCACGGAGTTCGTCTTGTGCAGAATCCGCCCGGCCCTGCGCCAAACGGGCCAGGCCAAGATAGAGGTGAGGTCCTGCCAAGGCCGCATTTCGACCAATGGTCTCTTCGAACAGGCTGATCGCCTGAAGCAAATCATTCTCAGCGAGCGCGATGCGGCCCTTGAGATAGAGACCGGCCGGGTCATGTGCGTCGGCCTCGAGAATGGCCTTCATGAGGGGTTTCGTCTCGGCGACTTGACCGACGGTCAGCTTCAACTCTGCGAGGGCCTTGCGCGCGTTGTGGGAGTTCATGTCGGTAATGAGACCGACCACTTCCAGCTCGGCATCATCCCATCGGCCGAGCGCGACATACTGCTCCGCGAGCACGAGCCGAATCTGTTCCTGATCTCGACTCAGCTCGACCGCTTTCCGAAACTCCTTGCGGCCCTCATCAGTGGTTCCTGTCGCAAATAGGAAACGCCCCCTGGCAACGCGTACATCCGCAGAGCTCGGAGCCACTTTAAGCGCTCGGTCGTACCACCCGGCTGCCTGCTTCAGTTCTTGCTGCGCAAAGTAGATGTTCGCGAGCGTGAGGAGGGGGCGGACCATCGTGGGATTGAGCTCTGCTGCTTGTTTCAGCAGCCCGATCGCATCCTCGACCCGATCTGCACCCAGGGCGAGACCAGCACGGAGGAGATAGCCGGCGGGGTGTTGAGGACGCGCAGCGAGTAATCTCTCAGCGAGCGTCGCAGCTTCGTCGGTTTTGCCTCCGGCCAGATAGAAATCGCCGAGGGACCATTGGGCTTCGAAATCAGTCGGGTCAAGTTGCACGACCCGACTGAGGGAGGTGAAGATCGTGGAAGGATCTCCGACCTGTGAAGCCGCCTTCGCGATCTTCCAGTGGATAGCGGGATTGTCTGGAGTCGCACGCACGGCGTTCTTGTATTCGATGACCGCCTCGCGGAATTTTTCCTGTTCCACATACCTGTCACCACGGCTTTCGTGCCTGGCAGCACGTTCTGAGGGAGCCTCGGAGCAGGAGATGAGAAAGGCAGAAAAGAAAATGAAGGACAGACACAACAGCCATCTAGCCATCGGAATTGATTCAGGCCCTTCCGCCTCAATCCCCTTGCAAAGGGTTGACCGCTAAGAAACAACGGTTAGGGCAGAACGAGCTCTTGCCTGCCTCCGCCGCCACCCTACCAGCGCAACGAATCCGATACCCACTAGCAGCAGCGTAGCCGGCTCGGGCGCAGAGGTCGCGGGTCCGGAGACGACTGCAAGTTGTAACGTGCCGAGCGCATCTACCACTCGCACGGACCAGTCTAAGCCGGATGCCAGCGCCGGCAGCGACAACCCGAGTAAAGTTCCGCTCATGGCGCAGCCGGTGCAAGTCAGGACGCCAAAGGTATTGCCCAATGACGGCGAAAACCCGTTCAGCAACCTTATCGTGAGGAACCCATTCAACGCGACTGCAGTTCCTGTCCCGTGCACCGCGAGAAGTCCATGGCTATTCAAACCAGCCAGGTTAATGCCCAATGTCCCGCCAAACCCTTGGGCGTATTGCCCCTTAATCGTAAGCGTTCCCAACCCGTTATTGCCTGGCAGAATCAGTCCTCCGCTATTCTGGACCGCTCCCTGAATCGTCCCGGTCCCGGTCAAGGCGCCCGCCTGCAGAGAGATATTGTGTGCAAACGTCCCGTTGACGATCGTCTCAGCCGCCACGGCATTTTGCAGATAAGTGCCGGTACCCGACACTCCTCCAACGGCACCGACACCAGCTCCGACCTCGAACGTCCCAGAATTCACCACCGTGCCGTGATTGATCAGCGTAGCCACGCCATTGACCGCAACCTGAAACGTTCCGGAGTTCACCACACTGCCTTGGTTCGTAAAAGTACCCGCGTTGACGAGCGTGTTGCCCGCATTCGTGAAGGTTCCGGTGTTGACGGTCGCGGGGGTCGCACCGACCCCTGCGCCAGAGCGCGTCTGGCCATAGGTGCCCGTCGCCCCGACAGTGATCGCCCCCTCGTTGGTCACGCGACCACCAAAGCTGGAGAACGAGCCATCGATCTGGGTCGTCCCTCCGCTCTGCTGAATATAATGTCCTCCAACTGGAGGTGGTGAGCCATGCTCCAGCCTCGGAAAGTTGCTGAAGGACGTCCCCTCGCCGATGCGCACCATCCCCGCGTTGGTAAAAGTGCCGGTGTTGCTGGTCGATGCAAACGGGAGTCCGGTGCTATCTCCGCGCGCCTGGAGATACTGCCCCGTCGCCCCCACCGTCATCGCGCCTTCATTCGTGACATACCCACGGGTGTCAAAGCTGCCGTCGATCAGGGTCGTCCCGCTCGCCTGTTGCATATACTGCCCGGACGAGGTTGGGCGGTCCGCCAGCACTCCGCTACGGAACTCTGTACCCTCCCCGATATACACCCGGCCCGCGTTCGTAAAAGTTCCGCCCTGGCCGGTACCCGTGCCTATAGGTGATAGACCGGCCACCTGACTGTACACCCCCGTCACGCTCACGGTGATCGCTCCCCCATTCTGGACGGCGAAATTGTTCACAAAAGTCCCGTCAATTCTCGTCGTCCCACCAGGAAACGGATGATAGACCCCACTGCTGGTATTGGTGAAAGAAGCGTGTTCACCGATGTGCACGCTTCCCACATGCGTAAAACCGCCCCTATTCTCGAATATGCCGGTGTAGATGTTCGTCATCCCGGCATTGGTAAAGGTGCCGGTGTTCGTGGTGCTGCCGGCCATGAAGGGAGATAGGGGACTTTCCTGGCGATACTCGCCGGTTGCCCCGATCCTGATCATGCCCGCGTTACTCACGTGACCGCCGGTGTTTTGGAGCTTCGCGTCGATCTGCGTCGTGCCGGTGGAGGATTGATCATACGTCGCCGAAGCCGCACGAACGCTAATAGGATCAATGGTGAAGTCACCGGCGACGATGTGCACCCGCCCCGCATTGGTAAAAGGCGCATCAGGGGTGACCGTAGTTGGCGTGACGAACGAACCAACAGCCTGCCGCTGAATGTATTGCCCTGTTTCCCCGACTATAATGTGGCCAAGGCTGTGCGTGACGGCGCCTTCGTTCACAAAGGTGCCCGCAATGCCAATGGAACCTAAGCCACCGCTATAGCGACCGGACGCCAGATTATTAAATTGCGATCCTTCCTGCAGGGCGAACACTCTGTTGTTGATAAATGCGTCTGAATTCGTGATGGTACCGGCGCTAAAGACCGCCCCGGAGTTTTCAAATCGATTTGCATTGGACAACGACGCAGAGGGCTGAATATTGATCGTGCCCACATTGGTGAACGGGACAAGATTTTCGCGAGGTGTGGACGGAGTGATAGTAATCGTGTTGCCGTCGGGATTGGGATTCGGTTCGATTTGAACGGCGAGGCCATCCCCGACGTGGGTCACCAGGAGGTTCGCCAGGAGACAGAGCGCGACAGGCCAATGCACATGTGGCCGATGCATATCCCTCCCGCACAGACCGGGCAGCTGGAAGTCAAAGTGGCATGAGCCTATACCCAAGGCTGGAATATTGGAATCTGGGAAATTTACTTGAGCTCACCCCACACGGGCAGACAGGCAGGGCCCCATGTCTTCCGGATCCTTGCGCGGAGACGTGAAGCGTCAATCGTGAAAGGCTTTCAGGGACTCAGAGCCCATGACTGAGGGCCTTCGCGAGCGGCCCTCTCTTTCGGAGCATACGCGACATGCTAGCCGCAATACGCCGAGTCATCTCAGCCTCGCTGGGACTTGGCGATTGCTCGCGTGATGACTTGCTTTTTTCTGGCGCGCTCAGCCGCTTCAACCGCCCGGCCCAAGGCGCGTGCAAACTCCGTCGGGTCTTCCGTCTCCGTCCGGCGCTGGGCCAAATCCCATTCCTGGGTAATGCCCTGCTTCTTCTGTTGACGCTTCACTGCTTCTACCGCACGCATCAACGCGGCAGATACCTGCGGCGCAGCGCCAGCGGATCCTCGGCGCTGCGACTCTTCCATGGCGGCAGTAACGGCGTCTTTATGCTGTTCCCGTCGGCCCGCCGCGGCTCTCCGCGCGACTGGGTCGGGAGTGGCTCCATTCTTCTCGCTCCTGGATGTTCTTGACTCACCTCGTACTGATTTCATGATCGATCTCCTTCACACCGGATGTGATTCACCCGCCGCCCTCGGAGAGCAAGGCTACCAGATGACCGCATGATTATATCAAGGCATCCGGCAGAAGGGAGAGCCCGGGTCACCGTTCTCGCTATGGACTGACCAGACCCTCCGCAATGGCATGCCTGGTCAGCGCGACGGTGGAATGGAGATTCAAGTGATCCATGATGCGAAATTTATGGAACTCGACGGTCTTCACCGCGATGTTGAGCATCGTGGCCACCTCTTTGGTCCCTCGCCCCTCCGCGATGAGTTGCAGCACCTCTCGCTGACGCGGCGTGAGGGAGGAGACTGACGTGCAGACAGACACACCTGTCGCGTCGCTCTGGTTGGTCACCATCATGTCCTTAATGAGGAGTGAGGTCAGAAAGTAGTCTCCCCGTTGTGCGGCGCTGATGGCCTGACTCAATTCAGATGCAGGCGACCGTTTGAGCAGGTAGGCTGACGCGCCGACCTTAAACGCATCGGCCACCATCCTGCTACTCTCCTGAACCGTCAGAAACATCAGGCCACTCTCCGGGGCCAGTTTGGTGAGCTGCCGTGCCGCATCCAGACCATTGAGCAACGGCAGCAGCACTTCCATCACAATCACGTCCGGACGTAACCTCTCTGCCTCCACCAGAAGCGACCGGCCATCTTTCACTATCCCAACGACATCACAAGACGGCTCGATCAATGCCCGAACCCCTGCTGCAACAATCAGCTGGTCATCAGCAAGGAGGACTCGACATCGATCATCTCTGTGATCGGTACACACCATCACATCACTCCCCACATTTCACCACGCACGGATGTCACCATGTATGGATCACGATGGAGCAGATTCCGCTTCGCTGAACAGGTCCTGACCCAAGCAAGTGTTTTGCCATCTTTCAGGCGGTACCTGGAGAGTCCGATGACGCTTTAATATCGAAGCCGTAAGGGCTGTTGCGGCTGGGAGGGATCGGGATGGCAGGGCCTAGCCTGTGGCACGCGTCCCCAACACATCGCCAGCATACAGGGGCAATAGGGGGCAGTGTGGCAGGTGCACCTCCAGCGTTCCCCATCCACACCATTGTGTTCCAGACCCCATCGCGGCATACTGCCCGGGGGCCTTCAACCTTGAGGACAGACACCATGCACGCACGCCGGCTGTTCTATGGATTGATGCTGATCGTCATGCTGCTCTCCACTGCTTCCGGCAGGGATGCAGAGGCGGCCGACACCGGCACCGTCATGAAGGGGAATGCCGGACAGGGGCAGGCACTCTTCAACGGCAAGGGCATCTGTCACTACTGTCACGGCGTGGACGGAGTGCTCGACAAGAAGCCTTCACTCAAGCCTGACACGGCGGCCGCTATCGCAAAGCTGTCCGCCACGGCTCCCGATCTTCGCAATCGCGCCGCGCTGACCCTGAAGGACAACAAAGCCCGCTTCCGGGCGATTCGTGAGGGACATCCGGGAAGTGGCATGCTGCCCGACACCACGCTAAGCGACCAGGACATCACAGACCTGCTGGCCTATCTCGCCAGCCTCCGGCAAAGCCAGACCACTCCCGGCAAGAACCCCTACTAAGCGGCCCGTCCCCTCCCGCGCCGCCGGGAACGACTCGCTGATTCATCCGATGGTCACTGAACCGACGCCGTCGTGAAACGCGATGGGCGTGCCCAGCGCGGCGCACTTGGCCTGCATGGTTTTCTGGAGAAACAGGGCGTCCTGGTGCCGGGCGAGCCTCACGCGGCAATGCTCAATGCGAACGGGATGAAGCCGAATGCGCGCGACACGGCCTGGCTCCACGTCAAGGACGAACAGGAACGACAGATCGTTGCGTTCATTCTCATCCACCATGTAGTCGTCGATGAAATCGCCGCTCGAATACAGAATCGCCTTCCCATGGTAGAGTTCGATCCCTTGAGGACTGTGATTGGAATGTCCCCAATAGAGATCGGCTCCCAGATCAAGCAGTTCATGAGCCAACGCCCGCATCTCAACTGACGGCGCACCCCAGTTAGGTCCGACGTGGGCGCTGACCAACACAAGACCGGCTTGACGCCGGGCTCGTTTGATCGCGTCCGCCACACGCGCTCGATAGGGCTCCTTGAGTCCCCTACGGTCGTAGGCCACATAGACGACTCCCGGTTTTACATCGGCGGCTTCCCAGTCCGGCTCATTATCGGTCAGCGCCAGCACTGCAACCCGGCTCCCGGTCGACGACAAGAATGCCGGCTCCATCGCTGTCGCCAGATTCCGGCCGGCCCCCGCATGCGTGATGCCGGCCCGATCGAGTAGTCCAAGGCAATCGAGCAAGGCCTCCGCCCCGTAATCGAGAACATGGTTGTTGGCCAACGTCACCGCATCGATGCTTGCCGACTTGAGACAGTCGATCGCTCTCGGATGGGCACGGAAATGGAACGCTTTCGATTGCGGACGCCATTCTCGCCCGCGTGCGCTAATGACGCATTCCAGGTTGATGACTCGAAGGTCCGCCGCAAGCAGGAGCGGCAACACATCGCCCCAGACGGCCTCAGGCCGGAGGGACTGGTTCCGGATCACCTCTTGATCCACCATCCGTCCCAGCATCACATCGCCGGTCAATGCAATCTGCATCGGTCTTACCGATGATTCCTTAGGCCGATCGCCTCGCCAGCGCGGCCTGAATCCGTTGTTTCACATCCTCCGGATCAAACACTCCAGGGAAACGAATCATCGCGTCGTCCTGCCGACCTCGAACGACCACGGTCCCGATCCCCATCAGATCAGCCAGCGGCCCCTGCTTGATGGAGATCTCGCGGATCTCCCGATACTCGATCGATTGAATGTCGCGTCCCGTCCAGCCGTTCCGCAGCACGACTCGTCGGCTTGTCACGACATACCGCCCCCACCGGCGCAATGCGGCGGCGATTCCCAACAACGTGATCGCGCCGACCAGCCAACCACTCCATCCTGACAGGGAAGACCTCACAAGAAGTGCAACCCGCAGCATCATGATGCTCACGATCAGATAGAGCCAGATGAATTGACTCCAGGCCGCAGCGCCTTCCCACAGAATCGGCTCTTTCTCTCCTGTGGCATTCTCATCCATGGCAGTGACCTGGGACTTTTCTCTACAGCCCGACTATCCGGTTCTGTCGCGGAGTTCCCCACACCTCCACCGGACCACAGAAACGGGAACACAGAGAGCGTTGTGCGTTTATGCGCAGATACCGCCTGCAAGCCTCTTCACTTTTGCTGGCCTCGCTCTTGCTTTTCACTGCCTATGAGTCGCCTTGCACTGTGCTGCAAGTTTCGGACAATCGATTGTTGCCTGAGTGCCCCTCCGCTCCCTGACCACCAAACTCAGTCAAAGGAACGTCATGGATCAGCAACACCCATCCCCTTCCCGCTGGGCCATCGTCCTTGCGGGAGGCGAAGGCACCAGGATGCAGCCACTCGTTCATCGCTGGCTCGGATTCAACCGGCCCAAACAGTATTGCGCCTTCGTCGGCTCCCGCTCCATATTTCAGCATACCGTGGACCGCGCGGCCTTGGTGACAGCCCCGGAACGCATCGTCGCCGTGGTGGGGCGCGATCATCGCGACGAAATCCTGACACAGCTACAGGGGCGAACCATCGGGCAGGTCATCTACCAGCCACGCAACTGCGAAACGGCGGCGGGACTCTTTCTCCCCTTGACCTACATTCATGCCCGGGCCCCCGGCGCGACGGTCGTCATCTTTGCCTCCGACCACTTCATCCATCCGGAAGACCGTTTTCTAGCGGCCGTGTGCCGCATGGCCGGCCTGGCGGAGACCATGCCCGATCGACTGGTTCTGCTGGGGATCCGACCGGATCGACTCGAAATGGAATATGGATGGATCCTCCCCGGCACCGCGCTTTCCTCGCCGGAGGAGGCACCGATATGCGAGGTCCATTCATTTATGGAAAAGCCCAGCCGGATCCAGGCTGTCAAGGCGTTTCGCCACGGCGCATTGTGGAATACCTTTGTGTTTGCCGCGCGAGCCGAATTGTTGTGGCAGGTGGGGACGCGTTGCTTCCCAGACGTGATGCGCCGCTTTGAACGGCTCAGAAGCGTGATCGGCCAGTCGCAGGAGGCAGAGGTTCTCGACGCCATTTACAAGGACATGCCCGCGTACAATGTGTCGACCACCCTGCTCCAGCAGGCCGCCGAGTCCGCGGTCGTCGTTGAGCTGCAGGATGTCCTCTGGAGTGATTGGGGCCAACCAGCCAGGGTTGCGGAGACGCTTCGTCGAATCGGCCGCATGCCCGCCGTTCCGATGGAATGCCTCGACCCTCCTTTTTCCACGAGGCCTCTGACAGGCGCCGACCCCGCCCCGGTCGTACAGCCATAAAACGAGAGGCCCGATTCTATCGCGCAAACCGACCCATCAAGGACGCTTCGGCCAGTACATGCCCCTGCATCGCCTCGACCACCTGAGCTTTTGTGGCCCGCGATTTGAGCGCCAACTCGCAATCCAACGCATACAACTTGAAGTAATACCGGTGCGGTTTCCCGGGCGGTGGACATGGCCCGCCATAGCCGATTTCCTGGCTGTCGTTCAGGCCCTGCTGCGCCCCGTTCGGCAATGTCTCCTGAGTCGGAATCCCTTCGGCCAGGCCACGGAGATCCAACGGGATGTTGTAGAATACCCAATGCACCCATGTACGACCCGGCGCATCGGGATCGTCGGCAATGAGCGCAAAACTTCGCGTGCCCCCCGGGGGATGGTTCCAGCGCAATGGGGGCGACAGGTCCTCGCCTTCACACGTGTGTTTCTTCGGAATGAGTTCCCCCTCCTTGAACGCGCTACAGGCAAGTTCGAACGGCATCACAGACTCCTTCGTGTTTCTTCGGGATTATGACGTTGCCGCACCCGCTTGGGTCTATCAGGCTGCGGAAAACCTCGATTGTGGCGCCATACGTTATGATCAACTCGTGCGCCGTGTCGGTATCAGGATCACCCGCAGGATGCGCAAAAAGGCCATCCAGCAAGGCCGCAGCGGGAGAAGCGAGAACGCCGCTGGCGGACTTTTTCCGCATCCTGCTATAACCAGATTCGCTCGGCGGTTTGTGCCTGCTCTCCCCACAAGGCGCTCATGGGCAGATCGAGGAGGGAATGCGCGCCGGGGCTCAACCCCGGCAACGCCCGGGCGGCAGCCAGCATCATGTGTGCCGTGAGAATGGCTTCGTCGAAGCGGGCTTCAAAGAGAAACCGCTGATGCCCCGCACGCCCCGGCGCACTCCGCCGCTCAAGCGCGACCCCGCGCCCTTCCTGCTCGAGCGCGGCCACACTGTCGACCGGAAATACCAGCGTCTCTTCTCCGAGGAAGAGCGGATCGGCGCGAATCTCAGCGGCCACGCGATCCGCCGCGCCCCCCTTCTCCAACTCGACATAGACATACCGTTGCCGCGCCCCGTTTGCCGCAACCTGTTCCGTGCAAAGCGCGTCCTTGACGCCGGCCACCCGGCGGGCCATCGCGGTATGATGAAGGCTCGCGGCCACCCGATGCCTCATCTCGCTCTCGCCCTCCGGAGCGAGGAGCCCGAACAGGGAGCGCATGACGGACAACGCGCCTGGATCCCATCCGGCACCCACAATGGCCGGAACATCGAAACGAGTGGCGAACCGGTTGATCGCTTCCCGATGTGCTTGAAACGCCTCTCCGTGCAAGAGCGCGCATTCGATGATCGGGAGACCATGCTGGAGACAGCCGTGGGCAACCCCTTCGAGCTGGTCGATCGGCACGCACAACAGCGCCGCATCCATCTCGTGCACCTGCGCCGTGTGCGACACGACCGGAATCTTGCTGAACACCTCCGGCAACGGCTGAGCGAGACTGTCGAGGCGTCGAACGATGGCCGCCAGGAACAGGTCCTTGCTCGTGAGCAGCAATTCTGCGCAAGCCCGTCCGACTTTTCCGAATCCCACCACCCCGATGCGGATAGTGTTCTTTTCATTCCGACCCTTTGGAATTACCACAGTCCAAAACTCACATCCTTGAAGGGAATCGTTTCCCATTGCTCGCTTTCCAGGCCGAGGATTTCGATGTCGAGGTTTGACGGAATGACTCGCATTCCTTTGGGCCGGACCCAGCTATCCGACTTCAACGACTTCACGTACAGATGAGGTCTGGCTTGGGCATAATCCCGTTGATGGAAGAGCTCGAGTAGCCGCAATGCATCCGGCATGGTCCACGTCATACTGTCCTCCTCACAAGTTTCAATCACCCGTACCATGCAGTCGAGTGAGCAATCGCGATGCCTGCTGAGTCTCGCCTGTCCAGCTATCGGATCGACGGCCCGTTTGTTCAGCAAACTCGCCGCTATGGAACGTCCGCACGAGTAGCGCCGCCGATACAGGGTACTCCGGCATCCCTGCTATCGAGTTCATGCCTGGGCCCTTTCGCAGCATCATGGCGAAGCGCTTGTAGCGGATTTCCTCACCTGAACTCCCGCTGGATGCGGGACCAATCATTGCATCTGTTGTATGGCAATCACGGTGATGAACTCGCCATCGCAAGAGAGGGGGGAAACCGTCCGGGTGAGACGCATGGGGCCATCAGTCGTATGGGTGCTACTGCTCGCGGGATTCTTGCTGTCAGCCGGCTGTATCGGGCCTCTGCAACAGTGGGGAGAAGAAACGACATTCCGCCCCAAGGCCACCTCCTTTGACCCGGCCACGCTGAAGCACGAGCAGGTTGCCGTCCTGAACGCGGTGGTGGGATTCGGATTGGAGGGGTTTGCCCATCAGGTCTCCCGCTCATTGTCGAGTGCCTTGGATCAGCGGCCGACTCTGATCACGGCTCTGCCGGTCCACGAAGCGTTGAACCGTATCAACCGGGGAGAGTTGGGGGAAGAGTATGCCGCTATGGTGGCCGACTATGTCAGAACCGGTATCCTTAATCGGGCGGGGCTCCAGAAAATCGGACAGGCCATTCACACCAACTATGTCTTTCAACCCAGCCTCGCCTCGTTCAACCAATCCATGTCCGGGCGCTTTTCCTTCTTCGGTCTGCGAGTCCTGCAAACCCGCGTCACCATGCTCCGCATGAGCCTGCAACTGTGGGACACCAGAACGAGCGAGATCGTCTGGGAATCATCCGGTGAGGCCACCCTCGCCGGAGAGGACGTTCGCGAGTTCCGTATCCCCTTCGATGAGATCGCCCGGCGCTTGTGGACTCACATGCTCGACGATCTCTTCAAAGACCTACCCGCAGAATGACTGATCGGGGCCGTGGTGCCGCCGCAGCTCGGGCACGTTTTCGCCTTCTCCCTATCCATCCCCACCGGCCTCCTCTGTCGCTATTCGCACCAGTGGAGATGTGAGCAGTGAGGTATCCGCCCCCAACGCAGATTGTGACTCGACAACATTCCAGCTCGCGGCAATGCAAATTCGTATGGGCTTACATCCCTGCAGGGGACAGGCACGCGCGAAGGTATGCGACTTGCTGCTCCCTGGTTATAGCGCTCCACAAGAAGCGAGGGTTTTCATCCTACGAGGTGACTGTTCCATGTCGTACGTCGGTATCAACATCGGAGCCCTCACGGTGAACGACACCATACGCCTCTCCGGCATCATCAACGCGGTCTTCATCAGCCTGATCCTCGGCTGGACACCGGCCGGCAGCGGACAGGCGGCGCCGGAGCACGCCACTCCGACCGCCGTCGTTCGCGAGACACTCGACGCGGTCTTTCACATCCTCGACGACCAGCAATTAAAAGGCCCCGGCCACCTGACGCAGCGTCGGCATCTCCTGGAGAACATCATCGCCGAGCGGTTCGACTACGAAGAGATGTCGAAACGGACGCTCGCCGCCCATTGGAAACCGCTCAACCCCTCGGAACGGCAGGAGTTCGTGCAGCTCTTCAAAGCGTTTCTGTCGGACCAGTATGCGGCCAGGATCGAAGGGTACGCAGGCGAGCGGGTGGTCTATCTCTCTGAGCGCACGGTCGACGGATACGCCGAAGTCCGAACCAGACTGGTGTCCGACAAGCTGGACTTTCCGATGGATTATCGGCTGACGAATAAAGGCGGTACCTGGTATGCCTATGACGTGATTGTCGATGGAGTGAGTCTGGTCATGAACTATCGCAGTCAATTCGGCAAGATCATCGTAGAGTCGTCGTTCCAGGAACTGTTGCGCCGACTGAGAGAGCGGAGGGGGAGCGAAGAGAAAGCGAAGACGTGAGACCCTGAGATCCAATTCGAGGATTCGCGCGAGCGAGACGGCCACCCATCCCGAGACCTCCGGGTAGGTCAATGCGACCTACTCATTCTTGCAGGGGACTCCCTCCACACAACCCCCTCGAACCCTAACCAGTGGATTGTGGGATATGACGTGTACATCCTCGCGTGCGGCAACTCAGGCCGACGGCGGACCAACCTCCTGCCTGCTAAGCCGGTTGAGGTGACGAGAGACATCGTGATACTGCGCCGGCGTCACGAGATAACAATAGTCGAACAGGCGGTCCGCCGCCTCGTCGGAAATCCCCTCTTCGCGTGCCTGGAGCATCTCCATGAACCGATTCATGGCCCGGTACACCGCCTCACTCTCGCCGTTGATGAGGTGCGCGCGCACCATTGTCAGTTGTCCGAGATAGGGGGCGAACGGGTGACCGCTCCCTCCTTCCTTCGCCTGCTCCACGAGGACCGCCCGGACCATTGCATCAAGCCAGTCCTGCTCGCTCGCAGCAGCCGTACTCCACCCCCCGGCCAATAACAGGAGCACGCAGGTCAGCATGAGGCCTCGTGCCATCGTTCGCGTGCTGTCATATGAGATCCGCATCTTGCCCTCCTTCCTTGCGAGAGGGCCGCCAACCATCGCATCGTCACCCCTCAGCAGCTCACTCGTCGCCGGCGCAAGAGCGCGCCTCCTGTATTACAAAGCAGCATAGGCTATGCCACGCATAAGCCGCTGCAATGGTTGAATCTCCATTTCAGGCCTGCCCTAAATTGCCACAGGCGCCCGGCAGGCCACTGGGGCACGAGCCCCCATTGACCTCGCCCAAAACAGCATTATCCAATAAGTGAGCGGAGGCTTCGGTGAGAGGAACAGAGACGGGAACCGAGGTCGAGCGCAGAGGTGGTGAGCAGGCCCGCAGGTGCCAAGCGGGAAGCCTGAAACCTCTCCAAGATCTCCACTGTTGCTGAAAAGCTCTCTGACCCTGCCTCCGCCCTGATTTTTACCCTTCTTCGAATGACTCATCCCCATGCAACGTGCGCAATGAAGCTGATGAACATCTGTTCATTCGCTTCGTAACACATTGCTTGCCGGTTGAAGGACGCCGGCAACCCCGACCGCCACCGAGAAACAACACGCATACCGTACACACTCTTTCCCGCAACTGAGGCCCGACGCGGCCGACCTCAAGAATCGCTGCAGCTCCTGTTCTTGATTTATTGGGCAAGTACGGAGAGGCAGGAATCAACTGGAGTGCTTGAGACTCGACCTGTCAGTCAGTGTCCGCGATCGACCCAAAGCGGTAGTTGGAAAGATGAGAAAGCAGACGCTCAGCGACGAGGTTGAGACTGGAGAAAAACCAGAAATTTTGAAAGTCTCGACACAGAAACTCCCATTGTTTTCAATGGTCGAATTTTCTGAAATAGGCTTCTTCTACAGACTCGTTAGGCCGCAGGCCTGTTGACGGGAGGCCATCGGCCTTAGCTGATTGCGAGGCCCTACACATATATGAGTGAAGTCTGGCATTTCACACGAAAGAATTGCGGCGCTCGTCCAGCAGGCTGCGGAAAGACTCGATGGTTGAGCAACACGCGATCAGTCACTCCTGTACCGCATTGGTCTCGCACTCATCCGCAGGATGCGCAAAAAGGCCGTCCAGCAAGGCCGCAGCAAGCGAAGGGGCGAATCGTACTCTTGCGGTACGGTGAGCCGCTGAGCGACGCGAGAACGCCGCTGGCGGACTTTTTCCGCATCCTGCTAGTAGGGATCGCCTCCGCTCCGCTCCTGGGCGGGTCACAAAACAAGAACTTCCAGGGTGGGCGAAAGAGTGGTAAAGTGCACCAATAGTATGAACATAGTGGAGGTCGCACCATGGGAACCACACGAAAGACCATTACCGTCACGGAACAGCAGGATCAGTGGATCAAAGCCCAGATCAAGCGCGGCGGCTTCACGAACGACAGCGAATATATCCGTGATCTGATCCGGCGCGATCAAGACAGTGCTAAATCTCAGGCGTTGAAGGAAGCCGTTCAGGAAGGGTTGGACAGTGGCGCCAGCGACCGAACCGTGTCGCAAATCATGGAGGGAGTGGAAACGCGACTGAGGGCGAATGGCCGTCTATAGCCTCTCGTCGAAAGCCGCCGCCGATCTCGATGGCATCTATGAATACACGATCCTTCATTTCGGACTGGAACAGGCGCGGGTCTATCTCTTGGGCTTGCACGAGCGGTTCGAGATGCTCGCGAAACAGCCGACACAGGGGCGCAAGGCCGATGAACTCGCGCCGGGATTACGACAGCTTGGGCATCAGTCCCACATTGTATTTTACCTTGCCAAGAACGACGGGATTCGGATCGTGCGTGTCCTGCACCACAGCATGGACGTCACGAGGCATGTATAGCAGCCGGCCAGCGGAGCATGCGGGATGCGCTCACACATCTCGCACATATCCAAGGCGTGATCGATCGCCTTTTGACAACCTCATTCTGAGGTAACTTGGCGCACACGAGCTAAGATGTGGCCTCTTTCCTAGCCTAGTGCCACCCGAAGCAGATTTGCCTCTCCGAACAACAACCAGCCCTTGATGGCTAAGCCAGGAAGTATCGATTGCAGGGCAAACTCCCGGCGGTATGGGCGCTTGACGCGAAGGTTGCCAATCTCGGTCACATTCGACAGTTGCTTCTGCCAGCGCGGGAAATGCAATGCAAGGCAGTCCGATACACTCGTGAGAAGAATCCTGGTCACCTTCGCCAAGACGAAGCCGACCAGACGGTCATCGAGTTGTTGGAAGAATCGGTTGGCGGGAAGGGAAAAAAGAAATCGCCGGTCCGCTATCATGATTTGGATCACCTCGCCGGAACCTGGACGAAGGAAGAGGCCGCTGCCCTCGAGGCCTTCATTGCCGAGCAACGCACGATTGATCCGGAGCTCTGGAAATGACCCGGTGGCTTCTGGATAGCTCCGCATCTATCGCGTTCAAGCAAACACACCCCGAGGTGCTTGAGATCCTTCCTCAAGCCGAAGAGATATGGCTCAGTCCGATTGTCCTCGGAGAGCTTCGCGCGGACTTTCTCCAGGGGAGTAAACGCGAAAGCAATGAGCCTGAGTTACGAATGTTCTGAAATCCTCGCACGTCAGCGTGCTGATCGTGGACGAAGAGACTTCGGAACGGTACGCGACCATTCGCGTGGCGTTGAAAAAGGCCGGCACCCCGGTTACGCTAACGATATCTGGATTGCTGCCAGCGCCATGCAGCACGGGCTTCCCATCCTCACCTCAGACCGCGATTTTCAGAACATTTCCCAGGTCATTGTTCGCCACTTTCTCCCCGTCTAGCACGCTACTGCCCCCTTGTCTTCTCGTGCCCACTCCTGTGTCCTCATGTGTCTTTCCAACTGTCCTAATTAGGACAGCCCCCAGTCGCAACTCATTGAAGCGGTACCAGCTATGGCGTATTCTTCACGAATTGTTGTGGCGTGTTATGCGGACAGACATTGGCAGATCCGGTTCTTATACGGATCGGCCTAAACAATGTTGGGTGCCAAAGAAGGAGTCGCGGCAGTGGCGTTAAGTACGGCACAGATCGGCAAGTGTGGCGAGTTGCTCGTTCAGTATCGGCTGCTGCTTCTTGGCGTCGAGTCAGCGCCCATGAGCACCGACACTGGCATTGATCTTGTCGCGTATTCACCTGCTATGTTGCAGCCGGGCCTGTCAGATTTTCTGTGTGTGAGGCGGGTTAGTTTCACGCCACACTCGGATTGAACCGCTCTGCATACAGGATGGCGAATTGATTCATCGCCGCCTTCCAGTCCCGCGTCGCCCGGCTCCAGCCGGCCGTAATATTGCGCAGCGCCAGCCACAGCAATTTGGTCGCCGCTTCGTCGGTCGGGAAGTGACCGCGCGTCTTGATGATCTTGCGCAGCCGCATGTGCACCGACTCAATGGCATTGGTCGTGTAGAGGATCCGCCGCACCTCCGGGGGGAACGCAAAGAAGGGCGTCACGTGGTTCCAGGCCCGTCGCCACAGGCCGCGAATGGGCGCATACTTGGTCCCCCACGGACCGGCCTCGAACGCGTCCAGCGCGGCGTGAGCCGCCGCCTCGGTCGGCGCGGTGTAGATCGGCCGGATTGCGGCGGCCACCGCCTGGCGGTCCTTCCAGCTCACGTAGTCCAGTGAATTGCGGATCAGGTGCACGATGCAGGTTTGCACGGTGGTCTGTGGAAACACCGTGCCAATCGCCTCGGCGAGCCCCTTTAAACCATCCACCACCGCGATGAGCACGTCCATGACCCCACGGGTGCGCAGCTCGTTGAACACCTTCAGCCAGAACTTTGCCCCTTCGGTCTGCTCGATCCACAGCCCCAGGATCTCCCGCGTCCCATCGGCGCGCACGCCCAGCGCGAGATACACCGCCTTGTTCCGCACCACCGCGTCTTCACGGATCTTCACCCGCAACGCATCGAAGAACACGACGGGGTACAGCGGCTCCAGGGGCCGACTCTGCCAGGCCGTCACCTCGGCCAGCACGGCCTCGCTCACGGTGCTGATGAAGTCGGGCGAGACCTCCACCGCATACATCTCGGACAGGTAGCCCTGGATCTCCCGGACGGTCATCCCCCGAGCATACAAGGCGATGATCTTGTCATCAAAGCCCGTGAAGCGCCGCTCGTGTTTGCCGATTAACTGCGGCTCGAAGGTCCCGCTCCGATCCCGCGGCACCTCGAGCCGCACTGCCCCCTCGTCGGTGAGTACGGTCTTCGGCGTCGTGCCGTTGCGGTGGTTGCCACGGGGCGCGCCGGGGGCCTGCTCCGTCCCCAGGTGATGCGTCAGCTCCGCCCCCAGGGCACGCTCCAGCACCGCCTTCTTCAGGCCCCGGAACAGAGTCTCAAATTGTGCCGGCGTCAGCGGCCCAGGCACCAACTGGTCCAACAATTCCTGGCTTACCGGCAGCGCCGGGGCGAGGTCCTTCGTCGTGTTCGTCTTGCGAGGCATCGAGGCTCCTTTCAGCCACACTATGCCTCACACACAAAATTTCGGACAAGTCCTTGCAGCCTGTCACGATCCAGGTCAAGACCAATCTCAAACCAAAGCCGGGGGGTGGTAAAGGAAAGCTCGCTCTTGATTGGTGGGTTCCAGAAAGAAACCCTGCAGCGTTTGTTGCGCTGGCGGATCTCTCTACGGAGAAAGTGTGGCTGTTTACGCCCGGTGAGTTAGACGCCCATGCCCAACAACGATCCAATGGGCGGCTCCACATCTACATGTATACAGACCCTACGGTTCATTCAAGAAAATCCGCGAGCCTGGTACATGCGCACGAGTTTGAGCGCTTCTTGATGTCGAATGTTGCTGAACGCGTATTTGGCACCCAACCATCGCTGCCAGCCGCCGCCTCTGCCTCTGGGCCTTCGCCCCTCCGGCAGAGCCGCGGCTGAAGCGGGGCGTTATGCGCCATGCGAATTATTGGGGGAGGAGTGATGCAGGCAATGTCAAACCACAAGCCGGAGCAAAAGGAAGCGCTTAAGATACTAGCTGATTGGACAAAATGGCTCGTTACACTGGAGACTGGGACTATAGGTGCAACTCTCGCATTCGCGAAAGGGCATGTAAATGTAAGTGATTGGATTGCGTCGATATTTGCCGTCTCAACTTTCTTGGGTATTGTTACTCTTTGTTATTCGATCTTTTGGGCAGTTTATCTCGTCTATGGGATTCCGGAGATAATTGAGCAACTTCCGGAATCGAACAAATCTAGTATCAATGAAATGCAGTCCGATCGCCTCTCTTACGACTTGTTCCACTGCCAAGTTCACATATATTGGGCGGGCGCGATTGGATTCGCGATGTGCATTGTCTCTGTTGGATACCACGTCTGGCGGTTCAACTCCGCTGGCTAACCCCCGGCTCAACAGAACGCCACAGCCGACCTCGCCTCCGTCCGCGTGCCGGTCCGCCGCAACGTTCGGACGATGCTTTGCGTCGTCTCACTTGCCCGGCGGATGGTCATACGCCGGGCCTTCGGGCTGCCAATTTGACCAACGCTTTCGACGCCAGAGTGACCGAGGGTGAGAGGCTGTCGTGACACGGGCATGCGGCGTGCCGCGACAATTTCCAACAGTCAAAGGCAAGCCTCGACGCGTCGGGGAACTGGCGATTCGGCCTTACCACAGAGGCGCAGATCGCCAACGCCCAACTCGTCACGCCGGGTGAGGATCGCGCATGGAAGAAGTGGAGACCGATCTTCACTCCGGAGAAGCGTATTGAGATCGGTTTCCAGATCACGGTCCCTTGAGGCAGCCTCTACTTGAGTGCGAATGACCGTCGGTCATGGCCAAGGTCAGTACTCTTCGTAGAGCCTGAGGAAAGTCCCATCCTCACGGTCGTTGTCTCCGTGTGCATTGTTCTTGGACAGCCAGTTGCCTTTGGTCCTAACACGCACGGCGCAGCGATTGCCCTTTGAGCAACTTGACTACGAGCGGACGCCGCAGCTTGTGGTTACGCACGAGGATTTCGGGAACCTGCCGAGTGTGATCTCCGAGTCGACCCCCAAGATCCAGGCCTTAATGAGCGCCAGCGGCGCAAAGCCACTCGACAAAGGCGCCCTCTTCCTTCACGGCAGTCGGGGCGAAGATGTCCCCTACGTGATGGCTCTACCCTTTATGACAGTCCGCAAAGAAACAGCCACATGATGGCCCTGGCGCGAGCTCTCGGCAGCCGCCCGGTGCGGGTCGGCTTGTATCCCCTCGGTTGCAAGTGAGCCGGTGTCGTTAATGCGACAGGGCTGAGGAATGCTTTATGACGGTGCGGTCTCATCGCCGAACTTCCGCTCATGGCCGATGGCAGTCCTCGACCCTTAGCCGAAGTACACGACCGACCGCTACCAGAAGGGAGGTCTTACGCCGATCCGGATAAGAACGCGTTATACATGGTGCCCAGTCACAACTCATTGAACAAGCGTCGATTATGGCGTATTCTTCACGAACAGAAGTGGCGTGTTATACGGACAGAAAATGGCAGTTCCGGTTCTTATGCGGATCGGCCTAAACATAGGTGGGCGGCAAAACGCTCTGCGCAGCTGGCTCCTGCGGCCATCGAATCCTAGCGAGTAGACACGATGCCCGGCACATTCGACAGAGACGGCGCATTCTCAATGGAGCTGGGTGAAGACAAAGAGAATGCGATCCAGCATATGCTCACACTGAATGAATGCCTCTACATCTTCTCAACCAAGAAGATCTTCCAAGTGCGTACCGCTGATGACGTCGACCCTGATCGTGCGAGTCCCGAGACACGTCACTCGTACCAAGAGATCTACCCGATAGGCTGCAACAACTCGTTCGTCGCACGCTCGATAATCCAGGCGAAGCAGATTTTCGATGGCGTGATCCTCAGGCCCGAACTGGCCAAGGAACGGCTGCTCAACGCGGTCTGGGAAGCGACCCAGCTTCTGCTGCAGTGCGAGAATGCCCACTTCCGAATCTACAACGACGCCATGTCTCTCCTTGCGGAGATCGACGATGTCATCGAGAAGTCAAAATCACAGACTACGATTCCTACCTTGCCACAGGTCGCAGACCTGGAAGAACGGGTTGGCTCCTTTCTTGGTAGCGCCAAACGCTTCCTCGAGAAGGCGCACTCCCTACTCTCCATCTTTTACGGATCACCCGATCACGGCTCGAACTTCAAGGCATACCGCGAGTGGATCTCAGCGAACCGAAGCACCAGCGAAAAAGTCGTAGACCTGCTTGCTAAAGACCAGGAATGGATCCGCTTCATCGCCGAATCAAGGAACGCTCTCCCCATCAATCACGCGAGAGCGCACTTCATCTTGGAGGTCCGCAACTTCTCGCTCGAGCCAGCGAACAAATTTTCCGCACCGAGTTGGTGCTACGATCTCTCCGAGCGTGGCGGAAGCGTCCAAGGCTATTGGTCCGACATCGTCAGGGACATGGATACTCACCTTCACAACATGCTCACGTTCTTCGAAGAACTGTACATCTTGTGCGTCCTAGATAACTGTGATCAGCGGCTTCCGTTCAAGTTCGGCGTATACCAGATTCCGAATGACGAGGTTAAGAGGGAGTGCCCGGTGCTCTATGTCGCACAGGCCACGCGGCGCTCCGAGCAGGCTGGGGTGACAAATTGAGACGTGGATTGCAGGTGAGCGCGAACAGCCGCCCAACAAAGCGTTGGACCGGACGTGGAATAGCGCGGTTCTAATCCCCGCTGTACCGTTCTGGCATCAATCACTTTAGGCTCGGTTGAGTCCGGTGGCGCTATTCCACGCCGGTTAACGCCGATCCATTGGGCCTTTAGACCATGAGCACTGAAGCAGTTCGGTCGTGGTATGTTAGCACGCAACGATTACTTGAGTTCTTAGATGAAAGGCAATTGCCGCCTCAAGTCGCACAAGCCTTGCACTCACCGAACTCCCAGCCTAGCAAAATCATTCTTGCCAACCTTCTCGGCCCACAGCTTCTTGGATTTCTTCGGACTGAAGGCATTCATCCGTTTCATCGGTTGGCGGCCGAAGGCAAGCTGGCGCCCGGCGTTCGCTTTGCCTATCAAGGGCACTTCTACGGGAAGGGTTTTGGCGCAGCCAACCGTACCCCACTCGTTTCATTGTCGGAGGATGTCAGCGACGTACTTCCCGGAATGAAGCTGGTCATCGAGTTCTCAAAGAGTGGCCTTGTAACTGATACCGCATATTCACGCCTTAGTGGTTCCACAAACCTGTTTGCTTTTTGCTCAGTTACGGAAATTGATGACGCGACGATTCGGGCTGTTCCGTATGTCGTCGGCGATCTCATAGAACGCACGGGGTCGGGTTTAGATCTGAGACTTATCGACTCCTTGCATCTTCCTGTTCAGAGGATCGACCAGTTCTCTCGAACCGACTTTCGCTGGACACCAACCGCCAAGCAATTCAATCTCCTGAAAAACATCCCTGAGCGGGATGTTAAAGCGCTGCTTTGTCGGCTTCTTGGCGAGGCGAACGTCCCAAGTGATTGGGGTGGTGAAGAGTGTGATCTCTTTTCAAGCAACCTATCTGTTAATGGAGAAAGGATGTCTGCTGCATTTCTCCTCAAGGGGCCTGCTCGGTTTCATGAAATGACACTGGCCGACTGTGGAAAGAATGGAGATCAAATCTATCGTCTGTTCAACACCCCGGCTGATGTCTTCGTGGTTCAGCACTGCCACAAAATTACTCCTGCCGTCCGAAAAACCGTAGGAGCTTTCGCCCTCTCGAACTACTCGCGCACTTGTAGGTTTACTCTCATCGATGGTTATGACACGGCTCGCATCCTTCACGCCAATGGGATGCTATAGGCCCAACCCGGCAGTCGAGTGGATCTGCGCGAAAATCCGCGCAGGCCGCTCACTTCTACGTTAATGCGACAGGCCTGAGGGCCGCTTTACGGCGGTGCGATCTCGGTGCCGAACTTCCGCACTTGGCCGATAGCCACCTTTCGAGGCCCTAGTTCCTGCGCCCGGTCCTACACGACCAAACCAGTTCCCGCCACCACCGCTCTTATCACTCTCTTGCCGCCGCCGGCGCGACGATCAGCCCCTCTCTGAGTAATACGCGCATCGCTTCATGGGCGGAGCGGATCTTCGATTCCGCCAGAATGTGCACCTGATCGCGTGTTCTGGCCACCCTCGCCAGTCCCTGCTCCTGCGCCTTAATTGCCGTCGCCACCGCAAGCCGCATCGGCACGTGCCATTCGTCCATTGTCGGCAGAATGCTGCCCTCATGGATCCCGCGCTCTCTGGCGCACAGAGCCAGTTCATGGGCCGCTGCGATCGCCATCTCATCGGTGATCGACCGCGCCCGCACGTCGAGCAGGCCCCGAAACATGCCGGGGAACACGAGAGAGTTATTCACCTGGTTGGCGAAGTCGCTGCGGCCTGTGGCGACGATTCGCGCGCCTGCCTCTTTCGCGTCCCAGGGCCAAATCTCCGGAACGGGATTGGCGCAGGCGAATACGATGGCATCCCTGGCCATGCCCTTCACCCATTCCGGCTTGATGATCCCGCCGGCCGAGAACGCCACACAGACATCCGCTCCCTGCAAGGCTTCGGCAATGCCGCCTCGCAAACCGGTCGGGTTGGTTTGCACGCAGACGTTCCATTGCTCGCCGAACGCAGGATCCAGCTCATACTCCCGCCGATGCGTTCCGAGAATGCCTCCCGCATCGCAGGCCACGATGCGAGAAGGGTCGGCCCCGCAGACCGTGAGAAATCGATAGGTCGGCACGTTCGCCGCGCCCATGCCGATCATCGCGATCCGAACCTGTCCCATTTCTTTTCCGACGACCTTCAACGCATTGACCAGACCTGCCAGGAGCACCGTTCCGGTTCCTTGCTGATCATCGTGCCAGACCGGGATCGGGCAATCGGCCTGCAATTCGCGGAGAATCCTGAAACACTTCGGCATCGCGATATCTTCGAGGTTGATCGCGCCGAAGGACGGGGTCAGCAGCCGAACCGTTCGAATCAATTCGTCCGGATCGTTCGTATCGAGACAGATCGGGACCGCATCCACCCCACCGAGATATTTAAAGAGCAGCGCCTTCCCTTCCATCACGGGAAGCCCCGCTTCCGGTCCGATGTCGCCCAGGCCCAACACTCTCGTGCCGTCCGACACGATGGCGATCGTGTTCCCCTTGTTCGTATAGTCGTACACGAGTTCATGATCGGCCTGGATCGCCTTGCACGGAGCCGCCACGCCCGGCGTGTACCACACCGAAAAATCCTCCAGACTCCGGATCGCGCACTTCGGCAACGTCTGCATCTTTCCCTTGTAGTACGCATGCAGCCGCAAGGCCTCTTCCGCCGGTTTCGAAGCCTTCGCCAACAACTCGGCTGTGTCCGTCATCGTTATCCTCCATCCGACATCGAACGCATCACAGGATCGGCACCGGCCAACCCGTCTCCCTGCCCGCTCAACCTTCCATGGTCGGCTTCAGAAGCTTCCTCAACTCCGCGTACGGCCTTGTGTTCAGTACATCCGTTTTCTCAAGCCATCCCCGTCTGGCCTGGCCGACCCCGAAGCGCGCATTCTCCAAGTCGAGCATGCTGTGCGCATCCGTATTCACCGCCAGCAACACACCCTCCTCCTTCGCCATCCGGCAATGGATGTCCGTCAGATCCAGTCGTTCGGGATGGGCGTTAATTTCGAGGAAACAGCGGCGCTCGCGCGCCTTCCGGATAATGCGAAGCATGTCCACCTCATAGGGCTCACGCCGGCCGATCAGCCGCCCGCTGGGATGGGCCAGGATAGAGAAGTGCGGATGGTCCATCGCCTTCATGATGCGCTCGGTCTGCCGGCGGTTCGAGAGGTTGAAGCGGCTGTGCACCGCGCCGACCACCAGATCCAACCGGCCGAGCACCTCATCCGGCAAATCCAGATTCCCGTCTTCTAAAATATCGACCTCGATACCCTTGAGAATCGTGATCCCTGACAGGGTGGCATTCAATCGATCGATGGCTTCCGTTTGCTGCAGCAACCTGGCGGAGTCGAGGCCCTTGGCCATGGTCAACCGGCGGGAATGGTCCGTGATGGCGAAATAGCGCAGTCCACGCAGCCGGGCGGCCTCCGCCATTTCCTGCAGACTATTCCGGCCGTCGGTCGCCCTCGTATGGGCGTGGAGATCGCCCTTCAGATCCTGCAGATCTACGAGGTGCGGGAGTCGCCCGGCCTTCGCCGCGTCGATCTCTCCCCGTCCCTCTCTCAATTCCGGTGGAATCCAGGGCAAACCGAGGGAGGCGTAGACCGATTCCTCCGTCTCTCCGGCGATAGGCTTGTCTCCACGAAACACGCCATATTCATTCAGCTTCAAACCGCGCTGTTGAGCCAGTTGCCGGAGCACGACGTTGTGCGCTTTACTGCCGGTGAAATAGAGCAGCGCCGCTCCGTAACTGTCTTGCGGCACGACTCTGAGATCCACCTGCAAACCGCTCTGTAGGCGAACACTGGACTTTGTCTCGCCACGCGCCAGCACGTCGCGAACTTCCTGATAGGCCACAAACCGATCCATGACGGCGCGCCCCGCAGGAGCCGTGACCAGAATGTCCAGATCGCCGATGGTTTCCAGTCCACGACGATAACTCCCTGCCGCTATGACCCGGCTGACTCCTGACGATTGTTCCAGGTACGCCACCAGAGCCTCGGCAGAGGGAATCGCCACGGCCCGCTGCACCCGTGGGGCTTCTGCAAGACGCGTGGCCAATGCATCGAGAATGTGTTGCTCGGTTTTCTCCCCGAATCCCGCCAAGGTCCGGACCCGGCCTGCCTGCGCCGCTGTCTGCAATTCGGACAGGCTACGGATCTTCAACTCGTGCGCAAGCCGCTTCACCCGCTTGGGCCCGAGCCCGGGAATGCGGAGCAACCCCGTGAGAGTCGCCGGGACCCTTTTGCGCTGAGCCTCTATGGCGGCCGCGGTTCCTGTTGCGAGAATTTCTTTGATCTTTCCCGCCAGATCGTCGCCGATCCCCGGAAGGCTGGTCAGATCTTCGCCCTTCGCCACCATCTCCCCCACCTCGACAGGAAGATCGCGAAGCGTTCTGGCAGCGAAACGATAGGCCCGGACCCGGAAGGGATTGGCGCCTTCGATCTCCAGCAAGTCAGCCATTTCCTCGAAAGCTGTCGCGACCTCGGCGTTATGCACTGTCATGAACGCTCCGCTGCTCTTTCAGGACTGCCTGCTCCGATGCCTCCCCTTACCTGCGACCTGCTGCTTCCGGCCATCGCCATAACCAATGATTATCAAGCAATGGGCGGGCCACCCACCGTCGGCATATAGGAGCGAGCCTCGCAAGAGCAACGTCGCGTTCTTCCCCAGTCACAAAATCAGGGCTGTCGCAGAACGCCTCCACGGGGGTGTCCTCCCCAGCGCCCAACGAACAGAACAATCGCCCGGCCGTCTCCTCCCACACGCTTGAATCCCTGTAGCGTCTTTTGTGAAAAGTCTCGCAGGTTTCACCCCGGAAACGAACGACGAATGCGCGGCACCAGGCTTGCTGATCACAGGAGAGGGTATTGTGAAACGCTGGACCAATGGAGGCAAGGCAGGATGGCTGGATGGATCGATCGCTGGCGGGCTGCAACGGTGGCAATCGGGGCAATTCAAGACGCCGACGTACGGTCTCGCACCGGCCGGGTTTCAACCAGGAAATTCTTCGCCGTGGTCGGTACCGGTGTGCTCTTCTCGTTGCACGGCCCCCGCAGACAGGACTGCTGGTTGGTCACCGCCAGACATGTGTTTCTCGACCCGACGGAAAACTGGAAACCCTCCACGCTGGGCATCGTCTTCCCGCACATTCATCGCCGGGGCGTGAAACAGGGGGTGGAGATTCCGATTCAACTCACCAAGGCCGGACGGCGCTGCTGGTATCCCCATCCGGACAAGGCCGTCGATCTCGCCTGTCTTCCGCTGCCCTTGACCATGCGACAACTGAAACCGAGCGGCCCCTCCTCCATCGCCTGGATGGACATTGCCACGACAGCGGACCTCTATGAGGGCGTCCCCATCATGGTGCTCGGCTATCCGGCGGCGTTCGATATTCCCGATTCACCCCGCGCAATTGTCCGCCAGGGCATCGTCTCCTGGGTCTCGCCCGCCCGCCCAGGCTCAGAGGTCTTTCTCATCGATAGCCACGTGTTTCCCGGCAACAGCGGGGGACCGGTCTTCCGGCTTCCCACCGCCATGGATCGGGAAGGGCATCTCACTGCGGGAGGGGCGGTCACCCTGCTCGGCATCGTGACCCAGGCCAGGATTCAGAGCTTGCCCCTGCTGGCCGGAGGCAAACAGGTCGATTTGTACGTCCAAGGCAAGAAAAAATCCGACCCCCTGCTCACGCCCAGTTTTCTCGGCCTCGGGCTGGTTGAACCGGCCTATCGCATCAAGCAACTCCTGGTCTCCGCGACTCGCCGCCATCACCGGCGAAAGCGGCCGGCCTCGTAACGGTACAGATCGACTAGTTCATCCCGGCTTTTTCGCCCTTGGCCAACAGCTGGCGAGCCCCTTCGGGTGTGCGCATCTTCCGGCGATGTTCGAGGATGAGCGGATCGATGTGTTCCCCGCACATTATGCAACGCAAACCGACCTGGTTCACCTCACGAATCTCCTCTCGAACCATCAAGCCTCCGCAGCGATGGCATCGATCCTGAGCAATATGTGTCGGGTGCGTCACCATATATCTCTCCTTCTCGTTTTTTCGTTGAAGCAGCCTTCCATCTCCTGCTGCTTATTGGAGTATGGCGCTGAAAAAAGGATTCATGATTGTTTCGCCCTGTCGATGACGCCTTGCATCACGTCCGTCAACGTCGGGCGCCTCCGGTCCTCCACGTCATAACTCACCCGCACCGTCGGCTTCGTAATCCGAATGAGTCGCCGTAAATCCATCGGTGTGGCGATGACCACGAGGTCGCACTCCACCCGTTCGATCGTTTCCTCCAGTTCGCGGACCTGCTCAGGCCCATATCCCATCGCGGGAAGGAGCGGCCCCAAATGCGGATACTGCAGGAAGGTGCGATTGAGACTCCCCGCTGCGTAGGGCCTCGGATCCACCAGGCAACCGGCTTCATACCGCCGGGCCACTAGACAACCGGCGCCGAAGGCCATACCGCCGTGCGTCAGTGTGGGTCCGTCTTCGACGACGAGTACGCGCCTGCCGGTAATCCTGTCCGGATGATCGACTTTGGGCGGCATGGCGGTCTCCACGAGCGCCGCCCGGGGATTCACGGTTTCAATGGATCGACGCGCCGCATCCACCTGTTCGGGCGTCGCGGTATCCAGTTTGGTCAGCACCACCACATCCGCCCGGATGAGATTCACCTCCCCCGGGAAATACGGCGGCTCCCCGGCCCGATGCGGATCGACAAGCACGAGTTCGAGGTCTGGCACAAAAAACGACCAGTCGTTGTTGCCCCCGTCCCACACAATGACATCGACCTGGTCCTCGACTTCCCGGAGAATCCGCTCGTAATCCACTCCCGCATAGACCGTCCCACCCTGCGCAAGATGGGGTTCGTACTCCTCCCGCTCTTCGATGCTGCAGGACGCCGCGTCCAAGTCCTCCAGAGCAGCAAACCGTTGTACCGCCTGTCGCTCAAGATTGCCGTAGGACATCGGATGTCGCACCGTGGCAACCCGTAGCCCTTCATGTTTCAGAATCGAGACGACCCGGCGGGCCACAGGACTCTTGCCCGCTCCCGTACGCGTCGCGCAGATCGACACCACCGGCTTCTTGGCCGGGAGCATCGTGGACTGCGGGCCCGCCAGCCAGAAGTCCGCTCCTGCCGCCATCACGCGGGAGGCTTGGTGCATGAGCGCTTCATGGGAGACATCACTGTACGAAAAGACGACCCGCTCAACGTGCTGGGTCCTGATCAAGCAATCGAGATCCTGTTCCGCATGGATCGGGATACCGGAAGGATACAAGGCGCCGGCCAACGCCGGGGGATAGACCCGGTCGTCAATGTTGGGAATCTGCGCGGCGGTGAACCCCACGACCCGATAGTCAGGATTGCCGCGAAACAGCACGTTGAAGTTATGGAAGTCCCGCCCGGCGGCTCCCATGATCAATACCCTGATCTCGTGTGGCTTGGCGCGATTATCCACGACCCTCCTCTTACCACTGGTGAAAAATGCTACAGGTGGACCATCGGCTCTCCCCGCCTGCGGCGCACTAACCACCGTGATTTCCCTCGCTTTCCTCTCCGGCCTTCACAGGCGTCGATGGTCTATGCCTTGCAGAACGCATGCTCGGAGTCTGTCCGAGGAGTGTGAACCGCACAATGCCGTGGAACCCCATCATCAAATCGAGACGAGATTGGGAGACGATCCCGAATCTCCACGATTACGAGTCGGTGCAAAAGGAGTTTTCGTGGGAGCAGGCGCGCGCCGAACTGGATGGCCTGCCTGAGGGGCAGGGACTCAACATCGCCCATGAAGCGGTTGTGCGGCATGCAACCGGTCCGCTCGGACAACAGACCGCCATCCGGTGGCTGGGGAAAATCGGGCAGGTCGAGGACTATTCCTATGCGCGTCTCGACGACCTGACCAATCGTTTTGCCACTACACTGCAGAGGCTCGGCGTCGTGAAAGGCGACCGGGTGTTCGTCCTCGCCGGCCGCATTCCAGAACTCTACATCGCGGCACTCGGCACGCTGAAACATCGCGCCCTCTTCTGCCCGCTCTTCTCAGCCTTCGGGCCGGAACCCATTCGCGCCCGGCTCACGATCGGCCAGGCCAAGGTGCTGGTGACCACCGAATCGCTCTATCAGCGCAAGGTGGCCGGCATCCGGGAGACGCTGCCCCATCTTGATCATGTCCTGCTCATCGGCGAGGAGCGACGTCCGACCGCCATCCCCGGGACGCAGAACTTCCATCAGTTGCTCGAACAGCACCCAGGTATCTATCGAATCGGCCCCACCGATCCGGAAGACGCGGCCCTCCTGCATTTCACCAGCGGCACCACCGGAACACCCAAGGGGGCGCTCCACGTGCATGGCGCCGTGGTGGCCCACCACATCACAGGCAAACTTGCGCTCGATTTCCACCCGGCGGATATCTTCTGGTGTACCGCCGACCCTGGCTGGGTAACCGGCACGTCCTACGGCATCATCGCGCCGCTGACGAATGGGCTCACCTGCATTGTAGACGAAGCGGATTTCGACGCCGAACGTTGGTATGGGATCTTGCAGGACCAGCGGGTCTCCGTCTGGTATACAGCGCCGACGGCCATTCGTATGATGATGAAAGTCGGTGGCGATCTCGTGCGGAAGTACGATCTGCGCCAATTGCGTTTTCTCGCCAGCGTGGGGGAACCCCTCAATCCTGAAGCCGTCGTCTGGGGAGAAAAGGCCTTCGGTCGCCCGTTCCACGACAACTGGTGGCAGACCGAAACCGGCGGCATCATGATCGCCAACTATGCGGCGATGGATGTCCGGCCCGGTTCGATGGGACGCCCGCTGCCGGGAATTGAAGCCGGTATCGTGAAAAGGACCGAATCCGGCGGCGTGGAGGTGCTGAACGAACCGGATGTGCAGGGAGAATTGGCGCTACGCCCGGGCTGGCCCTCGATGTTTCGCGGCTATTGGAATGAGCCGGAGCGATACAAGAAGTGCTTTGCCGGCGGCTGGTACCTGACCGGCGATGTGGCCAAGAAAGATGCCGACGGGTATTTCTGGTTCGTGGGCCGGGCGGATGACGTCATCAAGACCTCAGGCCATCTCGTCGGTCCGTTCGAAGTCGAAAACGTCTTGATCGAACATAAGGCGGTGGCGGAAGCCGCGGTGATCGGTAAGCCGGACCCCGTCGCCATGGAAATCGTGAAGGCGTTTGTGTCGTTGAAAGATGGCCATGAGCCGAGTGAAGCGTTGCGGCGTGAATTGCTCGGCTTCGCCCGGGCGCGCCTCGGGGCAGCCGTGGCGCCGAAAGAAATCGCCTTTCTCCCGACCCTGCCGAAAACCCGAAGCGGAAAAATCATGCGACGCCTGCTGAAGGCGCGCGAACTCGGCTTGCCGGAAGGCGACATCTCGACGTTGGAAGCATGAGCGATGAGCAGTCAGCATCGGAACGAGAAATTCATCTCAAACTACAAGCGGAACGCTGACAACGCGCGGGAGAAGAGAGACGACATGACACCCTCCTTAACACGCGAACAGGGCCTTGAGTTGCTGCGGCAGATGCTCCGTATCCGCCGCTTCGAGGAACGGGCCGCGGAACTCTATCAACTCGGGAAGATCCACGGTTTTTTGCATCTGTACATCGGCGAAGAGGCCGTGGCCGCCGGCTCCATCCCGTCGTTCACGAACGAAGACGCGATCGTCGCCACCTATCGTGAGCATGGCCATGCACTGGTGCGCGGCACATCGATGAACCGGCTGATGGCAGAGCTGTATGGCAAAGCCGCTGGTTGTGCGCGCGGACGCGGAGGCTCGATGCATTTCTTCGATGCTTCCCGGAGGTTTTACGGAGGCCTGGCCATCGTGGCCGGTGGATTACCCGTGGCCGTCGGCCTGGCCCTCGCCGACAAGATGCAAGGTCGCACGCGTGTCACCGGCTGCTACTTCGGCGACGGCGCGGTGGCGGAGGGCGAGTTTCACGAATCCCTCAACCTGGCCGCCTTGTGGAAACTCCCGGTGCTGTTTCTCTGTGAAAATAACCTCTATGCGATGGGCACCGCCCTGGCCCGCCATCAATCGCAACCCGATATTGCCGCCAAGGCGAAGGCCTATGCGATGGGCGCCGACACAGTCGACGGTATGGACGTGCTGGCGGTTGAGAAGGCGACTGGTCGCGCAGTCGAGTTGATCCGAAACGGCAACGGCCCCTACTTCCTTGAATACCGGACCTATCGGTTTCGCGCCCATTCCATGTACGACGCCGAGTTGTATCGGACCAAAGACGAAGTCAGCGAATGGAAGCGGCGGGACCCGATTGCGACCTTCGAACAGGCCCTTCGCCAGGCCCGATTGCTGCGCGATGAGGATCTCCAACAGATAGAGGCTGCGATCGCGACTGAAATCGAGGAAGCCGTGGCCTTCGCCGAGGCGGCTCCCTGGGAGCCGATCGAGGATCTCAACAAAGATGTGTGCACGGACGTGAGACGTAAGACGTGACACGTCAGGCGAATGTACGTAGCTGGTCCGCGTCTCACCTTTCGCGGTGGTACCTATGACCAAGATCACCTACAGAGAAGCCGTTCGGGCGGGATTACGGGACGCGCTCCAGCGCAACCCTCGCGTCTTTCTCATGGGGGAGGATGTCGGCAAATACGGCGGCACCTATGCCTGCAGCAAGGGGTTGCTCGACGAGTTCGGCCCGGAACGCATTCGTGATACGCCGCTGTCGGAAAGCACCTTCGTCGGCGCCGGCATCGGCGCGGCCCTGGGCGGCATGCGTCCGATTGTGGAAGTGATGACGGTGAATTTCAGCCTGTTGGCACTCGATCAAATTCTCAACAACGCGGCAACGCTCCGGCACATGTCCGGCGGTCAGTTCAACGTGCCGCTGGTCGTTCGAATGGCTACCGGCGCCGGCCGCCAGATGGCGGCGCAACATTCGCACAGCCTGGAAGGCTGGTATGCGCACATTCCCGGCATCACGGTCCTGACGCCTGCCACCGTGACGGATGCGCGGGGGATGTTGCTCACCGCGATCCAGGAGCCGGACCCGGTGTTTATTTTCGAGCATGCGTATCTCTATTCCATGGAAGGCGAGTTGGAGGAAAGCTGGCCCGCAGTCGATATCTCCCGCGCCGCGGTGCGCCGACCCGGAAAGGATGTGAGTCTCATCACGTTCGGGGGCAGCCTGTGGAAGACACTGGCCGCTGCCACCCAACTGGCTCAAGAGGGCATCGACGCGGAGGTCGTGGACCTGCGCGTCCTACGCCCCCTCGATACCGGCACCATCCTCACCTCCGTTCGAAAGACCCACCGGGCGGTGGTCATCGACGAGGCCTGGCGCACGGGAAGTTTCGCCGCCGAAGTCGCCGCGCAGATCATGGAGGGCACGTTTTACGATTTGGATGCCCCGGTCGCGCGGGTCTGCAGCGAAGAGGTCCCGATTCCCTATCCGAAACATCTGGAAGAGGCGGCGCTGCCGCAGCCGAACAAGATCGTGAAGGCGGTTCGCAGGCTGTTGGGATAACCGATGCCTTGGCTGTTTCTCTCTCACTCATCGCCCGTTCCATTGTACGTGTTACGTTTCACCTTTCGCGCTTCACGGAGTCTCCATCATGGCTGAATTCCTGATGCCGACGCTCGGCGCCGACATGACCGACGGCATCTTGGTGCAGTGGAAAAAGAAAGAGGGCGACCGCATCACCAAAGGCGAGATCATCGCGGAGGTCGACACGGAGAAGGCCGCCATCGACGTGGAGTCCCATACCACAGGCATCATCGAACGACTCATCACCAGACCGGGCGACAAGGTTCCGGTGGGAGCGGTCATGGCGATCATTCGCGAAGAGGGACGGCCGACAACAAGTGTCGCTTCCCCCCGTACGATCACCACTCCACTGGCTCCCCCTCCGCCCGTCCATCGAATTGAGAGCATAGCCGCTGCGCCCTCTCAGGCCGGGCGATTGCGGATTTCACCCGCGGCGAGAAAACTGGCCGCCGAGCGAGGCATCGACGCAAGCACGTTGCAGGGGAGCGGCCCGGAAGGAGCCATCACCCTGGCCGATATCGAGCGAGCCACCACGGCTACGGCGGGCGTCGCCAAACCGGTCGGTGCCGCCGACCGCCAGGGACGCATGCGGCAAACCATCGCCGCAGCCATGGCCCGATCCAAACGCGAGATCCCCCACTATTACCTCAGCACCACCATCGACATGGGCCGGGCAATCACCTGGCTGAAGGACTCGAACGAGCAGCGTCCCGTCACGGAGCGTCTCTTGTACGGTGTCCTGTTGATCAAAGCGGTCGCCCTCGCGCTTCGCCGAGTTCCCGAGCTCAATGCACTCTGGAAAGACGGCGAGGCGAGCAGAAGTGAACGGATTCATATCGGCACCGCCATCTCCCTCCGCCAGGGTGGACTGGTCGCGCCGGCATTGCACGACGCCGATCGGCTGAGCCTCGGCGAGTTGATGCAGAACTTTCAGGACCTGGTGAAGCGCGCCAGAGCCGGTTCGCTACGGAGCTCGGAACTGTCCGACCCGACCATCACCGTCACGAGTCTGGGGGAACAGGGAGTGGAAACTGTGTTCGGAGTCATTTATCCTCCCCAAGTCGCGCTGGTCGGATTCGGCAAAGTCGTCGAACGCCCCTGGGTCGCCGATGGTGCGGTTGTGCCGAGGCCGGTGCTCATGGCGTCGCTCTCCGCCGACCACCGCGTCACCGACGGCCACCGCGGAGGATTGTTCCTGGCTGAAATCGATCGCTTGTTACAGGAGCCCCAGTCGTTATGAACACGCCACTATCGGAAGATGAAATGCGCAGCCGGATCCTTCGTCTTCTCGGTGAGATCGCGCCGGAAGCGGATACCACCTCCCTACGCCCGGATGTCAGCTTCCGCGACCAACTCGACCTCGACTCGATGGATTTCCTCAACTTCGTGGTCGCGCTTCACAAGGAGTTCCACATCGAGATTCCGGAATCCGACTACCCCAAGTACATGACCTTGAACGGCTGTCTCGCTCAACTCTCCGCCGCGCGATCATGAGAGACGCAGCTACATCATCGACCGATACCTGCATTTTGAAGGTGGTGGTCGGTTCGCACGCCCACGGCCTGGCCGGTCCCGACAGCGACAAGGACTACCGCAGTGTCTTCGTCCTGCCCACGGCCGAACTCTTTCGTGTCGGGTTTAAGTATCAGGGCACGAGAATGATGAAAGAGGAAGAGGACGAGACGTCCTGGGAGATCGGACACTTTCTCCAATTGGCCCTGCAAGGTCATCCGCTGGTGCTCGAAACACTGGTGGCGCCGGTGGTGACGATGGATGATTGGGGCGCGGAGCTACGCCAACTCTTTCCGCGACTCTGGTCGGCGCAGGCGGCCTATGAGTCGTTCCTCAACTACTGCGACAACCAGCGCAAGAAGATGTTGGAGAAGAAGGATAGGCGGCCGGCCAAATATGCGGCGGCCTATGTGCGGGTGCTCTTCAACCTCTGCGAATTGTTGGAGCGGGGAACGTTCAGTATCAGAATTTCCGAAACGCCTGTGGGTGAAGCCGTGGCCAGAATCAAAGCCGGGCACTTTCGCCCCGGCGAGGTCATCGACATGGGAGAACACTGGACTGCAGAAGCGGAGCGGCGACTCCGCACCTGCTCCCAACAGGCCCGTCCGGAACTGGCCGACGCCTTCCTCCTCAAGGTTCGAAAGGCATTTCTCCGCTAGCCCGGCCTGCGGCTCCTTTTCCGGACAACCATCACAAAAAACCCGCTCCCGTGTGAAGATCGGACCTGCCCCCTGACGGGAATCCTTCCGGACACCCCGGCGAGTCACACAACCTGGATAACCCGCGCTCCCCATTCATCGGGCTCCTTGTGCGAGCCGTGCCTCCTACTGGCACCGAGATGGAAGCGCGTCCCTTCGGACCGGACCCCGAAATTGCGACAGGCGCGACCCCCGAACCCACTCACGCGGCACGGAAGCGGGGGTTTCGACCTTATCCTGGCTCCACCTCCCTTCATATCCCTTCATTCATCGAGTAACCATGGCCGGATTGAAATCAATGAGGTAATTGGCACCATTGCGGCCCCCGTCCGCTGTCCCGTAACGCCCCACCCCGGCAAAATAGTGGGCACAGGAAACTGCCTGCCATGTTCCTAAGCAAGTGAACTTCCGCACCTCCCCTGTGAATGCCGCCACATTGTCCGCTGGCATCGAGTCTGCAACAGTGCCAATGCAGAATGACGGTTCCAGAACACCATCTCTCGAACGCCATGACAAGACACCAGCTCAGGCTGAACTTACTCATACCGTAAAGGAGACATGACCATGAGTGGACTCACCCGTTGGGAACCATTTCGGAGACAGATGAATCCATGGCGAGAACTTGAGGACATGGAACAGCGCTTGTCCGCCCTCTGGGGTCGGACACCGACCAAAACGGAAGGCCAGAAGGAGTCGATTTCGGTCGCAGAATGGTCTCCCCTGGTCGACATCACCGAAGACGACAAGGAATACCTGATCAAGGCGGAGCTGCCCGAGATCAAGAAGGAAGACGTGAAACTCACGGTGCAGGACAATGTGCTCGCGATCTCCGGCGAGCGCAAATACGAGAAGGAAGAAAAGGACAAGAAATATCATCGCATGGAACGCGCGTACGGCAGTTTCTTACGAAGCTTCACCCTGCCGGAAGATGCCGACGGCAGCAAGGTCGCGGCGGAATACAAAGACGGCATCCTCACAGTGCATCTGCCGAAATCGGAGAAAGCCAAGCCCAAATCGATTGACGTGAAGGTGTCCTAAGCGGAAGGAGCACACCATGTTCCGACATCCTCGATATCTGGACATCCCCTGGGAAATCCATTGGCATCCCGAGGGTGCATCTCACCATCACCGGTGGCTGATGGTGCTCGTGATTGTCGCGGCGCTGTTCCTCATCGGCGTAGGGGTCACGAGCGGGCTGTGGTAAGCCCCTTCGGGCCACAGTATGCAGGGCGCACGGCAGGGGGAGCGGAGAGCCATGTTCAAGAACCGTGAAGAAGCCGGCGAACTCCTCGCGCAGGAGCTGATCCAGTTTCGCAAAGATCCAAGCGCCATTCTCCTCGCGTTGCCGCGCGGGGGAGTGGCAGTGGCCTATCAATTGAGCCTGGCCCTGCATCTGGCGCTCGATGTGCTCATTACGCGAAAAATCGGCGCGCCGGGCAATCCTGAATATGCCCTGGGAGCCGTCAGCGAAACAGGCGCCGTGTACTGGAATCGAGAGGCGCTATTGGGCTTGTCGCTCACAGAACGACAACTCTCAGCCGCCGTGCAGGCGCAGCAAAAGGAAGTCACCAGGCGTGTAGCCTTGTACCGGCAGGGGCGACCGTTCCCCGACCTGAACGACCGGACGGTGATTCTCGTCGATGACGGCCTCGCCACAGGCGCGACGTTCTTTGCCTCCGTTGCGACCGCCCGCCAGGGAAACCCGCGTCGCGTGATCGGGGCCATTCCGGTGGGCCCCCGTTCGACCGTGGAGGAAGCGCGAAAACTGGTCGACCAATTGATCGTGCTGCGGATACCGGATCCGTTTTATGCCGTCGGTAACTTCTACCGGGACTTCGAGCAGGTCGAAGACCGTGAGGTGCTGCAATATCTCAATCTGGCGGAAGAAGCGTCTATCAACCGATCGTAACATCACAGCGCGGGCCACAGAGCGGATGACCCGGCACAGAAAAGGAATCGCACCGATGAACAAACACACCGAAGGCGGCCACGCCGCGCGCCGCGATCGCTTCGTGCAGGAAGGTCAACACGACACCTACAAGCTGCCGGGGAAGTTGAAGGAACCCACGGTCTGTAAGACTTGCGGGGCGCTGTTCCATAAGGGACGCTGGACCTGGGGAACCAAACCGACGGGGGCCGATGAGATCGTCTGTCCGGCTTGTCTCCGTATCGAAGACAACAACCCGAAAGGGTTCGTCACGCTCAAGGGAGCCTACAAAGACCAACACCGGGACCAAGTCATGGGGCTGATCCACAATGCCGAGGCGCAGGAAAAAAAAGAATACCCGCTGGCCCGCATTATGACGATCGAGAACCGGGCAGAGGGGCTTGTCGTCCTCACGACCGATACCCACTTACCCAGACGCATCGGCGAAGCGCTGAAACATGCGCATCACGGCGAATTGGAACTGCAATACGACAAGGATGAAGATTTTATCCGCGTCACCTGGGTCGGGTAGGCAACTTCACCATCGGAAGAAGGAGTGATCATGGGTGGAGGGGAACGGAGGTGGGATCGATGGAGCAGGTTTCTCATCGGCGGGCTTCTGGTGGTCACCCTGACGGGGTCTCCGGCAACAGCCGAGATGCAGCTCCTTCCTGGAGCGGCGGCAGACCTCGATCAAGCGACCGTCGATCACGTGCTGGCAACGTTCCGGCAGGCGGAACAGGCGCTTCGTGCCGGCGACGTGGACGGCATCATGGCCCTGTATTCGGAGCAGTACAATTATCACGGACTGAAGAAGACCGACATGCGGAAGGTCTGGATCAACCTGTTCGACGAATTCCGGGAACTGTCCGACACTCATCATTTTTCCCGGATGATCAAGGTCGGATCCGGCTCCAAGACCATCATCGAGGTCACCTGTACGGGCAGTTTGTCGGGCCTGTCGAAAACCGGCGGGTTACGTGTGCCGATCGACAGTTGGTATGAGGAAGTGCACTACATGACGTTCGATGACGGTCAGTGGCGCATTCGCGGCAACGTCGGCGATTCCCCGCGGTTCATGCCCTTCGGCACGTCACCGCACCCGTTGTTCTAGCAGGCAGGATGCGGAAAGGCTGTGTGCAGATCCTGCATGCTCGAGGAGCCGGGCGTATGGGAAAGCGATCAATATCTTCGCAGGATGCTCAAAAAGGCCGTCCAGCAAGGCCGCAGCAAGCGAAGAGGCGAAGCGTACTGTGGACCGTACGTTGAACCTCTGAGCGCTGCGAGAACGACGCTGGAGGACTTTTTCAGCATCCTGTCGCGAAAGGAGTCTTATGCGCGCCCTCATCGCACTCGACTGGTCGGAACAGGCGTTCGCAGCCGTTCGTGAAGTGTCCTACCTGTACGATCTGCACGAGGTCATCCTGGTGCATGGGATCGACTTGGGCATGTTTCAGTATCCGATCGTCGCAGAAGTGAGCAGCATGCAGGGGTACGACGACTTCCGGAAAGCCATGGAGAAAGCGGGGGAGCAATTGCTCGACCACACATCTACGATGTTGCCATCCGAAGGCCTCTCCATCACACGGGTGTGCGAATTCGGCAAACCGGCCTCGCTGATTCTGGACAAGGCCAGGGAAACGCATGCAGACCTGATCGTGATCGGAGCGCGCGGGCGGGGACGCGTCGGCGAACTCGTCCTCGGCAGCGTCTCCCATCGCGTCGCACTCCATGCCGACTGCACGACCTTGATCGTGAAAGAGCGTGAGGGGCCAGTCAAGCGCGTAACGGTCGCCGTCGAAGGACATGAGGATGGCGCCAGGATCAAGGACTGGCTCCTCAGCCATCCGTTTAAGAATCCGGTCGATCTCACCATCGTGAGCGTCGTACGGCAGATTCCGTCCACCGATCCGTTCAGCCTCTTTCCGCTTCAGGATTGGACCGGGATCGCCGTACGCTCGGCCGAAGACCTGGTGAAGAACTTGGCCGCCTCGGTCATGAATCACCGGTATACGGTCGGCACCCAGGTGACCGTCGGAGACCCGACCGACATCCTGACGGAACGCGCCAAGTCGGCAGATCTTCTGGTCATTGGTTCCCATGGACGCAAGGGGCTGGAGCGATTTCTCCTGGGAAGCATTTCCCACGCCCTCCTGCACCACGTGCCCTGTCCGGTCTTGATCGTACGATGAGTCTGTGACCAATCCGGCGCACTGCGCCGAACCATAAAGGAGCCTGCGCATGAAAACGTTCAGCATTCTTTCTGCCGTTTGCCTCGTCATCCTGGGCAGCACCTGGGCCACCGCGCAAACCAATCGCGGCAATCCTCGCGACGGCCAGGCCATCTATGAAAAGAACTGCCTGCGATGCCATGGTGACAAACTGGACGGTAACGGGCCGGATGGCCAGTATTTGATCGTGAAGCCGGCGAATTTTCAGTCGGTCAACTCACGAGCGAAAACTGATTGGGAGTTGCTGATCACGATTGCGAACGGAGCCCTGTTCAGCCCCATGCACGGCTATCGCGGGAAATTGACGGATCAACAGATGCTGGACGTGTTGTCCTACATCCGTTCCGTCGCAGCACCCGAATTCATCAGTTAGCCGACAGGCGCCACAGGCACAGCGATGCGTCGGCGGAGGATTTTTTACGCAGGCCTATTGTTCGTCTGCCTGTGGCTCCTCGGTTCAGAGGTGTCCATTCACGCCTCCGAACCGATTGCGGACCTGGAAGTCTTTGTCCGCGCCGGCTGTCCACATTGCGAAGCTGCCAAGGCATTTCTTCGCGAGCTTCGGCAACATCGTCCCGCCCTGCACATTCTGGTTCGGGATGTCGGTCAGGATCAGACCGCGCTCACCCGTTTAGAGACGTTGGCAAGGCGGCAGGCGGTGACGCTGATCGGCGTTCCGGCCTTTTATCTGCAAGGCGAATTGATCATCGGCTATCAAGATGCCGGGACCACCGGCGCCCGCCTGCTTGCACTCCTTGATCGAGCGGCTCCCTCCCTGGATTCCGAACCGTTGTCCGCCTGCCGCCCGACACAACCGGCCTGCAGCACGCCTGCAGATCACACCTCCGCCGGAGGAGACAGCATCCTGCACCCCTGGTTCGGCCGCCTCAGTTATCCGGACATCGGGCTCCCCCTCTTCACCCTCGCCATCGGGCTGCTCGACGGCTTCAATCCCTGCGCGATGTGGGTGCTGTTGTTTCTCCTATCGCTCCTGGTCTCATTGCAGGACCGCGTCAAAATGTCGCTCGTGGCCGGCACCTTCGTCCTGATGAGCGGGGGGCTGTATTTTGCCTTCATGGCCGCCTGGCTGAATGTCTTTCTCTTCGTGGGCCTCTCGCGCACAGTCCAACTCACGCTGGGCGGCGTGGCACTCCTGATCGGCGCAGTCAACGTGAAAGATTTCTTCGCCTTCCGGCAGGGGTTGTCGCTGAGTATTCCGGCCGCGGCCAAACCGGGCCTCTATGCGCGGCTGCGCCGGATCGTTCAGGCGGAGAATCTCACCGGCGCTCTGATCGGGATCGTAATCCTGGCCGCGCTGGTGAACGTCGTCGAGCTGCTGTGCACGGCCGGACTCCCCGCACTCTACACGCACATCCTCAGCACGCAGTCGCTCTCCACCTGGCAGTATTATGGGTACCTTGGCCTCTACAACGCGGCGTACATCTTCGATGACGCGCTGATGGTGACGATCGCGGTGATCACCCTGGGTCGTCACAAGCTAGCGGAACGCGAAGGACGATGGTTGAAACTGATCAGCGGGGCGGTCATGATCGGACTCGGCCTGCTGCTGCTCGTGAAACCGGACCTGCTCTCGGGGTAATTCATGCAACGTATCCGCCCACTCCACATGCCGCCCTCCCGTGACGAGGGTCCTGACGCCGGTCATGTCGTCTTGAGCGACGGCACGACGGCGCTTCTGCGTATTGCGCAGCCATCCGACGCGGATGAATTGCAGCACTTCGTCGAACGCCTGTCGCCGGAAGCCAGACGCCACCGGTTTTTTTCCGAAACCGCGCCGCCCGCCGAGGTGATCCGCACACTCTGCGACCCTTCCGACCCGCGGCGTAGCCTCACCGTGATTGCCCTTCGCCGGCAGAATGGCGCCCTCCGTGTCATCGCCTCCGGGTCCTATCATGCCCGGGACCCGCACCAGGCCGAAGTAGCTCTGGCCGTAGACGATCGGCTTCATGGGCATGGCTTGGGCACGCTGCTTCTGGAGCGACTGGCGCTGCTGGCAGTCCGCTACGGCTTTACGAGACTCTGGGCCATCACCCACGCCGACAATGTGGCCATGCGCGAGGTGTTCGCCTCCTCCGGACTGCCCATGGAAGAACATGTCGAAGGCGGCGACATGGAGGTCGAGCTCTCGCTGACACCGACCGACCACAGCGTACGTCAATCCGAGTGGCGTGAACGGGTCGCCACCACAGCTTCGCTCCGGCCCCTCTTCCATCCGCAGGCCGTCGCCGTGATCGGCGCCTCGCGCGATCCTCAGAGTATCGGCTACCGGTTGCTTGACGCCTTGAGCAGCAACGGCTTTCACGGCCGCTGCTATGCGATCAATCCGCATGCCGCCACCATCGCCGGCATGCAGACCTATCCGTCGCTTCAGGCATTGCCGGAACCGGTCGATCTGGCCGTCATCGCCGTCCCCAAAGACGCCGTCCTCTCTGTTCTGGACGACTGTGCGGCGACCGGAGTCCGCGCGCTGGTGGTCATCACCGCCGGGTTCGCCGAAGTCGGAGTAGATGGACGCCGTTTGCAAGACCAACTCCTCGAGAAGGTTCGGCAACAGGGCCTGCGCATGGTCGGCCCCAATTGCTTCGGCATCCTGAATACCGATCCGGCCGTGCGGCTCAACGCCACCTTCGCATCCACGTTTCCCCTCGCCGGCTCCATTGCCATGTCGTCACAAAGCGGCGCTCTGGGGTTGGCCCTGCTCGCCGCATCCGAACGATTGCAGCTCGGTCTTTCCACCTTCGTCAGCGTCGGCAACAAGGCGGATGTGTCGGTCAACGACCTCCTGCAATACTGGGAGAACGATCCCGCAACGCGCGTCATCCTGCTGTATGTGGAATCGTTCGGCAATCCGAGGCGGTTTGCGCAGATCGCCCGCCGGGTCAGTCGCAACAAACCGATCGTCGTCCTGAAGGCAGGCCGTACCTCTTCGGGCAAACGCGCCGCGGGATCCCACACGGCTGCGCTGGCCGCCAATGATGTCGGGGTGGAAGCCCTGTTTCAGCAGACCGGGATCCTGCGCGCCGAGACGCTCGAAGACATGTTCGCATTGGCGGCAGGCCTCTCGGATCAACCGCTGCCGAAGGGCAACCGCGTCGGAATCATCACGAACGCCGGCGGGCCGGCCATCCTCTGCGCCGACGCCTGCGAAGCGAGCGGCCTGGAGGTTCCTGAATTGTCGCAAGCGACCATGACTCACCTGGCCTCATTTCTGCCGCCGGCTGCGGCCCTGCGCAACCCGGTCGATCTGATCGCCTCGGCCGATCCCGAGCAATACGCCCAAGCCATTGCGGCGCTCTTGAAATCCGACGATATCGATGCCCTCATCATTCTCTACCTTGCCGTCACCGCCACCGATGTGGACCCGATCGCCGAAGGCATCAAGAAGGGCATCCTCGAAGCGCGAGCCACGGCATCCATCAAGAAACCGATCTATATCGGGTGGATGGTGGAAACGGATCGTGAGCGGAGATTTTCCTTCACGAGCGACACCATCCCCACCTTTTCGCTGCCGGAACTCCCCGCGCGCGCCCTGGGGAAAATCGCCGGATATGTGCAGTGGCGAGAGCGCCCCGCCGGCATGGTGCCGGATTTCGACGATCTGGACCGCCCGACCGCGACCCGCATCTGCCATGACGCCCTGGCCGCACGTGGAGACGGCTGGCTGACGACAGCCGAGACACGGGCCCTGTTGAGCGCGATGTCGATCCCGCTTCCGCCCGGCGGTGTCGCGACCGGCGCTGAAGAAGCCGCCCTGCTTGCCGAGCAGATCGGATTTCCGGTCGCCGTGAAGCTGGCGTCCCATACACTTGTCCACAAAACGGAAATCGGCGGTGTGCATTTGGACCTCAACACGAAGGCTGAGGTTCGGCAGGCGTTCGAGCAGATCGCCGCACGGCTCGCACAGGATCAGAGCCTGGAAGCCATGGAAGGGGTCCTGGTCCAACCGATGGTGACCGGCGGCGTCGAGGTGATGGCGGGCATGGTCCAGGATCCCTCGTTCGGTCCCTTGATCGGCTTCGGGCTGGGCGGGATTCACGTCGAGATTCTGGGAGACGTGCGCTTCCGAATCACGCCGTTGACGGAGCTGGATGCCGCCGACCTGATTCGCAGCATTAAGGGCTATCGTCTGCTGCAGGGTTATCGCGGCCATCCGCCGTGCGATGTGGATGCGATTCAAGAACTCTTGCTCAGACTGTCACGGCTGGTCGAAGAGGTGCCGGAGATCGTGGAACTGGATCTGAATCCGATCTTCGCCATGCCGCCGGGCCAGGGCTGCCGCATCGTGGATGCGAGGATCAGGGTGGGAAAGATAGCCTAGAGACTTGGAGGCTAGAATCGGTTTGTTGATTAGCCATCGAGCCATTTCACTTCGCGCACCACTTGACCTAGATTTCCTCGCCCGAGAATTACGTGAGCGGTGTGGATATAGCCGAGCTCTTTTCGAAACGCCTGCAGTTTCAAATTATCGTATGCGAGATCTTCTCCAGGCTTTTTCATTTCTAGAACAAGCAGATTATTTTTATCCGTGATGCGCTGATGCACAATAATGTCTGGAAAGACCGTGGTTGCTCGAAGCTCTCGATCCAACGCTTTTCTCGTGGGGAGCCAAAGGCGTTTGGGATCGCCGAAATGTCGATTATATTCAACATCAACGTCGTATGTGCCTGGCACTAGTGCTGCGAGATATATGGCCAAGTAATGAGATAGCGCGCGCTCCGTGACATCAAGATCGAGCAGGGCAGATTGTTCCTCGACAAAGCGATCTATGGCTTTTTCAACTATGGCAGAGATTTCGCTGCGGTCCATTTCGCTCCGCCTCCTCGTTGATACAGAGGTACCCTCTACCGCTTCTGATCAATGCCCAGATACGCAACCATCTCTTCCGAATTCCGAAGGTGTTCAGTTACATTATACCGGTTAGTCTGTAACGGTGAACTACGCAGCATTGCGCTTGAGGGCCGCCTGCCCGCGGCCCGCGGCGAACGTGAGAGAAGATTCTGAAGCTGCCTCTCGACATAGGCATCGAGCAAGCCGCGAATCATGCGCTGGTATTGCGTGTAGTGCCGGGGCGCTTCGGCCTTGAAGAATTTTTCGCGTTTTTTCTCAATGCGGATGTCGCTTTGTCACCCTCATCACGAAATGCCAATTGGGCAGGAGAGGGGACAAAATCTGGAACGACACGGATCTCTCCCAGAGGCTCATCCCTATATCGTATTTTCGTACTCATAACCGGCCGCGCCCTTCCGCAACACCTGGCACCGATGATTCGACTAATTGAGCCTCGATAGGCAGCACTTCCTACCATATCTACATATGACGATTATAGAGAATGATTTCACCTCAATCCGGGGTCTCACGCATACGCAGATCTAGCTTCCGTCTGCCGCCGTACGGCCTTCACAACCAGCGGTGGAAGACTTCGGTTTGCGCCCCTCTTCATCCCACACCCGCCGTCTCGCACCGACATGCGTCAGCAGACATTCCGCGGTCGCAAGAAGATCCTGCACCTGGTGAGCCGAACTGTCGGCATAATTCGCCAGGTCGAAGATCGGAATCTGAAGGCAAACTTCGGCGCGATTTTTTCGCTCCGGGGAGAAGACGATGCGATGCGCGGGAGGCTGCGGATGCTCGCAGGGCTTCAGAAGATCCAGCGTCTGAAAGAACACCCGGCAGAGCCGTTGCAGGTCGCCAAGAATTTCACGATGCTCGGCATCATCATTGAGCGGCAGCTGAGTCGGATCGTGAAACGCCGCATAGAGGTTCAGCTGGAATCCAATCTGGACCACATTGCCGGCGCCCGTCTTCACATAGAACGGGTCGTGATCGAAACAGACTTTTCGCGTCACGATCATGTCGCGCAGGGCTTGTTCGGTAGGAAAGGCTTGTTCGAGATTCAATCGCATCGTCACTCCATCATACTCCCCTCACGATGCCCCCCTGCCATGACAGGCAAGGCACACGGCTATACGACCAGGCTGATGCGCGCCACCTCCCTGTTCATACAACCGCCGCACGATCGGCTCGTCTCGCAGCGTCGGCTTGGTCGCGACCCTCACACCGAACTCGTGACAGGCCGTGCAGGAACTGGTGCCGGTTGCACGGAAGACAAATTCACCGTGGGGATTGGTCCTCGCTCGTTCGGTGATTTGAGCAAGCGCGCCGCGATGCTCCGTGTGGCAAGCCGTGCAGGCCATGCGTTGCGCCACCAGGTCACGATGCCAGGTCGTCACGGCAGGCGTCGCCCGATCCTCGAAATATCGCTCCGAATGGCAACTCACACAGCGAGCCGGACTAGGGCCACGGAATGGTTCGTGGCAGTGGGTACACCCGGCTTGATCGACGTGGTATCGGCTCAAATCGCCCGGTGCCCAGAACGAAGCGGGACTTCTCACCGACCCCCAGCCGATCCAGACAACAAGCACAAGCGTCACCAGAGCCACCACCGGCACCGCACTTCTTGGCAGCGGATGGTATCGCATCCGTCACGAGATTCCTGCGAAGAACAACGCCCCCGCCACATGCAACACCGTGAACACGAGAAACATCAGTGTCATCGGCGCGTGGATCGCTTGCCACATGCGGAACGCTTCCTCTTGGGACGCCATGCCATGCAACTGCGCGTCGATATCGCCCTCGGATAATCCTTCGTGCTGGAGTCGGCGGCGTTGATCGTTGAGCGCTCTCAGGCTGAATGCATGTACCGCCTGCCCGACGATCCCGCTGACGACCACGATTACCATGGACAGCATCGCGAGAATCGGCACCAACGCGTGATAATGTGCGCCGGAGTGCAGAAAAATCAGCAACGGGCCCACCACCCCCGCCACCATATGAACTCGAAACCAGCCTCGCGGCCAGCGGCGGGCCGGGCTGATTCGCTTGCGCAACGGATACACAAATACCAGCAGGGTAACGGCGAGGCCGACCCAGCCGGCTGCATGGCCATACCGCGTATGCCCGAAGGGGGTGGTCTCCCCGAGACTGAGCAGGGCCTCGAACATCAGGGCGCCCGACACCGCCGCCACCACCACGACCGTCACGACAAGGACACGCAGCCGCACAGATGTCATACCTCGCTCGCTCAGAACAAGAGGAGAGCTGATAGCGCATGGCTTATAGTAAATAACTCAACGCACGCCATCATCGGCCATAAGCCATTCGCTCCCTGACTTACTTTCGGTATTTTTCCACGCCCTTATTGCCCCCGGCATGGCACCGCAGACAGTCCGCGAATCGCCCGGGGCCATGAACCCCCTTGGCCTTAGCTCTGAGTTCCTGGACCAATGCATTGTCCTGGACTTGTGGACTCAACGTCCCCTCTTTGCCAGCTCGATGACAATCCAGGCACGTGGTGGCGCCCGTCGCCCGAAAAATCAAATCGCTGTGCGGATTGGCCACCATGCCACCGGCATCAGCTATCGTCCACGCAATCGACGGCCCCTCCGCCTCCGACGCAATCACACCACCGTACGGCACCGCATAGGTCCATCGCGGCACTGAGGCTACGACCAGCAGTCCCAGGATGCACAAAGCAGCACCGAGGCCCGGGCGACTCATGAGTGCCCACTCCCGCAACAGGTGCGATATCGCTCTTCAGGAATTTCTTTCATCGCCTGGTACAACTCCGCGCGTTCCTGATCGCTGATCACCTGATCGATCGACGGGTAGAGAATCCGTTCTTCCTTCATGTTGTGCGATTTCAGGATATCCAACAGCCGCTGGTCGTCCTGATCGCTCTCCGGATCCTGTGCCTGAACCTTGTGGTGAATCGCCTCCAGGCAATCGCCGATCATCCGATGCTCGGTTCTCATAACCTGCGTCGGACCGCCTTCCGCCATGCCGGAGTTCTCCTCCCACTTGGGAAACAACACGTCTTCTTCCCAGACAATGTGGCGTTGCAGGCCGAACTTGAAGGCGACGAACGCCTCTTTGGCCTTGGCGAAATCCTTTCGCTTCTGCTCCTGAAACGTCGTGAACAGGGCATCGAGACGGTCGTGATCCTGCTCGAACGTGACGCTGATCTTTCCTTCGGACATGCAGCTCTCCTTGGTTATGAACTACGCAGTTTGTACTCCAGGTGACAGGCAACACAGGCTTTCAGCAGTTTGTTGAACTCGGGCAGGATCTGCTTCAGGTCCCGCGACGGCATCACATCGGCCAGCTTTTCCGCGGCTTCATGATGCGCCATCGCCAGGTCATGGTAGGCCGGCGGAAAATTCTCCGGCTGCTGGCGAGCCATCGCGTGTCGGTGCATGAAAAACCCCAAGTGCGTTTCGGTCAAGCCTTGAGCGAGCCTGTAATCCTCGTCGGCCAGCGCTGCAACGATCGCTTGAACCGTCTCCAAATGTTGGAGCATGACGGCGCGATGTTCCTGTCGGGCGTCGGCATCGAGCTGGACCGGCGTGCGCACATCCGGCAAATGAACCGGCGTCACACCATTGATGCCGGATGCAGCCTTCGGCTCCGCGCAGCCGCTCGCAAGGAGCGCCGCGAAGAACACCAGTGGAACAGCGGCTTGTCGAATCATGATCCCTCCCTGGTTGCCCGCTCCCAATAGGCGTCCACGCGCGCTTGAATGTGCTGAATCGCCTCCGTCTGTACGGTCGGCTCAAACAGGTGCCGGAACCGTCCCTGCAACTTGAGATAGGCCTCGACCGGCTTGCGCTTCGGGACGTAGGTGTGGGTGAGCACTCCATTGATAGCTTCCTTCAGCGGCCAGAGCCCGGTCTCGACCGCCAACTTGGCCACTTCCGGCGTTTTCCCTGGATCGTAGAGCCAGCCGGTCGGGCAGGCGGCTAACATGAGAAACATCTTCGGCCCCGTGAAGGCAGCCGCCCGCGCAAATTTTTCTTCCAGATCCAGCGGGTATCGAGGCGCGACGGTCGCGATGTACGGCGGTTTGTGCGCGCGCCAGATTTCAAAGATGTCTTTCTTCTCTTGAGATGCCCCGCTCGGATGCTGCAGGCTGCAAGGCGAGGTGGCTGTCCGCGCCCCATAAGGGGTCGCCGGGGACAGCTGCATACCGGTGTTCCCGTACGCCTCGTTGTCGTAACAGATGTAATAGAAATCGAGTCCGCGATTCATCGCGCCCGAGGTGGACGACAGCGCCATATCGTAGGTCGAGCCGTCGCCTCCCAGCACCACGACTTTCAGGTTCTCGCGCTTCGGTAACCGTCCTTTTGCGATCAATACGTCCAACGCATCACGCACACCCTGCGCACCGGCAGGCGCGGAGCCCATCGTCGTATAGAGCCATGAGCCCTTGAATGACGTGTAGGGATAGGCCGCCAACATAGTGAAGCAACCGGCCGCGTTGACATACACGACCTCGTCGCCGAGCACCTTCGCCGCAAGTCGCAACGACTCCAACCCACCGCACCCGGCGCAGAGCGCGCTTCCCGAAAGCACATGCTCCTCACCTGGAATCTGCTTGATCTTCTTAAATGTCTCTCGTTGCCACATGGCGTCTCTCGTATCTCGTGGTTCGTATCTCGCCGCGTCCGAACGGTCAGCAGGATTTCTTCTTCACGTTTCGCGTTTCACGCTTCCTGCCGCTACCATCTGGAGCTGAGTCATCTCCCGATGCTCTGCTTGAGTGTAGAGGAGAACCGGACCGATTCCTTTTCCGCTGACTCCGGCTTTCGCCGTTTGCTCGAAGACCGCGTGAAACGCCCCCACCGACAGATTCTGTCCCCCAAGCCCTCCGATGAAGGAACAGAGTGCCCGCGGCCGCTCGACTTCGTGATACAGCGAGGCGGCAATTTCCTGAAACAGAATGCCACCCTGCCCCGGCGCAAGATTCTGATCCAACACGGCCACAGCGCGACGCCCTCGCAATGCGTCGCGGATCGCCTCCGCCGGCCAGGGTCGAATCATCCGAAGCCGCAACAGGCCCACTCGTTTCCCCTCTCCCCTGGCTGCATCGACCGCCGCCTTGCCCGTGCTCGAACAGGAATTCGTCATCACGAGCACATCCTCCGCATCGTCCAGCCGATATCCCTCGACCGCATCGTAACGCCGACCGAATACCTGTTCGAAGGACGCGGCAGCTTCACGGTGCACCTCGAGGGCATTGATCGAGGCCAGATGCATTTGATGCCGGAAATAGGCATAGGGCGTCCCACCGATCACCGTCACCCCTAACGAATGGGGCGCAGACGCGCTGAACCCGAGGTGAGCGGGACGGAACGGCGGCAGAAACGTCTGCACTTGCTCCGGATCCGGGATACGGACCGGCTCTCGCGTGAACGAGAGCGAAAAGCCGTCCAGATTCACGATGACCGGCAACATCACCCGTTCATCTTCTGCGATCCGATAGGCCATCAGAATCGAGTCGAGTACTTCCTGACAAGTCTCGGCGTGTATCTGTAAAAATCCGGCATCACGCGCCGCCAGCACATCGTTATGATCCGACTCCAACGTAATGGGCGCAGCCAGTGCCCGCGATACGTTGACCAGCACGAGCGGGGCACGCCAGCCCGAGATCGAGTAGAGCACTTCGAAGGCGTAGAGCAATCCCTGGCTGGATGTCGCGGTGAAGACTCGGGCTCCCGTCGCCTCTGCCGCTCCCGCCGCCGTCATCATCGAATGTTCAGAGTCCATCGTGACGAACCGCGCTGCCAGTTCACCGCCCTCACACCATTTGGCCAGCGCTTCCACAATTTCCGTTTGCGGTGTGATGGGAAACGCAGGAATGTAATCCACGTCAGCCAGTCTCGCCCCCCAGGCCGCCGCCAGGTTGCCGGTCATCATTTGGCTGTCCATGCCACTCCGCCTTCCTATTCCCGCTCCGCGACGAGGGCATGCGTGGGGCACTCGTGCACGCAGATCTGACAGCCTTTGCAATGCGCATAGTCGATCATCGGCCGGTCATCCTTGTTCATCGAAATCACCCCGTCGGGGCAATAGACGAAACAAAGCCAGCATCCGTTGCACTTGTCGGCGACCAGCACAGGCCTAAACGTCCGCCACCCGCCGGTTTCACGCAGCACGGAATTCCCGGTGGCGCTGATCCTGGCCGTCCCCCTGCTCGGCGATTCATAGACCGGTATGTGGAAAGTCGTCGCGATAGTCGCCGACTCTGCCACAGACTCCCGCTCCATCACCTGCACCGACTCATAACACGTGAGCGCGACGGTTTGATTCCGCTCAATAATCGGCGGGGCTACGCCGAGATTTCCCAACTCCTGCTCAATGGCCTGCCGGAGCGGTTCCTGTTGCAACCCGGACAACCGGGCGGCGACGGCACCGAGCAACGCGCTGATCGCCTCCCGCTGGCCGAAATGCTGCAGGGCAATCTCCGTCACCCCTAACGTCGTGATGCGACCACATAACGCGCTCGGCGCGCGAATCTGCTCCGCATGCAGCGGCGAATTGATGAACAGGATGGTCTGCTCGGTGATGCCGTCCGACACGCGGGCCGCAGGATCTTCCAGCAGCGATGCATCGGCCACCACCACCAGATCGGGATGGGCAATGACCCCTCGCTCGCGGATCGGCTCCCGGCCGAACCGCGTGAATGCCGCGACAGGCGCTCCGCGACGCTCGGCTCCATAGATCGGCGAATCCTGAGCCTGGTACCCGCTCAGGAACGCCGCCGTGCCGAGAATCCGGCTCGCCGTCTTGGCGCCCTGCCCCCCGCGCCCGTGAAATCGCACCGCATACATTTCAGGCCCGATCCGTCTTTTCTTTCTTGAACGCTTCCTTTCCCGCCGCCAACGCCGCGGCAATCGTCGCCTCGGTCTCCTTCAGATACCGCTTGGCTTCGTCGACGCTGTGGGAGATTTCCCTTCGCACTTCTTTGGCCTTCTCCAACACCTCCTCCTCCGTCCGACGCGCATAGCCTTTGATCGCCCGACGGGTTTCCTCGCCGGAACTGGGCGCATACAGAATCGCCGCCATCGCCCCCAGCATCGCCCCGCTCAAAAACGCGATCGACACCCCCAGTCCCGAACAGCTGTCATGATGGTCTGCCATGATGATGTGTCCTCCCTGCTCTATCGATTGTTCCGGCTTCAGCCTATCCCCTCGATACCCCTCTTGGGAGAAAGCAGAGGACGTGCCAGGCAAGGATGCCGGCGCACCAACGAAATACCCGCTTTGGCAAGGGTTTTCAGGGACCAGCAAACCGCAACAACGGAGGGGGATGTCGATTGGGGAATTCCAGAACCGGCCCGGACTCGGCACTGGCGCAAAACGCGCCAGCGATCAGGATCTCTCAGAATCCGGAGGGCTGGGTTGCACCGAGGGAAAGGAGAACGGATACGAACGAAGCGCGGTCACAAGAGAGGACCGGTCAGATCTTGCTGCGAACCCACCGCACAATATCCTGAAGCCCCAGCGCCCCCGGCTGACGCCCCAGTTCGCGCCCTCCTCGCAACAGCACTAGCGTGGGGATGCTCGAGATGCCGAACCTCGCGGCCAGGGGCTGTTCCTCCTCCGTATTTACTTTAGCCAGGCGAACTTGAGGTTCCAGCATCTGCGCCGCCTGTTCATAGGCCGGAGCCATCATGCGGCAGGGCCCGCACCAGGGGGCCCAGAAATCCACCACCAGGGGAATCTCCGCTCGCTGCGCATGCAGATCGAAATCCGCCGCCGTCAACGCGATCGGGTGACCGGTAAACAAGGAGGCATGGCACTGACCGCAATTGGGCTGCTCCGCCAGACGGACCGCCGGAACTCGATTGATACTCCGGCAATGCGGACAGACCAGATGGAGTTTCTCCGTCACCGCCTCACCTGGTCCATGCGACATCCAGCCCCATTACCGATCGCAATGTTCTCCTTCACAGCCCCCGTTTCCGGCTCCTCGATGCCCCATGCCGCCCATACCTTCCCTTATGCCCCATCCCTCCAGCAGGCCCCATTCCTCTCCCGTGACCATGGCTCTCAGCGAAGGTGCGTTCATACTGGATCACGGCCCACATTTCTTCGTCCGTCAGCTGTCCCGCAAATCCGACCATGCTGGTTCCGGGCGACCCGTTCTTAATCACCCAGAAAATTTCGCCCTCCGTGCGATGGCGCCAAAATCCAGGGCGCTGAAAATTACGGGGGGATGGATTCAGCTGCGACGCCACCGGCCCATCGCCCGCTCCCTCCGGCCCATGACAGTTGGCGCACGTCCCCTTCCCGTGATAGAGGACCTTGCCCCTTTCGACCACATCAGGCGAATCAGGCAATGGACTCTTGAGCGCACGCGCCTCCTCGAGGTGCTCGATCGGGACGCGGGACGGCTGCATATGTTGGGCGACTGCAGGGACACCCGTCACCACGGCCGCCGCCATGATCGCCCATGTGATACTCAGCCGCCTCTGCATCAGAAATCCAATTCCACCATCTTACGATGGAACCGAGTGATGACGTTGGGGTCGGGAGTCAGGCGGATCTGCGCCTCTTCCTTGCCCCTGTACGCCAGAAGGTTGAGCACGTGGCGCAAACTTTCCAATCGCGCGGCCTGCTTGTCGTTCGCTTTGACGATGATCCAGGGGCTGAAAGTCGTATGGGTTTTGCTGAACATTTCTTCTTTGTATCGTGTGTACGAATCCCACAGCTCCTGCGCCTTTTCATCGACAGGACTGAGCTTCCACTGCTTGAGGGGATTCTGCCGGCGCGCTTCGAATCGACTGGCCTGTTCTTCTTTGGAAATCGAGAACCAGAACTTGATGATCGTCACGCCGTCCTCGTAGAGCATGTGCTCGAATTCCGTCACCTGCTGCAAGAATCGTTGATGCTCCTTCTTGCTGCAAAACCCCATCACCGGTTCGACGACGGCGCGGTTGTACCAACTGCGATCGAAAAACACGATCTCACCCTTGTTGGGCAGTTGCCGGATATACCGCTGGAAATACCACTGGCCCCGCTCATCGTCCGTCGGCTTCGGTAACGCGACGACCCGCATGGCACGCGGATTCAAATGCTCGGTAAACCGGCGGATCGTTCCGCCCTTCCCGGCCGCATCCCGGCCTTCGACAAGAATCGCAATACGCTGCCCATCGGCTTGTACCCAGCGTTGAAGACGGACCAGCTCGACCTGCAGCTGCTGCAATTCCTGTTCATACAGCAGCGTCTTGCGCACGTCATCCAGATCGATATTCTTGCTCTTGATCAACTGCAGCAGCCCGCGCCGCGTATTCACGCGCCGCAGATCGTCTTCGGTCAGGGTTCGGCCCACTTCACCGATTAATCCGGTTAATCCGGCCGTCACTCCCCCGGTGGCTTGATCAGGAGCTTGGTACCCGTCTCCCTCCCTCGGCACGGCCGTCGGAATAATCTCCAGGTCATCCGTCTCAAGTCGTCCGTTGTGTTCCGCAATCGAGACCGCGGCTCCTGCAGCCATACGCCCCTTTTTGCCTTTAGCTTTCCTGCCCGCTTGTTCGTCGGATGCCATGCGAATACCCGTCCCCTTCCCACCTATTTAGAACTTTAGAACGCCACGGTCCGGTCGCGCTCAGCCACAGCCTTGATGTAGTCCGGCATGCCTTTGATCACGGCTCCGGCTATGAGATCAGCCTGGCCGATCTGCCTGGCGACGGCACAGGCTCCGCAGACCCAGATGGGAATGTTGGCGGCCTGGACGGCCGCCAACAGGTCTTTCAGCGGCGTCAAATTCACGCCGACGACATGATCCGCCGAGCCCTTTCGCGCTGACGTCACCGCCTCGTTCCACAACCACAACACCACATCATGACCCTGCTCCTTGGCGGTCTTGGCCGCCATGAACGGAAGAGTCGCCATGGTCGGATCGTCTGTGCCCCGACTGCCGGAAATGATAAACGTCGCCACTAACAACCTCCTTCGCTTGCCATTCGTCGTGCGTATCTCGTCGTTCGTCCGGAACGTTTCACGAGATACGTTTCACGCTTCCCGTTCTTACTTCGCCAAACTTCTCACATAGGCAATCAACTGCCAGACCTGCTCATCCGGCAATCCGGCGAACGACATCATGCCGGTTCCAGCCGAGCCGTTCTTGATGATCCAGAACAGTTGCCCGTCCGGAAGATCTTTCATCATTGAGCCGCACGTAAAGTTTCGGGGAGGCGGGATCAAGGCCGCGCCCATGAAGCCTTGCCCGTTGCCTTTGTCGCCATGGCACATTGCGCAGGCCACGGGCTGGGCCGTCTGGAGAAACAGGGTTTTCCCCGCCTTGATGGTCGCATCCGACTGCGGCAACGGATTGGCCTTGGATAGAAACTCTGCCGGCGCCTTCGCCGTTTTCCGAGGCTGCGGGCAGACCCCGCTCGGACCTTCACCGGACCCTGCGGCTGCCTGTGCGACTTCCGCTTGGCCCTTGAAGGTCACTTTCAAATAGGCCATGACATCCGCGACACCCTGTTGACCGATGGTCAGACCCCAATAAGGCATGCTCGGCGATTTTCCCATCGCCGCCCCGCCGTGATTGATCACATTGTAAAGATAGTCGGTCGGCACCTTGTCGAACGGGATGTTCGCATGGATCGCCGGCTTCGGTTCCAATCCGGACGCAGCCGGACCGTCGCCCTTTCCGGTGAACCCATGGCACTGAGCGCAATATTCTTTATAGAGGACCTTCCCGCGATCGGCACTCGCCATCCCGAACTCCGGCGCCGTCCAGGGTTCGTAATACTTGAAGTCCTTGACGCCCTGCACCATCAGGTACCCGATGACGGCACGGAGTTGCGGTTCCGTCGCGTCCGCCAGGAACTCCCCGTTGTGAACCGTGAAATCTTGCGGATTCTGTCCGAACCGGAAGAGCCAATCCTTGTCGTACCGTTGACCGGCCGCTACCAGCGACGCGCTCTGCGGCCCGCCGATCAGCTTGCCGTTCTCCTCGACCAAATGACAGCCGAGACAGGCGTGAGCCTTGTAGGCCATGCCGCCGAACGTCGCATCGAACTTGCTGACCTTCGAGAGATCGAAGGCCCCGACTTTCACCCGCGGGTCTTTATTGTGTTGTTCGAAATACTCGGCAATACCCAGGGCCTCGTCTTCGCTGACCACCGGATGCCGCGTCGGCCCCTCAGACAAATCCCAGCGATATCCCTTTGGATACAGCGGCGCCTCTTTCCCCGTCAGGTAACGAAGCAACCATGAGCGCTGATATTTGCTTCCGGCCCAAATCAGGTCGGGCGCCTTCAAGTTGAAACGCGAATCCGCTTTCCCTTCCAAGCGGTGACAACCGGCGCAATTGTTCTGAATCATCTCCTTGACGCGAGTCTGATCACTGCCTAACAGCAAGCGGGGGAATGAGAACAACCCCACCAATATGACCAACGCGCATCCGACTACCACCGTCCGTCTTCCACCCATGAAACACCCCTTTCTTTCGCCCCACTGCCGTACCGGTCAGCGTGTCGCCAACCAGGCATGAATATCCGCGATCTCCTGATGACTCAGCACTGCGCCCCAGGACGGCATCGGCCCCCGCCCATGGAGCACCGTCTCCCAAAAAGCCCCTTCATTTTTCAGAATCGTATTGCGCGCGAGTTTAGGTCCGGCCCCACCGGACGCTCCTTCACCATGGCAGGCCTGGCAATTGTGCGCATAGAGTCCCGCGCCTCTCGATGCCACACCGGACACCGGCCCCTCAGACCCCTGACGCGGGCCTACCGCAGGCCCGATCATGGCCAACTCTTCTTCAATCGACGGCAGATGGTCCGGCGCACCGGAATGATACCGCGCCGTCACGAATTGCAAGACCATCGCCGCCTCGTCCTTGGACAGATCCGCGCCCCAATGCATCATCTTCTCAACCGTCACTGTCCATCGGTCGGCCGGCAACCGTTGCTGCACGATCAGGTCGGTCGTGTGGCAGACGGCGCAACGGGCATGAATCAATGTCAGTGCTTGACGAGCCTGGGCCGGCTGAATCGTTCCACGGTCATCTTCCTGAGCCGCCGTGATCACCACCCAGCCAAGCAGAGTACAGAGTAATGCAGCGAGCACGAAACCGGAGGTCTTTTTCGCCGTGCTCTGGGTCATGCCGCCACCGTGACGGACAGGCGATCCCATCCGTTCCATAGAAATCCTCCGGGATTCCAAGAGCTCGTCGCCGGTTGCTGCTCCCCCTGCGCATCGGTGGCGCGGCAGAGAATCGCAATAGGCCCTGGCGTGCGGGCATTCCACACAGACTGCCATTGCCGCCAGGCGTAGGGCTGCCCCTCTCCCAATAACCGGGCCTGCTCCCAGGTCTTTCCGTCGTCGCAGGACACTTCAACCTTCGCCACCGGCGCCTCGCCGGCCCAGGCGACACCTTGAATCGTGACCGGCCCGATCCGTACCGTGTCTCCCTCCGCCGGAGCGGCGATAAGCGACTTGACGGGCATCTGCTCGACCGGAACCATCGCGCTTCCCGGCAATCCCGAAGACAGGCGAACGGCCGTTTCCGGAATGCGATAGGCCTGCTGCATGTAGTAGCCGGGCGTTTCATCCGCTCGAACCGTAATCTCGGTCAGCCACTTCATGCAGGACTCCGCCATCCAGCCGGGAGTAATCACCCGCAGCGGCGCGCCATGCAGCAGGGGCAGCGGACGGCCGTTCATTTCATAGGCCAGGAGGGTATCGGGATGGAGAGCCTTTGCGAGGGGGATACTTCGCGTGAACAGCGGCACGGTCGCCAGCGCCGGCCGGTCCGCCCCCTGCAATTGCACGTGGACTCCCTGCGGTTTCACTCCGGCTCGCTGCAACACATCGCGAAGCCGCACGCCGGTCCATTGCGCATTGCCGACCGCTCCGCGTTCCCACTGCACACCGGGCACTTTGGGACGATGGTGCGCGCGTCCGTTTCCGCTGCATTGCAGAACGGCGGTCAGGGTGACGGCCTCGAGTTGTTGTAAGTCTTTGAGGTTGAGCGTCAGCTCCTCTTTGACCAGCCCTTTGACCGTCAGTCGCCAGACATCGGGCTGTACCGTCTCGGCTGAAGGAGGGCCGAAGTGACTGCGCGTGAAAAATCGCTCATTGGGTGTGAGCCAGGAGGCAAATTCCCGGACCGGTGTTTCTGCGTCGAACGGCCTGGTCACTCGTACGGTCAACGGCCCGGTTCCATGCCCCGCCTCACTCCCCTGCGCGGTGGCGATCGCGGTGCCCACGGGCCCAACCACCATACCGATGCCGATTCCTTGCAGGACCGTTCGCAACCATTCCCGTCGGGACACCGTCATGACTTTTCCTCCATAAGATCAGATGCCGTCGCCGGATGGCCGTGCGGATTCAGCTCGATCGCGATAGCGGCAGGCACGACGATCGATTGATGGACCGTGCACCCGTGCGCCACCTTCAGCAGCCGCTCTCTCAGCTCGGGTGTCACTCGATGGGGAAGGCGAATCGCAAGTTGGATCTGCCCGACTCGATGCGGCGCTTCAGCTATCGTCCATTCAGCGTCCACCTTTAGGCCTTCGCGTGAGATATCGTGTCGCGCGCAGAACTGGCCGACAAAGTACCCCACGCAGCTCGCCACCGAACCGACAAACAGTTCCACGGGACTCATACCGGCGTCGGCCCCTCCGTCTTCAACCGGCTGATCCGTCACGATCCGGTGCCGATCGCTCAGGATGTCGTACCGCGCTCCCCCCTGATACGCCACGCTGAGTTTCATTTCGTCCTCCTCCGCTCGCATCTCGTACTTCGCATCTCGTTGTTCATTCCCAGGAGGGATGTGTCATGAGATACGCCTCACGAGATGCGTTGCACGCGTTCAATAGGGTGCATCCGCCGGTTTCTCTCCCTTCGGCCAGTCATTGCCCTTGTCGTGAAAATCCGGGCGTGGTTGGGAGTTGATATACGCCGCTACGTCATAGGCATCCTGATCCGATAGGGCCCATCCTCTGGTGCGAGGCATGTTCGATTTAATGAAGGAAGCGGCTACCGGAATGCGCGCCATCTCCGCGCCGATGTTGTAAGACTGAGGTCCCCACACAGCGGGAGCTGCCATCGTGCCCTGCCCGTCCGCTCCGTGGCAAAACGCGCAACGGGACGTGAAGACCTTGGCACCATTCGCCACATCCGGCGGCTTGGGCGCTTGAATCCGTGGGATGCCACGCCAGGCCATCCGGCTTCCTGCCGGAACATCCTTCGACAACCATTCGATGTAGTCCACGATGGCCCGGAGCTTGTGGCTGTCCGACGGAATCGGCTTGCCGTTCAAGCTGCGTTCAAAACATTCATTGATACGGTCGGCCAATGTCACGACACGCCCGGTTCGCGCGCGATATTCCGGATAGGCCCGCGAGAGCCCGACATAAGAGGCCGAATTGGGATCGAGCCCTGCGTCCAAATGACAATTGGCGCAAGTGAGCCGATTCCCTACGTAGGGTGCGGCGAATTCCTGCGTATGAACGACGAGCTCATAACCCAACCGGATCTGCTCCCCGCGCTGCCCGCCGGGGATGGAATCGGGGGAGGGATGGCTGAAGAGGGCATCGAGCCTGTCCGGCTCGGCTTGACTCATGGCAGACTGTGCGCCGCTGCGTGCTTCCTTCGAATCGACGCAACCTGTCATGAACGCGACGATCACTAGGGCACTGAACAATATGTGTCTCATACGTAGAGGGTCTCGCAAACTGCATACCACGTCGACACGAGCTCGCCTAAGAGAATTAGCTTTTGGCAGGCCCTCAGGGGAATGCATGCCTGCATACTTGACGACAAAAGCCACAGTCCCCCTCCGCCGCCTGCGGCATCGTGCTACAGCGAACTCATACACCACCGTCTTGAATGTGGTGATTAGGGACAGGTTTGTGGAAAAGGATTCAGAATGTTGATTTGATCGTTCTGAGGCGTTATCTGCCCTGTTTCCTCGCGCCGGCCCGGGAGGCTTCGAGGATGGACGAAGGGACTAACGTGATCACCGGCCGATATAACGTCGGTGCCTTGCACTCATCATTCACGCCTCCGAGCATCATGTCTTTGGTGTTCTCGATAATCCTACGCCGCTACGGGGATTCCGGTTCCGGCCACAACATAGGCACGGCCCTACGCAGCCTATGCCGTAAGCCGTAGCCCCCTTCGCAGCGCTCGGATCACGTCGAACAGCTTGATCCATCCTGAGACGAGTCACTCCGAGATCGGAATCGAGATCAGGACCGCGCCGAGCACGTCCCGCATCTTGTAGTCCCGTTTCGGGCTGCGGGGATCGGCGTTATGGCAGCTCACGCACACGGACGACACGGCAAGATCCGCATACAGGGCCTGAAAGTATCGCACGCCTCCCTCGGTCACCGACCCCTTATACGGCTGCTCTGGATGTGCCATGACCGCTTCGAGCGCCTTGCGCTCGAATTCGCCATGAGGCCCGTTTTGTTTGTTGATCGGGTTCAGGCTGATCAAGCGATACCGGACGGCGCTGCCGGTCAGCGTGGCCAGGCTCGATGCCTCTTGAAAGAACTGGGCTGGAAGCGGAAGGGCGCTGAGTTCGCGCCATTTCTCAGAAGACTCGATCACGCCCCTCCGCTGCATCCGCTCCACGACATGGACGGTATAAAATGTGCGATTGGCCTCCAGGACGGAATGGAGATAGTCCATCACCGCTTCAACCGGGACACTGCCGGCCGATGGTGCGCCGGCAAAGCTGGGGCCCCAGCCTCCGAGCAGAGCAACCGCCACAACCAGTCCCCCCGCAAGCTTCTGTGTGATCGACATAACAGCCTCCCTTCATGATGGTCCTCCGGCCAAGAGACGACCACCGGGTACAGTCTTGTGATACTCTTCTTCGAACCACCAGCAGGGGAGGTCGAGATCCGCTGTTGTGCCCTCCTCGAACCTCATGACTTGAGCGAGCGGATGTAGGCGATCAAATCCGACAATTGAGGTTCTTCAAACGCTCCCTCATACCCGGTCATGGCCGTACCGGGCCGCCCCTCCAGAATCACCTTCCGCAGTTGCGCATCGGTCTTTGACTGGGTCCCCTTGGCGGTAAGATTGGCGGGCGGCGGCGACAGGTAGGCCGCCATGTCGCTGTCGCCTTTGCCCGTCGGTCCATGGCAGTTCTGACAACTCTCCAGATAGATCTTCTTCCCGGCCTCGGGATTCGACTTTCCCTCAGCCCCTCCCGCGGCTCCGCCCATGACAATGTTCGCTACCATCAACAGGAGTCCTCCGCCCGCGACTGTCGCCCGGCGACCTGCATCGTTCATCGTTCCCTCCTCTCACTCAACCTATTTGAATGTCATCATGTATGCGGTAATGGCGTAAATGTCCTCATCCGGCAGCGGCGGCTTAGGGATATAGGCCCCGCTGTCCGGCTCGAAATCGTTGGGGTTCAGGTTAAAACGGTAGACCCAATCCGCGTTTAACCGCTCGCTCAATTTGATGAACGAGGTACTGGACGTTCCTCCGACATACCCCTTCGGCGTACCGGCCGGCGTGTAATGACAATTCTGGCATCCATGCTCCTGATAGAGCTTGCGTCCCCTCGCCATTTGCTCCGCCGTGCCTGCCTTCATCACACCTTCCTTGATACGAGGATCCTTCCGCGTAGCCAGAAACGCCGCCGCCGCTTTCGCCTGATCGAGGGGCAAGGCAAGGTGTCGCTTCTTTCGATCCGGGCGAAAATCGTAGCCGACGGGATAGTGCTTGAAATCGGGATTCTGGAGCCAGTTGACGAGCCACGCTGGCTGATACTTATTACCGGCCCAAATCAGGTCCGGTGCCTTCTTGGTTTTGCGGGCTGCGACCGGACCTTCGATTCGATGGCAGGCCGTACAGGTGTTCCTCACAAATTGTTCGCCCGCTTGCTCGCCCTTTGCCGCAACGCGAGTGACCGCAACCGCAAAGACCGTCGTCATCCCAACTACGAGCGCCACAAGAAGGCCGCCACTACGCCAGACGTCGGTCATCATCGCTCCTTTCCGTTCTCTGCCCGCATTAGACACACCCTAACTCTCCCGCTTCAAACTCAGCATGTAGCTGGTCAAGTCATTGAGCTGTTGGTCGGTAAGCGGGAATTTCGGCATAAACGATCCCGGCGAGACGGATTGCGGATCGCGGAAATGCTTGAGATGCCACGCCCGATCCGGTCTCGCGTCTCCGATCGTAGACAGGTCGGGGGCGACGGCGCCTCCCTCACCATGGATGCGATGACAACCGGCACAACCGAGCTGGGCATAGATCGCTCGTCCCTGGACGACGGCCGGATCGGTTCTCGGCACAGCGTAGAGATTCTTGAGCGAGATGCCTAAGAGACCGAAGACGACGAACAGGAAGAGCAGGCCGCTGCCCAAGGCCACCGGCCGCCGGATGGGATTGCGCACCGGGTTACGATCGATGAACGGCCAGCACAACATGATCAGAATCACAGACAGAGGAAGAACCCAGGTCGCCAACGGTTCAAGCGGCCCATGCACGTACTTGAGCAGCTCGTAGTAAAACAGAAAGTACCATTCGGGGACCGGCACGAAGCTCGTATCGGAAGGATTAGCCTTATCCGTCAGGGGCAGAGGAATGCTCAAGGCCAGCGCGGCGACCGTGAGAAACACCAGGGCAATCACCACCGCATCCATATAAACCTGCCGGGGAGCGAAGGTCTCGCTGCCCAGCGACGCGCGATCGTCGGTCCAGGGTCCGGCCGGCCCTACCCGTCTCAACACGAACAGATGCAGAGCGATCCCACCGATCAGGATGGCCGGAAGAAACAACACATGAATCGCAAAGAACCGCGACAGCGTCAATGCGCCGAGGATTTCTCCTCCTCGCAAGACCCGGGAGAGAAAATCTCCGATGAGCGGAACCGTGCCCACCATGTTGATGCCGATCTGAGTCGCCCAATAGGCGGTTTGATCCCAGGGCAGCAAATAGCCGGTAAACGCGAAGGTCATCACCACGAGGAACAGCACCACCCCGACCATCCACATCACTTCGCGCGGCTTTTTGTACGCGCCATAGAGAAAGGTCTGGAGCATATGGAGACCGATCGCCACGACCATCGACGACGCGCCCCAATGGTGGAGCCCGCGCACGAACCACCCGAACGTGACCTCGGTTTCAATGAATCGGACGCTGTCGTAGGCGTGATCCGGCGTCGGAGCATAATAAAGCGCGAGGAACATGCCGGTGGCGGCCTGAAGTACGAACAAGAACAACGTGACGGAGCCGAAGACGTAAATCCAGCTGGCTCCGCCCGGAATGGGTTCGTCGAGCAGCGTGCGCTGCACCGGTTTCAGGTTCAACCGACGGTCGAACCAATCGTATAGGCGAGAAGACATTCAACTCCCAGATCTCGGCAATGAAACCATCGCCGCTCACAACTCCACACTCTGTGGAAGGCCCGATTTAAAGTCTTGATACATGACGAGGAGCCGGCCTCCCTCCACTTTCGACGGGAGTACGTCCAGCGGACGCGGCGCGGGTCCGCCCAACACCTGACCGTTGATGTCATAGGCGCTCCCGTGACAGGGACAGAGGAACTTCTTTTCCGTATCGTCCCAGCGGTACCCGCATCCCAGATGCGTGCAGATGGGGGAGAAGACCTTCACCTCGCCTTGCGCCTGCTTCACCGCCCATACCGCCTTCTGGGACTTCGCTTCCAGCCAGCCATCGCGGACGGTGGTCACATGATCCAATTGGGTAGGGCGCCCCGCGGGCAACGTATCCACCGGGCCGACATCGACCCATTCACGTTTGCGTCGCATGAAGGCCGGTGACACCAGCGAGCCGAGCAGTGGCACAGCCAGCCCCACCCCGACCACAGCGGCAGCGGCAACCGTCACCCAGTGAAAAAATGTCCGCCGCGACCCGACCGGAGTCGACAGCCCTGCCCCTTCACAGCTCTGTGTGTCGTCGGAATAACTCACGTTCGTAATCCATCATGTAGGGTGATTCCGGGCAGGAGAGGAGGCGGCAGCCTATTCACTCCCGCCCCCTCCGCCATTCGCAACTTGATTCAGACCGTCTGGTTCTCAATATCCAGCCCCAGACCGATCCAGGCCCGCAGCAAATCGTGTCGGGTCAATGTGTATCTGATCGTGCCGTCCTTCTCGACGGGCAGATTGAGCAAACGCTTCTCTTCCATCATTCGAACCGCATCGTCGATCGATGTCTCCGCCGTCACGGTAATCCGATCCTTGACCATAACCTGTTCTGCCGTCAGCTGATTGAGATCCTGGTTCGACCTCAGGGCTTTCAATAGATCGAATTCACTGATGAACCCGATGTACTGTCCCGCGTCATCGACCACCGGCGCCCCGGGTGTATGACTCGTCAGCAACTCCACCGCGATCGCCAATGCGCTTTGGTTCCGGTGAATGCGCAATTGGTTCGTCCCTACAATCTGTCCGACCGTCTTAAATCCGCCTACCGGCACACCCGGTCTCGCCATCGTCGTCATCCTGTCCTCCTTCGCGCTACTCCAGTGACGGAATTGCCACCGGCACTCTCCACACTGCCTATGATCACCCTGCGCACACGCCACTTCACCGCAAAACCTGTTGGGTCAGGATTTTTTACCTGCGTCGATCGGGCAGGTGTTGACCCCCAACAGAGTCCATACCGGACAAAACCCGATGGCGCCGGTGACCAGCGCAATCGCTCCCATGGCCAGCGCAACCCCCATCCCCACGGGAGGCAGCCCGGCGAAAACACCGATTCCGATCAACAAGACCCCCAACACGATCCGGACCGGCCGTTCGATTCCACCAACATTGCATGCCATCACAGCACCTCCTTCATTCTTTTGAAGCCGTCAGTTGTCAGCGCCAATCGGGCGACTGCCTCCGATCATCCACCCCTGTGCCAAACCAGCTCTTACTCGGTAGGAGTCAGCTTCATGAAAAAGGATTCGCTCCGGATAGCCTGACAGCCGACCGCTACTTTGCTGTCGCAAACCGATACATGTCATGGCAGGCGGTGCAGCGCGCCGTCATGCTCGACAGACGATTGAGAATTTGGACGGAAGATTCCCCCTGCGCAATGCCGTCAGCCAGATGATCCATATCCTTGTGGATCGACATGCCCATTTGCTTAAACGGCAGGGGGAGTTTCAACATGACGGCGGGATTGACGTCTGCCGCCATTGCCATACCCGCTGAGCGGGCTGCGGCTTCTGCGGCCTTGAGGTTTTGGTCCGGACTCCCCAAGACCGTCACGACCCCATGCACCGACTTAAGCAATTGCCGCATCTCTGTCAGGATCAGATCCCGCTCCGCCGGCGCCAGGAGAATTTCCGTGCGCCCGTCGGCCCCCGGCCTGGTATGCCCCTGGACGAACAACGCCACAATCACGCCCACCGTGACCATCCATAACACCGCGGTTCCCAGCCCAAGTACACGCCAGTTCATGAGGCACTCCTTTCCATTCGGCTACGGCAGCGTGCGATTGGCGTGACTCCCGAGCACTCGTACGTAGGCGGTCACGTCACTGATCTCTTCTTCGGAGAGGACGAATTTCCAGGCTCCCATGGCCGTATCCTTCCGTCCGTCGTGAATCGCTTTCATAAGGGATTCATCTAACTTGCTTTGCACGGCAGGAGAGCTGAGATCGGCGACCGGAGGATTAAACTTCATATAGGCGTCGCCCTTCCCATCGACTCCATGGCAACGGATACAGAGATTGGTATAGAGCACCTTGCCTTTGGCCACATTCCCCCCGGCCGCATACGAACCGCTGCCGACCGCCGCAATGAGGAGCATCGACAGGAGAACCGGACCGGTGACTCTGGCGTTCATCATCGTCTCCTTTGTAAGGAGCTGCCGCACACCCGTGGCACCCCACATACGACGATGAGAATGCGATCCTCGTGCCAGTCGGACAGGAAGGGACAACCAAGTGAAATGAGAGAAACAGGGTGAGAGTAACCGATTCGCGGAAAAACTCGACGCCCAGCCGGGATGGCCGTGGAGAGAATCACCCCACCACTCGATCCCGGCTGGCGCAAGATGCCCCAATCCGGAGCGTCAGGAGATGGTGGGCTCTAGGGCGATACGCGTTTTCATCGAATTCGAGATCAGGCAGTTGGCTTCCGCCTTCTCGATGAGCTCCTTGGCTTTCGCCGCATCGCTTCCCGACTGAAGCGCAATCTGCGGACGCAACGTAATCACGGTGACCTGAAACTTTCCCTCTACGAGTTCCAACCGTCCTTCCGCCTCACAGTGGTACGACGTGAAGGTCAATCCGGCCCGTTCGGCGACCGCCAAAAATGTCGTCATCAGGCAGATATTGGCCGACGCCACATACAAGTCCTCCGGCGACCAAATCCCCTCATGTCCTTTGAACTCCGGAGGTGTCGCCACCTGGATATCCGGTTTTCCTTCGCAGGTAATCGTTCCTTTTTTCTGTTCCGTCCATTTCACTGCCGTACGATACGTATAGACCTTGCTGCGAACTTCCATCGATTCCTCCGGTATGGTTCATACTGTGTGGACTACAGCCTACCTGCTATAGGTGATAATGCCCTGCGGCTTCGGGTTGGTACAAGACGTCCTTGATGCGCACGGTTCGCACGCCCGCCGGCACGGGCCAGTCCACCGTCTCACCCGCGCGCGCCCCCAACAGAGCCGTCCCGATCGGCGCAAGGATCGACAGCTTCTTCTCCTGGATACCGGCATCGGCAGGAAATACCAGCGTATAGACAGTTTCCATGCCGGTCTCGACGTCTTCGATCCGGACTTGGGAATTCATCGTGACCACATCATGGGGAACGGCGGATGGGTCCACGACATGGGCGCGATCGAGCTCATTCTCCAAGCTCTCCAGATGATCCCTGTCCCGCGCCTCAATGCTGATACGAGCCCTCAGGACATCTCTCAGACGGTTCAAATCGAATTCGGTAATATAGATATCGCGCTGGTTCATGGCTGTGCTCCCTTAATTTCCGTCTCTCTCATCGCTTGCGGCACTACCCGGCGGTGGCCTGCGGCGAATTTCGGCGTCTTGACCGTTAAGACCGGACAGGTTGCCAGGCGCAACACCGCCTCCGACACGCTTCCGAACCGTTGCGCGGAGACACCGCGGCGGCCATGGGTCCCCATCACGATCAGATCGGATCGATGGCGTAACGCAGAGGCGAGAATCGCATCGGAGGCAATGCCTCCTGAAATCTCGACGTCGGCCGCCAATCCGAACGAGGTCACGAGGGTCTGGAGTTCCGACAGTTGCCTGTTCCAATGGTCTCGTTTTCGCGCCTCCTGTTCGACTACACCGAGGCCGCAATCCAGGTCGTAGCAGACCGGTTCCAACACATGCATCAACGTGACTGTGGCGCCGAGGCCGTTGGCGAGTTGAATGGCATATTCGACGGCATCCAGCGAGGGACTCGAAAAATCCAGCGGTGCCAGAATATGCCGGATGTGTACCTGTCTGCCTGCCGCGGACGGCCTGCCCGCTTCTTCACGCAACCCTGGTACCGCGAGAACCGGACAGGGCCCTTCTGTCACGACCCGTTCCGCCGTGCTGCCGATCAGCCCATACAGCAAGTTGGTTCGGCCCTGGACGCCCAGCACGACAAGCTCCGCCCCCTTGTCCTTGGCAGCCAGACCAATGTGCTCTGCCGGGTTCCCCAGAACCAGCCGCACCTTGACTGAGACGCCACGCCGCACCAGATCGTCACGCACCTGCTCCAACTGCCGCGCAGCCTCCGCTCGCACCTGTACAACCGCGGCAAGGGATTCCGCCTCGGCGCTCGACCGGTGGGGCGTCTCGATCACATGCAGGACCTCCAACGTGGCTCCCCAGTGGGAGGCGAGATAGATGGCATAGTCCTGCGCACAGGCCGCGCCATCTGAAAAATCGGTCGCCAAGAGGATCCGTGTCATCAGTGGCTTAGTCATGATAGCTCCTCTGAAACGGTTGGGCGACTGTTCCCATGGAGGCGACCGGTCTCCGGCAAGCGGCGTCGGATGGTCGATCAAGGAGCGGTGCGCGTGGGTGATGGCAATCTGAACGCAGACGGTCAACGGCTGATAGCGCCTTCACGAGCAAGACAAATGCCAGCACCTCTCCCGTTCATCCGTTGGTCTCTCGCTTATTTTCTGGGCAGGTATAAGACAGAGGGCCCCGATTCCAACTCCCCACTGTTGCCATTTGCAGCAGAGGCCCTCCTTGCCATGAGGCAATACACCCCGCCACGACGAGATCCCATCGCCTGGTCGCACTGTGCCGGTGCGTACGATTCCGATCTACACAACCTGCGCTTCATCCTCTTCCTCACGATATCCCTGTCGTCCGGTTCTCAACCTCCGACGTCTCGAACGGCGTTCTTGCCATGTTTCACGGGCCTCCTCAGTAATCCGACCCGTTTTTCATCGAGGAAGGACAGCCACAGCATTGTCCCCCACACCACACAGGTGATCCCTCCCACTGCCAACATCACAAGCATGTCGTCACCCCTTTTCGCTCGGCCGCTCGATAAAGGCCAAGCGAGCCCCTAACTAGCCAGGACTATTCATGAATGCCGTCGCGAGGCGTTTGAGATCGAGGCCCGCGGGGCGACAGGACCGGACGACGGAGCAGGCATTCAGGAACAGTCCGGGATAGGAGTCTGTCCGAGTCATCCTTCGTTGCGAGGGGAAGGAGCTGCTGGGAGATGCGAGACCGCAGGCACGAAAAATCCGGAGGCGTATTCGCTGGAATACGTCGAGGATTGTTTCGGGCCAAGAACGACGCAGATACCGGCAGCTCGTTTGCCGCAGCAGAATGGTATTACTCGGACAGACTCCTAAGATGGATTCAGCAGAGACAAACCCCAGAAGACCATCACCCCCATTGCGCCAACGACCGACAACAGCAGCAGCGTGACCGGCACGATGGTACTCAGTTTGTTCATCTCGTTCACCTTTCATGATCCGCCCGAGACGGGATCCTCGTCGCCCCGCCCCGTCACGATGTCACTGTAGCAGCAGAACATGAATCGACGATGAACGGAGCATGAAGAATTCATCCATGAATGTTTCTTCATGGAGGCTTCATCCGCACTGCATATCGGCCTGTTACCAAGCGCCGGAAAGTGAGTCGTTGGAAGACGTGATACAGCAGGCGGTGACGGCCTCTGTTGCTGGTGCCGCTCTCCATTCCGCGCTGCTGATGTTCACGGTGATGCAGACACCGTCAATCAGGCAGGGCCTATTACCCCCACGACAACGTGCTCGCACGCACGACCTGGGTCAGCCCCCACAGCAGAAAGAGCCCATAGACCGTACCGAAAAACCAGGGGAAGCTGATCGCGCGATGCGCCCACCATTGGCGATGTTGCCGGAACGCCCAGGAGGGCTCGAAGAAGCGCGGCTCATTCGTGTCCTCGACGATCGTTTCACGATGTTCGCGGAGTCGATAGAGACTGTTCACCGGCTTTCGTTCCCGCCATTCAGGCATGGTCTCGATGCCCCGTAGCTGCCACTCCCAGAGCGCATTTTGCCCGGAGAACCGCCCGAGCACGATCGCCATCTGCACACTCATGAGAATCCCGATGATGCTGAACAATACAATGATGAGGGTAAAGGGAAGCGCCAGCGATTCCCGCGACACCAGCAACCCGATCACCGCGACAAAAATCGAATTGGCGGTCAGATAGTCCGACAGCATCGTGTGATAGTCCCGCACGCCGGACGTCCACAACGTCAATAGATGCGCATAATCGGATCGCAACACATCTTGATCCAGGGCCATCACTTTAGGCTCCATTGACGTCTTGTCCGACCAGCCGATACGCATTGCGCAGATACTGCCCCACCATGCGCTGCGTGTTGAAGAACGCCCCGTTCACGGCAATCGCATGCTTCATGATCTCGATGAACCCCTCCCGGTCCTTGTAAAAGCAAGGCATGACCCGCTGCTCAAGCTTGTCGTACAGAGCCCGGGCATGGCAGGCCTCCATGTCCTCCGCGGGCGACACACAGGCCTCGATCTTCTCGCCGATCGACCAGCCCGTGACCCCTTCGATATGCCCCTCGACCCACCAACCGTCCAGCACGCTCAAACTCGGAACCCCGTTCATCGCCGCCTTCATGCCGCTCGTACCGGAGGCTTCCATCGGCGGGAGCGGCGTATTCAGCCACACATCCACGCCGGCGCAGAGGAGACGTGCCAGCGTCATGTCGTAATTGGCAAGATAGGCCACCGATAGCTGCCCACGCATGCCGTAAATGCGATGGATCATGTCTTTGCCCGCCTGATCCTGCGGGTGCGCCTTTCCCGCAAAGACGAATTGAATCGGGCCTGCCTCTTTCAGGAGCCGCCGCAACCGTTCGACATCGTGAAACACCAGGGTCCCTCGCTTATACGCAGTCGCGCGGCGGGCGAAGCCGATGGTGAGGACATCGCGATCGAATCCCGCGTTGGTCTGACGGTTCACTTCGTCCACCAAGGCCAACTTGGCATCCTGATGGGCCCTCCAGATTTCAGCGCCGGGAATACTGATGGCGTAACGAAGCGATAATTGATCGTATCGCCAGTCGGGCAAATGACGGTCATAGAGGCTTTGAAACGAGGGCGCGGTCCAGGTCACGGCATGCACGCCGTTGGTAATGGAATGGATCGGGTAGCCGGGATACAAGGAGTGGGACACCTCTCCGTGCCGCATGGCGACGCCGTTGACGAACCGGGATCCTCGCAAGGCCAGCAAGGTCATGTTCAACGCGCCCTGGTGCTGGCAGGCCTGCACGAGATCGCATCGCCGACTCCCCAACACCCGATGCGCGAGTTCCACTGGAAACTGGTCGTGACCCGCCGGCACCGGAGTGTGCGTGGTGAACACGCACTGTTCCCGCACCTGCTCGATCACCTCCGGCGGCACATCTCCGTTCCGCGGTTCCGTCCCGATGGCCGCCTCGATCAACGCCAGGACCAGCAGCGCCGCATGCCCTTCGTTGAGGTGGTAGCGAAAGATGTTCCCGTACCCCAACGCGCGCAGGAGAGCGAACCCCCCGAACCCCAGGATCATTTCCTGGCACAAGCGGTAATGCGAGTCCCCGCCGTAGAGCGTATCCGTGATGGTCCGATCCCACGGGCTGTTTTCGGGCAGATCGGTATCGAGCAGATACACCGGGACGGTATGGCCCGACATGCCGGTAACGTGATGCCGCCAGGCACGCACGTGCACGGTCCGGCCCTCGATTTCGACGGAGACTCGCGGTTCCATCGGTTCGGCGAAATCGTCGACCGCCCAGGCCACCGGCTCCTCCGACTGCCACCCCTTCTGATCGAGCCGCTGATAAAAATAACCCCGCCGATGGAGCAGTGTGACACCGACCATCGGCACACCCAGATCGGCCGCGGAACGAATGGTGTCGCCGGCCAGCACCCCGAGTCCTCCCGAGTAGGTCGGCATCAACGGATTCAAACCGATCTCCATGGAAAAATACGCCACGAGGGTGTGGCTGTTCTGCCGGGTCATGAGGCCTCCAGCACCTGCTTGATCAGCCGAAGCTCATCGCGCACCAGCCGCGGCATGAGAAAATGCCGGCGCACATGTTCACGCCCGGCCCGGCCGAACTCTCCACGTTCGCCCGGTCGCTGCAGCAGATGGAGCAGCCGCTCCGCGCAGGCTTCCACACTGTCGACCAAATTCTTCTGAAAGGGCTCGGGGAATTGCATGGGAATGCCTCCGGTATTCCCCGCCACCACCGGTTTTTCCTTCCATAATGCTTCGGATACGACCAACCCGAATCCCTCCCGCAAGGATTTCTGGATCACCACATCACAGCCGCGCTGGAAGGCGTTGACCTCCATGCTCCCCACGCCGGCGAGATTCGTAAAGACGAACAGGTCCGGGTCCTTCGCGGCTTCTTCCTCGACTCGGTCCAGAATCTCCCAGCCCTCCGGATCGTCGCCTGCCATCGCGCCGATGAGTACCAGTTGTACGGCTGGAATGGCCTCTTTCACGAGGCGGTAGGCCCGGACGACCCCGAGCGGATCCTTCCAGGGATCGAACCGCGACACCTGCAACAGCAACGGCCTCCTCGGATCCACCCCGGAGTCCGCGATCGCGCGCCGACACAAATCTTCCGGCAAGTCCATATTCTTCGTGGCCAGGGGGTCGATGGCCGGGGCGATGAAGGCCACCCGCTTCGCTGCCAATTGGGGCAGCACGAACTGGCTCATGGTGAAGACGACCGCCTCATACTCTTCGAGCAACGGGCGCAAAAACTGACTGACCTCTTTGTCAGGCGCCGAACTGTCGATATGGCACCGCCAGATCCATTTGGCATCGCGGGGCCCGGCAAAATGTCGAATAGCCGCCGGCTGCGGGTCGTGCACGATATACACATCGTAGTCATTGCCGAGCGCCTTGGCGCTGCGTTCATTGACCTTGAGGTACAGGTCCTGCGCCGCTTTCCCCAAGCCGTAGTGCCCGCCTTGCAGTGCGTTATGGAACGCCTTGGTGATGGCAAAAAAATCCGCTTCGCCATGGATCAAGCGCCAGTCCGCCTGCACACCGAGCGCCTGTAACATCGGCACATACCGCGCCAACAGTTCCGCCACGCCCCCGCCGGCCGCCGTAGAGTTCACATGACAGACTTTGACGCCCTGCAGTTCTTTCGCGAGCGTCCTCAGCTCCTCATAGGCCTCCTCGCTCATCAGCTTTCGGTACCCATCCAGATTGGCTTGTATCGATCCGCATCGTCGTCCGATGCCGACTTTCGGCAACTGCGTCTTCAATTCCATTGTCCCTGAATCTCCCTCATGCATCCGTCTCCGAACTTCTATCGCTGCTCTTCTACCCGAACGTCACGCGAACCCAATCACCAAGGTAGTGCGTGATCGCGACCACACAGAGTCCGATCACGACATGCTCCCCGATCACCTTCCAGGGCGGGACCCGTTGCGCGCGCGCCAGCGCATAACTGAGCACCGCCAACAGCGACAACCCCCAGACGAGGCTGGCCGCTACAGCCAGATCCAACGGCATGAACAACACCGGAACCGCAAAGGTCGCGGCAATCACGAACTTCGCCGCGAAGGTCGCCAGGGTCGATTCCCAAATTTCATTCGTATTCCCATGATTCTTGGATTCCTCCGCGATGTGGATGCCCAACGCATCGGACATGGCGTCGGCGACCGCAATGGTGAGCAGCCCGCCCAGGACCACGGACTTCGAATGGGTGCCCGCATGCAGTCCCACCATCAACCCCAACGTGGTGATCACGCCGGAGGTGAGTCCGAAGCTGAACCCGATCTTCAACGCGGTGCGCATACCCCATACCTTGTCATCGCGACAGACCGTCTTAGACGGTGCGGGTCGTCGGAGTCGAGGATCAACAGGCGTCCTTCCCCGCGCCTCGCAGACAAGACGCGACCCAGTCATTCAGCGTCTCGAGCAGATGGGTCACGGCACGATTGGCCGCCTGAACACCTCCATAGGCATCGTCGCTCGAGGTCGGTTCGAGGACCTCAAAACTCCGGACTCCCAGCACGCGTTGCTCCTTCATTTCGAGCAATTGCGCGCGCAACTGCAATCGAGTCCGACTCGGTGGCTGAAGAAACTCTTGCTGCAGCAACAACTCCGAGGTGTCCAGCCGATAATCACCCCGGACTACCGTAGGCATGGACACCACCACACGCCAGAGGCCGGTGGCCTCCAGCGAGCGGACCAGCAAGGGCGCCAACATTCGCGCCGGGGCATCGACCCAGACGTTGGTGGCGTAATAACTCACTTCATACGGCCGTCGCAGGTAGGCCATCCGCGGCTGCTCAAATCCGGCCTCCGCCTGCGGCAACCCGACGACCAGCACACCGTGGATTCCCGGTTGTGCGGCGCGCACACCCGCACTCCAGGCGGACTCATCGAGAGTCAGCAGAAAGGTATGGACCGGATTCTCTGTGGATCGAGGCAACACGCAGGCAGCGAGCGCGCATGACAGCGTGACCATGCCGACCCATGATATCGCACGCCGGATTACCACTCGGTTCCCCTCATTCCCCCGGGCCTTTCGGCTGGGAGGATCGGCCCAGGACCAGCACATTCGGTTGCCGCTCGACCTGCTGCGCCACACGATTCAAGGTGGCGGTCAGTTGCCGGAGCTCCGTGACGAGCAGCCCCGTATCGGCCAGCGTCTGCCGCGAAAACTGTTCGATGCCGGGCCGACTGGCGCCGACCATCTCTCCGACCGAGCGGCTTGTCCGCGATAAGTCTTCCGTCATCTGCTGCAATCCGGCCGCGCTCCTGCTCAGGCGCTCCACCAGCGCGGGAAGCTGTTTACCGAGTTGCTCCGTCATACGCGCCGACTGATCGGCCGCCTGCACCGCCTGCTGAACTCCGCGGTCCATCTGACCGCTGCGCTCCGCCAGCACTTTTGTGACCTCCGACAGATCTCTCAGGATCTGCTTCAAGACCGTACGATTCTCTTCATCCAGCGCAGAAGCAGCATTTTGGGCCAACCCGTTCAGATTGGCCACGAGGGTCGACAGGCCTTGATCCGACAACAGTTTCGCCAGCGTCCCGTCCAGACGACCGAATAACGAGGGCACGCTCTTGATGACCGGATAGTCTTGCCCGGCACTCGGCGTCAGGAGAGGCGCCTCCCGGGTACCACCCGTCAAATTGAGCGTGACCAAGCCCGTGAGCCCTTGCGTGACCAGCACAGCCTGCGTATCGGTCTTGACGGGTGTCCCGCCGACAATGTCCAGAGTCACCCGCACCTCTTCGGCATTCTCAGGGTTGAGGATGACTTGTTTCACACGCCCGACATCCACCCCGCGATACTTCACGGTCGAATCGACGCTGAGTCCGGCGACGGACTCACGCGTATAGACATAATACCGATCGTAGATCCCGCGATAGTCGGTTTTGCCCAACCAGAAAATCGCACCGAGGATCGTGGCGCCCAGCAGGACGACGAACGCGCCGACCAGGATATAGTTCACCTTCGGTTCCATCCGCCACCTCTCAATCCCGATGCAGTCCCGTTCCGGAATGATTCAGATGGGCTGCACGCCCTCGGGGACCGTGGAAATAGCTCCGGATAACGGGATCGTCCGAACGGGCCAGCGCGTCCATCGTTCCCAACCCGAGCACCTGCCCTTCACCCAGCACCGCCACCCGATCCGCAATGCGCCACAACGAATCCAGATCGTGCGTCACCATCACAACGGTCAGACCCAACAATCGTTTCAACTCCAGAACCAGATCGTCGAATCCGGCGGCAATCATCGGATCGAGTCCGGCCGTCGGTTCGTCGAGAAACAGCAGCTCCGGATCCATAACGATCGCACGGGCCAGCGCCGCGCGTCTTCTCATCCCGCCGCTGAGCTCACTCGGGAATTTGATCGCGCTGTCCGGAGGTAATCCGACCAGGGCGATTTTGAGCGCCACGATATCCCGAATCGCTTCAGCGCTCAACGGCGTATGCTCACGAAGCGGCACCGCCACGTTTTCCGCCAGGGTCATGGAACTGAACAGGGCGCCATGCTGGAACATCACGCCGAACCGCCGATGCAGCGGGCTTCCGTTCGAATGTGTCAGCTGACGACTGTCTGTGCCCAACAGACGAATCGTCCCCGTCGTCGGAGCCAGCAATCCGATGATTTCTCGCAGCAACGTCGATTTCCCGCAACCGTTGCCGCCCGCAATGGCGAACACCTCGCCACGCACGACCGTGAGACTCACATCCCGATGCACGACCGCCGTGCCGAACCGCGTCGAGACATGGCTGACTTCGATCACGGGGACGCCAATCTGCGCTGCTGTTGCGAGCGTGGAAGGCAACTCGTGCATACGCATCCTCAAACCTTCAGCTCCACGGGATGTTCAAAATGGTTTCCTGCGAGGCCGCAGCAAGCAAAGAGCCGATGCGTACCCTTGTGGTACGTTGAGGCTCTGCGCGACGCGAGAACGAACCAGGGAACCATTTTCAACATCCTGTATCTACAGGTCCCACCAGTTGAGCAAAATGCTGCAAATCGCATCGAAGATGATGACGAGAAAAATACTTTGCACCACACTGATCGTCGTATGCCGCCCCACATCATCCACCCCGCCGCGAATCTGGAACCCCTGATAACAGCCGACCAGCGCGATGATGACAGCAAAGAAGGGCGCCTTGCCGAGACCGATGAGCATATGTCGTAGCGCCACGGCCTCATCGAAGCGCGAAAGAAAGGCGGTGAAACTCACGTTGAGCTGATTCGACGCGATCAACATGCCGCCGAAGACACCCAGCACATCGGCATAGGCGGTCAGGAGCGGCAGCGCCACGACCAACGCGAGGACCCGCGGCAACACCAACAGCTCGATCGGCGACAGGCCGAAGGTTTGCAGCGCATCCAATTCCTCAGTCACCTTCATCGTGCCGATCTGCGCCGCATAGGCCGACCCGGACCGCCCGGCGATCAGAATCGCCGCAATCAACGGGGCGATTTCCCGCAACAGCGAGATACCCACCAGATCCACGATAAAAATATTCGTCCCGAACTTCCGAAGCTGCTCGGCGCCCTGGTACGCAATCACCACGCCGATGAGAAACGTCAGCAGCCCGGTGATCGGCAACGCATTGACCCCGTCCAGCCGGAGGCTATTCAGGCAACTGCGCCAACGCATGCGACCGGGCGACGCCACCAAACGAACCAGCGCCGTCGCACTCTCCCCGAGAAACTCCAGCGCCCGGGCACCCTGGGCGACACGATTTCTGATCGACGTCCGAAACCGCTCAGTCCCGTTCGACCGCGAGGCGACCTCAGCCACAATCGCGCCCCAATTGGACGACACCAGGTTCATCAGCTGCGCATAGTCCGGCCGAAGGCCTTCGATCGAGACCTCGCAGCCCTGGCGTCTGGCTTCCATCAAGGCGCGATACAACACGACCGCACCGCCGGTGTCGAACGCCTCGATCCCGCTCGCCTCAAAGACCAGCGCACTTCGAGCAGGCCAGACCATTCCTCTGAGCGCACGTTCGACCGGCGCCACATCGGGCATGGTCCAGGCTCCCCGACAACGGAGGGTCCGGCCCTCCAGCCACGTCACACCGGCCGGCTGCTGCTGGTTAGCCATTAGTTGACCGCGCTTCATCCGCCGTTTCGACTCGCGCCTTACACCTGATTCTGTTCGCGCAACGTCGCAATGAGTTCTTTCTTACTGACCAGCAGCGCACCCAGCCCGAACAGCACCGTCAACAACGTCAACAGCCCTCCGACCACCGGAATAAGCGACAGCAACGAATACAGGACCAGCCCCGCCACGAAGGGCCAGGCAAGCGACGACGAATCCTCCTGCCGGCGAATCAGGATTTGTCCCACATAGGTGATGGCGTAGACTCTCGCCAGATAGACCGTCGCGCCATACAAGGCGAGCAGCAACACGCCGATCGGAAGCGCGAACAATGTGACGACGAAACTCAGCGCCACTACGGGCGTGGCAACCAGAGCCACCGTGCCCCACCCGAGAGCCGCGGTCGGACGTTCACGGATCGTCGCGGTGACCCGCCTGGCAAACACCGGGTAGACCTGTAAGAGCACCAATCCCAGGATCAACGTCGAGACGAATCCGATGAATGCAGCCATGAGCCGGATGCCGACGAGCCCCTGGCGCGCCCGTTCGATGCTCCACCCTTCGGGCAACGGCCGTTGTGTAATCGCGCCCCGAACGGTCGCCTCTTCGTCGATTGAGGGGGCCGCTTCACCCCAGTACCTCAGCCTGCCCCCGACCGTGGCCTTCGAGGTGAGACGCACCGACCCCGCCGCCACGATCACATCTCGCTCAATCTGGTTCGAGAGCGTCGCTTTCCAGGCACCGACCCTCGCATCCCGACCGACAGACCCGGCAAGTTGCACATGGCCACCGCCGGCGATGAGGTTGTCCCGCACCTTTGCCGTCTCGGTCAGATGCACATCCGCGCCACCGAGGGTGGCATTCCTCCCTATGGTTCCACTCACCGTCACCTGCGCACCGGCAATTCTGGCATCCTGAGCCACGGTGCCGGACAGGATCACTTTGGCTCCCGCCACGATCACATCGCCGTTGACCACTCCATCGATCAACACCTCACCACCGGCGGCATAGAGATCGCCGTTGACGATGCCGGAAATTTCCACATGCGGGCCGAAGGCGAAATAGTCCCCCTGCACAATCTGCCCCGCACGTAACACGGCCCGCTCCTTCCACGGCGCGCGAGACAACGGTTCATCGGCCTGGGCAGCGGCAGGCAGCATGCACAGGATCAACAACATCACCATACGTGTCGTCATGTGAGTTCCCTTCGAAAGCGCCGCAGGCCATACCCGACCTGGAACCGCGCTCATCGTGGCAGGACGCCGGCTCCGAATCGATAGACCAGGTCCCCGCCGAAATAACTCGCAATCAACAACAACAGGCCGCCGCCCAGGCCGATGATCAGCACCAGCGTCGGCCGTTCGCGTACCCAGCCCCAAAAGGAGGCCAGCCGCACCCCGAGCAGGCCGAGAAATACCCAGAACACGGAGCCGCCCAGCTCCTCATGAATTTCGATGGCCTGTTTCGGGATGCCGCTGCGTTCCGCGGCCTCTTCGGCAAAATGTCCGGTCAGCACTGCCGCTCCGGCTGCCAGAATACCGAGGATCAGGAGAGATAAACTGGTCTCCCGAAACTGCTGGCTCCGCCATCGAAACGCCAACGCATCGAACAGGGTGCTTGCCAACAACAATGCGATGGGAAAATGGACGACCATCGGATGAATGGGATGCATGCCCTCTCCTTCGTTGCACACAGTAACTCGGCACGGCCTCATCTGGAATCGTCAAAACGGACAGGACCGTCCAAGATTGGCGCCTTCCAATCCAGAAGTGCAAGGATGGAGCCCTACTCCTTGCAGACACAGTGGCATGCAAAAGCTTACGACAAGACCGGAGCAGGAGAGGCGGGAGTTCCAGAAGGCGGGGCAGAATCGGGGAGGACTGCTACAGAGGGACTCCTTGGCTCTGTGGCAGAATGCAACAGAGCCAGGGGATCAAAAATAGGACACGGCAACGAACCTGGCATCGCAAGGCTTGTCGATCGCCCCGCTCACAGCACCGGAGCTGAGGTCTGTTCCTGCACAGAAAGCAGGAATAGATGTTTGCGACCGGGTTGTCGAAACTCCTGCAGCTTCCCTACGACCAACCCCGCTTGTGCTTGCAGCGCAGCGGCATGTTGCTCCTCAGTCACCACCCGGATGGTCCCATGTGTGCGCACCGCTTCACGCACCGCATCCTGACTCGGTAGATCCGGCACCACATTGTCCCGCTTCAGATAATACAGGGCGTCTTCATTCTTCGGCCACCCCGGGATATACATAAACAGGGCGGGCTGAGTGCCCAGAGCCAGGGTCTTGATTTCCTCCACGGCCTTTCGGGGCGATGCGGCCTGATCGATCGCGGGAAACACGTAGTTCACCACCAGCACCACGTAGGCGATCGCCAGGGCTCCGACCATGCCGAGTGCCAGGCGTACGCGTGATCGAAGCACGGCATAGAGGAGCAAGCCGGCCAGTGAAACGATCGTCACGATGAACATCGGAGACACCACGGCAGTGGACACCAGCCACCGGCGGCGAAGCGGTGCTGCGCCAAAGAACATCCCGGCGGCGAACGTCACGGCCAACACACCCAGCAACATACGGAGCAGGGGCGTCATCGCAGCGGAGTCCTCGGCGGACGCGAGCACCCGATGATAATAGTATCCGATCATCAAGCCGATACCGGGTACGATCGTCGTGAGATAGGGCTCCCGTTTGAGTGTCGCCAGGCTGAAGGCCGTAAAGAGCCCCAGCACCCAGACGAGCAGCAGCAGCTCCGTGGGATGAGCACGAAACGGTCGTTGGGCCCAGAGCAAGAGCAGCGCCGACGGAAGCACCGCGCACCAGGGGAAAAAGTCGGCCCACATCATCCCCAGATACCAATAGAGCGGGTGCCCGTCGGTGGCCGGGCCTGCTTTGCCGATGAATCCGGTATTCCAAGTCGATTCGATGGCTTTGCCGATTCGAAAATGGTGCTGATACCCGGGCCCCAGCATCTGCGCGTATGCCCCCATCATCGCGACAGCCACCGCCAAGCCGGCCCAGAAGTATCTATCTTTCAGCATCCGCGTATCGCGCTGAATGGCGGCATACAGCGCCATCACGAGCAACGGCAGAAAAAACCCGTGCATCTCTTTCAACATCGCACCGAGAGCCATGCTGACGAAGGCGAGCAGATACCAGCGTGAGTTTCGCCCCAGCAGTTGCACCTGAATCCACGCGAAGAGGGCGAGTGTGACCAGAAATGTGAGGGTCGAATCGAACAGCACGCGACGCCCGTACCAGAGAAACACATGGCTGGTGGCGACGACCAGCGCCGCCCAGAATCCCGCAGTCGGAGACACCAGCCTGGCTCCAAGCACATAGGTCAGAACGATGGTGCCCACGGCGGCAAGCGAGCCGGGCAGCCGCAAGGCCACTTCGTGATCGCCCCATATTGATGTCGAGAGATTGAGCAACCAAAAGAACAGCGGCGGCTTATTGAAGTACGGCACATCGTGATAGGTCAGGTCGAAAAATTCACGCCGGCGCCCCATTTCTCCCGCAATGCCGGCATACAGTCCTTCGCTGCCTTCCAATAACGACAGATGGAGATTGGCAAAATAGGCCCAGCCGCCGACCAGCGCCAGCAGCGCAATTTCAACGTACCGGCGAATGGCGGCATTCGACTGCGGACGTTCATCCGTTCCGTCCTGATTCATCACCTGTTCGACCAACACCTCAGCACTCCCCCCGTTTCCGGATTATGCCCACGCACGTCACGGCTGTTCCATCACAAGCGCCTCCCGAAGAAGACGATCCTGTCGAACGACGTATAGGACGGGTTTCTTCGCCTGCGCAGAATGATGCACCAGGCATAGAACCCGGCGCTTCGATCCGGCGCGAAAGCATGCCAGACCGACGGGTAAATAGCCAGTGCGCCGGCGGCGCTCTGATGCAAAATTCGTCACGCGCCTGTCACTGCTGACCCAATCGGTCTCTCACAGCAACTTCGTGGCTTCGGTCGGGCGCGGAACCTTGACCACCAGCACGCGAAACGGCTTGTCGCTCCGGTTGGACCACCTGTGCGGAATGCGAGCCGGGCTGGGAATGAGCATGTCCGGCCCGACTTCTTTCGTGTCCTCTCCAATCTCGACGATCCCTCGTCCTTCCAGGACATAGAAAAAGACATCGACGGGTGTCACGTGCTTCTTGAGCGATTCACCCGGTTCCAACGTGATATGAACGACCTGGGCATGCTCCGTGTCGTACAACCGACTCGCCTTGACCTGATGCGGATTCTGAGTGAGATCGGCCTCTCGCGCGTTGACCACTTCCATTGTTCACCTCCTTTGACTCTACAATGTCCGACGTTCGTGAGGCGGCGCTCGGCTGTCGAGCGGCCCACACGGCCGTCCACTAAGACCGGAATCTGACCCCTGCGCCCAATCCGTAATTCGGCGCGCCATTCGACAATCCGACACGCAACGACCCGGTCAGATGAACGATGTCGTTTACAATGTAGTTCGTCAAGGCGAAGAGGTCACGATCAACACGATGGCGCCAGGGACGTAGAAGTTGCGGCTTTCCAGATTCTCGTTGAACCAGACACGCATCTCCGGCACCACGCGGGCCCGGGCGCCCGGCTGATCGGTCGCTCGGACGAAACGAGTCTGCAGAAGGGGCTCACTAAACCGACCGGCGATCTGTCCGGCAAGGTTGAACACGATGCCGGCCGCGGATTCAGAATAGTTGCTCGATTTCGCCCTTCGCCCTGGCCAGATTGATGCGTGAAGCATTGAATCGAAAGAGTGCTTCGATGATGTTGTCGCGCGCGCGCGCCACCGAGGTCTGAGCGTTCGTCACCTCGATGTTGGTCGCCAGCCCCGCCGCAAACCGGTCCCGCGCAAACGTCAGTTCCTTCAGCGCCAACTCCAGCCCCTTCTCGGCGACGGTGACTTGTTGCGTAGAGGAATCAAGGGTCAGCAGCGCGTTTCGCACTTCCAGCGTCACCTGATCCGACACGTCCTTCATTCGGATCAATTCCTGCCGCACGCGACTCCGACTCTCCGAAATGCGTCCCTCCCGTTGTCCCCCGTCGAAAATGGGCACCGAGAGCATAAGACCGACCGACCTGGTTGCTAAGGCCTCATCCGGTTTCAGGCCGATCCATCCATAGTCGCCGTTCAAGGATAGAGAAGGAATCCGCTCACTAGTTACGGAACTCAGGCTGAGTGAGGCGAGCTTTTGGCGGGTGATCTGCGCCTTGAGTTCTGCGCGATTCTCTCGCGCGACGGCGAGGGCCGTGTCGGGGGTTTGGAATTCGACCTTCGCCGACGAGAGTTCGTCGGTCAGTATCACGGACACATTGAAATCGATGCCCAAGGTGCGAATGAGGTTCAACTTCGCGCTTTCGTGATCGTTTTGAGCGACGAGCAGTCGCTGGCGGGTATTCTCAACCTGGACTTCTTCCCGGGTCACATCGAGGCCCGTAGCCACGCCGGCCTGCTTTCGATCCTGCGCGAGCTTCAACAATTGTTGGCTGAGTTCGAGGTCCGCCTGTCGGGCTTTCACGGCTGCCTCCGCTCGGGAAGCCTCCATGTACAGCAGCCCCGCAGTGGCCATGACATCACGCTTGGTCACTTCGGCCTCAAGCCCTGCCACATCAACGCCGGTTCTTGCCGCCCGCCAGCGCTGGATCAGGCTCAGGCTGAAAATATTCTGAACGAGGTTGGCCCGCGCGTTGTACACATCGAACGGTTCCGTCACGGGTCTCTGCAGTCCCAAGCCGGAAAGTCTGTCGGGAGGAAGTCCGAAGGCGGCGAGATTGACCGTTTGATTGCTCCCGCTCATGAATCCGGATACGTTCGGCAATAACGCGCCCAAACTCGTACTGGCCGCCGATTGGGCCGCCACGATCCGTTCTTTCAACAACCGCACATTGGCGTTATTGTCGATGGCCGCCTGAATCGCCTCGTGCAAACTCAACCGCAGTTCCGGCGTCCCGGCCGGCGGCTCGGCGGCCGAGCCGGGCAGCCATGGCATGACGATGAAGCCAGAGCAGGCCTGCACCAACAAGACGAGTCTCCATAACCGCCTCACAGGGGCCTCCTTCCAACGGTGAACAGGCAGACGGACCATTCCGACATCCCCGTCCATCGTGTCTCGATGTGCAAAGATGACACCCTCCAACGCCGCGACATCGAAGCCCGCATCATCGCCGATGGAACGGGCGGATCGTCGTCGATCGAGGACCAGCCTAGCGCCGAATCGTGGAGGTTCGCTACAGGCTTCCTCGCGGGGTTGTGGCAGATAGCGGCAGACCGGCGGGACGGAATCAGCTCCGGCTCATTCCGGTCGGCTTCCCACGACCGGCTGTGGCAGCTCTGTGTGCTCTTGTTTCGGTATCAGGCCGGCAGATGAATTTCGAGGGCCACCGATCCACAGGTAATAGAGCACGGGAATGACGACCAGCGTCAGAACCGTCGAGGCGCCGACGCCGAACAACAGCGAGACGGCCAGTCCTTGGAAAATCGGGTCGAGAATAATCACGAACGCCCCGACCATCAATGCCGCGGCCGTCAACAGAATGGGACGCGTCCGGATCGCGCCCGCGCGAATCACGGCCTCCAACAGCGAGACCCCCTCCGCCTCCTGATGTTGAATGAAATCGACCAGCAGAATCGAATTGCGCACGATGATACCGGCGAGGGCGATAAATCCAATCATCGAGGTGGCCGTGAAATAGGACCCGGTGAGCCAGTGACCGGGAAGAATGCCGATGAGCGTGAGCGGAATGGGCGCCATGATCACCACCGGCGTGAGAAACGATTGGAACTGCGCCACGATCAGCAAATAGATCAACAGCAGCGCCACCGCAAAGGCGATCCCCATATCTCGAAATGTTTCATAGGTGATGTGCCATTCGCCGTCCCACTTCATCGCAAACCGCTGTTCCGACCAGGGCTGCACGGCATACTGCTGCGTCATCGCATACCCTTCCGGCAACACCAGCTGCTCCAGTTTCTTCCCGATGCCCATCACACCATAGACCGGACTCTCACCTTTGTCCGGGCCCACTCCTCCCACATCCGCAATGACATAGACCACCGGCTTTTGGTTCTTGTGATAGATGGCTGTATCCCGCACGGTCTGTTCCACGCGAATCAGCTCAGACAACGGCACCATGTGGCCGGCAGTGGTTCGCAACGAAATCTCCCCGAGATGCTCCAAACCGGTCCGTTCGATGACCGGCAGGCGCAGTCGCACCTGCACCGGCCGATTCTCTTTGGGAATGTGCACCAGTCCTACGTCGGCGCCTTCCAATGCCAGTCGTAACGTCCGAACGATTTCCTCCGACGGAATCCCGGCCAGCGCCGCCTTCGCGCGATCCACGCTGAACACATACTTCACCTGGTCGGCTTCGAGGTAGTCATCGACATCGACGACGCCGGCCGTCGTCTCGAACAGCCCGCGGACCTCCCGCGCAATCGCTCTCTGCCGCTCATAGTCGGGCCCATAGATCTCCGCCACCAGCACAGATTGCACCGGCGGGCCGGGTGGCACCTCCAGCACTTTCACATTCGCTCCGAAAGGCCGCCCGATGTCCTGGACCGCGGAACGAATCCGTTGCGCGATATCATGACTTTGCGTCTTCCGTTGTTCCTTGGCCACCAGATTGATTTGAATGTCGGCCTCGTACGGTTGGTCGCGCAGATAGTAGTGCCGAACCAGTCCGTTGAAATTGAACGGCGAGGCCGTGCCGACATAGGCCTGGTAATCGCGGGTCTCCGGAATCGTTCGCACGTACTGCGTCAAAGCCTTCGTCACCCGGGCTGTTTCCTCAAGCGTCGTGCCCTCCGGCATATCGATCACCAGCTGCAGCTCGCTCTTGTTGTCGAACGGTAGCATCTTCACCACCACCGCCCGGGTATAGAACAGCGCAACCGACCCGACCAGCAAGAGCGCAATGACCGCCAACACCAGGTAGGCCACGACCGGATGGGACAACACCGGAGCCAGGAGCCGCTGGTACAGGCGATAACTGCGGCTGCCTTCGAACGATTCGTGATCGACCCCGGCCATGTGCACACCGGGCCGGTAGCAGGTCTGGCAAAACCAGGGGATGACGATGAACGCGACCAGCAGGGAGACGAACATGGCAATCGACGCATTCACCGGGATGGGCCGCATGTAGGGCCCCATCAAGCCCGAGACAAACGCCATGGGCAGGAGCGCGGCAATCACCGTCAGGGTGGCCAGAATCGTCGGGTTGCCGACCTCGTCGACGGCAAACAGCGAGGCTTCGCGGTGCGGGCGAATCCGCAACGTGAGATGCCGGTAGGTGTTCTCCACCACCACGATGGCGTCATCCACGAGAATGCCGATGGAAAAGATCAACGCAAACAGCGTCACGCGGTTGATGCTGTAGCCGATGAGCATGGAAATGAACAGGGTCAGGGCGAGCGTGAGTGGAATGGCGATTGAGACCACCAGTGCGGGGCGCAGCCCCAGTGTCACTCCGAGAAACACCACGACGGCGACCACGGCGATCAGGAGATGCCACAGCAGCTCGTTGGCTTTTTCATCGGCGGTCTCGCCGTAATCCCGCGTCACCGTCACCCGCACCTCGTCGGGAATCCGGGTTCCTTTGAGTTCCTCGACTTTTCGAATGACGCCCTGCGCAATCGTCACGGCGTTGGTGCCGGCCTGTTTAGCAATCGCCACGGTCACAGCCTGATTTTCGTGAGACGTGAAAGGTAGAAGGTGAGACGCGGGAGTATTCGTTTCACCTTTCACGTGTAACGTCTCATGCGCACCGCCGGGTCCCTCGCCATGCCATACATAACTGGTCGCTTCGGTCGGGCCATCGGTCACCTCGGCCACCTGGCGAAGGTACACCGGCCGTTGTTCGTTGACGCCGACGACCACTCCCTCCAGGTCCTCTTTCGAGCGGATGAACCGGCCGGTCTCCACCAGAAAACTTTCATTCCGGCTTTCGAACCGGCCGGTGGGCAACGCGAGATTTTCGCCCTGAATCACGCCGGCGACCCGCAACGGCGTCAGGCCATAGGCCTTCAGGCGCGATGGATCGATCTGCACACGCAACTCGCGGCCGCGACCGCCCACCACGAAGCCAGCTGCAGTGCCGGGGACCTTCTTCGCATCTTCCAAGACCTGATCGCCCAGTTGCCGTAGCTGGAAATCCGTATACCGTTCACTGGACAGGGTCAGGGTGACGATCGGCACATCGTTCACATCCCTCGGTTTGACTTGAAACGGCTGAGCGCCGGGCGGAAGCAGGTCCTGGTTCGACATCAATTTGTCGTAGAGATCCACCAGACTCTGTTCCATCGGCTCGCCGACATAAAAGCGGACGATGATCAACGCCCCGCCCGGACGGGAGATGGAGTAGACATATTCGACGGTCTTGATTTCGGACAGCTTGCGCTCGATGGGCTTGGTGAGCTGCTCTTCGACCACCTTCGCGGAGGCCCCGGGAAATGAGAGCCAGACGTCGGCCATAGGCACGACAATCTGCGGCTCTTCTTCGCGCGGGGTCAGGACAATGGCAAACAGCCCGAGCAGGAGGCTGGCAATGATGATCAATGGGGTGAGTTTGCTGCCGACGAAGAGCGCCGCGAGGCGGCCGCTTACTCCAAGGGGAGCTGGGGACTGTGGGGGAGCTGATAGCATATGGCTTATAGCGTATGGATGGGGTTTGACGCCATTCGACAGATCAGCCTGTTTTCGATCCTGCCATACGCCATGAGCTATAGGCTCTTTGGGCGAGTCACGATCCCTGAGGCGGCGATGCCACTGCCGTCATATCCTGTACCAACGCGCCGTCCCTGCCCTTGGCCCCCTCCACGATGACTCGCTCACCGGCGTCCACGCCGGAGAGGACTTCAACCCCCCGCTCCAACGTACGGCCGATCTTGACCCATCGAAGACGAGCCACCCGGTCGCTCCCGACCACAAACAGGCTGGCTAGCTCGCCCCGCTCGATGAAGGCCGACTTCGGGAGGAGCAGCGTCGTATTCATACCTTTTTCCAGGCGGAGCCGACCGAACATTCCCGACTTGAGCCCGCCCGTTTTGGGAAGGTCCACCTTCATCGTGAAGGTATGGGTTTGCGGATCGCCGGCAGGAAGAATCTGCGACACCTTCCCCTTGAGAGGATCGGCACCCAACGCATCGATCACGACCGGGACCGACGACCCGATCGAGACAACCCGCACATCGCTTTCGGCCACAGTCGCTTCCAGCCGGAGTTGTTCGGGGTCTTCCATCTTGAGCAGCGGCTGCCCCGGGGAGGCCAGTTCCCCGATCTCAACCTTCTTCTCCGTGATGACGCCATCGAACGGCGCTTTCACGATGGTGTAGCTCAACTGCGCGAGAACAGCCTTGCGAGCGGCTTCGGCGACCCGCAGCCCGCGCGTGGCATTCTCCAGCTCCTGCTTGGATACCGCATCCTTCCGGTAGAGGTCTTCCATCCGGGTCTGGTGTGCGTTGGCATTGTCGAGCTCTGCCGTCACCCGGGATAACTCGGCCTGCAAGTCACGATTGTCGAGCACCATCAGGGTCTGCCCCTTGCGCACGACGCTGCCTTCGCGGACCAGCAGATTGTCGATGGTGCCCTGTATGCGGCTGGCCAAGGTCGCCTGATACACCGCCGTAACTTGCCCGGTCACTTCGACCGTCACCGGGACCTGGCCGGTCTCCACCTCGATCACCGCCAGCTGGAGGGCGGGCTGAACGGCCGCCACCGACGGGGCCTCTCCGGTCCGGGACGGCTGCTCGGACTGCCCGCAGCCCGCCGCTACCAGGAGAGCGACCACAAGCCATCCCGCCTTCACAGATGCGTCGTTATTCCTGAACACCCAGCCTCCGCAAGAGAGCCATCATCGGGCACCAGCCGCTGAATGACGACTGGATCAGATTGGCCGCGACGAACGCGGCGAAGTAATTATAGTAGGGATGGACTGTGGCGCCCAGCACGACCGCGCCCAGGACAAACACCCCGGCGATCAAACGAAGCGATTCATTGAGTCTCATGTGCCGCACCCCCTTTCTTACACCATATGAGTAAGCAGGGGGAAAAAGGATTCGCTAGAAGGCGAAGTCCGCCATGAATCAAGGACTTCCCTCGTCTCCGGCACAAACTTTCTTCTCACCCCGGCACCAACTTGAGCGCCGCCGCCCCGTACGCGAACGATCAGAAGCGATATTGCCCGCCGATGGAAAAAATCGAGTCCTGAAAGTCCCGGAGGACATTCGTCGAGGTGCGTTGGCCGTACTGGTACGACAGCATCACCGTCGCGGCAGCCGACATGTGATACCGCAGCTCCGCGATGCCCTGGTGCGTGGCATCGAACCGGCCCACGTGCGTGTCGCCGGCGAGGCCGCTGGTAAATGTTTTTCGCCGGTGAATATAGGTGAACCCGAGATCCCATTGTCGATTAAGCCGAAACTCCGTACCGGCCGACACCATATGGAGGTAGTAGGACACGTCGTCCGCAAACTGCGTGTCCTTGTGCCCGTCGGCCAACCCCCGTTCATAGAGATAGGTCAGCGTCACTGTGAGCCACTCCATGGCACGGTAGTCGACGCGAGGGCCCAGAGTAAAAAAATTCGTATTCCGTTCCGCAAATGAGTCGTTGTAACGCCTGAGCCCGTACCGGGTAATCAGCGTGCCGGTGACGGTGTCCGTCAAACGGCGTTCGATTTCGGCGCGCCAATGGTGCGAGCTGACCCGCTCTTCCTGAATCGAGCGGGTGCCGGTGCGCCGCTCGAAATTGGGTCCCAGGAAAAGATTGGGCACATACCGATACCGCACCATCACCGAGGTCGCCCGATCGAGAGAAAATCGGTCCTGGATACGGTAGTCGGCATGGTTGAAGATGGGGTTATTGGTATAGATCGCCCCCTGGGCCTTCACCGAGAGTTCATTCTTCCCCTGCGCCGTGGGCGTTGAGTGCATCACCTCCAGCGCCGGCTCCCAAATCACATCCTCCGGCTTGTCGGCGGAGACCACCGTCGGTTGCGAAGGATCTTCCGTCAAGCGAAGCCGGCGTGCGGAGGAAAACTGAAAGGCGTCGGTCGTGTAGCTGGTCTTCTGTTCAGCGACGGCCGACCATTCGGCTTGCGCCGGCCGATCCGGCCCCCACATCAAACTTGCCAGCACGCCCCACAAGGCGGCGCGGCACAGGGTGGACAGGAGGGAATGCGGGTACCGCATCATCGATTCGTGTGGCCCACAGGAGCATGGAATGGGGAACACATCCCCGTCAGTTTCGCACGCCATCGCGGAACAGGGGCCATCCCACGAGAGCCTGCTGCTGAGCGTCCGACAGAACAAGCCTCCCGTCAACAAAGTTCATATTTGTGAACCCCATAACTTCACCAGATTCACCACGATCATGCTGACCGCGATCGAGACCGTGATGAAGGCCGTAATGCGACCCATCGTGGTCGGAGAAAGCCAGGTGCCGACCCGCACCCCCAGAAGCATCCCCGCCAGACTCCCTGCCAATACCCATGCGGTGAGCGGCCAGTTGATCCGCCCGAATTGGAGATGGCCGACCACCCCGCCGATGGAGATACAGGCAATGATGCTGAGCGACGTTCCGATCGCCAACCTGGCCGGGAACCCGAGGATGAGGATCAGGGCCGGGACCACCATGAATCCGCCACCGACTCCGAACAAACCGTTCATGGTTCCCACCGCCAGTCCGATGCCGCCGACCTTCAGCCAGCAGGTGCGGGGAAAGCGGGTCGCACAACTTTCTTCCCCGTCAGATCCGGAAGACATCCGACGATGGCGAGTCATCGCCGCTCTGACCAGCAGCAGCAGGAGTCCGAACAGCACCAGCAAGATTTCCTCGCGAACCAGGCGATGCCCGAACGCGCCCGCCCACGAACCGATCGCGCCGGTCCAACTGAACGCCAGGACGGCTTTGGCCTTGACCTGTCCCTGCCGCCCATATTCCCACGCACCCAGCAACGACGAGGTGGCCACGATGATCAACGACATCGCCGCCGCCTGCTGCATGGGAATCCCGGCGAGGTAGACCATGAGGGGGAGGCCCAGAATCGCGCCACCCGTCCCCGTCGCGCCCAGTTGCAAACCGATGGGGACGCCCGCCAGCAGGGAACGCAACGCCTGGTCGATCATGCCGGTTCCTTGTCGATCCTCGCTACGCGATGCCCCGTCTCCATATCGTTTAGCCCGGATTATTCATGAATGTCGTCGCGAGGCGTTCGAGACCGAAGCCCGCCGGGGCTTCTCGCGAGCGAGGCCGACGCAGGCGTACTGACAGTCCGTCGAGGGCACACGGCGCGATGACTAAAGAGCGCCACGTCTGTGCGCGCCGCCGAGCCGGTGAGGCGGCCGGGCGGCCGAACGAGAACAGCCCCGCCGGGCGAGAGAATCGGACGACGGAGCAGGCATTCATGAATAGTCCGGGTTAGGCCGGGCCTTCCAACTTGGCAATCCCCAGGGCCTTCAAAATCACCTTCTCATAGTAGGGCTCGCTGACGCCCTTTTTCATCTTGCGCAAGAAATACTTCTCCAGCGCAATTTTGGCAAGGTGCACCCACTTGCCCTTCTTCGCCCAGGTGACATTCCGTGGTGCCATTTGCGGCAACGCCACAAAGGCCACACCGGTGTCCCCCATGTCGGCGAGACAGATCGCATTCCAGGTCGCGGTCTCGCGCTTCGGGTCATCCTCGATATCGGCCTTGATGTTGTGTACCGCCGCCGACACCATCGACTCGATCATGTACCCGGTCTTAGGCGCACCGGTCGGAATCGGAGTCTGTTCCACCGGCGGAATGGCCACACAGACGCCGACCGAATAGATATTCTTATACTTGGGATTGGCTTGATAGGCATCGATATTCACAAACCCTTTGGGATTGCAGAGCCCCGGCGTCCCTGCCACCGCATCCACGCCGGCGAACGGCGGAATGATCATCGAATACCGGAACGGGACTTCCTGTCCTCCGTCGAGCAATAGTTTGCCCGGCTGCACTTCCTTAATGGCGGTATTACAAATGGGCTTCATCGAATGGTCGGCGAACTCATCTTCCATCAGGCGTCGGGAGGCCCCCACACCCGCCAGCCCCATATGTCCGATATAGGGTTCCGGCGTCACAAAATAGATCGGCACCTTCTTCCGGAGTTTCTTCTTGCGGAGATCGGCATCCAGAATGAACGCCATTTCGTAGGCCGGTCCGAAACAGGAGGCGCCTTGCGCCGCCCCTACCACGATGGGACCGGGGTCTTTCAGGAACGCTTGGTAGGTGCCCCAGGCCTGTTCGGCATGGTCCACATTGCAGACCGATTGCGTATACCCGCTTGGCCCGAGTCCGGGCACCGCGCCGAAGTTCAGCTTCGGCCCGGTGGCGATAATCAGGTAGTCATAGGGGACTTCGCCCTTCGAGGTGATGACACGATTCTGTTCAGGCTCAATCCGCTCCGCCATGGCATGAATGTATTCCACGCCTTTTTTCTCCAGCACAGGGCCCAGTGCAAAACTGATGTCTTTCCTCGTTCGCCATCCGACCGCCACCCAGGGATTGGAGGGGACGAAATGGAACGACTCCACGTTGGAGATCACCGTCACTTTGTGTTTCTTCGCCAGCAATTCCCGGGCTTCATAGGCTGCCGGCAACCCGCCGATGGACGCACCGATGATGACGACCCTTGCCATGATCCACCTCCCCTCAAAGTAGATTCCTACCGTCCTTGCCTCGCTGCGCGATCCCGTCCCTCCCGCGAGTCACCCATCCCGCTCCAAACCTGGGACCATGCACGGTCCGTTCCCACTCCTCTTGTTAAGAGCCATCACAGGTCATTTGGATTCAGCCGGAGTAGAGATAAACCGGCTGCGGGGAAATTTTATACCCCGCTCCAAGACTGGGCTCGGGGTAGTGATCCCTCATTCCACTGTGTCTCGCACGAACACTACGACAGATCTTACGATACCTAGGGGGATTTGTCGGGTTGACATAGCCGCTGACGGGCCGGTACTCCTACTATGGACGTATTATCGAGGAGGGTCCCCCATGCTCCATCGTCTTTTTGCCGGCAAAGGCCTTATCATCGCCCTTGCCGTGGGATTTATAGCGGTTGAATCTATCGTCGCAGCGAGTTTCCTGAGCCTGCTGCACTTCAAGACTTCCAACAATTGGGCCACGAAAAGTGAGCAGGTGCTGCTTGAGTTGGAACGGATGATGAGTGCCGTGGCGGGGGCTGAAACCAGCCAACGCGGATACATCATTACCGGCTCGGACGAGTACCTTGCACCCTATCGCGAGGCAGTCGTCACGCTTGAGGACCAGATCCGGCGGATCGGAGGGCTGACGAGGGACAATTCGATCCAGCAGGACCGGGTGGCCTATCTTGCCACACAGGTCGAACAGCGATCGGAGGAAATGGACCAGGCCATCGTGACACGTCGCAGCAAGGGGCTCCTCTATGCCAAGTCGGCCGTGGCGGTGAATCAACAGAACCGGACAATGGATACCATCCAGGATATCAGCGCGCAAATCCGCAAGGAGGAAACCAGGGTCCTGGAGCGCCACCGGGCAGACTCTGAAGCCTGGGCCTTTACGACCGGCTCGTTCGCCGCCGTGTTCTTCCTCCTGAATGCGGTGGTGTTCACTCTCTGCGGCATCGTGATCAAAATGGCCCTCACCAGCCAGGCACAGGCTGAACGCCTCCTCCACTCGTTCCAAGCCCCCCAGGCTACCCCGGCAACACGATAAGGACTGCGCAGCAGCAGCGCGACACTCTAAACAGGTGGCCGCGTTGCTGCCCGCTCACAGACGCCGTCCGCGCTTCCACGAGAGACGAACGACACGCTTCACGAACGACGAAGCTATCCCTTGTGATCTTCCTGCTAGGAGTCTGTCCGAGTCATCCTTCGTTGCGAGGCGAAGGAGCTGCTGGGAGATGCGAGGCCGCAGGCTCGAAAAAACCGTAAGCGTACTCGCTGAAATACGTTGAGGATTTTTTCGGGCCGAGAACGAGACAGATGGCTGCAGATCGTTTGCCGCAGGAGAATGGCGTGACTCGGACAAACTTCTAGCCCGCATTATTCATGACGGTTCGTCGCGAAAGTGCGGAGTCGCACAGCGAGACGGGCGCGCGGAGGCGTGAGGGAGGAAGGCATCCTTGAACAGGATGTCGACCGACCGAGCGGCGAGCCCGCCCGCCGACAGGCTAGTCGCAGCTGCGAATCCGCGATTGCAGCAGAAACGCTCATGAATAATGCGGGTTAGGTGCGGGCCAGGACGACGGCGAGCAACAGCACCAGCAGCGCGACCAGTAACGAAATACGCGGGACGAGCACCGAGTAGCGCAGGAGCACCCGATCTCTCGCGGATCGCTCTGCCTCAGGGATTCCCAAGCTCCGTCGCACACGCGGCCCGACCACGAGATCGTGCAGCAGCGTCAGGGTGAATAGCAGCGTTACCAATCCGATCTTGGCGGCAAAAATCGTGGGCCAGCGGGATGGTTCCATCAACGGAATCGATCGACCTGCAGCCAGCGTGAGTCCGGTGGCCACCAGGATCCCCATCGCCCCCCAGACCACAGCTCTGAACCGATAGGCAATCGTTCGGAACAGCAGGGCATACTGAGCAAATGCCCCATCCCGCTTCAGCACCGGCACCAGCACGACGGATAGGAATACCATCCCCCCGATCCATACCATGGCCGCCAGCAAGTGAATCCAGACCAGTGCAAACACAAGACCTTCCTTTCTCTCGCATCACTAAGCGCACTATGACCGAGGAGAGCGTGGAGCGGCAAGGGAGGGCGTCTTAGAGGTGAGGAGGACGACGCAGATTCGGCTCATGAAGGTACCAACATGGGAGCGAGGCAGTGTGTTCTTTTCGAGGCTGGCAAGGAACCGTCGTCCAGAAGATATACGGCGATCATCACCAAGACCCGAGCTCATGAGTCGAGCGTTGAGGAAGGCCGCCACGCCGGTCGGACCGTGCGGTACCGACCGGCATGGCAGCGTCGTACTTTTTCGCCTACAGCCGAAGTCGCGATTGTGAAACAGGGCGTCTTCCTGACCGCCTTTATTTCCTCCTAGAACGAAATCCCGATATACGGCCCGACCTGGAAGTAATCGTTGTTGGTGTTGGTCAGTCGCGCCGTCAGGTGATACCGGGCGTCGACCCCGACCTTAAAGGCCTTCCACACCGCATATTCGAATCCACCGCCGAACTGCACCCCGAGATCGAGATACTGCGTCCGATTCGACGGAGGGCTGATCACATGGATGTCCAGACCGATCGGAATGACCCAGGGCCTGAATGCGCTGCCCTCCATGAATTTGATCTTCGGTGCCACGTCGATCGTCACCATCGTGAGCTGCACCTTCTGCGGGTCGGTGGCCAGGGTGTCGGTCAACGTCCGGGTGGCAATACTTCCGGCGGCATTGTTCACACGGTTTGAATTGATGCTGTTGAATTGCAGGCCGATTTCACCGACCACCCACGTCTTGTCCATTCCGCCCCAGACATCCTTCGACATCACCAGATCCAACCCCGCGCCGGCATACCACCCGGCATTGCCTCCGTTCGCACCCGCGATCCCGGCCGTATCCGTAAAAATCTGCCCGCTCCGGTCCTGGTTCAAATTCATGAACCCGCCCTTGAAGAACACCATGTTGCCGGTGCCTTCCTCAGCCGATGCCGGCTGCACACAAGCAACACCGAACACCGCGGCGATCGCAAGCCCCGCACCCCACATTCCAATGTTCCGCACGACTCTCCGAACCCGCATCATAGTCCCCTCCTTGATGTATCACCGAAGCGCCTGACCGGCGCCCGGGTTGGCTCCCCGTCTTGTCCTCACCGGCCTGAGGCAGGAGCAGCGAAAGTATGTGGGTCACTCTTCTGAACATCGTGGACATTCCTCGTCTGAGCCCTGCTTCGATCATCCAACATCCCGGCGACGCTCGTGCCTGCCTCACGGCAGCGAGTCGCGGTCCTCATCGGCCCCAGCCCGTTGCCGCTCATGCGCGACTTCACACTTGCAACATGCGCCGGCTGATTCGCCGTCTTCGTTCTGCGGTCAACCGCATCTCGGCCAAGGCAAACAGCAGCCGCTCCTCGCAGGCGATCTGTCCACGGTAGCGACGAATCAGCGCGTGAAGCTCCCCGGTCAGCGTCCGCAATCCGCCGAATGCTTTTGACGCCGCTGCGTCTTGAGCATCGGTCCGCTTGCTCGCCAGCTGTCTCATCACTGCGGCCGCGGCGGCTTTTAACGCCCGGTGTTCGTCCAAGAAACTCTGGAACTGCTCCTGCTCCTCCTGCTTCCGGCCGAGGATTCGCCGGAGATCGCCCACCAGCATTGCTTCCCGTTTGAAATGCACGTCCACGGGGCCGGTAAAGAATTCGAGCAGTTCTCGCAGCGTTTCCCGGTTCGTTCCCTTGACCGTACCGCTCCCGGATGAGCGAGGACTCATCGCCGTTTCGACCATGGCCAGTCGGTCCAGAATCATTCGGTGCTCCCGTTTGAGCAGCGCCAACGGATCGACGTTGAGACTCGTTCGCCTGCTACCTTGAGACACCATCGTTTCGGGATCCCATGGACGGAAGCTCCAACATGCGAGCAATGCGACAGCGTCATGCCGTGCGCACTGTACCGAACAGGTAGGCGAGCACACACTGGCATCGGCCAGTCTGATACATGATTTATCTCAAGGTTTCGGATAGGCCATTGGACCTATGTCTGCAGAGATGCGGCGAACATCGAGATGAGTGGCGCGTACGAGAACGACGAAAGGGAGAAGGACTCAAGCGGTGCGGGATGTGAACCCTCGAGGCGTGAACGTCGCTTTCCGCCTGTCGGACTTCACGAACGACGCTTCACGAATTACGGTCGACGGGTTTAGTTCAGCGCTCGGCAATTCTGGAGAGGCGGTCTGGATTCAGCAAGGTGATGGTTCTTCCATCGATGGTGAGGACACCCTCGTCGCGAAAGACGCCCAGCAGCCGAATGGCGGTTTCAACGGTAATACCGGCCATCTCGGCCACTTCTTCCCGTTTGAGCGTGAGTCCCACCCGGACATGATCGTCATTTTTTTTGCCGAATCGATCTCCGAGTTCCAGCAACAGGCCGGCTAGTCGCTCACGGGCAGACTTGAACGTGAATTGATCGAGATGATCCATGTTGACCCCGACTTCGTTACTGAGGAGCTGGATCAGCTTGATCGCCAGTTGAGGATTTCTGTGGATGACGGCGAGGTAGCGTTCCTTCTCGATGACACAGACTTGAGAGGGCTCCAAGGTTTCGCACGTCACTTCATGAAAGGGGCTCTCACCGAAGACGTGTTTCTCGATCAACTCACCAGGGCCCAAGATGCGGACGATCTGCCGCCGGCCTCGCGTCGAAGAGCGAGTGAGCTTGACCTTACCCGAACATAACAGGTAGAGACCCAAGCACAGATGACCTTCGTAGAAGACGGTCTGGTGAGGCGCGTACTCGAGCGTGCGTTTAATTTTTTGAAATTCGGCGAGATCGCTTCCTGAAATATCGCACAAGACGACCTTTTCGCGAAGCCCGCAGGTGTCGCAATTTTCGATAAGGCAGGGCTTCCGTTTCACGATTTGCCGATTCCTGGCGCTAATCCAACACCGTGCTCTCGAAAACTGCTCGAAACACGGTCAAACCGGACCTTTCACAGCGCATTCAGATGAACCCTTCAAGCCCGGCCGTCCACCTCCGGTCGGCCTTTCCTGTTCGCCAAGATTTCTTCGGACTGCCCGCGCTAGAGGGTGGGGCTTCTCCGCGCTTCCCGAGCGGCCCGCCATTGGCCGACACAACATCAGGGCGAGCAAGCGGAGCGACGGGGAGCCGGTCGTCCCCGATCCAGCTGGAGACGAACCGGCCCATAGATTTGGCGGAGGAGGAAGACCGTCCTTCCGCCCCCGCTCCCTACACTACTCTTTCGTCAGCGAAACCTTCGCCCCCGCGTCCTCTTTGGCATCTTGCGCACAACGGAAGCCCATCCAATTGATCTTCGTCTTCGGATCGGTGCCGTTCCGCATCGCCGCCCGCATCGTCGTGGTGCTATCCATCCATCCACCGCCGCGGAACGCTTTCTGCGTGCCGGTCTCCGGCCCTTTCGGGTTCCGGTTGGGCGCCGTCTTGTAATAATCCTGGTCGTACCAATCGGAAACCCACTCGGCCACATTCCCGATGGTTTGATACAAACCGTACGGGCTCAACGCATTCTCGTACCTATCGACTGAAATGATCGGCGGGTAGAGCAACAACCGCTCAGGACGATCCCGCACCGGACCGGACAACCCCGTTCTGCCGAAATTCGCCCGGGTCGGACCGGCATATTCGCTGCCCCACGGGAACAGACGTCCGTCGACGCCACGCGCCGCCTTCTCCCACTCCGCCTCCGTCGGCAACCGCTTGCCCGCCCATTTGCAATAGGCATCGGCGTCGTACCAGTTGACGTGCATGATCGGATGATGCGCCATCGTGTCCTGGAAGTTCCCTCCATCGTACCGCCAATCCAGCTGCGGCAGACGATCCGTGGCCAGGACAAACTTGAGATACTCGAGCGCCGTGACTTCGTACTTGCCGATCATGAACGCATCCAGATAGACCGACCGCTGTGGGATTTCGCTACGGTAAGCCAACCGATCCGTCTTCTTATCGCTCCCCATGAGGAATTCGCCGGCCGGAATGAGGACCATTTCTTCCTTGGTCTTCCACTTTGCGACCCGCTCCTGCGCGAGCTTCTTGCCTTCCTCGCTCCACTCAACGACAATATCCTGTGTATCCAACGCTCGTGCGGCAGGAGCCAGCGCAAACAGCGCCGCTCCGATCACCAGGGCCTGTGCCAACCTGGTTCGTTTCCTTGTGATGCCCGTTCGTGGTCTTTTCATGTTTGGCCTCCTCGTTGTCCTGCCGTCAAAACTCAGCGATCGGTATTCCGCAGAATGCCCGGATCGATGGACGAAAGCTGACGACCACTCTCGCCTGATGTTGCGCAACGAAACCCCGTCAAATAACTCCAGTGATCCAGCCCCCCGGCATTACGCCCGGCTGAACGGGCCACCTCAGGATCTTCATTCCATGATCCTCCGCGAAACACTTTGTCCTGCCCGGATTCAGGCCCCTGGGGGTTACGATTCTCCTGGCGCCGGTAATACTCCGGATCGAACCAGTCCGAGACCCATTCACTCACATTGCCGGCCATTTGATGCACCCCGTATGGGCTCACGCCGTTGTCATAACGATCGACATTCGCCAACGGCGGATACTTGGCCCCGCGCTTGGAACCCGAATGGGCGATGTTGCTCTTGATCCAACCGGCCGGCTCATTGCCCCAGGGAAACATCCGTCCGTCTTCACCGCGCGCCGCCTTTTCCCATTCCGCTTCGGTCGGTAAGCGGGCCCCGCGCCAACGGCAATAGGCATCGGCTTCCCGCCAGGAGACGCCGATGACCGGATGTTTCGCCATCTTGTCCGGAAACGGCTGGGCTCGCCAGTAGTGGGGCCAGGCCGCGCCGGTCGCCAGCACGAAGCGCAGATAGTTCACATTGCTAACCTCGTACCGGTCGATGCCGAACGCGTCGACATAGACCTGGTGCTGAGGCAGTTCCTGCGGTCCGGCGGCTCGATCAAATTTTGGGTCGCTTCCCATCAGGAACGAACCGGCCGGCACCGGCACCATCCCGTCCGGCACCTCAATCAACGCCAGCCGCTCTATGTCGTCCAGTGGGGACCAGAGCGGCGGAGGCTTCGGCAACTCATGGTCAGCGTGGCTCGGCGCAACGGAGCCGAATACCACCCCGGCGGCGATGCCCAGCACAAAAGCCGGAATTAAACCAGGTAACCAGATGTTCATTACACGATCACTCCGGACGCACTGATCGGATGGATCAGTGCGTCCACTGATCCACGAACACTTCGGCACTCGCGCGCCCCCACTTAGTGCGCTTGCTTTTGCAGCAGGGGATCGATTTCCTTCTTCGCTTCCTCGGTCACGTTATAGCGGGTATACGCATGGTCCAGAACCTCATTGGCATACAGCCGTCCGGTCGGCGCCGGAACTCCGATCGTGGCCTCGACGGTGCCCTTTGGGCCGATGGTGACGGTTCGTTCCGTCGCGGTCCTGATATAGGGATGCCAGATGACCAACCTATAGGTACCCGGCGGCACATCGGTCATGGTGAATCGGCCTTGCTCGTCCGTCTTGGCAAAGTAGGGATTGGTGATGGCCAGCCCCCAGCTCTCCATGTAGGCATGAAAACCGCATTGCATCACAAAAATCCGGCGCCCCTTGCTCAACTTCACCAGCTCCTTCATCGGTGGACCAGCCATGTGCTTGTGATACATCCCGGCTTCACTGCGATCCTTGAAGTTGCGCGGATGCTGCGGATTCATCGGAAGCGGCACGTTGAACAGGACTCGCGCACCTAAATTCGACGTTTCGTAAGCCTGAATGTCGTGCATGACCGGGTCCATGTTGACGACGGTGACCGACTGATCGTCTCGCACGACCGTGGTAAACGGCAGGAAGAGGCAATCCTTCGCTTCTATTTGCGGCACCTCTTTTTCAGTGAACGCTTTTCCTTTCTCGATCCCCTCCAGATACACGACGACTTCTCGAAACTCGCCTCCCGGACCGACGTTGAACGGTTGCAGAATGCGCCAGCCTTCTCCGTCGGAAATGCGCCCGCAATAGAACGGATCCGGGAGCGTGGTGAGGTTGTACCCCTTCGGCTTCGGAACCGTCCCCTCCAGCTTCACAACCCCGGTCAATGTCCCGCCATCCGATACGGTGACTTCTTCATAGGCTGATACAGGGCTGCTCGCGAGGGACGATGCGAGGGCCACCGTAGCCAATGCCAGGACCCACCCGAAACAACTCTCCTTCATCGTCTGCGGTTCACTTTGAATTGTGCTACCCAGTGTCACGTCCGGCCTCCTCTGTGATTGGTTCATGATGCGATCGACAGATATCTTCGATCATACAGGGAAGCCGTCACGTTTTTCTTCCCCCGGGGCTCAAAACACAGATGGGGGAGCTGCGTGATACAGGCAGCTCCCCCATCCGGTGTTACGCCATGACTGACCCGCTTACTTCATGGCAGTCGGAATCGCCTGCGGCTCGGGCAGCACTTCGGCTTGACGTGCACCCGCTCCACTTGCGCTGAGAGGCTGAATCCGCGCATCGCCAGTCGGCAACACGCGCAGATAGCCCCACTGTCCGGACTGCGTGTAGGGCAGCCGTGCATTCGACCACACGAAGTCACCCACCTGACGATACGGTCCGCCCGCACCGCCACGGATGAAGACATCGAGGATCTCAGATCCGGCATACTCCACCACGCTGATCATGTCGGCACCCGCCATGTACGGCTCGATCGGCCACTCGTGGCCCTCGACGCTGAACATGCCGTTCTGCTCGCTGTTCGCTCCGATCACATGGATACGGAGCGCATCACCCGCGTGCGCCTCGATCAAAGGCGTCACGGGATCTTCGGGCTTATCGACCGCGCAAGGCTGGAAGATTTTGCCCAAGGAGCACCCTTGTTCTTCACGGAACTTGTACGGTTCAGCGCGGTAGTTCACCGACGTCAAACCGGCCACGTTCTGCACATAGGGCATGAAGGCGGTTCCGATGATGTTGTCCTCATCTTGGAAGAAGAGGGCCACGTCACGATAGTTCCGCTTTCCGGCATTTTCAGACAAGGTGGTGTCGACGATGACGTCGGCCCGCCATGTGTTCTTCTGTGACACATCGGCACCGGTGACTGGATCACGATACTGCGATCCCTTCGGCCCGATGACGATCGCGCCGTACAATCCGTTGCGCGGATTGACGACGATGTTACCACCGTCCCACACCAACGACGTCGTTTCCTTGTTTGCAGGATGCGCGTAGTAGGTATAGGTGCGGCTTTCGCCCGGAGCCACGGTCTGATCGCCGGCATTGTTGCCGACGTTCAAGCCCTGGCTGTCCTTCGGATCGAAGGCCAGACCCGGCGCAAAGAACGACGCCCGGCTCGCCTTCATCTTGTTCTTCAGATTCACCTTGATGCAATCGCCCAGATTGGCGCGCAGCGTGAGCGGATTCGGCATCACGTTGCCCGCGACGGTCGCGGCTTCTTCCTCCAGCGCGAAGATCTTGCCTTCCGGCATGGTCATTTCGATCTTCCGCTCGAAGTCCACCTCGATCGCATCCGGGGCCTTCGGATTGAGCTTCATCGGGCGATCCAACGCCACGACGTTGAAGCTCTTCACCGGGGCATCCGACGGACACACGGAATTAGGAGTCGCTGGAATCCCGAGAGGATTGGTCCCCTTGGGCAGCGGCTTCAAGTCCGCCACTTCCTTGTCGAGCACGCGAATGATGCCCCATCCACCTTCGGCGAAGTGTGACGTTCTGCCGTTGAAGTGGATGTAGTCACCCGGCATACCCTGGAATCCACCCGCCTTGGTGACGAGGTCGTACCGCTCGGCGATCCCGACGTGAATCGAGTTCTTCCGGTTGGCTTCCGGCGCGTACCGCTCCGTAAGGAAGGTATGTCCGGCGATCGTCCAGACGTGGGATTCGTTCATCAGCTGGTGCAACAGACGGAACACCATGGTGTCGCCCGTGTACGCCCGGAGAAGCGGCGTGCCCGGATCACCGTGGATCGCGCTGCTGAACAGCTTGGACGTGTCAGGATTGTTAGACAGGCGTTGTGCAAACGGAGCCGCGCGGAAGTTGAAACCGCTGCCGGTCGTGTGCGTGCCGCCGTTGATGTACTTGTTCGGCGCATTCAGGATCTTGTCCGGCATCTGGAAGGACACCGTCTTTCCTGCTTCCAACGCCACTTCGATCGGCTGTCCGGGAGGATTGCCGGCTTCGATGACGTTGACGGTGTGCGGAACCGTGTCGTGGATGGAGACCATCAACTCACGGAAGCTGCCGCTGACACCGGCACCGATCGGCTCGTTGCTGTGAATGTCCGCGATCGGACCGCTATATACCAACTTGCCGTTCTTCGGATCATGGTAGGTGGATCCGAATGGCTCTACGATCGTCACGCCGAACCCGCCATGGGGCCAGGTCGTCGCGCCGAACGCGTGGTCATGCCAGAACACGGTTCCCATATCCACGTCCACCCACCACCGATAGCGCACGAACTCCGGCGACACGAGATCGCCCGCCGGGTGATGGTGCTTCAGCGGCTTGAAGAACGTGACGACATCGCCCTTGATCTCCTTGACCCGGGCGACTTCCTGACAGCTCTTATCCCGCGGCAGTGAGGCCGCCGGATCGTTGCCCTTCTCCAAACAATCCATGCCCACCATCAACTCGGTGTTGACGTGGAACGCGGTGGCGCCGGGCGCCATCTGGATCTTGATGGAGGTGGCGCCGGCTTTCGCCTCGCCCGTGAGCTTCGCAACCATCGGTGCCGGCAAACCATGCTTGGTCTTCTTCCCCCACATGGTGAACGGCCGGACCGACATTTCGTACTCCATCCCGGAGATCACACCGTCCGAATTCCCGGTGTCGAACTGGAAGAAGTGTGGATGGATGTTGATTTTGGACGACTGGAAATTCGTGTAATCGTCGTCGTCCCATTCGCTGGTCAACAACAAGTCCACGCAGTCATACACGTTGGCGCGGATGACGGCGGGCAGCTTGAGATCGTCATTGGCTCTGGTCAAACGCTCTTCTTCGTGAAGGACGTAGATCAGACCATCCTTGTCCACCATGGCCGGCTCTTTCCCCTGCTTCTTAGCAAGGGTGATCGGCATGCGGACAAAGTGAATGTTGTAATGCTTCCGATTGGCGTTGTCAGGGCACAGGCTCCAACGGCCCTGTTCGCCCGGCATCGCCGGCTCGGAGGTCCGCTCACCGTTGGCATCCTGGTGAATCGGCTCCAACCATGGCGCACCGCTGTGGTTCGCCGAGAACGGCACGCGCTTGCCGAAGTGCGGCTTGAACAACGGCCAGGCCATTTTCCCTGTCGTCGGATCGAACAGGATCGCCGGTCTGGTGCTGTCATCCCACTTCGCAGCCCACGCATACTTCGGATTCGGAGCGGTGCTCTCCCGCTCGCCGCGGGCGATGTTGCCGTCCCACTTCCAGTCCCACACCGTCGAATCGTAGGCCATGATCTGGCCCTTCTCATCGCTCGTGTGGCCCGGTTGACCCTGGGCCGGAACAAACATCTCGACCCAATCCTTGATGTTCACGATCACAGGATCGGACTTCCAGTTCGTCTTCTGGCTCTTGTCGACGATCTTGAAGGTCTTGCCGAACCAGTCGACGGTCGTGCCGATCAACTTATCCGACGAGACACCCTGCTTCATACGGCCCAGGCGATCCGGCAACTCGCGCATATCCGGCATCGTGTCGGTGTGCGCATTGCCGACCTGCAACGTATTGTAGAACCGGCCGTACCCCCACATGCCCGCCACATAGTGGTGCGCAACGTGGCAGTGATAGAGGAACTCGCCGGCCAGGTGCTGACAGCCACCGCCGCCGCATTCCGGCTCCAGGTCGAGCGCTTCGGACGGACCAACCACTTCGACGTCCACCCGATCGGACTTCGTCCGGACCACGGGATACTTCACCGGTCCGTCCTGTCCCTTAAACCAATGCTCTTCCTGATCGGCACGCGGGCTGCGCTGCCAACGGATGGTTCCGCTGTGCGGATGGTGGGAGTGGAACACTTCCGATCCACCATGCACCAAACGCCACTTGACCGGATCACCGAGGTAGCCGCGGGCCACCGTGGTGGGCGGGTCACCGAAGGTGTAGGCGCTGTAGGCCAGCGACTCATCTTCGAAGCCGAAATATTCGTGCTGTAAGTGCATCTGATCGATGCCGAACGGCTCGCTGCGATAGTTGATCGCGCGGCCACCCGGACGATAGGCGTCGGTCAGCGGATCGCGCTGCGGCAAGAAGTCACCCTTCTTGTTCAGCGGCCGGAAGGCTTCGTCGCCGATCTCGTGATAGAACAACACGAACTCGCGGAAGTCCGGTCCGGACCCGTTGTCGATCATGACCTGCCATCCGCTGTTCGTATCGGGCGCGGCGCCCGTTCCGAGCGGATCGAGGTACTTGGAACCCTTCGGTTCGACGATGAAGGCGCCGAAGAGGCCCAACACCGTCAACTCGCGATCATGGCTCCATGAGTGGAACTGCCGCACACCTTCCTGCATGTTCGGATGAATGTACCATTCGAACTCCTGCGTCTTGCCCGGCGAAACCACCGTGTCCGGGTTCGTCGTCGTCGCAGGCTTGCCCGTGGCGCTCACGATCATGCTGGAGGCCTGGATGACCAAGCTGCCATCCTCACCCTCCATCTGATTCCGCAACGTCATCTTGACGCAATCGCCCTGGTTGGCACGGAGCACCAGCGGCTGAATCGCATCGCCCTGGTTTCCGGTCGTCACCGCACCAGGATCGAATCCGTCTTTTTCCCGCGCTTCTTTGTTCTTGGTTTCCTCGGCGCGAACCTTGTCGATCTCCCCGGTATGGACGTACATATACCCGGGATAGAAGTCGAGCCACCGGTTCAAACTGATTTCGATGTTGATCATCGAAACGTCGTACTTCTTCACCGGCGCATTGGCGGGACATTTCCCCCCTGACGTCATCACCGGTTCGCCCTTCGACGAATCGGACGCCAACAGGAAGCTGCTCCCGTCCTGCCCCATATACTGGTGCATCATCGACATTTCGTTGAATGCACCGGAGGTCTGCTGCGCCTTCGCGTCCGTCTGCGCCTGCTGTTCCAACTTCTCCATCAGGCGGTGGTGCTGCATCTCCATCTTCTCTGCATTGCCGGCGCGACCTTCCATGGCGTTTTCCACCACGGTCTGACCCTTCAGGGTCTGTGTCCAGCCCGGCATGGCGACCGGCGTCGCATGTCCCTCATGCGACTGATCGCCCGGACCAGCCGCAAACACCCACGGCGCCGCGAGCAAACTGCCCGAGAGCAGCGCCGCCTGCAGGCTCAGCATCGCCTTACGACTGATGCGCCTGCGCTTTGACTGCACTGAAGACCTCATATGTCGGCCTCCCTCCTTTATAATCCCGCGCCCTTCCGCGGGAGTGGTTAAAAAACGTGGTCGTGTGACCGGCCTCCGTCAGGCAGGACCCCGGCTCCTCCGGCCTCTCCTTTTTCCCTCCACGAAACGCTCCCAAAAGGAAAAAGGGCTGGTGAAGGATGTCCTCAAAGATCGAGGGAGCAGGTCATTCGGAGGCCGGTCCTAATCACCCGCACCTTCACCAGCACTGCCTAACAACGCAATTGATGTGCCCACTAGGGGTAGTCCTAGCCGGACTGAAATGTTATATATTTTTCAAGGAGTTGAAGATTTAGGCGGGAAATTTTGAACCGGCGTAAAATGCCACAGTTTTCCAGACGATTAGACAGCACACCTCGGCAAGGATAAGAACATATAAAATACAATTACTTAGACTGTCCAAGCCGCTGGACATTAGATCGTGAATTATGGGGCGATACGGGACAGCTTCCTCGCTTAGCGGTTACGAAAGGAAGAGCCATTGGACTGATTCTGAAGAGGATTAGGATAGAGACAAGAAGCGGGGAGGGCCTGAAAACAGGCTCTCTGGGCTGAGCTACTGAATGCCGAATTCGTGCAGCTTGTTGTAGAGACTGGCCCGGCTGATTTTAAGGACACGAGCCGCTTGCACCCTATTCCCGGAGGTCTGCTGCAATGCCTGAAGGATACGCACCCGCTCGGCCTGTCGCGCCGCGCCCCGGCCGACCGTCCTGAGGTCGGTATCCTGAGGGTGACTCCCCAGTTCGACCAGATCCGCACAGGTCAGTTCCGAATGGGTCGTGGTCACCACGGCTCGCTCGATATAATGCTGGAGCTCACGGACATTCCCGGGCCAAGGCGCAGCCGTCAAGGCACGCATGGCCTCTTCATTCACCTGACGCAAATCCTGCCGATGCCGCTGGCAGGAGTCGGCAATAAATTTTACGACCAACAAGGGAATGTCCACCCTCCGGTCACGGAGCGGCGGCAAATGAACGGGCAACACGGCTAACCGATAGTAGAGGTCCTGACGAAATGCCTTGGCCTTGACCAGGTCAGTCAGATCCTTATTGGTGGCGGAGATGACACGGACATTGATCTTGACCGGCTGCGTCCCGCCGACTCGCTTGATCTCGCCTTCTTGCAAGACTCGAAGAAGCTTAGCCTGGAAGGTTGGAGACGTATCGGCTATCTCATCCAGAAAGATCGTGCCCCCGTCGGCCTCTTCAAACAGCCCGGACTTGGCCCCGGCTGCTCCGGTAAACGCTCCTTTGACATGGCCGAACAGTTCACTCTCCAGCAACGTTTCCGGGAGCGCCCCGCAATCGACCACCACAAAAGGCTTGTCGCGACGATAGCTCGTCTGGTGAATGGTCCGGGCCACGAGTTCCTTTCCCGTGCCGCTTTCACCCTGGATCAACACCGTGGCTGAACTGTCGGCCACCAACCGGATCATTTCAAACAGCTGATTCATGGCCGGACTCGCGCCGACCAGATCGCCCAATCTCGATTCGGTCCGTTCCGGGCGCGATCGACCGAGCCTTTGCTGCGGCAGCGACGCTGGAATGCTGAGCGGCTCCGGCCGCTTGTGAAAGAGCACGAGGATCGAGGCCACCTCTCCTGCCGACGAGACGAGCGGAAACGCCTGGTGCATACCGCAGGCAGTCCCATCGCCCGACGCGTTGCAGGAGACCGTGAGCACTTCCCCCGTCTTAAAGACCGACTCAGCAGGACAGGTCCCGCAAGGGTCTGTCATGTGAACGAAAGCCTGATAACACTTGGCCGGCTTGGCGACCGCAGAGGGATTCCCCGACTTCGCCCAAGCGGCGTCATTGGCATAGACCACATTGAGATCCCGATCCATCACCGCCACGCGGTCGGTCAGCCCGTCGGCCAAGAGCTTCAGAGCTTCCAACCGAGCGGCCAGAATCGGATCGGTAAAGGGGGAAAAGGGTGTTCCCTGTGAGTGAGATCCGGCCATCTCATCACTCCTCGTTTCTATACGAACCAAGCGGGGCCTTTCTGATTTTTATGAAGGCCCTATTAGTACTACAGCCACGATCACGAAGACAACCCTCCCCCCTTGGGGGAGACCTCGCGAAAACACGTATCCACTGCCAATGTTCAGTGCAGCAGTCCATCCTCGGACCGGCTTCCTGGATGTTGCAGGAGTTGCTTGACCGTCGCCTTCAGTTCCGACAGCCTGACCGGCTTGTCGAAGTAGGCCGTCGCGCCGTTTTTCATCGCCTCGTCCTTGGTCTGGGCATCGCCAAAGGCGGTCATGACGATAATCGGACAACCGGGCACACAGCTCCTCAATCGATGGACATAGTCGAAACCGCCGGCCGGCATTTTCAAGTCGGTCACGATCAGATCGGGAGCCGCTCGCATGACCGCCGCCAGCCCCTCTTCCCCGTTGCTGGCCTCGCGCAATTGGTATCCCTCTCCCCACAACTCGTCGCAGAGCAAGCTCCGCATATCCTTGTCGTCTTCCACCACCAGTAATACCGCTGGTGTTCGACTTTCCACGTTCGAGCCCTCGGAATAGGTCACCATGGGGACAACACAACGCAAACCATGTGCCACTCACGTCGGCGCGTGAAAGCGAGCAACTGATTGTATTCAATGGATAACTAGCCCCGAAGGTTTCTCCAAACAGTAGGTGCATGAACCGGCCTCTGGCGAGAAAGACCCCACCCTCTGAAAAAGCCCTGTCCCGAAGCGCCACAACGGGACGAGTAGAGCTTATGGCGAATTGCCGATGGCGTATGGCACGAGCGAAGAAAAGAGGCCGACCATTCCCAAAGACTGTTCAATCCCTGCCATAAGCTACATGCAATACGCTATCAGCTCTTGTCTATCGGCAGGCAAATGGTGAAGGTCGTCCCCCGCTCAGGCTCACTCTCCACCTCAATCGTTCCGCTGTGTTCCTCAATGATGCCCTTCACCACAGTCAAACCTAACCCGGTTCCCTTCCCGAACTCCTTGGTGGTGAAAAACGGGTCGAACACCTTGGCGATCACGTCCCGGGGCATCCCGTGGCCGGTATCCGCCACCGTCAACCGGACCATGCCACGGTCCGGCGCCAGTGACAGCTTCAAAACCCCTCCCCCGGGCATCGCATGGATCGCATTCATCACCAGGTTGATCAAGACCTGACTCATCTGATCGGAATCGGCATGCACCAAGGGGCAGGCGTCGGCAAAGGAGGTTTCCACGCTGATGTTACTTTGCGACAGGCGTTCCTGGAAAATTTCCAGGTTGTCCTCGATGGTCTGGCGCAAGTCCAAGGCACGGTGTTCGACCGGACGTCGCCGGGCAAACGCCAGCAACTGATTCATCACCCGCGTAATTCGTTCGACCTGACTGACGATGGTTTGGAGCCCCTTCCTGACCGGCTCCTCCTTCGTGCGCTCCATCAGATATTCGGCCCGGCCCAGAATGACGTTCATGGGTGTGCCGATCTCATGCGCCATGCCGGACGCCACCGTTCCCAGTTCGGCCACGCGCTCCGTCCGGCGAAGTTGCGCCTGCAACCGCTTCCGCTCCGTGATGTCGCTGGCAATGCCGTCGATGCGCAACGGACGGCCTTTGGCATCCTTGATGACCCGCCCGCGGTCGTGTAGCCAACGCAGATCGCCGTCGAGCCTGACGATGCGATACTCCACATCGAACTCCCCCATTGTCGAGAGGGCCTGTCGCGCCTGTTCCGCAATCACGCAATCGTCGGGATGAACGGCCTCCAGCCATAACGAAGGCCTGGCTAAAAACGCGTCGGGCGGCCGGCCATAGATCTCCATCACGGACGGACTGACATAAAACATCGTGGATAGATCCAGCGACGACGACCAGATGACATCCTCCATCGCTCCCAATAAACTTTGAAGCCGCTCTTCGCTCTCCCGCAACTTCTGCTCGGCGGCTTTTCGAAGCGAAATGTCCCGCAGGACGACCAGGATGCCGAACCCCTCCTCATCCTGAAACCGCGCAGCCCTGACAGCCACGTCCACACTCATCCCGTCCAAGCGCACGATCTTTTCCTCGACCTCGGGCACCGTGTTCCCGGGCCCCAGAAGATGCCGGATCCGCGCATCGATCATCTCGTGATAGTCGGGATGCGCCAGGTCATACAGCGACTTGCCGAGAATCTCCTCGGCCGATCGGGCCCCGAACAAACGCACCCCTTGTTCATTGGCGAAAAAGATCCGGTTCTCGCGATTGACCAGGATGGCATCGGGCAAGACGGCCAGGAGCCGGCGATACCGGTCTTCGCTTTGGCGCAGCAGCGCCTCGGTTTTTTTCCACTCGGTCACATCGCGCGTCACACCCAAGACCGCCGTAATGGTGCCATCGGCTGATCGCAGCGGCACCACATGCGTATCCAGCCATCGGGGAGTCCCCAGGAGACCGACCATCTGAAACTCCAGTCGCCCCGCTTCCCCCCGCCCGGCCTTGCCGATCAGGTCACGGTAGACCGACCGAAACTCGGCCGTGGCCAGGTGGCACACATCCCGCCCGACGATGTCCGCACTACTCGTTGCTTCGATCATGGCCAGCCCTGCGGCGTTGATGGTTCGAACGCTGCCGTCCAGATCAAGCACCTTTACACATTCGGGTTCGGTCTCAATAATCGCCCGCAACAGGGCCTCGCGTTCCGCTAATTCCTGCTCGAGCCGCCGGCGTTCCGTAATGTCGCGGAGGATGACGGTGTAATACCGCCTCCCTTCCACACCGATCTGCGAGATCGCGGCCTCGATCGGGAATTCCTCTCCGTTGGCCCGCACCCCCATCACCATGCCCAGCGCACCCATTTGGCGCGTCGTGATGCCGGAACGGCCGAACTCCCGGATATGCTCATGGTGGGTGCTACGGAAACGCTCGGGAAGCAGTCGATCCAGAGGCCGCCCCAGCACTTCCTCGGCGCCCCACTGAAACATCTTTTCGGCCGCCTGATTGAACAGCACGATTTTGTGCGCTTCGTCGACGGTAATGATCGCGTCCATCGCCGAGTGCACGATGCCTTCGAAACGGAGCTTGTCCTGATGCAGTTCTGCTTCGGCGCGACGTTGTCCGGTCACCGCACCGACCACCGCCGATTCAGCCCGGGCCCGCGCTTCCGCATCCGAAACCTCGCCTGCCTCTGGTTGATGCCGCTCAACCCGCGCCGTCGTGAACGCCCGGGACGACAAGCTTGTGCTCGCATCCGGACTCGCAGAAGAAGACCGACGGCGGGCAACCAGCGCAGCCACGGCCCCCAGGATCCCGAGGCCCAGTAGACGATTGAGGCCGATGGAGCGCGGCAGGGGTCCGGCGGAGGATACAACAGGGCCGATGAGCACCAGCAACGCCACCAGCCCTAGAAAATAGCGGGGAATCTGCCCGAGTGAGGACACCGCGATCAGAGTGAACGGAACCGCATAGAGCAGCCACAGGTCGATCCCGGCAGGCGCCGACAGATCCAGGACAAAGATCCCGACCGTCAACAACAATGGAAGGCCGGATTCGAACAGCGGGGATTTCTGATGAAGGGGCTGCACGCCGATGGCTCCCAGCGCGAGGGTGAAACGGTGAATCTACGCGTCTGAGTGTGGTTTGCCTTCGATTTCGGCAAGCTTCCGATACAGGGTCTTCCGATCGATACCCAGGACGTGCGCGGCCTGATACTTGTTGCCACCCGTCTTTTCCAAAATTTTCACGATGTACTCTTTTTCCACTTCGTGCAGTGGCAGGGTGCGTTCTGCGGCTTCATCGAGAATCCGGCGATCGCCTCTGGAGCCTTGCACCTGCACCGGCAAATCGTCCGCGCCGATCATGTCCCCATGGCTCAGCGTGACAGCCCGCTCAATGACGTTCTCCAACTCCCGCACATTCCCCGGCCAGGCATAGTCGGCCAGCATGGCAAGGGCGGATTCGCTGAGGCCCTTGACCTGCTTGCCCCTGCTGTCGGCGCACTTCTTTAGAAAGGCATCCACCAGAATCGGAATATCCTCCCGACGTTCCCGTAGCGGGGGAAGACGCAACTCGATCACATTGAGGCGATAGTAAAAATCTTCGCGGAATCGCTTATTCTTCACTTCTTCGGAAAGGTTCAAGTTTGTGGCGGCGATGATACGCACGTCCACGGGAATAGATTTGGTCGCCCCCACGCGACGGATTTCCCGTTCCTGAATTGCGCGCAGGAGTTTGGCCTGGAGCATGAGCGGAAGTTCGCTGATTTCATCCAGAAACAACGTGCCTTTTTGTGCCTCTTCAAAGAGTCCGCGCTTGTCCATTTTGGCGTCTGTAAACGAGCCGCGCATGTGCCCGAAGAGTTCACTTTCCAGCAATTGTTCCGGGATCGCGGCGCAGTTCACCGGAACAAACGGCGCATCCCGCCGGTCGCTGTTGTAATGAATGGCCTTGGCGACCAGTTCTTTTCCCGTTCCGCTCTCTCCCGTGATCAACACGTTGGTGGGACTGTCGGCCACGCGTCGAATCAGATCGAAGACCGCCTGCATCGGTTTGCTCTTGCCGAGAATCTGATGAAAGCTGTACTCCTTGTGCACCTCTTTCCGTAGCCGGCTGACTTCGCGCCGGAGCGCCGCCTCCCGAATCGCGCGCTCGACCACCCGCACCAGTTCCTCGGTTTTGACCGGTTTGGTCAGATAGTCGCTGGCGCCATGCCGGATCGCCTCGACCGCCGTCTCCACAGATCCGAAGGCCGTCATCAGGATCACGCCGATATCGGGATACCGGTGTTTCACCTCCGCCAACAGCTCCGTGCCCAACATGCCTTTCATGCGAAGGTCGGTCAGGACCACGGCATAGTCTTCCTCACTCAGCCGCTGAAGCGCGTCGTCACCACTGCCGACACCCGTGCATTGATGCCCGCGACCCTGCAAGACATCGCACAGCAGGCTGCGCATGTCGGCATCATCGTCGACCACCAGGACCGCGCCCCATTCCTCAGTCATACAGCTCCCTCACGTGCTCCTCTCATCGGACCAGTTCTCTAGCGAGTGCGCGCACAGCCTAATCGGCTTACTCCCGGGCGGTCAAGGGGCGTCCTGCCGCAGGTCATTGCCGCCTGCTGTCGCGAAATGCCCCAACGTCACTCGCGGACCATTCTTCGAGCCGCCAAGCCTATGAGGTGAGCACGCCACTTCATCGGGTTGTACACTCATCCCGCAACGGCACTTCTCTTGCGTCTTCCCTGGCGAGACGGGAGGTCGTCTATGGAGTCAGATCACTCGAAACAGGATCCGCGGCCGACCACCCGTCCGGCACCGGTCGTGCTGGCTCCCGTTCCGGTAGTGCAAGGTCAGGGCCATGCTCAGGTGCCTGTCAGAGTCGGCGCCGGCCCCCTTCCTGGCAGAAAGCGACGGATACCGCTTCTACTCGCGGCGGTGGGGCTTCTGGCGATCCTGGCTCTCGGATTGTGGCATTGGTGGTCCAATGACCCGGTTGCCGGTCACTATAAGACCCTCCCCGTCGATCGTGGCCCGATCACCTCACTGGTCACAGCCACGGGAGCCGTGAGCCCCGTCATCTCCGTGCAGGTCGGCAGTCAGGTCTCCGGAAAGATCGCGAAACTTTACGCCGACTTTAACTCCATCGTGCGGGAAGGCCAGGTCCTCGCCTCCATCGACCAGAAACCCTATCAAGCCAAGGTCAGCCAGGCCAAAGCCGCACTCAATAGCGCCAAAGCCACATTAGCCAAAGCCCGGAACATGCTCGCACAGAGAACACTCGAACTCGATCGCATGGCTGCGTTGCGGGAGCAACAATTCGTCGCCCAGTCGGATCTGGATCTGTCGAGAACCAACTATCGCGATGCCGAAGCACAGGTGGATCTGTCTCAGGCACAGGTTGACCAAGCCAAGGCCACCCTGTCGTCTGCGGAATTGGACCTGGGTTACACCACCATTATTTCGCCAGTCAACGGCACCGTCGTCTCCCGTAACGTGGAGGAAGGGCAGACTGTCGTCGCCAGCTTTCAAACCCCGACCCTCTTCGTGATCGCCCAGGACCTCACCCGCATGCAGGTCATCGCCAATGTCAGCGAATCGGATATCGGCGGCGTCAGCGAGGGCACCTCAGCCGACTTTCGAGTGGATGCGTACCCGCGTGAGTTTTTTCACGGGGTCGTGACGCAGGTCCGGAACGCTCCGGTCAGCATCCAGAATGTGGTCACCTACGACGTGATCATCTCCGTCGAAAACCCCGAGCTCAAACTCAAACCCGGCATGACGGCCAACATCACCATCGTGACGGCGCGCAACGAAGATGCGCTCCGCGCCCCCAACGCGGCCTTACGATTTCGTATGCCCGGCGTGCCGGTGGATCGCAAAACGGCGCAGCTTTGGGTGCTGGAGCCAACAGGTCGTGTGCGGGCGGCACCGATCAGCACAGGTATTGCCGACTCGCTGTTCACAGAAATTACGACCGGCGAGGCGCGCGAGGGCGATGCCGCCATCGTGGGGATTGCGTCGGCGGAAGACAGCGCCCAAGAAAAACTCCCGCCTGGCTTTGAGTTCGGGCCGAAAATGCGGTGACGAGCATTTCATGAGTTTTCTCTGGCTGACCATTCAATCCGCCCTGCGTGTGCTGCGGCGTAATCCGCTACGCGCAGGATTGACCATGCTCGGCATTGTCATCGGCGTCGGCGCCGTCGTCGGCATGGTGAGTCTCGGGCAGGGCGCGACCGCCTCGGTCCAGCGTGAAATCGCCAGCCTCGGTACCAATGTGCTCATTATCATCCCCGGCGCCACCACGACGGGCGGCGTCCGCGGCGGACTCGGCTCGGTCTCGACCCTCACCGTGGACGATGCGCGCGACATCGAAAAACGCATCGGCGATATCAGCCTCGTCACCTATGCCTCTCGATCGGTCCTCCAAGTGGTCCACGAACATAAAAATTGGAACACCATCGCGCTCGGCACCACCACCGCCTTCCCGGATCTTCGCAACTGGCCGGTAGCCGACGGCAATTTCTTCACCCAGGCAGATGAGGACGCCGCCGCCAAAGTCGTGGTGCTCGGAAAAACCGTCGCGGACAACCTATTCGAACGCGGGGAAGAGGTGATCGGGGCGCAGATCCGGGTCAAGAATGTGCCGCTGCGTGTGATCGGCATTCTTTCCTCCAAGGGCCAATCCCTCTCCGGACAGGACCAGGACGACATCGTCGTCCTGCCGTTCACGACCGCAGAGCGAAAAGTCCTCGGAACAAAGTTCCTCGGAACGGTCGGCATCATCATGGTCGCCACCCAGCACCGCTACAGCATCCCGGCTGCCGTGGAGGAGATTAAAGAACTCCTGCGCGCACGACACCGGATTCACCCGGCCGAAGAGAACGACTTCACGATCCGCACCATGGAGGATGTCGCCAAAACTGTGGCCGGAGCCAGCCGGACCATGATGGTGATGCTGCTCAGCATCGCTTCCATTTCGCTTGTGGTCGGCGGCATTGGAATCATGAATATTTTGCTGGTCTCAGTGACGGAACGCACCAGGGAGATCGGCATCCGCATGGCCGTCGGCGCCAAACGCGCCCACATTCTGCTGCAGTTTCTGGTTGAGGCGATCATCCTTACGGCGATCGGCGGGGTGGCCGGGGTAATATTCGGGATCGCCGGCGCGCGGCTCCTCACTCGCCTCATCGGCTGGCCCACGATCATCTCGTCGCAAGCAGTGGCCGTGGCCTTCCTCTTCTCTCTCGCCGTGGGCATCTTCTTCGGCCTCTATCCGGCCAACAAAGCCTCGCGGATGAATCCCATCGACGCGCTGCATTATGAGTAGGCAAGCGGCTTTGCTAAGAGCCTATGGCTTCTAGCGAATGGCGTATGAGTGGATGCTTGGCACTGGGCAGGATGTTCAAAACGGTCGCCCGGCTAGGCTGCAACGAACGAAAGGCCAGGCGTACAAGTAAGTCGTACGTTGAGGCCTTGAGCTATGCGAGGACGACGGCGGAGGCCATTTTCAACATCCTGCCACTTGTTGTTCCGCATGGTAGGAACTACGAACCAGCGGTCCCGATTCGACGTGACGAAAACCGAGGGCGAGGCCTTCCTCTTTCAGCACGGCGAATTCGTCGGGGTGGTAGAAACGCGCCACGGAGAGATGTTCCTTCGTCGGTTGCAGGTACTGGCCGATGGTCATGATGTCGCATTCAACCGAACGCAGATCACGCATGACTTCGCGCGCCTCATCCGTCGTTTCGCCCATGCCGACGATTAATCCCGACTTGGTTGTCATGCCCATCTGCTTGGCCCGGTCCAGCAATTCAATCGACCGCTGATATTTCCCCTGCGGCCGGATCGACGGAAACAATCGCCGCACCGTTTCGATATTGTGATTCAGAATGTCCGGCTTCTCAACTGCGACAAGGGCCAGCGCCGCTTCGTTCCCCTCAAAGTCCGGAATGAGCACTTCGATCGTGCAACTGGGAATCAATCGCCGGATGTGGCGGATGGTTTCGGCAAACACGGAGGCGCCGCCATCGTCCAGTTCATCGCGATTCACCGACGTAATCACGGCATGTCTCAAGTTGAGGGCCTGGACCGCCTCCGCCACGCGCAACGGTTCCTCGCGATCCACTTCATGCGGCCGACCGGTAGCGACCGAGCAGTAGTGACAACGCCTCGTGCAGATGTCGCCGAGGATCAGAAAGGTCGCCGTGCGGGCGTTCCAACATTCCCACATGTTCGGACAACGCGCCTCCTCGCAGATCGTGTGGAGGTTGAGCCGGTCCATGGTCTTGCGAATGTCGTGATAATCCGGACCGGTCTGAAGCTTGACCTTGAACCAGGGCGGCAGCCGGCGTGGCTGAGCAGCCGAAGGCTGAGGGCTAACGGCTGATGGCTGATTTTCTTCAGCAGTCGGCCGAGGGTCGATGTGAATGAAGCTCATGGTTTTACCACCGGAGCCACCAGTTCCTGCGGATGTTCCAACACACGTTTGAACTCTTTTAGAAACTGCGCACCCATCAATCCATCCAACGCCCGATGATCGCACGACAGCGTGACCTTCATCCGCCGCCCGGCCGTCACAATCCCCTTGGTCACGACCGGTGCATCCCGAATCGCACCCACGGCGATCGAAGCAGCCTGCGGCGGCATGAGCAGGGCAATGAAGTTGTCTACGTCGAACATGCCCAGATTCGAGATGGCAAAGGTCGCTCCCGTATATTCGTTCGGCTGCAGGCGCTTCTGCCTGGCCCGTTCGATCAGCGACTTGGCTTCTACCGAAATCTCGGCCAGCGTTTTCGCCCCGCAGTCTCGAACCACCGGCGTAATCAAACCATCCTCCATGCCGACGGCTACCCCGATATCAATCTGCTCGAACCGTCTGATCGCGTCGCCGGCAAAGGAGACGTTGATCTCCGGGTGCCGACACAACGCCAGCGCCGATGCTTTGATGAGCAAATCGGTGATGGACGGATGGGTCTGACGACTCTGCTTGAATTGATCGCGGACCCGCTCCGCCTGCTCCATGTCGATTTCGACGGTCAGATAAAAATGGGGGACCGGCGCCTTGCTCTGCACCGTCGCCCTGGCGATGGCTTTTCGCATCTGGCTCAACGGCTGATCCGTTCCGGCAGGCAATGCCTGCGCAGGCTGAGCGGTCGCCTGCATCACATCCTCTTCGACAATTCGCCCGCCAGGACCGCTGCCCGTAAGGGCGGAAAGATCGATGCCCCGTTCAGAAGCCAGGGCTTTCGCTCGCGGAGAGGCGAATGGACGCGCACCCTCCGGACGCGCCGCTGCAGTTGGGGCAGGGGCCACTCCCGGCGCGGCGCCGGTTTTGGCACCATTGCCGATCGACGGCGCCGCCGTCACACCGTCTGACAAGGCCGAGGCAATGTCTTCATCAGACTCGGCGATGACCGCGATCAACGTGCCGGATTGCACCGTTTCCCCATCTCGCACGAGAATCTTGCGCAGGATGCCGGGAGCAAAGGCTTCCAGATCCATGACGGCTTTGTCGGTTTCGATCTCCGCGATCACTTCGCCTGCATGCACCTGATCACCTTCGCGCTTCTTCCAGGCCAGCAGCACTCCCTCTTCCATCGTATCCGTCAGTTTGGGCATGACGACGCGACTAGCCATGGATCCTCCTCCAGGATGCGGACCATCTTCGTACACCGGCTCGAATCAGACGGCGACCGCTTCTCATGCTGCACCACAGACTGATTTGACGGCAGCGACCACACGCGGCACATCCGGAATGGCGGCATCTTCCAGCGGACGGCTATACGGCATCGGCACCTCCTCGCCGGTCACGCGAACGATGGGGCCGTCCAGGTAATCGAACGCCGCCGTGTAGATGCTGTCGGCAATCTGCGCGCCCAGTCCGCAAAAGCGCCAACCTTCCTCGACGATCACCAGGCGCCCGGTCTTTTTGACCGAGGTGACTATCGTGTCGAGGTCCAAGGGCTTGAGCGTGCGCGGGTCGATCACCTCGACATCGAGCCCGTCACGACTCAGCTGATCCGCTGCCTCCATCGCTACCAGCAACATCTTGGAATAGGCCACGACGGTCACATCCGCCCCCGCGCGCTTCACCTCGGCCTGACCTAAGGGAATCGTGTACTCCCCTTCCGTCACTTCGCCCTTCGTGCCGTAGAGCAGTTGCGCTTCGATAAAGATCACGGGATTCTGGTCGCGGATCGCGCTCTTCAACAGCCCCTTCGCATCCTGTGGCGTCGACGGCGCGACGACCTTCAACCCCGGCACATGGCAAAACCAGGCTTCGAGGCTTTGCGAATGTTGCGCCCCCAGTTGATGCGCTGCACTGCCGGGGCCACGAATCACGATGGGAACAGATAGTTGGCCACCCGACATGTAGCGGATCTTGGCGGCGTTGTTGACGATCTGATCCAGCGCCACGATTCCGAAATTCATGGTCATCAGCTCGACGATCGGCTGCAATCCTGCCATGGCCGCGCCGATGGCCAAGCCGGTAAAACCCGCCTCCGTAATCGGCGTATCCACCACCCGCTGCGGTCCGAACTCTTCGACAAATCCCTTGGTCACCTTGAAGGCCCCCTGGTAGTAGCCCACTTCTTCGCCGATCAAAAAGATGCGCGGATCGCGGCGCATTTCTTCGCGCATGGCCTGATTCAGTGCCTCTCGGTAGGACAACAGCATGGGTGATTCTAGTCCTCCGCCATGACGTCGGTATGCAAGCTCGCAGGGTCGGGGAATGGGCTTTCATCGGCGAACCTCACCGCCGAGGCCACGATATCGCCGACCTCCTGCTCAATCGGCTTAAAGTCGGCTTCACTGCAGAACGCCAGGCTCAGGATCTGGTGCTTGAGTAACACCAACGGATCCCGCTTGCGATGTTCCTCCACCTCGTCCTTGCTCCGGTAATGGCCATGCGAAGGATCGGCCATCGAATGGCCCATGAACCGATAGGTCATCGCCTCGATGAAAAACGGGCCATGCCCGGCGCGAACCTGATCCACGACCGTCCGCATCAGTGCCCGCACCGCGAGCACATCCATGCCATCCACACGCTCGGCCATGATGCCGTAGGAACGCGCCGCCTCCGCCACGTTTTCGTACAATGCCACGGCCCGATGCACCGGCGTGCCCATCCCGTATCGATTATTTTCACAGATGAAGATCACGGGGAGCTTCCACAAGGCCGCCAGATTGAAGGCTTCATGCGCCTGGCCGCTCGGCACGGCGCCTTCGCCGAAGAAACAGACGGTCACCAGATCCTGCTTCTGATACTTGGTCGCGAAAGCCAACCCTGTGGCCAACGGAATGTGCCCGCCGACGATGGCGTAACCGCCCATGAACCGGTGCGCGAGGTCCACCAGATGCATAGAGCCGCCCTTGCCCTGGCACAACCCGGTTGCTTTGCCGAAGAGTTCGGCCATCACCTTACCGGGATCAGAGCCGCGGGCCAGACAATGTCCATGGTCGCGATAGGCACTGATCGCATAATCGTCCGGCCTCAGCGCGGCGATGGCCCCGACGGCAATCGCCTCTTCGCCGATGTAGAGATGGAGAAACCCGGCGATCTTGGCGAGCGCATACATCTCCGCCGATTTTTCTTCAAACCGGCGAATCAGCAACATCTGACGATAGAGGGAAAGCAGATCGTCCCTGTCCATGTCGGTCATTATGCATGCCCACGACAAGGCGACTCAACCTGGATGTTCCGGAACGGGCACTGAGCAGAATATGGAGTGAACGAGCGGCAGAGAAACACTGGTGAGAGCACAGCCTATTCCGGTGCGGGCGCGATGCCCGCACCGGAGCGAGCCATCTATTTCACTTTGGCAAAATCGGCATCGAATTGCATGGTCTGCCCGTCCTGCAACGTCACGATCACCGTCGTCTTGGCGTTGGGATCAAACGACTCGTATCCGAACCGGGCCGTGAAGCGCGACCGATAAGCCGGGCCTGCGCCCTCGTTTTTTCTGCCCCGATCGGCCGGGCTGATGTCCACCGGACGGATATTCTTTCCCTTTTGTTGGAACACGATGTCGGCCTTCTCTGCAAAGTACTCATCGTCGCCGCAGAGCTGCACTTCCACTTCCATGTTCGGCATGTCCACGACTTTCTGGATGAACTCCTCGGGCATGCGCACGTCTTTTTTCTGCTTCTTCGACTCCGCCGCTTCCTGTCGACCGAACGCTTCCAGCCGATACCGCTTGGTGCGCAGGATGGCGCTCGCGCCGCATTGATCCTTCTCGGGATCCGCTCCCACCCGCGTCACCATCGAGGCCTGCTGCAACACCTTCTTCACGTCCTCCGGGGAATTAGCCTTTTCCATCGGTGCCCGCCCGGCTTCCAGGGCTTTCTTCGCCTCTTCGGGGGACAACTTGACGTCGATCGCCCACGCGGGACCGCCGACCGCCACCATTGCTCCGACGACAAGCCCGATGACTCCATGGGACCGACGATGCCGACCTGCCCTGCTATGATTCGCGCGCATGAGTACCTCCCTGACGCGTCACTGAACAAGGGCGCATTGTAAAAGGATTGCGAAGGCCTTTTCAATCTCACAGCTGAACAGGCAGGAAGCCTGCTAGCCCGGATTATTCACGAATGCCGTCGCGAGGCGTTCGAGACGGAAGCCCGCCGAGGCTGCTCGCAGTGAAGTCGACGCAGGCGTACTCGCAGTCCGTCGAGGAGGCTGAACGAGAACAGCCTCGCCGGGCGAGAGGATCGGACGCCTGAGCAGGGATTCATGAATAGTCCGGGCTAGGAATTGAACCGATTCCAGTTGGGATAGGGCTTGTGAACATAGAGTTGATCGACATCGACCGGACAGGACATGCCACGCTTGCGCAACATCTCGGCGACCATGCGAAGGGGCAATCCCACGGCCGCCGTGTAATCGCCCTCGATCCGCTCGATCAGTGCGGCACCTCCACCCTGAATGGAATAGGCGCCGGCCTTGCCCAGACTGTCCCCCGTCCGCAGGTAGGCGGCCAAGGCCTCTTCATTCAAGGGTTTCATCGTGACCGATACCTCGGCGACCTGAACCTCGCAGGACTCAGTGCCGGATCCCGCCAGTGCAACCGCAGTGAAAATCTTGTGCATCTGTCCGGCCATACGCCTGAGCATGGATTCAGCATCGGCCAAATCGGCCGGCTTTCCCAGCACCTCCGAGCCAAGGCTGATCAGGGTGTCGCTGCCGAGGATGAGCGCATCGGGGAACAGCTCGATGCAGGATTTGGCCTTGCCTACCGCGAATTCTACCGCCTGCTGCTCGGCGGACCTATTCGGCGCCACCTGTTCGACAAACGGCGGGGCCACAATGTCGAAGCGCACCCCCAGGAGGGTCAGCAATTCCTTCCGTCTTGGCGAGGTGGAGGCGAGAATCAAACGCATGGGTTACGCGGCGGAGACGGAAGAGGGCTGTGCCGCAAGCGGAGTGGGAGCAGACGCGTCTCGCTCTGCCTGCATGAGCTCCTGGCAAAACTCGGCCACGATGCGTTCGACATCCTGCACGTTGGACGCTCCGAACATCTTGCCCCGCATCGCCGCAGCATGGGGAAATCCTTTGCAGTACCAGCCCAGATGCTTTCGGACGGACCGGAACCGTTCCAGCCCCGCAATCGCTTCATACTGCCTGGCGTGGTCGAGCATGACCTGCATGCGATGGCTCACTGAGACCGGCGGCTCCCAAGCCGTGGCGGGCAATGTGGACAAGTCATCCCGCTCGCTGAACGCCCGCCGCGCCTGCTCTTTCTCGCGGAAGAACCAGGGCGAGCCCAACGTACCGCGCCCGACCAACACGCCCTGCACCTTGCTTTCAGCCGCGCGTCGAATCGCATCGACCAAGGTATTGAGATCGCCGTTTCCCAGCATCAGCGTGCCGGTACCATGGGCCAGCTTGGCGGCTTCGGCAATGGCGGACCAGTCAGCCGCCCCCCGGTACATCTGCTGCAACGTCCGGCCGTGCAGGGTGATGGCCGCCGGACGGGCCGCCAGCAAATGTTCGACCCAACGTTCGACCACCACACAATCAAACCCCAGTCGCGTTTTGATGGACAGCGGTAGGAGCCGACGCGGCACGACCGGCACACCGGAACGGCTATGGTTCAGCGTATGAATAAACTCAATGCGGGAGGGTTTAAATCCCTGACTGTGAATCGATTGACCGCCGGCCCAATCTTCCAAACCCTGCCGGGCGGCGCGCACGATGGCATGGGCCAGATCGGGCGTCTTGATCAACGCTGCGCCAGATCCTGACGCCGCGACACTCTTCGAAGGACAGCCCATATTGATATCGAGCCCGTCGAACCCCAGTTCGCAGACTACCTGCGCCGCGCGATAAAACTGATCCGGGTCCTTGCCGTAGAGCTGCGCAACAATCGGCCGTTCTGCCTCGCTGTAAATCAACGAGTCCAGCAGATGGTCCGGTCCGCGACAAATCTCATTGACGTTGGTGAACTCAGTGAAGGTGATGTCCGGTCGCCCCTGCGAGGCCACCACGCGCCGGAAGGCGGCATCGGTTACTCCATCCATCGGCGCCAATCCGAGAATAGGCTGTGGCAGCGTCGCCCAGAAACTCATGCACGCACCTCAGCCGATTCCGTCGGTTCGTTTGCCGTGCGATAGGCCATCCGCATTTCCTCAGCCTCTTCCATCACGGTCACGGCCGCCGAGGGACAGTCATGCGCGACGAATTCGACGAACCGATCGATCTTCAGCAGGAAAAAATCATAATCTTGCTCGTCAGTCCTCGGCCGGCTGAACCAGAACGAAACGAACCGCTCCAACGGGAGATGGGCTGCTATAAGTAAGCTACAGGTCCGCGGAAACATGTCCTTCAGCTCACCGCCCCAATGCAGTAGTTCGTGGGGCAGATAAGTCTTTCGATACCGGTCGAGGTTATCGAGCGATCCACCGAGCAGAGACGGATGTTCCGATGGCGGCAAGGCCTGGCCGGTTGTGACGAACCGGACATAGCCCTGATACTGATTGCGTAGCGACGCCTGCTCATCCATTGTCAGAGGCTGCCGCGTTCCAGTGCGTTGTTCCACCGCCGGTCGCGTGAGCGATTGAGCCGCGCCCGCCTGCACCACGCTGGTGACCATTGATTCAAATCGGTCACAAAACCGGCGGAACTCTGTAACGATGGTAGCGACCGGCTTCGTATCGACCTCCAGCGCCACACCTTTCAAGCAGGTCAGGCGGGGATGTGCCAAGACCTGAGCCAGCAGATCGAACAGGACTTCCGGAATCGGAGCACCATGGGCATCGATCCAGTAGGGCAAGGCCTCAGCATCGACCATGTACTGGGCACCGCCCTGCGCCGTGAATTCTGCCAAGCCGGCGACATGAATTTCGATCACCCGTTCCATCGGGAAGGCGTCTAAAAATTCAGCGGCAAAGGCCTCCAACGTCTGACGCAGCCAGGCCCCCGTGTAACGATACACCGTCCACAGATGCCCGATGTCCAACACCAGACCGCAGGCCACGCGGTCGGTCACGGCCCGGAAGAAGGCGGGAATCGCGAGAGAGCCGCAACCAAAATACGTGAGCGGCGGCATTTCCAAGAGGACGAGCGCAGGATCTGTCCCATGACGACGCGCCTGCTCATCCACCTGTTCCTGTAGAAAGGCCAGGTTCTCGGCTGTCATCCTGGCGGACAATTCCGTATACAACGGCGGCAGGTAGGTCCCGAAGGAATACCCCACCATCTGCTTCATCGCACATTCGTGATTGAGCCAGGCACTCCCCAGGGCGAGGATTTGCGCGCAGGCCTCCGCAACCCCTTGCGTCCCGGAGGAACTCCGAGGAAAATCCGGCTGCGTGACCCATAGGCCCTCGCCATGGTAAGGAAGCTTCATGTCCGGCAGGTGCCGCCGCACCCATTGCATGGCTGACGTGGTCGCCTTGAAGACCTCCAGATACCCGGGCTGCAGGCCTGCGTCCCGCAGTGAATGGACGAGGTGCAGCAGGTCAGGCGAATAGACATCCACCGACAGCCCTACACCGTGCGTGGCAAGGCCGATCGCACGTTCTGTGAATTCGCTTTGCATCAGATCGCGTTTGGCATATTTTGAAGCAACCATACTGACTATAGTTCATGTGCAGTCTAAGCGCCTAACCTCTTGGTTGACAAGGGAAGATGGGGAACCTAACCCGGCAAATCGATCTGGTATACTTCCTTTCGACGTGGTGGTCGCCGGGCCGACACGTCAGCCCCTCTCACGGCGAGAAACAGGCTTAACCGATGACAAAAACCGGCTCCATGCTCCGCGACAAACCGACGCATTACTCAACCCCTATGGTGGCCCACATGATGACACCCGGCGTGGTACAGGTCCCCGGGGATGTCTCTGTCAGCGAAGCCGCCTTGCTCCTCGACCGGGAGCGGATTCCCTGCCTGCTGGTGAAAGATAGTGAGACCACGTTCGGCATCATGACCTCCGCCGATATCGTGATGAAGGTCGTCGCCCAGGGACTGGAGCCGCACGACGTGGAAGTCCGCACGATCATGTCGAAGCCCGTGCATTCCATCGAATGCGATCAGATCCTCGATGACGCCACCAGCGTGATGGCCTCCACCGGCGCCTCGCTATTGATCGTCACGAAACAAGGCCAGCCAGTCGGCATCCTAACGGCGCGGGACCTGGCCCTGGCCCCCAAGCGATGCGAAACCTGCCTGCCTGCCACTATCCGGGTGACCAACGGTGAAGGCGAGGGAGCGAAACACCTCGCCACGATCCGACAGCTGAGCCACGTCGGCGCGTTCATCGAGAGCCGCACGCTGCTGCTGCCCGGCACGAGTATCGTCCTTTCGTTTATGCTTCCAGGAACAGACTTGAGCTTCTCCCTGCGTGGGACCATTCTCAACAGCAGTTACGAGCCCGAATTCCACGAAGACCGGGATGCGCTCGGGACCTATCCCGGGGTCGACATCCAATTTGCGCCCCTTCCCTCCTCCGATGAGTCGAAGATTCGCGCCTGGGTCTTGCAAAATCTGCCGCGGGCCTCCGGCCTCTCCTAAGCTCCGTTCCATGAATCTTTTGCTTCATTCGCATCAGCTTGTTATGATTTTTATGCGTGCTCTCTCCGACGATACGCGTCAGGAGTTTACCGTGCGTTAGGTGACAATCCATGAAAAGCCCCGCCGCCCGCTCCAAGCCGACCCCGACCAAAGAGGAGATTCTCGCGCAACTCACCACCCTGCTCGACCGTCCTGACGACGACATCCAGGCCGCGCTCATGAAGGAAATTCTCGCGGGTGTGATCCGGCTCTCGGAATCGCAGCTGGATGTCCTGGACCTCAAAATCGTGAATCGGGCGCTGAAGGAACTGCGGCATGCCTTTCGAGTATTCCAGGGCTACCGGCACCGACTGAAGATCAGCGTGTTCGGATCGGCACGCACGCCGGCCGACGATCCCAACTATCAGCTGGCCTTTCAATTCGCCCGGCGAATGGTGGAAGAGGGGTACATGACCATCACCGGCGGCGCAGACGGCATCATGCGAGCGTCGCAGGAAGGCGCCGGCCGTGAGCATAGTTTCGGCGTGAATATCATGCTGCCCTTCGAGCAAGGCGCCAACGCCGTCATCGCCGATGACCCGAAGCTCGTCACCTTCAAATACTTCTTCACCCGCAAACTCATGTTCCAAAAAGAGTCGCACGCGATTGCATTGTTTCCGGGCGGATTCGGGACCCATGACGAGGGATTCGAGATCATGACCCTCGTGCAAACCGGCAAGAGCGACCCGAAACCGATCGTATGCCTTCAGGCGCCCGGGTGCGACTACTGGGATCACTGGAATTCCTTCATCACCGACCAATTGCTGAAGCGACGCCTGATCAACGCGGAAGATCTCTCGCTCTTCACCATCGTCGACAATGTCGAAGATGCCGTCACGGAAATCCGCACGTTCTACCGGCGCTATCACTCGCTCCGGTTTGTGGGCCGCCAGCTCGCCATCAGGCTGAAGACCCCGTTGAGTGCGGCGCAGGTTGAAGAAGTGCAGCAGCAATTCAGCGATATGCTGACGGAGGGGACGTTCGAGCAGCGTCCGTCGCTTCCCGAGGAAATCGATGAACCGGGGTTGAAGGATCTCGCGCGATTGACCTTCTCGTTCAACCGACGGAATGCCGGACGCCTCCGGCAACTGATCAACCACCTGAACCAGCTTCCCTCGACGGCATAACCGGAATCCCGCGCGATGCCGGCCGCACCAACCGGCATCGCGTCCCCTCCAGAGATTGCGCTTTAGTCTCCATGAACGGACATGCTAAGGTGGTCAGCCTATGAGCGCCGCCGTCATGCGAAGCCGTGCCGCTTCTCCTCCTACACTGATTCTCTATCACGCGGAATGTGCGGATGGGTTCGGTGCCGCCTGGGCCATTTGGCGACGTTACCCCAACGCAGAATATCGCCCCGTGAAACATGGCGAAGGCCCGCCGGCCAACCTGGCCGGTCATCATATCGTCATCGTCGATTTCAGTTACGCCCGGCCGACCCTCGAAGCCATCGCCAAAGATGCAGCGAGCCTGGTGGTCCTGGATCATCACATCACCGCCGAGCAAACGCTGGCGGATCTACCCTATGCCTACTTCGATCAGAAGAAGTCCGGCGCGGTGCTCGGATGGGAATGGGCCCATGATGAGCCGGCTCCCTGGCTGTTACGCTACATTCAGGACAAAGATCTCTGGAATTGGGCGCTCCCGAACAGCCGGGAGATCAGCGCCGCGCTGGCCTCGCACCCGTTCGATTTTCAACTCTGGAGCAGCTTCGAGCAGCAGGAGTTAGAGCGGGAGGGACGAGCGATTCTCCGTTACGAAAACGAGCTGGTCACGAAACTGGCCTCACACGCGACCCTGGTGCAGTTTGAAGGGGCGACCGTACCCGCGGTTCAAAGCGCAGTCCTCACCAGTCAGATCGGCGAACGACTCTCTGCCGCGCACCCCTTCTGCCTCATCTGGCACGACCGCAACGGACGACGGTACTACAGCATGCGCTCCCGCGAGGAGGGAACCGATGTGGGCTCGATCGCCGCGTCGTTCGGTGGCGGAGGCCATACCCATGCGGCCGGGTTCTCCATTCCGTTACAAACCGACGGCTCACTCCCCCTCAATCCTCGTCTCCCCCGACCGGCGCCGTAACGCGTCGCCCCCATAGGGATCGCCATGCTGCCCCTCAATGACGACAACCCGACCGAACACACACCGGTCGTCACCATCACCTTCATCGTCGCCTGCTGCCTCGTGTTTCTCTACCAGAGTTCGCTGCCCCCGGCTCCCGGCGAAGCCTTTGTGTATCAATATGGCGCGATTCCCTCCGTCGTCTTCGGCCAGGCCGTGCTCCCGCCCGAGGTCGCGATGGTACCTGCGTTCGCGACCATGCTGACGAGCATGTTCCTACACGGCAGTTGGATGCACCTGATCGGCAACATGTTGTACCTCTGGGTTTTCGGCAACAACATTGAGGACATCATGGGCCATGCCAGATTTGTCCTCTTCTATGTGGTGTGCGGCGTCCTGGCTGCATTGAGCCACGCCCTGACCGACCCGACATCCACCGTGCCGATGGTGGGAGCGAGCGGCGCGATTTCCGGCATACTGGGCGCTTATCTGCTGCTGTTTCCCCACGCCCGGGTGTTGCTGCTCGCCCCGGTGGTGGGCACGACCTACGTGCCGGCCGGCATCGTGCTGGGATTCTGGTTTGTGATGCAACTGTTGAACGGAGGCGCGAGCATCGGCTCGCAGGGAGGAGGGGTCGCGTTCTTTGCCCACATCGGCGGATTCATTGCGGGGATGGTTCTGATCGGCCTGTTCAAACGACCGGAAGTGCGCTTCTTCACGCCCGGACGTACCAGGTCCTGGCGCTACTAGGACACACTCGGCCACTCACACATCCAGCAGTTCACGAATCTTTCCTGCCAGATCGTGCTGCCGATACGGCTGCTGCAGGAAATACTTCTTATTGACCCGATGGCTCGCGATCGTGTCGTCCGAGAACCCCGACACAAACAACGCCTTCATCTTGGGGTGTTGGAGAACCAGGCGCTTGGCCAACTCCCGACCGCTGATCTCCGGCATCGAAAGATGGCTGACCGTGAGGTGAATCGGCCCGGGATGCTGCTGCGCCACCAACAACGCTTCGACAGCAGACCCCGCCTCTAACACCTGGTAGCGATGGGTCTGGAGCGTCGATGAAGCCAGTTTTCGGGTAATTTCATCTTCCTCCACCAGCAACACGGTCTCGGCCCCTTTTGAGAGGGCCCCGCTGAGCACCCTCGTATCCCGCACCACCCCGTTCCGTTCAACCAGGGGAAAGTAGACCCGTACCGTCGTCCCTTGCCCGGGCTGACTCTGCACCTCGACCGTCCCTCCATATTGCCGGACGATCCCGTATACCAATGTCAGTCCCAGGCCGGCGTGGGTGTCCTTCGTGGAGAAAAACGGCTCGAACATTTGTGATTGCACATCCAGGTTCATTCCGCCGCCGTTGTCGCTCACAGCAATCCGCGCCATACGCTTCCGGGGATTCTTTTCCAGTTGCTCGGCGGGAAGGAGTTCGCCGGTGACGACTTCCAGCGCGATCTCCACCCGTCCCGTCTTCGGCATCGCATCCCGCGCATTGGCGACCAGGTGCAATAACACCTGCTCCAAGCGATCATGTCCGATCTCCACCAGGACTGGGATCGACTCGTTCGCCAATCGCAAATCGATGCGACCCGGCAGCAATGCCTCAAACGTGTCCCGCATCGACTCGATTGCCGGACTCAGCGACAGGGTATCCCGGATCGCCGTCTCATGAACGCGTAGCGCCAACAATTGCGCCGTCAGAGTGGCAGCCCGTTCCCCGCTTCGGAAAATCTCTTCCACCGGCCGCTGCAACGGGTCATCCGGTTTCAACTTTGAGACAATGACTCCGGTTTGACTCCCGATCACCGCCAGAACCTGGTTGAACTCATTGGCCAATTTGGAGGCCAGGCGGCCGACCGCCTCGAACTTCTGGGCTTCGCGAAGCTGCCGCTCCAAGCCGGTCCGCTCCACCATGCCCTGACGAATTTCCTGATTCGCGCGTGACAACCCCTGCTTCAATCCCTGCACGCGGGTTTCGAGTTGCGTCCGTCGTTCCTCCAGCACCTGCCCCGACTGCTTTAACCCCTGCACGTTTTCCTGCAAGAGGCGATTGCGCCGGCGTTCGGTGGCGACGGTTTCAAGCGTTAATCCATAAAAGACCGACATGATCAGCAACACGGGAATGCCCAAGAGATGCCCCACTTCGAGCCCGCCCGACTGCATCGCATGTTCGTAGACCAAGACGCCGTAGCCAGCGCAAATCACCGTCGAAAGACCGAGCAGTTGCCTGAGCGACGGGGCCGATGAGGCGATCAAGAGGAGGAGAAAATACGTGAGGTACAGCTCCGAACTGGCGGCCCCGGAGAGATAAATCGTCCCCGTCACGAACAGCGTATTGATGCTGATCAGCGCGCCGGGAAACCAGGCGCTCTCCAGGAGGTTTCGCGGCAACAGCATGATGCCGCAGCTGATCAGGATCAGGCCGGCGGCCAGCATGAGGCTCACTCGATGGCCGAAGATCGTCTCGTTACTGACCAGCAATTCGTACGAGAGGATACCGGCCACCAGGCTTTGCAGAAAAATCGTGCGGGTTCGGGAATGATCGAGCAGCCGCCCCAGGCCTCTGAAGTAGGGATAGCGTCCGGTTTGATCGAGATCGGACGAGGGAAGTGGAACGCTCACGACTATGCCTGCCTTCGGTGGAAGAGTGTGAAGCCAGCCGGAGGTATCAGCAAGTCCTGTACCGTGCAGCACCAGACGGCAAGTCGTCGCATTATCAGGAGGCGCAAGCGGTCCGGTGCTCAGGAAGGGCCGGATCGTTCTCGGCGGATCACAAAAACGAACGGACCCGGGGGAGACGGGCTGCGCTAACGGATGCGAATGAGCAGCGAGTCGACTGCGACCGATACGGCTCGCGTGACGCAGGGTGCTTAAGAGTGATACCGGGCGAGGCGGGATCGGAAGACCGATGCTTTTGAACGGGCTGCTTCACGGGTGGCGGCCAGGAAGGAAATGTGGCCCATTTTCCGTTTCGGACGCACCATACGCTTCCCATAGAGATGGACCACCGCGCCCGGCTCACGAAGCAGGTCTTGCGCAGCGGGCGACACGGTCGCGAGCAGAACCTCGTCACCGATGAGATTGAGCATGACCGTCGGGCTCAGCAGGCGCACTTCGCCAAGCGGGAGCCCACAGAGGGCGCGGACCTGTTGTTCGAATTGCGACACCGTACAGGCGTCCAACGAATAGTGCCCGGAGTTATGCGGCCTGGGCGCGACCTCGTTGATGAGTAGCCGGCCATCGGGCATGAGAAATAACTCCACGCAGAACACCCCGACGCCGTTCAAAGCCTCCACTGCGCTCCGTGCCCTCATCGCAGCCTGATCGGCCACTGTGGCGGGCACATCGGCCGGAACAGTGGACTGACGAAGGATCCCTTCTTCATGCACATTTTCGACGAGCGGGTAGGTTTGCACCGCCCCATCCAGGCCTCGCACCACCAGAATCGACACCTCCCGTTCGAAGGGCAACCAGGTTTCCAGAATCCAGCGTGAACCGGGGCGTCGGCTTCGAGCCAGATCTTCCTGCACGGCCGCGCAATCCTCTGCGCGCGCAATTTTCCATTGGCCTTTGCCATCGTACCCGGCCGTTGCAGTCTTGCAGACAAGCGGATATTCCAGCGCTCTCTGCCGGCTGAGTTCCTCCGGCGACGAGATCGCGTGAAACCCCGGAACAGGCAAGCCATGGGCTCGAAGAAAGGTTTTCTGCTCGATTCGGTCTTGAATCACACGAAGCACCCGGCTCGAGGGCCGGACCGGCACGTCGCGTTCCAACTGCTCGCAGAGGTCGGCAGGCACATTTTCCCATTCATACGTGACGGCGCACACGCGCCCGATAAAGTCCTGACACGCGGCAGAGTCCGTAAATGGTCGGATAAGGGAGGAGTCGGCCAGCCGGTGGGCCGGCGCTTCGGGATCGGGATCCCACACGACCACCGCATACCCGAGACGCCGGGCTGCAGTTGCAAACATGGCGCCGAGTTGTCCGCCTCCCAGCACACCCAGCGTCGCGCCAGGATCGATGACCGTCGCATTCACGACTGGCGGCTCGCCCGGGAGCCTCGCCCCATCCGCAAGGGAGGACACAATCGAGCGTCGTCCTGTGAGTCGAGCACCGACTGTGTTTGATTCGCGCGAAACTGTTCGACACGCTGTCTGATGGCGGCGGACCGGAGTCCGAGTATTTGTGCGGCAAGAATGGCGGCATTCTCCGCGCCCCCGATGGCGACCGTCGCCACCGGAATGCCTCTGGGCATCTGCACGATGGACAACAGCGAGTCCAATCCTCTGAGATTCTCTGTGGGAATGGGAACCCCGATCACCGGCAACGGAGTCTTCGCCGCCAGCATTCCGGGAAGATGGGCGGCCCCGCCGGCGCCCGCAATGATGACCTGAATGCCCCGGTCGATCGCCTGTTCCGCGTAGGCGAAGAGACGATCGGGAGTCCGATGGGCGGAGACCACCAAGAGCTCGTTGGGAATGCCTAGTTCGTTCAGCATGGCTACGGCCTTTTCCAGGATCGGGAAGTCCGACTTGCTTCCGCCCAGGACCCCGACTGAAGCCCGGACCGCGGTGCTATTCTTTGACATGTGAGAGGCCGCCTTTGGCTGAAGAAAAGAACGATGCGGCGAACCTTAGCCGTTCTCCGGTCAAAGGGTCAAGCCACACCCAGACGGAACCCCTCATTGAATTGACCAAGTCCTCCGCAATCCACTATGATATGCTGTGCAGTTTTATCTCACTGGTTGTGCCCTGGAGGGAACACGTGCAGCGGATCCGTGAAGGGCTCAAGAGCAGAATTCGCTCCCTGGTCACCCAGCGCACGGGGCTGGATGAAATGGCGGTCGATGATCTTGCGACATCGACCCAGCTCCAGTCGTGGGAGGCGGTCCAGATTCCCGAGCGGCTTCGCTTCTCCTCGCGGCTGGCCATTCTCCTGGTCGGTTTCTTCATACTCATCGTCGCATTCGTACCCTGGACGCAAACCATCACGGTGACCGGGCAACTGTCGGCCTACACACCGTTCGAACGGCCGCAGGACGTCGAAGCACAGATCACCGGCCGCATCAGAAAATGGCACGTCTTCGAAGGCGTGCGAGTCAAGACCGGCGATGTAATTCTCGAACTCGACGACTACGATCCGAACTTCATGGCCCCCGATCTTTTGAGCCTCCTCGAACAACGCAGGAAAGCGCTGGAGGACACCCGGAAGGCGGCGTTGAGCCGAGCCGATCAGCTCGATAAGCGGATCAAAGAAATGCAAAACCTTGTGAAGGCGGCCGTCCCTTCGGCAGGTGCCCGCGTCCTCGAGGCGGAAAGCAAGGTGCGCGAAGCGAGGCAGAAAATCGAAGCCTCCAAGATTGCCGTGGCCACTGCCGAGCTCAACGTCGAGCGGCACCAGCAATTGGCGCAGCAAGGCCTGGTCTCCCAACGCGAACTGGAACTCACGATTCAATCTGCCCTGGCCAGTAAAGCCGACCTGCAAGGCGCACAGGCCAATTTGAGTGCGGCCGAACAGAGCATGAAAGCATTAAGTTTCGGACGGGAACAGGTAAGCGCGGAAGTGCTCCAACGTCTCCTCGACGCTGAAGCGGCCCGCGATGCGTCGATCGGAGAGGCGGCACGAGCCGCCGATCAAGTCGCGGACGTCTCATTACGCCTCTCCAATGCCAACCAGCGGCGCGTGGCTGGCCGCATTCTTTCTCCCATCGACGGCACCGTGGTGAAAATGGCGCAGGCCGGCGCGGGCGAAACCGTGCGTCCCGGGGACAAACTCGTCAAAATTTCACCGAGCAGCACGGACAAGGCCATCGAAATGGTCGCCGACGGCATCGACGCGCCATTGCTCAATGTCGGCCGGAAGGTCAAGATTCTCTTCTACGGTATTCCCGCCATCCCGTTGCCGGCGTGGCCGGAACTGATGGCCGGTACCTATAACGGCGTCATCAAAGTCATCGACCAGGTGGACGACGGAAAAGGCAACTTCCGCTTCTGGGTCGTCCCCGACCAGGAGGAACGTCCCTGGCCTCCGCAAGAACATGTCCGCCAGGGCACCAAAGCCATGGGGTGGGTCATTCTCAATCGTGTCCCGCTCTGGTACGAGCTGTGGCGCCGCTTCAATCTGTTTCCGCCCGACTACCAGGAACGGCCCCCGAGCTTGATCGATACGCTCTTGCCGAAAGCCGGTCGCGGGGCCAAGTAACAGGCCCCTTCCGACCGGCCACCAGGCCGCAGCGCTCATTTCCTTCGACCTTGTTCTCTCTTGTTTATACTCAGAAAGGAGTGCGTTTCATGAAGATCCATGCTTGGGTACTTGCCCTCGCCGCCTGTGGGCTCTGCTCGCTGCCTGACACCGGTCTGTCTGCGGACGAGACGGCGAAACCACGCACGCTCCCGCCCATTCCTCTCTCGTTGAACGAAGTCCACGCCTGGATCGATCGATCCCATCCCCTGCTGAAGGGAGCCGGCACCGAAAAAACTTCAGCGCGCGGGAAAATGCTCAAAGCCCTGGGCGCCTTCGAGCCCGTCCTCGTGAACGATACGGAAATCGAACGATTTATCGAGAAAGGGACCACCAAGACGCAAAGCGTCGGCTTCAACGATACGCTGGTCGAAGCGCGCACGCCTTGGGGGTTCCGTGGCAGCGCGGGCGTTCGGCAGTCCATTGGCGACGCCAAGATCCCGGACCTCGGTTTCGGCAACGGCCAACAGGTCATTCTCGGTGGCTTTCTGCCCCTCCTCAAAGGACTCATGATCAACCCGGAGAATGCCGAACTCCAGCGATCGGAGTTGGCCGATCCACGTGCCGATGTCAAAATCTCCCAAACCAGGCAGGACCTGTTCCTCGCAGCCGCCACCCAGTTCTGGGATTGGGTCTCTGCGGCAAAGTACGTGGACGTGCAGCGCCGGGCCCTGGGAGTTGCTGAAGAACGGTTGCGGCAGGTCGAAGGCAGAGCCAAAGCGGGCGCCGTCGCCCCGCTCGACGTCGTTGAAGCAGGGCAGGAAGTCCAGCGCCGGCGCGAGATCGCCATCGGCGCACAACGAGCCGTAGAGCAGGAACAATATAAGATGTCGATGTTCCTTTGGGAAAACCAGACCCCGACCTCGCCACAACTCGAGCGAGCACCGGATTTCCCGCCGCCGACCGCCGTGCCGACGCCTGAAATCGTGCGAGCCGACAAGCTCCAGGCGAAAACCGACCGGCCGGAGATTCGCGAGGTCGATATCGAAGCCAAGGTCAACAACATCGACCTGGAATTGGCCAAAAACAACCTGCTGCCCAGCCTGGATCTTGAAGCCGCGCCGGCGCGAGCGCCGGAGAAATTCGTCCTCGGCCTCGGCTACCGGTTTGGTGTGGAGTTGCGGATGCCGATCCTGCAGCGGAGAAGCCGCGGTGAAGTGATGGAAGCGCAGGCACAGGCCGATCGCCTGGTGATGGTGCAGAAATACCGGGAACAGCAAGTGGTCGTGGACGTCGACAATGCGCTCTCGGCCATCGAACGCGCGAAGGAGCGGGTCGTCGCAGCGGCCGAATCGCTCCGCATGGCCAAGACGCTGGAGGAAGGCGAGCGGTTCCGTTTCAGTCTGGGCGCTACCAGCGTCCTGTTTGTGAACCTGCGCGAACGAAACTCCGTCGATTCGGAAATGCAGCTGGTGCGAGCGAAGGCAGACTATCAGAAAGCGTTGGCTTTGTATCAATGGGCGACCGGCAGCTGGGCACGGAGTCAGCCGTCCGCGACGCCGGTGAACTATCGCGTCGGGGCGAGCTTCTCCAAATAGTGGTATTTTACGGTCTGCTCTGATAGGTTTTAGCCGACGAGGTGGTCCGGCACAGGCGTGTCACCTCCAGGACTTCAGACTGCTCGCAAAGAGACACGGCAAGGGGCCCAGTCAGGTTTTGCAGGAGTAGCGCGATGGCCCAGGACCATTCCGGCAATCAGAGCAATCTGTTCCAGGCCGTCATCGGTCATCTTGGCCTCCTCTTGCGCCTGGAACGGCGCGTCCTTGGACTCATCGTTTCCTATTCGATCGCCATCGGACTGTTCGCCCTGATCGTGCCTCTCACGGTACAGGAACTCGTCAATACCTTCGCGTTTGCCATCCAACCCATTACCATCGTCACCCTGGCCGCCGTCATGGTGGCCGCCCTGTTATTCGTCGGGGCCTTTCGAGCCTTACAATACTATGCGGTTGAGGTGTTGGAACGTCGCATCTTCGCTCGGGTCGCCATTGCCATGGCGCAGCAACTCCCGCACCTGCGCTACCAGGGCTTTGAACCCCGTTTTGCAAATTTCTTCGTCGAAACCATTCTCATGCAACGGGCGGTCTCAGTCCTGCTGGTGGACCTGATCAACGTCATCGTCGGCGGCGCAGTGGGCATGACTATTCTGGTCTTCTATCATCCGTATTTCTTGCTGTACAACGCAATTCTGCTGGTCGGCTTCAACGTGGTTTTTTTTCTCATGAGCCATGGCGGCCTCAAGGCCGACATGAGCCTCTCCCATGCCAAATATGACACCCTGCACTGGTTTCAGGAGATCGCCCACAATCTGCTCCATTTAAAATCGACGGACAGCCAGGCCCTACTGGTTAAAAAGACGGACCAGCTGGTGGATACCTATATCGGCGTGCGCAGGACACGCTTCGGGATTTTGATCCGGCAGTACTTAGGATCACTCGGATGGCAAGCGATCGCGCACAGCGGGCTGATTGCGACGGCCGGTTGGCTCCTGGGCATCGGGCAATTGACGCTCGGACAATTCGTCGCCGCCGAGGTCGTCGTGAGCGGCATCCTGTCGAGTTTCGATGGGGTCGTGAAACGGATGGGACACATTTACTACTTCCTGACGGCACTGACGGAGCTGAATTTCTTGTTCTCGCTTCCCAAAGATCAGGATACGGCGACCCTCTCCATCCCGCTTCCGGATCCGACCGTGCACGGCATTCGAGTTACCTGCAAAGATCTGACCTTTGCGCCAGCGGGCACCCCGGCCGTCTTCGAGGACTTCAATCTGGAAGTCACCCCCGGAGAGAAAGTCGGCATTTATGCGGGCAGCACGATGGCCAAAACCACGCTGGCCAGAATCTTGGGGGGCCTGGAATCACCCACCTCCGGCGTGATCCGCTACAACGGCGTCGACCTCCGGCACCTCAACCTGGACTCCGTCAACCGGTTCAGAGGATTCATCCTGGATTCGAAGTTGTCGTTGTTCGAAGGCACGCTCGAAGAAAATATCGTACTCGGACGGGAGTACATCCCCTATAGTGATGTGCGATGGGCGTTACGCTTCGCCGAACTGGAAGAGGAAGTCGATGCCATGCCGCACGGCCTCAAAACCCACGTCCGGGCTGCCGGAAAGGTTTTCGCCCCGACGCACATTGCGCGCATCCTGGTCGCCCGGGCGATTCTGGGTCGGCCGCAACTCCTCATTTTCGAGGGAATCCTCCACAACATGCATCCCGCGATGCGCGAGACGATTCTCCGGCGTCTCTGCAGCAAGGAAGAGCCGTGGTCGGTCATTTTTGTCTCGAACGATCCCAACCTGACCCCCCATGTCGACCGTCGAATCATGCTGAACTAGCCGGCCAACGCATCAATTCTACGTTTCTGTTCCCGCCCGCTTCATGGCCCTGCGCTCCGCATGGCCGGACCTGCTCAACTTGACAGACATCAGGCAATCGCCCACACTGCGGCCCACAGCCGCCCGATACGAGCCCTTGTGTGAACGACACCGCCACTGAAACGTCCATTTCGACACCCTCCGCGTGGACCATCCTTGCCCGCCTGAATCTCATGATCGGGCTCGAGCGCCGCATCCTCGCCATCATCGTATCCTATGCGGTCGTGATCGGTCTGTTTGCATTGATCGTCCCGCTCACGGTGCAAGAACTGGTCAACACCTTCGCCTTCGCGATTCAACCGATCATGATCGTCACGCTGGTGGCCACGATGTTCGGCGCGCTGCTCGCTATGGGCGCCTTCCGGGTCCTGCAGGCGCGGGCGGTGGAAATCCTGGTCCAGCGCCTCTATACGCGGCTCGCCGTCGCCTTTACCGAAGCCCTACCCCGATTCCGCGAAAATGTCTTTCTTCCTCAACATACCAACACGTTTATCGAGGCGGAGCTGTTGCCCCGGGCCCTGGTCGCCATGCTGGTCGATGTGATCAATGTGTCGGTGTCGGGCACTATCGGCATGGCGATCCTCATCATGTACCATCCCTACTTCCTAGGCTATAACACGCTCCTGATCACAGGGTTTGCCTTTCTGCTGACGTTTTTCGGTCGAGGGGGGCTCCGCATCACGCAACGGGTGTCCCGACTGCACTACCGAACCTTTCACTGGCTCCAGGACATCGGCATCAATCGGCTCCATTTCAAGTCGACGGACAGTCTGCCGCTGCTCCTCAAAAAAACCGATTCGCTGGTCAAGGCCTATGTGATGGCGCGGAAGACGCGTTCCGATATTCTGAGCGGCGCGCAATATAAGAGTACGGTCATTTTTCAGGCCGTGGCGCATAGCGGCATGATCGGGCTCGGCGGCTGGTTGCTGTCGGTCGGCGACATCACCCTCGGCCAGTTTGTCGCGGCCGAGGTGATCGTCGGAACCCTGTTGCTCAATCTCGACACCGTCGCCCGGCGCATGTATGCCGCCATCTATGTCGCCACCTCGCTTCATGAGCTCTCCGAGCTGTTTGGCCTGCCGAAGGAGGATGTCTCCGGTCCCATGGCCGCCTGGCTCCCCGATCCCTCGCTGCAGGGGGTGCGCCTGACGTGCAAAGACATGTCCTTCGCCGCACCGGAGGGACCGCTGCTCTTCGAGCGATTCAACCTGGAAGTCATGCCGGGGGAAAAAATCAGCGTCCTCTCCGGAACCAGTAGAAGCAAGACCTCGCTCGCGCTGGTGTTAGCCGGACTCTACCATCCGACCGCCGGGGTGATCCGCTACAACGACATTGACCTACGCGATGTGTCGCTGAATTACGTCAACCGCTGCCGGGGATTGATGCTGGACTCCCATCCCACCCTGTTCAACGGATCCCTGGAGGAAAATATCACTCTGCAACGCCCTTCGATTCAGTTTGAAGAGTTAAGCTGGGCGCTCCGGTTTGTGGACCTTGAAGAGGAAATCGACGCCATGCCGCAGGGACTGGAAACGCTGGTGCATGGAAACGGAGCCAACTTGACTCGAAGCCAGGTGCTCCGTGTGCTCCTGGCCAGGATGATCGTCACCCGGCCGGAACTGCTGATCTTCAACGGTAGCCTCCATAACATCGAGTCGGCGCTGCGACTCACCCTGCTGCGCCGACTCTGTTCGAAAGAAGAACCCTGGTCGGTGGTGTTCGTCTCCAACGATCCGGAGATCAGTCAGCTGGTCGAACGACGGGTCGTGCTGGACTAGCGGCCGGTTCTGCATCAAAACAGGCTCGATTTCTTTCTTCGCGAACGATCTGCTAGACTGGGCGCGAGGTGTGGCCTGCAGCCTGACGAAAGGAACGCTTGTGTCATTGGCATCACGCCTGAAATTGTCTTTCCCCACTACTAACCAACTGCTCATCAGTCTTCTGATCGCGGGGTTGGGATGGGTCAGCGGCCAGGCGCTCAGCCGTATCGACCAAGACCTGCGCATCATGTATGCGGAGTACACCCTGGGCGCGGTGGATCTCGCCCATATTTCAGCGGACGTCATCCGATATCGCAATACGATCATTCGGTCCTTGGAGGCTGAAAATCAGACTATTTTCGAACGGATTACCGAATCGCTGCCGACGCAACGCGCGCGCATTCAACATGCCGTCGATCGTTATGCCGCAGCCGGTCTGCGCGTGTCGCGAAGCGGACGCAGCGAAGAAAAAGACATACAAGCGGTTCGTGAAAGCCTCGATCAATACTTTCACGTCGCCAGCAAGACGATCGATTTGCTGTCTCAAGAGTGGCGGGCAGGATCGGCGGCGGAAGCGACGGAACTTCGGCGCAAAGCCGAAATTCATGCGGCCGACAACGGCGGACCGAAAGTCATGCAGGTGAGCCTCGCGCTGGATCGCCTGCTGGAAACCGTGGCGGAAGTCTCGAAAGACATGCGCGACGAAGGCACAAAGACAATTGTGAGGACAGGCTACTGGATCGTAGGCGGGAGTTTTTTCATTGCGCTGCTGAACCTGTTTCTCGCCCGCCCGGCGCGTGTACGGGAACTGCCCTCCTCACGACCTGAAGAAACGCCCCATCCTGGATCAACGAGGGGCCTGCCGAGCGAGGGATAACCGTTCGCAATCCCAGCAATTGCTCCCGACGCCCCCATCCCTGCTTACATCGACGAATCCGCCGGCCTGCCGAGTGCCTGAAACAGCCGGCGACGCTCATCGTGGGTCAAATCCACCCACTGCCCGACATGCAAACCGTCAATGGTAATGTGCATGATCCGCACGCGATGTAAGGACATGACGCGATACCCGAGCGCGTGACACATGCGCCTGATTTGCCGGTTGCGTCCTTCCGTCAGGATGATGCGGAAGCGAAGGGGGCCGAGACGCGCCACGGTGCAAGGCCTGGTGGGCACCCCTAGAATGGTCACCCCCTGGGCCATCCGCACGAGAAACGTTTCGTCGAATTCCCGATCCACTTCCACGCGATATTCCCGCTCATGTCCGTGCTCGACCCGCAAGATCTCATTGACGATGTCGCCGTCGTTCGTGAGCAGAATGAGTCCGGAAGAATCTTTGTCGAGCCGTCCGATCGGGAAAATTCTGGCCGTATGGCCGATTTCGGCGATGATGTTCCGCCGCACATGCAGTTCGGTGGTCGTCGTCACTCCGACCGGTTTGTGATACTTGAGATACACCAAGCGATTGCCGCGCTGCAGCACAACGCCATCGCGCGCGACCAAATCCTGTGGCGAGACCTGGTCGCCGAGCTTGGCCACCTGGCCATTGATGGTCACCCGCCCTTCGGCAATGAGGCGATCGGCCTCCCGCCGTGAACACAGGCCCTGCTCGGTGAAAAATTTATTGATGCGCATGGCGGGGAATGAACTCGCGTGAGCCGTCCCTCATGAAGCGTCTGTCGTATCTCGCAAAGAGCGTATGGACAAAAACCTCGACCGAAAAACACAGGCAGAGCTCTCTCATTGCCTGTGTTCTAAGTCATGAGCGATCCATTCCGCTCTCCAACGAGAGACGCTTCACAATGTGAGAGTCAATACACGCGGCGGCCGGCACGAATCCGACCCAGCATCCGATAGATCAAGCGGGCGATGCTGAACTGGGGCGCGACAAACCCTTCGATGGGCGCGATCTCGCTGATGTCCATGCCGACGATGCCGGGACCGTTTGCCAACGCAGTCACCAGCGCGAGGGTGTCGTACCAACCCAACCCGCCCGGCTCGGGCGTTCCCAATGCCGGCACGAGCGACGCATCGAGCCCGTCGCAATCGAAGGTGAGGTACACCGGCCCGGTGCAGGCGGCCAGAACCTCGGGAATCCAACGAGCGGCCCGCCCCTCATAGGGACCGGATGGATCGAGAATCGAGGCGGCAAAAAATGTATGGATCCGTGGGGTCTTCTGAATGAGATCGATTTCCTCCGGACTGATCGATCGGACACCGATTTGTACCAGGGGCAGCCCATCCTCCACCACACGGGCCATCACACTCGCATGGCTGTATGGATTGTCCTGGTAGGCCTGGCGGAGATCGCCATGGGCGTCGATCTGCACCACACACATACCCGGATAATTCCGGGCATGCGCCCGAATCGCCCCTAAGGCGCCGGTATGTTCACCGGTCAGGGTGACCAAAAATTTCCCCCGACCGACATGCGGCTGCACAAAATCCTGAATAGCCTGGACGGCCGGACCATCGACCCGCCCATCGAGGTTCAATGTGGCTGCCGTCGCCACGCCGCCCCATTCGCGGTAGGGCTCGTAGCGTAGAGTCTCATCGTACAACTCGACCTGTTGGGAGGCTTCGATGATCGCGGAAGGGCCCCGATCGGACCCGAGGATATAACTGGAGGTATGTTCGTAGGGAGCCGGGAGTACGTACACTCCGGCCTGATCGGGATGACACCAGGGTTCGTCGATCCCCAGAAAGTTGTCGGCTTGCCCAAGCCATCCGGACGGGAGCGCCATGCCGCCCGCCGCTAGGCCTTGTCTCGAAGACTCTTGGGGATGTTTTCCGTGGGGATAAACACCGCCAAGGCGATGACACACGTCCATCGATTCGGACGACCGACCGCCGATTGCGTGATATTCAGGGTCCGGACGATTTTTCCACCCATCTTGAACACCTGCTCACGCTCTTTCCAGGCCACATCGGGATCGAACTCGATGCCCTGCGTGGTCGCAAGCATCTGTGCCGCCAAGTCTTCCGTATATTCTCCGGACTCTTCGTCCGTTTCACCGTACGCATGATGCTCAGAGAGATAGCCGTACGTATCCCGATCCGTCGGAATCGCCAAACCGATCGACGCGGAAATCAGCCGGTTGCGCTCGTTGGTCTCCGATCTGGCCATGACGCAAAACGTGATTTCACCGGGATTCAACAATTTCTCGCCACGCTTGCGAGGGAGAATTTTGCAATTGGGCGGGAGAATCGACGAGACACTGACGAGGTTGCAATAGGCCACGCCGGCGCTACGCAAGGCCTGCTCGAACGCAGCCAGCTTTTCCTTGTGCACCCCGACGCCCCTCGTCAAAAACATGTGTGTTGGTACCATGTAGGTCTCCCTCTTCATCCCTCGTCGAAATCACTCCACCCTGAGTGTTCGAAGAATTGTCACAAGCCTTGTGCCACGCAATTGATCATGCGGCGACACGCGCGAAAGTTGTATCAAGTTTGTGGGGCATCCGCAATACGGCGGCAGGGTTTTTTTGCCTCGCCCCAGGGCCTTTCAGGGTCTGCGGAGGTTCATGACCAGCAACTTGGGCTCGGTCATGTCTTCGATCGCATACCGAAGCCCTTCACGTCCGATCCCGGAATCTTTCACCCCGCCGTAGGGCATATGGTCCGCGCGGAACGTCGGAATTTCGTTCGCCAGGACGGCGCCGACCTCCAGCTGCTCAAATGCTTGAAAAATTCGCCCGATGTTGCTGGTGAACACGCCCGCCTGCAAGCCGTACTCCGACTCATTGACGGCCTTCAATACGTCATCGAACTCGCGATAGGGCGTAATCGTCACCAACGGACCGAACACTTCCTGACAGGACACCTTCATGGCGGGCGTCACCTGGGACAAGACCGTCGGCCGCACGACCGACCCCACCCGCGTTCCGCCCGACAACACCCGGGCACCTTGGGCCACGGCGTCCCCGATCCAGCCTTCGATGCGCTGCGCGGCCCCCGGATCAATGAGCGGGCCGACGACCGTGCGTTCATTGCCGGGATCTCCGGTTTCCAACCGCTCCACACGGGCCACGAGGTTCTCGGTAAAGGCTGCAACGATCGACTCGTGCACAAAAATCCGTTGGACCGAAATGCACGTCTGCCCCGCATAGCTGAATCCCCCGGTCACACAACGTTGCGCCACATAATCCAGATCCGCGTCCGGCTCGACGATCACGGCAGCATTCCCGCCCAATTCGAGCACCACCTTTTTCTTGCCGCACTTGGCCTTCAACATCCAGCCCACCGGCGCGCTTCCGGTAAAGCTCAGCAACTTGAACCGGGGATCGACGACTAATTGCTCCGCCACCCGGTTATCGCAGGGCAACACGTTGAGACCACCCGGTGGAACGCCCGCTTCGAGAAGCAGCTCCGCCAGGAGGAGCGATGTCAGGGGGGTCTGCGGAGCCGGTTTGATGAGAATCGAGTTACCAGCCGCCAAGGCCGGAGCGACCTTATGGACGACAAGATTCAGCGGGAAATTGAACGGGGTAATCCCGAGAATGGGTCCGATGGGAAATCGCCGCGTCACCCCCCAGTACGATTCCATCCCGGGAGACCAATCGAGCGGGACCACTTCACCCCCGATGCGCTTGGCTTCTTCCCCAGCAATCGAGAACGTCTGAATGGCACGGCCCACCTCGCGACGCGCATCGGTCAGGGGCTTGCCGGCCTCAGCCATCATGATGCGTGCACACTCTTCCTGCCTGGACTGGAGGGCCTGAGCGGCCTTCTGAAGCAGAGTCGAGCGTGCATAGCCGGACAACCGGCGCATCGCGGCCGCGCCCTCGACGGACGACTGCATTGCCGCCTCCGCTTCGGCCAGGCCGGCCTGGCAGACATGAGCGATCGTCTCGCCTGTATAGGGATTGTATACGGGAGCAGTCGTGCTGGTGTGAAACCACCGACCGCCGATTAGAAATGGACGTCCATCTTCCAACGGACTTACTCCAGGAGAGGGAGAATCGCTACGGCACGGATTCCAGTGGTGGCGTTACGTTGGTTGCGGCACTGATCGCCTCCGCATCACGCTGAGCCGCCACCGCCTTGGCGATTAATTCCTCGGTTCCCCAATCCTGAACCGCCGCCAAGGTAAAGGCTTCATAGGTCGACACGCCGTGGCATGTCGGACAGGCCGGCATCGGCACCTTCCGGCAAAACGCCTCGCTCAAACAGGACATGCACACCCATAAATCGGGTTCTCCATCCTTTGCAGGCACAGACCAAAAGGCTTGTTTCGACGCCATAGTGCAGTTTCCTCTTTCCTGGCTAAACGATGAGTCTCGTCACAGTCCTGGCTTTCTTCCGCATGAGAAATATTATTTCTGTTTCGCCCCCGCCGGCGCGAGCAGCTTCTCAATTTCTTCCTCGAAGGCTTCAAAGGGGAACGCGCCGGGAATCGCAATAGCCGGATTCTTGGTCGTCGGCTGCTGGGCCGTGCGCATCAGGACGAAGCCGGGTGTGCCGTGAAATCCCCAGGAATTCGCTTCATCCCGGTCGTGAAAGATCGCCTGCATATGCGGAGCATCGCGCAAACATTGCCGGAATTGCGACTGGTCGAGTCCGATCGCCTTGGCATGTTGGGAGTAACTGTCCACATCCAACCGCCCGTCTGCCGCGAACAATCGGTCATGCATCGGCCAATAGGTTCCCTGATCGCCGGCGCAACGAGCGGCGAGCGCAGCGGTGACCCCTGGCCCCTGATCTGCGCGGGGATAATCCTTGTAGAGAAACCGCACCTTGCCGGTGTCGACATACCGCGCCTGAATCTTGGGCCAGGTTTCTTTGAAAAACTTGAGGCAGTACCCGCACGTGAAGTCTGAATACTCGATCAGCGTCACCGGCGCATCCGCCTTGCCCCGCATACGATGATCGACCGCCGGCGCACTCGCAGCCAGAGCCGCTCCGGCGACAAGCAAGAGCAGGAAACACGACGTCCCGGCCCGAAGCAGCCACGTAGTCACGGGGGTCATGCCGGGACACTCTTGGCGGGGATACGCTCCAACAAGCCGACCATGAGCAGCGGCCACACCAGCGTGGCGTCGCTAAGCACTTCAGCGAACCGTCCACCCTCGGCCGGGGGCACGAACTTGCCCCAGGAGATGCCCTCTTGATACGTGCAGCCGCTCAAGCCGCCCCAGTAATCCGGCTCGGGACAGATTCGCACACCATAATGAAAGCGTGGCGGTTGGACGTTGAGGCCCAGACGCGTGTTGCTGATCTCGATATACGGCGCCACCTGCTGCGCCCAATTGCGCGGCACCCCGCCGCCGATGGTGAAAATGCCGAGGCGCTTCGACCCCAGGACTTCTTCCGCATAGTGATTGAGATCGAGGTAGGGGTTAAAGACCGGACAGGTCTGGTGCAGCGCGCGCAAAACCGCCATGTCTCCACCTTCCTTCACCTGGCTGCGGGCCTGATCCATCCGCTTGCCCATCGCCCAGGTACCGACATCCAGCCCCATCTCGGAATCGGTAAACGCGGGAATATACACCGGCACATTTTTCAGATAGGCACTCTTGAGGATACCGGGGCCCTCAAATTCTTCCGCCAGCGTCTTGCCGAGTTCCCGAGTCAGGAGATGCGAGGAGAGGGGTTGCTCGGTGTTGATACGTTTCAATGTCAATGAGACGACGTGCTCGACGTAATTGAGGTTCGACTCCATTTCGAGGGTGTCATAGACGCGGTTGTATCCCTTCTGGAATAACTCCTCGTCGCTATGAGACGCCTCGTGACGGTAGTGGAGCTTGCCCACCGATTCGCTCAGGCCATGCGCGACCAGCGCGCCGGTCGAGATGATGGCCTGCACCATGCCGCGGTCGATCATCGTGCTGACGATTTTGCCCATCTTCGCGATGGTCATGGCGCCGGAGAGGGTCAGCACCACCTTGCAATCGGAATCCTCGATCATCGCGGCGAGTGTTTCGTACGCTTCGCCCAGCCGTCGGCCGCCGAATGCCGTCTTCCGCATCGCCTCCAGCAGTTCCGAAAAGGAATGAATCTTCTCGGGGTCGAGAGGCTCGAGCGCCTCCAAGCCATCCGTGGCACCGTCGTGAAATTCCCGTCCCGCCATGATGAGAGCCTCCCGAAAAAAATCAGCCTTCCGATCGAGCAGGTCATTTTATACACAACCGAGCGTCGCGGGGTCAATTGAAGCGCCGGCCCCGTGGTCAGACCACCAGACAGCGCCATGACTGCCCGCCGTGAACCGCGCGAACAGTGAGCAGAGGTTATGCGCATCAACCGGACCGGAAGGAGACTGCGGATGGAAGGAGCCGTCAGCTGCGAACGCCGCTGACCAGAGTCAGCACCATCGCAGTGACATACATGAGACTGATGCCGGCAAACATCCCGGCCGCCACCTGCACCCGGCGCGTCGCCGTATACGACATGACCGTCAACGAGAGCACCACATAGAGCAACGAACCGGCTGCCAGCGCGTAAAAGCAGATGGAGAAATAGGGAGACACCCCTTGTCCGCTGAGAAATGTCCCGACACAGGTCGGGAGCCCGGCGATTAACCCCAACAAGAAGACATCGCGCCAGGACATCGGCGTTTTGCCGGCCGCGCCCACGATACCGAAACCCTCGGTGCCGTTGTGCAGACCGAAACCCGCCACCAATAACGCGCTCAGCGTATATTCACCGCTGGCGTAGCTGGCGCCGATGGCCAGCCCCTCGCCGAGATTATGTAAGCCCATCCCCACCGCAATCATGTAGGGCAGAGACAACATGCGATTTCCTGAGCGCCCGCCGAAGACCTGGCTCGATTCCAACGCCACCAATCCGACGAAACTCACCCCCAGACTCCCGAGAAACACCACCCACGACGTCACATCACGTACGCCGGTCTGCTCGGTCGCCTCGTGCATGAGATCGAAAAAGAGGTACACCAAGACACCGTTCGCCACGCCGATCAGCCCGCCCTCCCAAGTCCGCGGCAAGACCTTGCCTAAAAACAGGGCCGCAAGGATGCCGAGATAAACCGGAATGAGACCGGCGATTGCGCCCAGTCCAATGACATTCATCATGTCAGACTTCTACCAGAACCGGCGGCGGGGAAGAAAGATCGTTGTGAGGATAATCGGCGCGGGGCTAGACGGAGTCGGAGGTGTGCTCGGTAGGCTGACAACGTTCGCAGCAGATATGGAACCACCAGACGTCTTCCCGACTGAGCTCCTGGCCCCGCAGCACCGCGGATTCATCCTGCCAGATAGGCCGGGACACCTCCAGCAGTCCGGCAAGCCGGACCCGCTCACAGGAACGACAGCGGAATAACACCGGGCGACCGAAGAATTGTAGCGATCCTTCGCCTACCTCCTCTCCATCTCCGGTGCGCATACACCCTCCCGCCTGGATCGGCACATCACGCCATTCCTTATAGAACAGCCCCGAAGACTGCGGAACTCGTAAGGCCTGACAGTCTTGAGCGGAAGATTACGAGGTCCCGATGCAGGAACCCTTGAGGGAGCTCTCGTGGATACCGAAGGGAGCGTTAGGAAGGGGCTACGATCCCATGCGTGAGCGCATACTTGATCAACTCTGCCGTGGTACGAAGATTGAGTTGTTCCATGATCTGCGCCTTGTGGAACTCAACGGTCCGGGTCGAAATCTTGAGGCGAATCGCAATATCCTTTACCGTTCGGCCCTCAGCCAGCAGCTGCAATACTTCACGCTGACGGAACGTCAGTGTTTTTTTCTGCTGTGACTGCCCCGGGCCGATCGTCATCAGCACGTCGAGCAGCCCCTTCGCGATCAACGGGGTGATGTAGGTATGCCCGGCCCACACCGCTCGAATCGCCTGCTCCAGTTCATCGACCGCCGATCGTTTCAGGAGATAGCCTGAGGCCCCGGCCTCAAACGCCGACCGGACATAGTCCGCATCGGCATGCATGGTGACAAAGATCACCTTGATGGACGGATGCGATTTTTTTAGCTGTGTAGCCGCATCGATGCCGTTCAGGAGCGGCATCGACACATCGAGAATCACAATGTCGGGCTGGACCCGTTGTGCCGCCTCAAGAAGCGCCCGTCCGTCCTCGACCATCCCCACCAGGTCGCATTGATCGTCGAGAATGCGGCGAAACCCTTCGAGCACCAGCGAATGATCGTCCGCCAGCAACACACGCGGTTTAGACATGCGCATTCCCTGCCAGCGGCACATCCACCTCAATGTGCGTCCCGCGCCCGGGCGCCGTCGTCACATCCAAAGTTCCCCCCACCAAACGCACCCGCTCTTTCATGCTGAGCACACCCAATCGACCCCGCATCTGTGACACCTGCAGCGGATCAAACCCGACGCCGTTGTCGCGAATAGAAAGAGTAACCCTCCCTTCATCGCAAATCAATTCGACCTCGACCTCGGAGGCCCTGGCGTGACGCGCCACGTTATTGAGGCTTTCCTGTGCGATCCGGTACACACAAGTAGCCAGGTCGGTAGGGACAGGGCTCACGGGGTCATGATGGACATACACCGCCTGAATCCCGGTGCTGGCGGAAAAATCGTCCACCAACCGGCGCACGGCTTTCGTCAGTCCAAGGTCGTCCAGGATCGAAGGATGAAATCGGTAGGCCATCTGGCGGACATCGTCCGACACCGCCGTCAGCCGGCCGGTGATCGATCGGACCATGCTCGCGACGGCCGCAGGGTCTGCCTGGTCACCCTTTTCAATCCGGCGCAGGTCCATCGCCAACATCGCCAATCGCTGGTTCACGTCATCATGCAGATCCCGCGCGATCCGGCGGCGTTCCCCCTCTTGAGCCGTCAACAGTTGGCCGGCCAGCGCCCTCAGTTCTTCGCGACTCTGCTGCAGCTCCTGCTGACTCACCTTCAACGAGCGCTCGCTCTCCCTGAGTGACCGCTCCGTCTCCATTCGTTCGACAATCTCCCCGAGCAGCGCCTGATTCACCAGCGCCAACTCGCGCGTGCGTTCCTCCACGCGAACCTCCAGTGCTCCATGCGCGTCACGAAGCGCTTCTTCAATTTTTCTGCGCTGGAAGGCGTAGACGACGGGAAACCAGATCGCCGCCAGACTAAATAGCCGGTTGCTGATTCCCATCCAGAGGGGGACATTGGGGAACCTCACCCCGAGAAAAACATCCGAGATGGCCAGGACGGAGCAGGCGCCGGCCACGAGCAGGGGAATCTTGCGATCCGGAGATGCCAGCGACAGCACCACCAGGCCTCCGTACAGAACCCCGTTGCCGATGCCTAATGGAAGGTAGAGATCAAGGCTGTAGAGGCCGATTCCGAGGATGACGATCGTCAGAAGCAGCAGTCTGTGGGATGGCTGGGTCATCGGAGGACAATTATCCTCCTGTCAGGCTGAGCGCTTCAAGCCGGTGCGTCTCGCCGGAGGTGGGAAGGAGGAGCCCCAAGGCGCACTCCGCCTCCCGAAGACGTGAGCCGCTTGCCGGGGCGCGGCTGGCAGCGGAGGCAGAGCACGCCCATCCACCGCCAGACGCACACATCCCGGCGACCTTCTCCAAGAGAAACTGAAGGGGGAGACCCGCTCAGCGGATGCCTGATGCCTGCGCGAGTACCGGCTGTTCTTTCATCGCCTCTTGCAGCGCCTTGACGACGGCGACTGAAGAAAGTTCACCGGCCCCAACAAGCGCACCATACTGCTGCTGAGCCAGTGCAAAAAACGTGGACTGTTGTTCGGACGGCACGCCCATGAGTGTCGCCAGGGTCGCCAGATGTTCTCCGCCCCCTCTGGCCATATCCTCAGAGAGGGATTCGAACGCGCCGGCGACAAACACGTTCGTCTGCTGCCCGGCCATCACCTTCCCGTCATTGGTACAGCCGGATGTACCAAAACTGATCCCGAACGTTTGACTCCCGAACGTACCGTTCGTTGTCGCCATCATGACTTGAGGGGCAATGTTCTTCGGCGTCTTGTAATCCGCCCAGGCCAATTTACCCAATCCGCATCCGGGTCCGTTGTCCGGATTGACAGCGTGGGCCACGCCGGCCTGAACACCCATCAACACCCCTGTCAACGCGATTAACAATCCTTTGTTCATGCCATCTCCTTTCTGTACTTGCGCGTCACCGCCCGCTGGCAAGGCACATCGTGTCTGCATCTCTGTGCGGCCATCCTTACCTTAGCCGTGTTCTTTTCACAGTCAACCGAAGCAGCTGTTTTCAGCAGAAGGCCACACTCGTCGCTACGCGACTTACACTGTGGCTCAGCTCGAGTATGGATCGGCGTGGGACTCGCGCCGGAAGGCAGGTCAGCATGTCTCCATGAAACCGTTGAATCAGGCAGATCGACGTATTATAAGGGGGAGCGACTCGGTGGAAGAATCGGGAGGATGGATGGGGCTTATCAGAGACGCTCTTGAAAAGGTTGGTGGTCCCAACGGGATTTGAACCCGTGTCTGAGCCTTGAGAGTCGATACTAAGTAATTTTTACACCGGCTTGATTTTGCGAAGGTTTCCCCGTTTTTCCCTGATAGCATCTCAGTTTAGGCGCTGTCTATTAAGTCGATAGGTTCTGGAGGAATTGAGCGGTTCTGACAATTTCTAGCACAAATCTATCACACGAAAAACGCTACTAGGCAGTCACTCATTCGCCACGGATCACAATGAGCACTTCTCCACTTCGAGCATCAATGAGCACGGTCGCGTCACCACCCTTTGGCCGACGTCCATCAATGCGTTTAGGGCTATAGAAAATTGTCCAAAATATTCTTCCTTTAAGTCTGGATTGATACCGTTGATATTGCTCCCGAGTCGCCTCTCCACTTTCTCTGAGAATGGACATGAACTCGTCCCATTGTCGATTGCCTTTATCGACCTCTATCTCTAGATCCCGAAGATCGATCCCCAACTTCTCGACTTCTTTATTTGCAATCTTAATGGCATCTTCCTTCTTCACCATGGAAACTCTACCTACTTGTACGATAGACCTAATTTTTTCCATAAACGCATCAAGCGGTTGAGGATTCTCTTCATTGCGAATTGCTACCGGCATGGCAACCTGCTGCGTGATATCGACTTTTCCTGCATAACCGCGCACGGTAGCGAGACGGCCTTGATCATCCTCATCGACGAAAAATATGCTGGCATCGTTCACATTAAATCTTGCTTCAGTACTCATTCCACCAATGCAATAGAGGTCAAGCTCATCTTGTTGAAGGCGTCCTTTGATCACAAGATCAGGTTTGATCACAGCCTTGAACAAATTCCATTTGCCGATCTTGAATTCATCAGTAAGTATCTCACCAGTGAATTCCGCGCTGGCGACCTTGCCTAGCACAATAAGTTTTGATTCGTGAACCATAGTTTCTAAATCTTCTTCGACGATTTTCCCATCGGAAATAGCTGCGTACGATAGAGAAAAAAGAGTAGCCAGTATTAGCGCTCTGACTCGATGACGGGCCCCTATTCCGATCATTGGTTACTCACCTCTAAGCTTCTCGCGATCCCGCAACTATGCAAATACCGGCGCGTCGGAAAGTTAAGGAGATAGCCTTCCACCCCAACGAGGGTCGTACTTTTAATCATGATTTCCAGCAACTTTATTTCCCCTGAGGCGCATTAGGAATGCTAAGCCTATTGGAATAAGCCAGAGGGAAAATAGAGCCAAACTGCCAAGCTCGCTGCGTTTATCAGCACGAATCAAAACGCCTGGCCCGTAAAGCGCCAATAACACGCTATATGACAGACCGCAGATGAACGCCAGAATCATTGATCGCTTACCGTTCCCGGCCACTTGTGACCTCTGAAAGCTGAGGCCGATCATGAAGAGGATTGTTCCTATGAGTGAATCAAGGAGAACAGCTGCTAACTCGATTGTTAGTAACGCAGAGTTTGAATGTTGCGAAAAATAGCCGACTAGAAATATGTCTAGGCTAATGACGATGCTCCCGGCGAGCAGCGTCCCACCAAAGAAACTCAGACCAAGTCGGGCTAAATCTCGCAAGTTGGTCCCTTTGCTTTATCGTCTTTCCGTGAACCTGGTCGAAGCAGCCGGCGCCTCACCACTCTAGCTCTGTTTCATTCCAGCGAGATTCAAGTAAGCCTAATATCGTCCCAAATCACTCGCTTCCCCCATCGGTTTCGGTTCACCATATCTCCGATCGTACCCCACAAGGCTCCTAATTCCTTCCCCAAACTTTTTTTTCGCGCACGGTCAAAAAACCGGTCGATTTTTGGTTGCTGCATGCTCCGGCTCTGAACGATGCTCACAATTGCCGCTCTGAGCGCACTAAAACGCACATACGCCTCCTTATGCCTACTTCTCTTCTTGCCTCGTCCTCCCGATAATCTGTCCTCGATTTGTCCCCTCGTGACCCTTTCTGTCCTCTAGAGGGTTCTTTACTGCGTGGGGGCGTTTGCATAAGGTCTACGCATGCACCGAAACGATCACAAGGACGCGATGATACTCAGAATGGAGCCCTGTTCAGAGCAACACCGTCATCCGTCGCCGGGAGACAAAGCCGGTCCGCGCCGCATGCCGATAGGCTGCGGGGCGGAGCGGAATGGCCCCCGTCTTGGTAACACGGGGGCGCTACCTACAGCGCTCCTTACAGGAGGTCGATAGGTTCCATGGATTCTACATTCACTCTCTCCATTGATTGGTTGGCCTTTACGGTCCTGGCCAGCAATCCTCAAGAAACCATGAAGGTCCTCGGTGGAGAGTGGAGTCGAGCCAAAGGGGGTTTTCGAGGGTATCCCCTCTCGTGGATAAAGACAGATGGACTGCGAGGAGTTGGCAAACTGGGCACGAACGCGCCTCGTCGTCCGAATGAAATCCATGTCGATCTCTCTGGCGGTTTGGTCTCTGCGCTCACACTCGATCAGATTCGAGTGCTCCTGAAGTGGGTCCATGCACAGCAAGGGCACGTCACCCGAATTGACTGTGCGCTCGATGATCGAGCCGCGACCGTTTCCGTCTCGACGGTTCGAGAGGCCGTCGCTGCCGGCCAATGTGTGACGCGTGCAGCACAGGTCCGACACATTGTATCCAACCTGACACATGGGGACGGAGCCACGACGGGCGAGACCATGTATTTCGGGAGTCCGCAGAGCCAGACCCTCTTGCGCATTTACGACAAGCGTCTCGAACTCAAGAGTAAGGAACAGGAGAATTGGGAGGAGTATGGTACCAGGTGGGAATTGGAACTGAAGAAGGATCGCGCCGAACAATGTGCCCGAGCCTTAGCCTCGCTAGACGAAGCCGATTGGAAAGAGTTGGTGGTTGGATTGCTTCGATCCTATGTGGATTTCCGGCAGATTCCGAAGGATGCCGAGGATGAAGAACGATACCGGGCTCCAGTGCTGGAGTGGTACGCCCTCCTGACGGAGGGATTTCAAAAAGGGCGATTAGCCCAGGAGAAGCAGGTGCAGACCCTGCAGAACGTGAAACGATGGGTGAGCGACACCCTGACGCCAATGTTGGCGGTAATTTGTGCCACCCCTGGTGGGGAAGAATGGCTACAGCACGAAATAGTCAGGGGCATCTCCAGGTGGAAAGACCGGCACCGGAACTTGCTCAAGCAACCACCCACTCGGTTTCACACGTCGTCTGCCGGCGGGAACGCGGGCAGCCCATGTTAGGGGGACTGGGGGTGTCGCGAGACTCCCCCGGTATATCTGCATCATGCTCACCACCAAAGAGCTTTCGGCTTGGCTCAACATCAAGCCGTCCACACTCTACCTCTGGGTCTCACGGAACAAGATTCCTTGCCATCGCATTCATGGCCTCATCCGGTTCGACCCTGACGCCATCCAGGCGTGGCTGAATGGCTTTGGGGCAACTCCCGTCCAGCCCTTCCCATTGCCGATTCACGACGATACCCGAGATATTAACCACCTCATTGAAGCCGCCAAATCCGAGGTCTATACTCCCCGGCACGGGGAAACTAGACCGAAATCAGGCCTCATCCAGAAGGAGGATGCAGATGGGGCTGTTTAAGCGCAATAGAGTGTGGTGGATGACGTTTGTCTATCAGGGGCGGCAGATCCGGCGAAGTACCGAATGTACGGACCGCCGGCTCGCAGAAGCGGTGCTCGGAAAGATCAAGGTCAAGTTGGTCGAAGGTCGCTATTTCGACCGACTCGAAGAACAAGAACGGACCTTTGAAGAAATGGTCGAGCGTTACGTGGCTGAGCGAGTCGTGGGAGCCAGTCGCCACGGTGAACGACGGGCGCGAGGCGTCCTGGCTCATCTTCTACCGGTGTTTGGCAAAAAGACCTTGGTTCAGGTCACACCGAAGGAGATTGCCGCGTACAAGTGGAAACGGCAACAAGCAGGAGCCGCACCGGCCACCATCGTGAAGGAATTGGCCTTGATGAAGACCGCCTTCAATATCGCCATTCGAGAATGGGAATGGTGCCGTGACAATCCGGTCTGTCGCGTATCGATGGGCAAGGTGAACAATGCCCGCGTCCGGTACTGCGATGACGAGACGTTGGCGAAGATTTACCAAGCCTGTCCGACATGGCTGCAACCGATTGTGATGCTGGCACGGTATACTGGCCTCCGCCGGGAAAACGTGGTGTGTTTGCAGTGGGAGCAAGTCGATCTGACTAGGGGGCTCATCATTCTGGATCACACGAAGAATGGGGATCGTTTAGGAATTCCCCTGTGTGATCCTGCGTTGAGGACCTTGGAGGCCGTGAGACCATCGAGACCACTCGCAAGCGGCCCGGTGTTCCTGCAACACACCGAGGACAGGGAGCCGGTGACGCCGGATATGGTCACGACGGCCTTTCGGCGCGCTTGCAAGTCCGTAGGCGTGATGAACTTTCGTTTTCACGACCTGCGGCATACCTTCGCCTCCGCGCTCGTGCAGAAGGGCGTGGATCTCTATCGGGTGCAGCGGTTACTCGGTCACCGCGACGGACGGATGACGCAACGCTATGCGCATCTGGCGCCGGAGAATTTGCGAGAAGCGGTGCAGGTGTTTAAGGACGACTATCACAAATTTAGCACAATGCCGGGGGTGGGTCCGACCAGGCTTGTGCTAACTGCCTGAAAAGGTTGGTGGTCCCAACGGGATTTGAACCCGTGTCTGAGCCTTGAGAGGGCTCCGTCCTAGGCCAAGCTAGACGATGGGACCAGAGAGGCAATCTGCGAGGCAGTTGAAAGAGCAGGACTGTACCATAGCGGGTTTTGGCTTTTCAAACAGCAAGTCAAACTACACGCTGCCGAGGCTTGCTGAACAGAGATCGAGACCGAATTGGGCTCACTCTGCTTGCGGAGCCTATTGAATTGGCCTAAAGTAGGACTATGGTTCTACGCTCCACTCGCCTCCGAACACTTTTTCTCGCGGGCCTACTCCCGGCGTTCCTCTCACTGGCCGGCTGCGGGGCGAGCTTTCTGGAAGGAACCATCGCGCCCCCTTATTCAAGCGCTTGGACCAAATGCGGAGCCACCACCAAGGTCCGCGTGAAGCCGCCACATTCGACCGTCACGGTCGCCTACACCGAACCCACGGCCGGCACCGACGGCAAACCCTTGACCAACCTTGCCTATACCACCATTTACTATAACGCCGGGGATGGCCCGGTCATCGGCAAGGTCGTCCCCGCGTCTGGAAAGACCGGCGGAGCGGCTGTGTCCCAAGTCGTCAGGATTCCGCTGCGTGACCAATCGGAACAGGAAGTCACCGTCTGTGTGACCGCCACCGATTCCGACGAGCGCGAAGGCCCCGCCTCTCCCTAGCCCGACCAGAACGGACTTGACAGCGCCCCGCCAAGGGCCTACCTTGCTCCCGACTTGCTCAGGCAAGAACGTATGGTCGAGTGCGTCGCTCAACAGGTCCTCGGGTCGCCCTAGATCTCTACGCATGGAACTACGCAAACCTGACCCAGCACACTCCTCCCACGAAGCCGAATCGGATCGGCACAAGCACAGCCTGGAAATCCGGCTCGGTTCTAACATTTTCCGGAATACCAACGGAGTCATCCGGGTTCAAGGCAAAGAGCAGCTCGTGCTGGAGCTTGCGCCGGATCAGGAGCGAATCCTGCTGACCATCGACCTCTATGACGGCAGCGGCAATCATGTGGCCCATCTACGTCGCAATCGCTGGGCGTTCAACGACGGCAATCGCTTTTCACTCAACACCAGCGAGTCCCCGCCGACCCTCTTTCCCAATCTGCCATGGCTCAAAGTCACGGACCAGGAAACCGGCGAAACGGTCCTGGAAGCCGCTGTCGCACCAGGTGAAAAAATCCACGTGGCGACCGGGAAATTCTATTCGCACCGCGGCCAGCTCATCGAGATCACGTCGCACTTCTGTCGCATCGGATCCACCCATACGCTGTTCGGGGATGTCTTCGAGGCCCGCGGCGGCACCGCGGTGCTCGGCTGACAATGGCCGGATCGCATGACTGACGTCTCGCCGCCCAGCGTGCAGGCGTTCCTCGTCTGCGACTGCGTCATCGAAGATAGCCTGACTAAGAAAAAATCTCTGATCGGCCTGTTCTCCCACCTCCAGTCGGTGACGTTCCCGTTTCAGCACCATCAGCTCGGCCTGTACTTCTGCATGACCGACGCCGAAGGCACGTATCGCGTCGAAATCGATCTGATGTTCGTCAATACAGACCAGTTGGTCTGCCGCGCATCGCTCCCCGACATCGTCATTGGAGATCGTCTGCAGATTTCCGACTTCGGTATCAACATCCCCGCCCTCCTCTTCCCTGCGCCCGGTCGCTATGAATTTCGTCTCCGCATGAACGGCCGCATGATCGCGCAAAAGGATTTTCACGTAGTCCAGGTGGCGGCACCGCCCGGCGCCTGACCTCGAACGGATTCCCCGCGAATCCTTCGGCGACCGTGAAGCGTCGTTCCTATCTCGTCGAAGAAAAGAGCCTATCGTCTGAAATGGAGAGTGGGGTACGTGGCTACCAGCGATACGCCATGAGCCATACGCGCTTATCCCCACCGAGATGCGCTTCGCGCTTCACGAGATACGGTTCTGATCAGGGGCAGGATCCGAGCGGCGTCGCTGAACCGGGAGTCCCGAATCGCCCTAACTAAAAGGCAGTGGCGACTGCAAGGCAGGCATCAACATACTCGTCTTCGCCTTTGCGGCAGGCTTGCGCCCGCTTCTCCTTGTCGTCGAAGAGAGGGATCACCATTTCACCCACGGTGGCATAACAGTCTTTTTTGAACGGCCCATCCAGGCTTCGGCACAGCGCGAGCCCTGGGTCCGGATTGGCGTCGGTGAGAATGAAGTCTTTCACGGCGCCGATGAAACATTGCCGGATTTGATCGGCCTGCCCCAGCCGGCACAGTTCGTTGACCCGCACCGCATCACGCAACGTGTAGCCGCTGATGTCACGGCCCAAACTGCGGTAACAGGTCGTCTGATGCTCCCCCTCCACTCTGGCGCACTGCATGAAGGCCTGGGCAAAATCATAATTCAGAAAGGTCAGCACGGCGGAGGTCTGCATCAGATAACAGGCTCGCAGGTATTTCTCATTCAAGACGGAGCAGGGATAGAGGAGGTCTTGAGGGTTGAGAAAACTCGTGGCCTCATGGTGATGATGTTCGCTGCCCGTTTGCGCCGGCTGCGCCCGTTGTGCCTGCTGGAACGTCACGATGTTTTCCATGAAGACGCCGCCATAGCAGGACTCCCGATCCCAACTGCCCGGCAACGCATCACAAAAGGCCAGGCTCTTGAGTAGGTCATAGCGAAATTGAATGGTCAGGCCATGGCCCAACCCATGGAGACAGTTGTACCGCTGAAACGAATAGGCGGAGACCGTCTCGCTGATCGGGCACAGGGGCAGAATATGCTGTGGCTCGACAGTCGCAAGGCTGCTGAGGAAGGCCTGCAAGACCCCGTGGTAGCAGCCAGACCAAAACACGTCTCGACAATGGGCCAGCGCGAGTGGTGCCGTACCATAGCGCGCAAACGACCGCTGGCCGACGTGATGAACCAGCGGATGCGCCTCACGCAATGCCTCAGGATCCTGAACCGTGATCTGCTCCAAGACCGTGAGCGTTTGTTCTGTGCCCTCTGCCTGAAGGACTGTTTCCAAGTGCCGTTGATAACACTGCATCTTGGCGTCGAACGGTTGGGCCCGGCACGCCTCGAGTGAGTCCGGCTCCACAGCCTGGCTTCCGCCCGCCCAGAGGATGCCGAGCAGCACCACCTGTCCGCATGCGCTCCATCGACCATTCATCATCTCTTATTCTCCATTACTCGGCGCCCGTCAGACATCCGCCTTCCACAGCAGCCTGATTCTAAAATAGTCCTTCCGATCGATCCAGGGAAAATCGACTCGCCACAGAGTGAGGCACCGGACCCTCTTCTCCCACCCCGCCGTTCTGTGATAGAACCATGCGCGTTTCATCACCTGCAACTCGACGGACTCGCAACCATTATGTCCACCACGCCAGAACCACCGACACGTTCAGACTTCATCCGCGAGATCGTCGCAACCGATCGTGCTGCCGGCAAACATGAAGGCCGAGTGGTCACCCGCTTTCCGCCGGAGCCGAACGGGTATCTCCATATCGGCCATGCCAAATCGATTTGTCTCAACTTCGGCATCGCCAACGAAAATTCCGGCGGCATCTGCCATCTCCGCATGGATGATACCAACCCGACCACGGAAGATCCTGAATATGTGCAGGCCATTCAAGACGATGTCCGCTGGCTCGGCTTCGACTGGCAGGACAAGATGTTTTTCGCATCCGATTACTTCGAGCGGCTCTACGACTATGCCGTGGGCCTGATTCAGAAAGGTCTCGCGTACGTCGACAGCCTCACGGCCGACGACATGCGCAAATACCGCGGAACCCTGACCGAGCCGGGACAAGCCAGTCCATTCCGCACCCGGAGCGTCGAAGAAAACCTGGATCTGTTTCGGCGGATGCGTGCCGGCGAATTTCCCGACGGGACCCACGTGCTGCGGGCGAAGATCGACATGGCTTCGCCGAACATCAATCTCCGCGATCCCGTGCTCTACCGGATCAGACACGTGGCCCATTACCGCACCGGCACAGCCTGGTGTATCTACCCGGCCTACGACTTTGCGCACCCCCTCTCCGACGCGATGGAAGGCATCACCCATTCGATCTGCACGCTGGAATTTGAGGACCACCGGCCGCTGTACGACTGGGTGGTCGAGCACTGCGGCACTGCACAGCGTCCGCAGCAGATCGAATTCGCCCGACTGAACGTCACCTTCACCGTCATGAGCAAACGAAAATTGCTCGATCTGGTGGAACGCAAGCTGGTGAACGGTTGGGATGATCCTCGCCTTCCCACACTGAAAGGCCTCCGCCGCCGCGGTTTCACACCCGAGGCCCTGCGGGCCTTTTGCGAGGCTATCGGCGTCGCGAAACGGGATGCCGTGGTCGAGATGCAACTGCTTGAACACTTCGTCCGGGAAGACTTAAACAAACGTGCGCCCCGTGTGATGGCGGTGCTTCGGCCCTTGCGGCTGGTCATTGAGAATTACCCGGAGGGACAGGTCGAGCAACTCGAAGCCGTCAACAACCCGGAAGACCCTTCAGCCGGGACGCGTCAGGTGCCCTTCTCACGCACCCTCTATATCGATCAGGAAGATTTCCGAGAAGATCCGCCGAAGCAGTTCTTTCGCCTTTCTCCGGGACGCGAGGTGCGCCTGCGGTACGCCTACATCATCACCTGTGTCGGCGTGGTGAAGGACCCAGCCACGGGTGAGGTTACGGAGTTGCGCTGCACCTATGACCCTGAAACCAAGAGCGGCGGAGCGCAAGCGCAACGGAAGGTGAAGGCGACGATCCATTGGGTATCGGCCGCTCATGCCATCGATGCAGAAATTCGGCTATACGAGAGCCTCATGCTCATGGATCCAGGCAAGATTCCCGCTGACCAGGACTGGACCCAGCACCTGAATCCCCATTCGCTGGAGCGACTGCCGACTTGCAAGGTAGAGCCCAGCCTGGCTGCGATCGCCCCCGGAACCAGAGTGCAATTTGAACGCGTGGGATACTTTTGCGCCGACCCCGATTCGTCACCCGACAAGCTGGTGTTTAATCGAACCGTCACACTCAAAGACACTTGGGCCAAGATCGAGAAAGCTCAAACCCCTCGCTGACCAGCACCAAGTCCCATCGAATCCTCCCATTCCACCGTCCCTCACAAAGTACGGGGACTCCAGCCTTCGGCACCCTTGAACCCTGTCACGCCGATGAACGAGAATCGCCACTCGTCTGATCGGGCATCACTCCACGACAAAGGAGCCTCAACGATGGTGACGGGACCTTGCAGTGAAGAGCCTCTCGAAGAACCGGGCTCGTTTCGCGAACGCCTCTCCCTGCTCGAAGCCGCGATCCCCTATGCAGCAACCGAAGCACAACCCCTCCTCCGGCACATCTACCGCTCCACACGCCGTCTGCACGACCAACTGCAGCGCATTGATCCCACGCCCCCCTTGCCACGGTCTGTGGTGAGCGAGGTGCGCTGTTTTGATTGCGGGACCACCAAAATGGAATCATTTCATACCTCCACACAGGGTGGTTACCATCTCTGCCCGAGCTGCTTTCAGCAACGTCTCCGCACGGGACGCGCTCGAACGGCGCACTGATTTTTACATTCCCACCCGCAAGATACCTCACATCGTTTCACTCGGCGGCACGGTAGACCACTCCCTCCCACGCCGCTAGCCGCTAGCCCCGAGCCCCCACCACACCGTATACTGCATGCTTTCAACGTGACGAAAGAGGTACCCAGGGTATGGCCCCGAACATTCTGTTGAGTTGCGAATCGATCAGCAAAAGCTATGGGGTCAGAGCCCTGTTTACAGATCTCTCCCTGGCACTCTCCGACGGCGATCATGTGGGATTAATCGGACCGAACGGATCCGGCAAATCGACCCTGCTTAAGATCCTTGTAGGGCTCGAATCCCCGGATGAAGGCACACGCACCCTGCGGCGCCACACACGCATCGGCTATGTTCCGCAGGAACCCCTGTTTCCTCCGCATCACAGCATTGAACAGGTGCTGCAAGACACCTTGACGGAAGACGGGCTGGATCCTCACGAACAGGGTGGCCGGATCGCCAGGGCCCTCAGCATCGGAACCTTTCCAGACCCGGAACAGGCCGTTTCCACACTCTCCGGAGGATGGCGCAAACGATTGGCCATCACCCAGGCCTTGCTACTCGAGCCAGATGTGCTACTCATGGATGAGCCGACGAACCATTTGGACTTGGAAGGCATTATCTGGCTGGAGCAACTGCTGAAGAATCGCGCCAAAGCCTTTCTCGTGATCAGCCACGATCGCCGGTTCCTCGAATCGGTGACATCTCGCATGGTGGAACTGAACCGCTGTTATCCCGAAGGCCGGTTTGAATCCCGCGGCTGCTATAGTGATTTCCTCGAACAGCGCGATGCCGCCCTTCAAGCACAAGCCGACTACCAGGCCTCATTAGCCAATCGCGTCCGCCGTGAAGTGGAGTGGCTGCGGCGCGGCCCCAAGGCCCGCACGACCAAAGCCAAAGGTCGGATCCAATCAGCGGGCAAGCTCATCGACGAATTGAACCAGGCCGAATCCCGTTCGGCACAGTCGACCATCGGCATCGACTTCTCCGCCTCGGGCCGAAAGTCCAAACAACTCGTGGTCGCGGAGCAGGTCAGCAAGAGCTTCAACGGGACGCCCGTCATCACCAATCTCGACCTGCTCCTCGGGCCCGGCCAACGGCTGGGACTCCTTGGTCCGAACGGCAGCGGTAAATCCACCCTGCTGCGGTTACTGGCCGGGACGCTGGAGCCCGATTCCGGCACCATCACGCGAGCCGACGCGCTGCGTATCGTCTCCTTTGAGCAACATCGCGAGTCCCTGGACCAATCGACGAGCTTGCGACGCGCACTGGCCCCGTCGGGCGATGCCGTCGTCTATCAGGATCGCTCGATTCACCTGGCTTCATGGGCGAAACGCTTTCTCTTCCGTCCCGAACAACTGGATCTCCCGGTCTCGAAACTGTCCGGCGGCGAACAGGCACGGCTCCTCATCGCCCGACTCATGCTCCAGCCTGCGGACCTGCTTATCCTGGACGAGCCGACCAATGACTTGGATATTCCAACCCTCGAAGTGCTGGAGGATAGCCTGCTGGAATTCCCCGGTGCGCTCGTGCTGGTGACCCATGATCGGTGGCTGCTGGATCGCGTCTCGACCATCCTGCTGGCACTGGATGGCACGGGACGCGTGGACTGGTTTGCCGACTATGCCCAGTGGGAAAGTGCGCAGGAGCGGGCCGGTGGATCCGCCCCGGAGTCGAAGAGTGACGGGCGTGCTGCGGTCCAGGACGAGACTGCCTCGACAAGTCCCGCTCGCAAACCCAAAAAGATGAGTTATCGCGAACAGAAGGAATGGGGCACGATCGAAGAGAGTATCCTCAAAGCCGAGGAAGAGGTCACAGCCTGCCAAGCCGCGATGCAGGATCCGGCCGTGCTGTCGGATGCCGCAGCGCTCCAGGCACGAAGCCAGGCATTGGTGGCGGCACAAGCTGAGGTGGAGCGGCTCTATGCCCGTTGGGCCGAACTGGATGAAAAACGTGCACAGACCGTGCAGAGTTCGTGAAGGAACGACCGCCCGTTCAAAGTTGTGGCGCTGACAGCCTCACATCTCGACCTGAGTCGCGTACGTTCTCAGAGGATCGTCTGGGAGGGAAATTGGCTGGGGGACTAGGAATCGAACCTAGGTAGCCAGCTCCAAAGTCGCAAAAAGCACCCTCAAGACTGACAGCGATCAAGGAAGATAGATTGCCACTTTAATTTTACAAAACAGATACTTAGCTAAATGACTCTGGCGACTAGTTGAGATGGAGGCATACCTGTAATCGTGGCCAAAACCGGGACCGAACCGTGACCAAAATCGGGACCAATTCCCTCGATTAAAATGCACTCCGACCAAGGAGAAATCTCAGTGCCTCCACCTGAACTATAACGAAGTCCATAGGGTTAGCAATATGCACCCTTATACCAACGATATGCGACCGCAACCTCTGTTATGCCCTCGAACGGTTCCGCGACGGGGCGGGATCTTCAATCAATGGAATAACATTCAAGCTAGAGCATTCGAGGTTTATGTCGGAAGAACGCGTATACTTCGCCGATAAGGCTCCATGTTGGTGCGAATCAGGTGATACATATGCCCAGTGCCATAAAAGTAGGGCATCCCAGACTCCATTGCAGCCGCATGAAATAGTCGCCCTAACGCGCAAGGCCTTTTCTCTCAAGACATGCCTCCATCCCCCTCAGTCATCTATTGCGTGCTCACACATAATTGACGCCCATAGCATTTCCATTAGTACTAATTTGAAAGTTATCGCCGAAAATGGACACGTATTGCATTTCAGCTCTCATTTTCCTTCCATGGCTAAAAATGGAGGACAACTTACTGTCGGCAAAGTCGGCGTAAACAAAGCATCCACCTTTGCCGGCTTCTGTCATGCACATGATAGCCGGACGTTTTCCGCAGTAGATGATCGCATCTCGACTCTGACCGATGAACATTGCTTCCTTCTGGCTTACCGTGCCATTTGCCAGGTCTTTTTCACGAAACAATGCGCCTACTCAGCAAGCCGGATTAAAAAGATTATCGATAGGGGTAAGAAGCCTACGGAGCAATTTATTTTGCAAGAATTCATGAATGGCAGGGAGCTTGGTCTTGAGGCAGGCCTTCGCGATCTGAAGAGTATAAAGTCCAAATATGACGATTATTTGCAAGCACAGCACTATAGTAACGTTCGGTATTACGCGATCGAACTCGACCACTCGCCACCCTTGGTCTGTAGTGTAGGCACGACCCCCGACTTCGACTTCGATGGCAATAGAATTCAATCCCTTGAGTATCCGGAAACCCATGCTGATATCGTAACGTGCTCGATCATATGCACAGATCGCGGATCAGCAATTGTTTTCGCCTGGATCGAAGATAACAATGGCGCTTGCAGCAAGCTGATGACCAGCTTGCGAAGACTCAAGCCTTATCTTCAGACTCACGCTGTTTTGCGATTTATTTTTGAATACGGGGAAAACGTATTCTTTTCACCGTCGTGGTGGGAAGGCCGGGATACAGCAACACGAGATGCGATCACACAGCGCGCAAATCGGATCTTTGCCCATCCTGACGATTGTCTAATGGATGATGGGGTACGAGCAGATCTTTGGTCTGTGGCAGGCATTAAGTCAAATTTAGACTTATGGCGTATAGCGAGCACGCAGGGCACATCATGAATAACTTCTAAGGAAACTAAGTGGGCAGACGATCAAATAAATAATCGCTCCTCTTCATGAAATCCATCATGGGCGTCTAGATTGCGATCAAGACCATTTCGGGAATGGAGCCGGCAGTCGAGTTGCCAGAGCAGGGTCGCACTTCTCTGAGCGGGGGAAAACGATTTATTTCCCAATTAAGCCTTATCTTGAACGGCCAAGCCCTCTATTAAACTTACAAAGGTATTTTTTATAGTGATCCGAAATCCAAAATACATAAACACAGAGAAGATCAACGCCAGAACGGTATATGAGAACCAACGATAGTACTTGTCTACTGCTTCCCTATGCGCGGCTTCTATGATTTTCAATGCCTCAATCGTTTCGTGTGACCTTTTTATGATCTCCTCCGCTGCAGTTCTCCCAGTCTCATTTTGCCTAAACTCCCCAACAGCAATTTGATGGAACTGTAAGCTGCCCGTAGATCGAGACAGTCATTAGGAGAACTTTCTGGCACAATAGCCACCCTAGCCAGGAGGTTCCCATGCGTCAGTCGAAGTTCACCGAAACGGAGATTGTGTCGACCCTGAAAGAGGCCGATGCCGGTCGTCCCGTCAATGAGATCTGGCGGCACCACGGCATCAATTCCGCCACGTACTACAAGTGGAAGGCCAAGTACGGCGGCTTGGAAGCCTCCGACGTAAAGCGGTTGAAGGAACTGGAACACGAGAACAGCCGCGTCAAACGGATGTATGCCGACCTGTCGTTGGAGAATCTGGCCCTGAAGGATGTCATCGCAAAAAAGCTCTAAGGCCTGCTGAACGGCGGGAGGTCGTCACGCATCTGGTGACGGTCCATGGTCTCCCGGTTCAGCGGGCCTGTCGTGCCGTGGGGGTCGGACGGGCCACCTACTAATGGTCACCCGCCTCCACAAATCACCTGACAATCTGTCCAGGGTCAAATCCACCATCAGAAATTCTCTGGCAATAGCATGGCTCCCCAACAGGGCGCCACTCTCCCCTCGGACACATTCCAATTGGAGTCCTGCAGTTTGCGCCAGAAGGGTAGGCTGGCTGGCCACCCATGCCCTGCCCCGCCCCCCCCATNNGTGGTGGATTGATGCGGCTCGGCGGACGCGCTCCGCCAGCCCCCATCCCGCTCGATGGCATATCCACGCTTCCAGAGGCCTGTGCCAATTGGATGAATTCACTTTGATCATCATCGGGCTGTACACGGATAGTTTCTTGCCCGGCGAAACCAAGCGGTGAGCCGGCCAGAATACAAGCGAATAAAACAACCATTCCACCGAAGCGCCGATGTCTCATGTCAACCTCCCTCGGTTCAGGATGGCACCGCAAATACTCTCGAGTCGTAAGAGTGATAGCACAGTCCTTTGGCAGGAGCCCCGCTGACGTGCGCAGTTTCGAGCAGTGGTATACCTGCCGGAGGCACATATGGGCTTTCCTTGGGTCGACAGAAGGCGTTGTCGTCTGCCTCTCGTTGATAGAAATCCCAGTCTAATCGGACAACCTTTACACCAACTGGCAGCATCGTCATCCAGGTGACGTAACTGCCCGCCGTGCCTCCTCGGAGAATAATTGGATTCTCCTGCAATTCACTCCATACCTTTTGGCGAATAGGCCTCCCCCCATCTTGGCAACGGCTATTCCCCCCTCCTACACTTTCGCCACACTCAAGCAGCTCATCATCCCACAGACTTGCCTCACCAATGAAAATGTGGGCGGCTAACTGGTTGTCCTCGAGCACAGGCCGTAATATCCAAACAAACTCCGCTCTCACCTTTTTGCTGGTAGGATGACGGATAAAGTTGGCTTCCTTAAGATCGGCCTCAAATCTTAATTGCGTCTCACTTCCGGATAACTTCGAAGACTGGGAGCGCAGAATTGGCAAAATTTCATCTTGAAACTTCTGAAACTGGGTTGGTGAAAGCAGGTCATTTCCGTATTGTGTGCACAGCCTAAACTCAACAACCTCGAAGTTATTAACCCCGGACGAAACTTCACGAACTTTCTGAGCTTCAACTTTCACACCACCTTCGGCCTTAAGTAAATCACCAATCCCCTTCACGGCAGCAGTAACCTTAGCATCGCCACTCTTCAGGATCAGATCTGGCGGCGGCTCGAAGCATTTCACGATCCGTCCATCTGATGATCGAATAAAATTGTGGACATTCCGCCCCGATAGACAGGCACTTAATAAGGCAGGCAGTATGCCGACAAGAAAAATCGTCACTACTTTATGCATAGCAACCAACATTCCCTAAGCGTATCAACCCACACACTCGTCACTTTGCCCCCAACATCAAACCGTACAACAGACCAGGCAAAATTAGCCTTCTCTTTTGATGGGCAGAAAGCTATTTTCACAACACCTATCTATAACTTCCCCACCGAGGCAGTCTTTTATTCCCGGAGACCGCAAACCGCACGAAACATCACGCGGGTTCGACCACAAACTTTCGCTAGCCGCTAAGGCGGATAAGCCCCCCCCAAAGGCCTTCCTCTCGTTCCTGACCAATCCCCTACAGCAGACAAGCCTTTCAAATACTCTTACGAATTATGGGAACTAGCATCCAGACGCACAATGGACATTTATATGAATCACTACGCATTAGCAATATGTCCAAATGGCCCTACTGCCAACTAGAAATACCAGTATTTTCAGTCATTAGCACAGCAGGTGACCGGCGATTGCCCTGCTATTTAGCAATGGCCCCAGATAGGTGTGCGTGACCTGCTTAAATCGATACGGAAATGCTCACTAATCCCGCACAACATAGAGCACCAGGAGGAGGGGTGCCCTGGAAAGAACCCTGACTTACAACTTCCGAGGACGCTTAAACAGCCGGCCCACGGAATGGAGGCACGGACACTAGAAGTGATAACTTTCGCGAACGACTGATACCGTATGGGGCATGAAAAACACTATCTGCGACAAACGGTATGCCCTGCTTGGTTGCGATTACAGCGCAGCCCCGCACGCCCCTAAGCACGTACTCCTGAAAGATCAAACAGTTTAACTAAGGCGCCAATCTGTTCTTCCAGCTCATCTCTCGGCGCTATGAGAAGGGCTCGATCCTGCTCACCAGCAATCAGAGCCTCGGCGCCTGGGGCGACGTGTTTGGCGATCCGGTGATCGCCACGGCGATTCTCGACCGGCTCCTCCACCATTCCATCACGATCAATATTAAAGGGGAGAGCTATCGATTGCGAGAGAAGCGGAAGGCGGGGCTCTTCAAGTCCCCTGTCGGTGCCGCGCCCCAGTCGGAGTCATAGCGCCATCACATGCAGATTCAACTCGGGGGAGGGGTCAAGTTCACATCAGAATAAAAGGGTCAACTTCGGCTGATGATTCACACCAGCAAACGGATACTGCAGATGGAGCTCGTCGATCCGGTGCATGAGTGCCAGCGTGGTGTCGGAGACGGGCTTCGGTTGGTAGTGCGCGGTCAAGCGAGCCAGCTGCACCAGTTGGCATTGTCGCCCGATGGATACGGGATGCGTTCGGTCAATCATCGCTTTGCGCTCAGCAAGCCCGCCTTGGTGAGCGGGCCCTCTAAAAAATCATTCTCCAGCGTCAATTGCCCAATCTTCGCGTGCAGGGTTTTGAGATCCGGCGCCTCCGACGGCGGTTTTGTCCCGCCAAACACGTCTGCCGCCCGGGCCAGGAGCTGCTGCTTCCATTCGGTAATCTGGGTGGGATGAACTCTGAACTGCTCGGCCAATTCGGCCACCGTCTTGTCCCCTTTGACCGCGGCTAAGGCCACCTGGGCCTTAAAGGCTGCTCCGTGATTCCGTCTCGTCCTCTTCATTGCCTCGCTCCTTTCGTCGGCCACCCCTCGACGGGGCAGGTGAAGCCAGGCTACCACTTAACACACTGACCGAATTTCCGGAGCCCCCTCTGGCACAAAATGGATCATTAAGATTCGTTTCAGCGGATTTCAGCCTTTACCCTACCAGAGATTGGATGGCGGCGTTTCGGTTTCGGCATCTGATTCCAAGTAACACCATCTAAGACTCTTCCTGTTGCCTTCTTACGCACACCCCCCCACTGCTTAAAGAAAAATGGCACGGTTTGAAAAAGGCACTTATCACGTATATCGCGAACCCATTTCTCTTCCATGGACCTGCAGCCCGGTCCCGACTCTCCGCCGAGTATGACCCAATCAATACCAGAAAGCGGTAGTCGCGGAATTGGTGCCAACAATGGCTCTACGGATAAAAATCTCACTGCAGCGGGCACTTTCAATAAATGACGAATCCTATGAACAAAATCGGGAGACTCCACGCTAACTCCCATCCAAACATTTTTAGACCATGGCAACCTGCCACCAACGTCCGCCAAGCGCTCCGATCGTTTCGTAAGCACCTGAAATGTATGCCAATGTGCAGCCTTCATTGTAGCGAATACTTCCTGAATAAACTCCTCCGGAACTGAGTCATGAAAAAGATCGCTCATCGAATTAACAAAGATCATCTTGGGTTGTGACCATTTAAGCGGCAACGATAGCAAGTCACGTTGTAAAGTGATTTCAAATCCGTTCCTGTAGCGAGGCTGCCCCATAGCTTTCAGGCGCATAGCAAGGCGCTCCGCATAACAGAATTTGCATCCGGGGCTAATCTTTGAGCAACCTGTGACAGGATTCCAGGTTGCCTCTGTCCACTCTATTGATGTTAATTGCGCCATTTAACTTTCAAAGGCCTAGCGTTTGCTGAGGGTCAGAGTACTTCAGGACGTCTTTCCAAAAACTATATCCCATTTTATTTTTGGAGAAGAATGCTATGTGGTAGAGAGCCAAATTCTTATCGTCAGACTTAACCTCTTTCATCTTATCGATACTAATCGGTAAATAACCAATTTGTGCCATCTGATTCGCGTATTCTTGAGCCAAAAAGTGGCGAAAGGGTATCTTGAGCAGCCGTTGTTCAGACCATCTCTGACGCCAGGTACTGTTGCCGAGAAAACGATCTATTTGGGAGTTACCGGGGTCAGCATATATAGCCTCGTTTCTAGTAGCATCCATTCCAACCGCTAAGACAATCAGAAAATCCATGATCTTGGAGCTTAACTTTTTTACAATCTCAAATTGAATGCCGATATTGAAGGGGTCCACAAAACATAAAGTCAGAACTTTCTTATCCTTTGAATGTGGAGGAATTAATGACATTATCTTGGACACATTTTCATTGCAGTCTCCCCACACAAAGGCTACATCCCGCATAGGGAAATCTCGGGCCACCCGTTCCTTGAGTGCAGACATGAGACTTTCGTCCTTCTCACAGAATATATACTTGTCAAATGGGTGCGCCACGTTCAAAGCGATCATGGGTGAGCCGCGAATTATCTTCTTCGTACCTTTGATCCGCGAATATCCAGCCCCGGAATAAAGATCAATATACACCCGGCATTCCCATTTATTTTTCATTCCGGTTGAAAACAGTGTGTCATACAGATTTACGATTCGGTATTTTTCTTCTGCCCAGGCACCAACCTCTGGTGTCTCCAGGCCATCATCGGACAAGTATTCTGATTCCATAGAAATAACCTTTACCAGTGGTGTATAGCCGGACACCTATTAGATCCACTGCGATGCGGGCGAATATTACCCCATGAAGCTACGTACCATCAAACTCACGTCCTACTTTGACCATATAGATCAAGTGAAGCGGGGGCTGCGCCCCCGATCCCCCCGGCCGTCCGGTCCAGTGGTCCGGAACGGCCGGGCGGCCTCGTTGGGCGGAGTCTTTGCGTTCCTACTCTCCCCATGGTTTCAGTTGTCCTCTTCTCTACTCTGTCTTTGTAAGCAACGATCCAACAGAACGGCGGCCAAGCTGACGCATCGCCGCCTTGTGTAAGGGCGGAGCATCGTTCCCTCTCACCCGTGACGGATAGTGGACGGGTGACAGGGACAAATTGATTTGATTGGTTCACAGTCGCGCAGAGAGCCCCGCACAGTCGATACAGAGCCAGATTTCGCACGTCACATCCTTCTCCGGATAACAGAGTCGCACCCAGGCTCGTTCGAAGTGGCAGAACTCACAGAGCCGGTCCTTCGTATGCTCAGGACAAAGCCAAGCTTTTCGTGCCCGGTCGTAGGTGGTCGCTTCCCGTCCGCAACAGGCCGGGCCAAACAGACTCGGGAGCTTCAAATCGCATCGATGCCAGATCATCCTCACACCTCCTGGTAGACCAAGCCTTTTCCCAGTACCAGTTGCAGAATGGTCCCGCTGAACCAAATCGGATGCCCCGAGAGCAGATCCTCCCAAGTCTTAATGAAAACAATGCGCGGGATTTCGATTTCTCCCCTGATCCGGCGATAGGCATTCCTAGTGGACCACTGATGCCGCATCTCTTCCCACAGCCGGCTGATGGGGAACCCCAGCGAGCGTTTCCACGACCAACACATATTCACGTAGCCACATTGATCCTGGACGTACTGGCTGATGACATAGCGGCTGAGACGATTTCGAGAGCGATGACTGGGCTGATAGGCCTTAATCCAGACGACTGGAGCCCCGTGGAGGCCCTGCCATTGGGACGAGAGCCATTCTTGCGAGATCCAGAAGCGGCGCGCACGTTCCCCATCCGGCACCCGCCAAGCCCAGAAGATATGGAGGACGCCGTGACCTTCTTCCGTCCGGACCTGGTAGTACTCCAAGCCCTGAAAGCCCAGCAGGCGTTCAATCCGTTGACGGAGTTGCTTGTGGTGATAGGTCAACTTCTCCGCATTCCCGCCTTCTGCCGTTGACAGGGTGACCCAAAGCACTTGGAACTGGTGGCATTCCCAGAACCACAGGAGCGACCGCACCCGGTGGTAGCCCCGCTTCTGCTTTCTGGTCCATTCCCCGGCCACTGGTTCCCGCCGAAACTCCTTCCAGCGGCTCATCGGGCACCTTCCGCCTGGGGAATGACCGGCCTCAAGCCGGCCGCCAGAATCCGTTCCAATTCCTCAATGGGAATCCGCACGGCTCGCACCGACGGCTTCACATAGGCAATCTGCCGTTTCAGGATATATTTCCTGATCGTGCTTTCCTTGAGCCCTAACCGGTTGGCCGCTTCTCGAATGGTGATCAATTTTGCACTCGGGACCATCGGACACCTCCTTGAAAGAATGGTTCAAAAATGATCACGGCTGATATTTATGAGCCGTGATTCTTCTTGACACCCATTAGCAAGCCGGAGGTACACTTGCCAAACACATTCCGGTGGAAAAGTCCCTTTCGCACGACACATTTTTCAGTGGTGTTGGGATGAAGCACTGAGGGAGGGGTCCACGTGAAAAAGGAGCCGAAGGCATGAGCGCACAGGAGCAAGCCGAACACGAGTTCCAAGTGGAGTATGAGAAAGCGATGGAGCGTATCCAGACGATGCCGGATGGCGCCGTGGGGTGGGTGCTCCGGTTTTTACAGACCGATCTGGAGGCCTTGACGCCCACGGAATGGACACTGGTGGCGTTTGAGGTCGCGGCCTTTGTCGATGAGACGGGGGAGCGGTATGGCGGGATGGTGGCCCCGGAAAGTGGCTGGAGCGTTGAGGGCGTGCCTCACGCGAAGAACTATCAGACGATACCCAGTCGCAAAGAAGCCCTGGACATTCAGGCTACCGTCCTGGAGCAGTTAGAGCTCTATTGGCATGAAGGCTACACCACCTTCACGTTTCCGCAAATGACGCTGGTCGCGGTGTCGCCGGGTGAGGGCTCTGACGAGGCCGGCACGGTCATCGTGAGTGCGAAACGGAAGCCGAAGGAGTTTGAATACCGCTTTGTCCACCTCCTGGCCCAAACGGGGGACTACATTCGACGCTGTCCGGAATGCGCCACGATCTTTTTCGCAATTCGACGCGACCAACTGTACTGCAACCCGCGCTGTCAAAACCGCGTCGCGGCGAGAAAGTGGCGTGACAGCCAGAAGACTGACCACAAGACCGCGAGACGAAAGGAGGACGGCCATGGCAAGAAAAGCGGGAAAGGATAGAGGCATCACCCAACGAAAGGGCCGGGAAGGCTGGTGGGTGCGTTTGTATGCCAACGGACGGGAACGCTGGCATCGCTGTGATACAAAATCACAGGCCAAAGCCTTGTATGGACGGCTGAAGGCGGATATTCGAGAGGGCAAATATTTTCCGGAGAAATTTTCTTCAGGAAAGGACATTACCTTACGAGCGTGGATGAACCGATGCCTGGAGGGGTCTACGAATCGCGGCATTGAAAATGAGCGGCGTTACGGTCGCCGCTGGTCACTCCTCTTGGGAAAGCGTTTGATTACCGAGATCACGACAGAGGACTTGCGGCGCGTCCAAGCGAAGATGAGGACAAGGCTCAGACCACGTCCAGCGGATGCGTCAAAGGACTCCGAGCCGGAACGCCAGTGGAGTGACGCGACCATTAACCGTCATTTCACGTTCCTCCGTCATGTCCTGATGCTGGCTGTTAAAGACGGCAAACTGACCCGCAATCCGGTGTCGTCTGTGAAATTCTTGCCGGAAGTCCGGCGCACCAGGTTTCTCAGTGATGAGGAATTGTTTCAACTGGAGCAGATCATGCCTCCCGCCGCCTGGAAGCTGGTGGCGTTTGCTATTGAAACCGGCATGAGACGGGAGGAACAGTTTCAGCTGAGGTGGGATCAGATCGACCTGGAAGCAGGTGTAGCCACGATTCCCCTGCCCAAAGGTGGGAAAACCCGTCATGTGCCCCTTAGCGAGGGCGCAAAGGACATCTTGCGGTCCCTGGATTCGTTCGTACGGTCGCCATGGGTCTTCCCGAGTCCCAAGTTTCCGCTCCAATCGTGGAACCCTCAAAGCTTCGTGAACCACTTCTACTCGCCCTATTTGCAAAAAGTCGGCATCGAGGGGGTTTGTTGGCATACATTGAGGCACACGGCGGCGAGTCGCCGGGTTATGGCTGGAGTCGATCTAGTCTCGGTCAAAGAGATCCTTGGACATAGGGATATTCAGACGACGCTCCGATACTCCCATTTATCTCCTGGTCACCTCCAAGAGGCAGTCAACAAGGGGAGCCTCACCCGAACCGTGACCAAAACCGTGACCAGTGCCCCGGCTGATAAATCGAATCGGGATGTGGAATGGTCGCAAGTTACTGAAATTGTGGAGAGATAAGTTTGGCTGGGGGACTAGGAATCGAACCTAGGTAGCCAGCTCCAAAGGCTGGCGTCCTACCGCTAGACGATCCCCCAGCGCGGTACGGAACCGAGACATCGAGCTGAAGAGCAAGGCGTGGGAAAGATTTTGGCTGGGGGACTAGGAATCGAACCTAGGTAGTCAGATCCAGAGACTGACGTCCTACCGCTAGACGATCCCCCAACCGGTCCACACAGTAATATAAGCTTCTCTACTGCGTCAAGATCGATGCTGATTCTTGACCGGCCGATTCTCAGGATCTGGAGGCCTGCTCGATCCCCTTGCGAAGTCGGAGCAAGGTGCGATCGCGACCTAGCACCTCCATCACCTCGAAGAGACCGGGGCTCGCCGTCCGTCCCGTCAGGGCCACCCGCACCGGCTGGGCCAGTTGCCCCATCTTGATCCCCTCTTCCTCGACCAGTTGCTTAAATGACTCTTCCCAGTCCTGCTTGGAAAACGCGGGAAAGGCTTCGAATCGGCTCAACAGTTTGGCTAACACCGGCGAGTGAGCGGATGTGAGGAATTTCTTGGCCGCCTCTTCGTCACACACGACCGCCTGGCCGAAGTAGGGTGTCACCCAGTGGACCATCTCCACCAATGTCTTCGTTCGTTCCTTCACCAAGACGACCAGCTGCGCGAGCCATTCGGTCGACACGGCACGAACCTCTTCTTTGAGTCCTGCCTGCTCAAGAAGCGGCACGAGCGCCTGAGCAATCTCAGCCGGAGGGCTGGTCTTGAGGTATTCAGCATTGAGCCACAGCAACTTGTCCGGATTAAACACAGCCGCCGAGGTCTGCACATTCTTCCAGGAGAACTTCTCGATCAGTTCTGCGCGCGAGAACAGCTCCTGATCGCCATGCGACCAGCCCAAGCGAACCAGGTAATTGACCATCGCGTCGGGGAGATACCCCATGTCCTTGTAGGCCATGATCGAGGTGGCGCCGTGCCGTTTCGACAACCTTGCCTTGTCCGGTCCAAGAATCATCGGTAAATGCCCGAATCGCGGCAACGGAAATCCCAGCGCCTGAAAAATTGGAATCTGGCGCGGCGTATTCGTGAGATGGTCATCGCCCCGCACCACATGGGTAATCCCCATCAAGGCATCGTCCACAACGACGGAGAAATTATAGGTAGGATACCCATTGGATCTGAGAATGATGACATCATCCAGAATCTGGTTGTCGAACACCACAGGGCCCTTGATCAAATCATCGACAACCGTCTGCCCGTCCTGCGGAGCCCTAAAGCGGAGCGCCGCTTCCCCGGTCGGTTTTGTCAGACCGAGATTCCGACACCGGCCGTCATACTTGGGCGATCCGCCTTTGGTTTCGGCCGCTTTTCGACGCGCCTCCAGCTCTTCCGAGGAGCAGACGCACCAATAGGCATGGCCTTGCTCGAATAATCGCATCGCGTGTTCACGATAGAGATCCATTCGCTCGGTCTGCCGAAAGGGCCCTTCGTCCCAATCCAGTTTGACCCAGCGCATGCCGTCAAGAATGGCTTGAATGGAGTCATCGGTAGAACGGCTTTGATCCGTGTCTTCAATGCGAAGGACAAAGACCCCGTTCTGCTGCCGCGCAAACAGCCAGTTGAACAAGGCCGTCCGTACCCCGCCGATATGCAGAAAACCTGTCGGACTGGGCGCAAATCGAACCCTGACCTGACTCATCGCATCACCGTAGTTCGTGTGGAATAGTAAACGGGGCGCTATCTATAACATGGCGTTGGAATGATGTACAGAACTGGCCTGTTCCATTCTGAATCCGTTTTTGTTAAGAACAGACCATGGCCGAACCAACACAGATTGCCGAAATCATCTCGCTCACGACCCTGACTCCGCATACGACGGAACTCGTGCTCCGCCCCATCGAGCACCCGCTGTCCTTCAAGCCCGGGCAGTGGATCTCACTGCAATTGCCGGTCGGAGACCATCCGCCATTGAATCGTGCCTACTCGTTGGCGGAACCGCCGTCTACCACCGGCCACCTCACACTGCTCTTCGACCACGTTCCAGGCGGGAAAGGATCCGGCTATCTCGCGTCGCTCAAGCCGGGGGATCGCATTCCCCTGTCAGGCCCCTATGGCCACTTTGTGCTGCCCGACTCGGAACCTCAGCACTTGCTGATGATCGGACGCTATTCTGGGCTCGTCCCACTGCGCTGTATGCTCCGCGCACTGGCAGGCCATGGCTCGCTACCTTCAAGCACGCTGATCGCCCAAGCACCCACCACTGCCGAACAGCTCTACCATGAGGAATTCATGGCCCTGGCGGCAAGCCAATCCAATTTCCGGTATCTGCCGTTTGTCAACGAAGGCCCAGAGAGCAATGCCGAGACTGTGGATGTGATCAAACAAATCGCGGGAAACGGTCGGCGGGTGACCCCCATGATTGCCGGGGTCAAAGCATTTGCACGCCCATTGCGGGCACTGTTGATGGAACTGGGGTTCGATCGGCGGGAAGTGAAGCTGGAAACGTACGACTGATACGACCGCTATACGACCTGCACTCCATCTCGTTGCCTTCAGTGTCCTTCTTTCGCCAGATTCTTGTTGATGGCAGGAATTTCTACCACGACTTCCACCGTTCCATTCGGCACACATTGGCAGCCGAGTCGGGACTGCAACGTCGTAACGGGTGCTTCGTCCAACTGGTCGAACTCGTCATCCGTCCCCTCATTGCACGTCTCCAAGCCTTTCTTCACCATGACATGGCAGGTGGAGCAGGCGCAGACGCCACCGCACACATGTTCCAGGTCGATCCCATTGCCCATCGCAATGTCGAGAATACTTCCCGGCAGGCCCGTAGGACCGTACGGAATCTTGTCCGGTTGTACCTCAACCTTCTTTTCCGTTTTGTCGGGAAAAATGAAGGTCACGATATAAGATTTTTGCGGCAGCGCCACGTCTGCCTTTTCAATGTAGGGATTTGTCCCACCCATGTTGCTTAGCCCCTTTTGTCATGCATGTGGTGCAATGTATCGTGCTGCTTCCGTATCACCCGCCGCAAGCCTCCAGGGACCGACATTCTTACTTCTCCGCCCCTCCGCTCGCTTGACAGGCCCGAAGACCACATGATACCTTTTGTACGACTGATTTGATCGGAGATCATTATAGTCTCCGACTTGAAGGATCGGCAATAGGCCCATGCTGAAATTATCGAAAAAAGCTGACTACGGGTTGATGGCACTCCAGCACATCGCCTCCAACCAATACGGCGATGTCGCCCAAGCTCGCGTAGTAAACACAAAGGAAATCGCCGAGGAATATCACATTCCGGTCGAATTACTTGCCAAAGTTCTCCAGACCCTCTCCAAGAGCGGAATCATTGAGAGTCATAACGGCCCCAAGGGCGGTTATCTGCTCGGCAAGAATCCTCGCGAGATCACGATTGCCCACGTACTCGAAAGCCTGGAAGGTCCACTCGGCATCATGGACTGTTCACACGAGAAAGACGGCGATGCCTGCATGCAGCGCGAGCACTGTAACATCCGCACCCCGTTACTGAAAATCCAGAGCAGTATTTATCAGCTTCTCAACAACATGACCTTGCAAGATATGATGGGGGGCACCCCACTCATCACCATTCAATCCGTCGCGACGGAACAACAAGGAGTCGAGCGATGAAGTTCCCGATCTACCTGGATAACCATTCGACCACCCCGATGGATCCGCGGGTGCTGGAATCGATGCTGCCCTATTTCACGGAAAAATTCGGGAACGCCGCCAGTCGCAACCACGCCTTCGGATGGGATGCCGAAGAAGGTGTCGAAGCCGCGCGCAAACAGATCGCCAAGTTGATTCATGCGGACGCCAAAGAAATTGTCTTCACCAGCGGCGCCACCGAATCGAACAATCTCGCGCTCAAAGGCGTCGTCGAGATGTATCACGAAAAGGGCGACCACATTATTACGTCATCCACCGAACATCGCGCGGTGCTGGACACGGCGAAAGCCCTTGAAGCCAAACGCGGGGTCAAGGTCACCTATCTGCCGGTCGACAAGTTCGGCATGGTGAACCCGGAAGACGTGCGGAATGCCATCACTGACAAGACCATCTTGATCTCCGTCATGTTCGCCAATAACGAAATCGGCACCATCAACCCGGTCAAAGCAATCGGGAAGATCGCGAAGGAAAAGGGCATTCTGTTTCATTGCGACGCGACTCAGGGCGTCGGCAAAGTCCCGATCGATGTCCAGGACATGGGAATCGACCTGATGTCCTTCAGCGCGCACAAAATCTATGGCCCCAAGGGCGTCGGCGCCCTGTACGTCAGAAAAAAGAATCCCCGGGTCCGAATTGCGGCGCAAATGGATGGCGGCGGACATGAGCGCGGCATGCGTTCCGGCACCCTGCCCGTGCCGCTGATTGTGGGCTTCGGAAAAGCCTGTGAACTGTGCGAGCAGGAAATGGCCGCCGACGCCGCGCGGCTCTCTGTCATGCGCGACCGGCTGCATGCCACCATCACCAAGGCGCTGGAAGACGTCTATTTGAACGGCCACCCGACCGAACGTCTCCCCCACAATCTCAATATTTCGTTTGCCTACGTCGAAGGCGAATCGCTGCTGATGGGCTGCAAGGAAATTGCTCTCTCGTCCGGCTCGGCCTGCACGTCAGCAACCCTGGAGCCCTCGTATGTGTTGCGTGCATTGGGTGTGGGAGCGGAACTCGCGCATTCCTCCATCAGATTCGGCCTGGGACGGTTCACGCTCGACGAAGAAGTGGACTATGCCGGAAAGAGAATTGTCGAAGTCGTGACCAAGCTCCGGGAAATGTCACCGCTGTACGAAATGGCAAAGGAAGGCATTGACCTGAAATCCGTGTCATGGGCAGCACATTAACCTGAAACTTCACTACTGTGAGCGATACATTCGGAGGACACCATGGCCTATAGCGAAAAAGTCGTCGACCACTTCAACAACCCCCGTAACGTGGGGAGTTTCAAAAAAGAAGAAGATGGAGTCGGCACCGGTATCGTCGGCGCCCCGGAATGCGGCGATGTCATGAAACTCCAGATCAAAGTTGAAAACGACACGATCGTGGACGCCAAGTTCAAGACCTTCGGTTGCGGCTCCGCCATTGCCAGCTCCAGTCTGGCCACCGAATGGCTCAAGGGGAAAACGGTGGAGGAAGCCGGCAAGATCAAGAACACCGATATCGTGCAGGAGTTGAATCTGCCTCCCGTCAAGATTCACTGCTCCGTGCTGGCTGAAGATGCCATCAAGGCAGCCCTCGCCGACTATCAAAAGAAAGCCGACTCGAAGTAACGACAAGAAGGAGCGCAATATGGACGCCACCACGAATACGGATGCTCAAGCCCCGGTCATCACTCTGAGCGACGCAGCCTTGAAAGAGGTCAAACGTCTCATTAATGTCCAAGGCATCGAAGAAGGCGGCCTCCGCTTAGGCGTCAAGGGAGGCGGTTGCTCCGGCCTGAGCTACACCATCAATTTCGACGACAAGATCGGCCAGTACGATCAAGTGTACGAATTCGACGGCGTCAAGGTCATTGTGGATGCCAAGAGCGCCATTTACCTGCAGGGCACCCAGCTTGATTTTCAGAAGGACCTGATGGGCGGAAACTTCAAATTCGTGAACCCCAACGCCAACAAGACGTGCGGCTGCGGGGAATCCTTTTCGGCCTGAGCGAGCGACAGCCCATGAGCGGACATATTCATAACACCGATGATCGACGCGAGCTGCAGATGGCTCGCAGCATGTGCTGGCATTGCCAGTCCGAAATGGCTGGAGAGTACTTTTGCGACCGTTGCGTGAAAGTCCAACCGGTCTCCAAGGATCTGGACTATTTTACCTGCTTTGGGCTGCCACGGCGCCTCGCGATTGATCCGCAGACACTGGAAACCAAGTTCTACGAGTTGAGCCGGGCATTCCATCCTGACTTCTACCAGAATAAAAGCGATGCGGAGCAGACCATCAGCCTCGGCAACTCGGCCATGCTGAACACCGCCTATCGCACCCTACGAGACCCGATTCAACGAGCCGAATACCTATTGGACCTCGAAGCGGGCTCCGTGAAAGATATCCGGACGACACCGCCGGCCGATCTCTTCGAAGAAATTCTCGAGTTGCAGGATACCCTCGATGAGTTCCGCACCAGTGATCGCGCCTCTGAAAGTGCGTCTACCCTCCGCACGAAACTCCACGCTGATCGCGCCACACTTGAGCAACGGCAACGGGATATGGAAGCCCAACTCCAACAGCTTTTCAGCCGGTGGGATGCACTGCAGGATCGTGGCGAGGCCACCGAGCAGGCACGCGCTGAGCGCGGCCGCATTCTCAAGGAAATGCGGGATATCCTGTCCAACCGCACCTACGTGAACAACATCGTCAACGATCTCGTCGCAACGATCGCCTAATCATTATGGCACGCATTGTCGGCATCGACCTCGGCACGACCAATTCCCTTGTCGCTTACATGGATCATGGCACGCCACGCGTCATCTCGGCACGCCACGAACGCGCGATGGTCCCCTCTGTCGTCGCGCTGACCGACAACGGACTCATTGTCGGCGACCCGGCCAAAGAACATCTCACCAGAAATCCCGAGCGCACGGTCTACTCCGTCAAACGGTTCATGGGCAAGAGCCTGGCCGACGTCCAAAACGAACTGGCCTACTTTCCCTACACGCTCACAGAGAAAGGTGGCGTCATCCGGATCGAGCTGGGAGAGAAATCCTACTCCCCACCCCAGATCTCTGCCATGATCCTGAAAGAACTCAAGCTCCGTGCTGAAGCCTTTCTGGGAGAAAGCATCACCAAAGCCGTCATTACCGTGCCTGCCTATTTTAACGATAGCCAGCGGCAGGCGACCAAAGACGCAGGCATGATTGCCGGACTTGAAGTCTTGCGCATCATCAATGAACCAACCGCTGCCTCACTGGCCTACGGGTTGCAAGAAAAGACGCAGGGCACCATCGCCGTCTACGACCTGGGCGGGGGAACGTTCGATATCTCGATCCTGAAATTAAAAAACGGGATCTTTGAAGTGCTCGCCACAAATGGCGATACGCATCTCGGCGGCGACGACTTTGACCAGTTGATTGCCAACCTGTTCCTCGCTGACATCCGCACGCAGTATGGACTCGATCTCAGCACCTATCCCGACCATATGCAGGCAGTCCGCCTGGAAGCCGAGCGCGCAAAGATTCGCCTTTCAGAAGAACTCAAGACCGCCGTGAGTCTCGACCTCCCGGAAAGTAAGGGCCGGTTTACACGCGAACTCACACGCGATCAACTTGAAGGGCTCTGTACCGCATTGGTTGAGCGTACGCTGGGTCCCTGCCGGCTGGCCTTGAAAGATTCCGGTCTAGCGCCCGGCGACGTCGATGAAGTCGTCCTCGTCGGCGGTTCGACACGCATGCCGCTGGTTCGCCAACGAGTACAAGCCCTCTTCGGAAAACAACCGCACTGCGAACTGAATCCGGACGAAGTGGTCGCGTTGGGCGCGGCGGTACAGGCAGATATTCTGAGCGGCGGCACAACGGATATGTTGCTATTGGATGTGACACCCCTGTCATTGGGTATCGAAACAATGGGCGGGGTCATGAGCATTCTGATCAGACGAAACACCACCATCCCCGCCAGCGCCAAGGAAATGTTTACCACCTATGTGGACGGCCAAACAGGCGTGGACATTCATATTCTCCAGGGCGAACGAGAGCTGGCCAAAGACAACCGCAGCCTGGCCCGTTTCCGTCTCAAGGTGCCGCCCTTGCCCGCGGGAGTTCCACGCATTGAAGTGACCTTCCTGATCGATGCGAACGGCATTCTGAATGTCATGGCCAAAGACATGCGGACCGCTGAGACTCAATCGATCGAGGTTAAACCCTCCTACGGATTATCGGATCAAGAAGTAGAACGGATGATCGAAGATTCGTTCAAGTTCGCCGCAGACGACGTCAACGCGCGAAAGCTGATCGAAGCCAGACTCGATGCAGGAGCGCTGATCACCACGACCGAAAAATCGTTAGCCGATGGCGGGCATCTCGTCGCTTTAGGGGAAGTCGAAGCCATACGCACGGCCCTCTCGGCATTGTCGACGGCCAAGGACGGAATCGATCCTCGTGCCATCCGTGCGCGCATGGCTGACATTGAGCAGGCAGCCAAAGGGCTCACCGTGGCCATGCTGGACGATTCCCTGAAACAAGGGCTCCAAGGCAAAAAAGTCTCTGACGTGACGCAATCCTGAACTCGAGGAGCTGCAATGGATTTGAAGTGGAGTGACACTGAAGAACTCGCCATCCGTTTGGTGGAGGCCCACCCGACCACCGATCCCCTCACCGTCCGCTTCACCGACATGCATGCGTGGATCGTCGCCCTCCCCGAATTCAAGGACGACCCGAAGAAGTCGAACGAAAAAACCCTTGAATCCATTCAAATGGCCTGGCACGAAGAATATCAGGACTCCCAGTCCTGATACGGCCAACCGAACGTCCTTCACCACACAACACATCTCACAGCCAGGCCGGCGCCGGCGTCATGACCATCGTAGTGTGGTGCTGTGCCCGGATGGGCAGAGAAGATTTAGGTAGGAAACCTGGTCGGCGTCGGGCTACGGCTCGACAGGAACCGGTGGGGCACTATCCTGCAGCTGGTCCAGCTTATAGAACTCGGTGGGATCGATCTTGGATCCCGCACTCTTGGTTGGCTCAGTGCCTTTTGTAAAGAGTTCCACGGTGCCATGCTGCTCGTCCTGATCGGTGAGGAGCGCCGTCGAGGGATCCACTTTCACAAACATCACCCCGTCGGGAATTTCAAACGGCACAACCGGTAGTTGCTTGAGCGCGTCCTTCATAAAGGAGATCCAGATCGGCAGGGCCGCGTGCGCGCCGGATTCGGTTTCACCCAAGGGACGCCGATCGTCGAAGCCCACCCAAGCCCCGGTCGCCAGATTAGGCGTCGAACCGATGAACCAGGCATCGGTGAAGTCATTGGTCGTCCCGGTTTTCCCCGCCACCGGCCGGTCGATGACAGCCTTGGCCGCCATGCCTGTTCCGCGTTGAATGACATCTTCCATCATATTCGTAATGAGGTATGCCGTTTCGCGGGACACCACCTGACGCGGCTGAATGGCCGCCTGATCCAACGTGCGACCGCCACTGTCCTGCACGCTTGCCACTGCATAAGGCTCCACCCGCATGCCCTGATTGGCAAACACACCGTACACTGACACTAACTCCGTTAACCCCACGCCGGACGAACCCAACGCCAGCGAAAGATCGGCAGCCAGCGGACTCACAATACCGACCGTCCGCGAGAAATCGATCACGTTCCGAATGCCTACTTTATCCAGGAGCCGCACGGTGGCGAGATTGTGAGAATGAATCAGCGCCTCCCGCAAACTCACAATGCCGTGGAACCGCTTGCCGTAGTTTTCAGGCTTCCAGGTTTTGTCTTCTTCCTCCTGTTCGTACACCACCGGGGCATCGAGCACTACCGTAGCCGGACTCATACCTTGGTTCATCGCCGTGGCATAGATGATCGGCTTGAACGAGGACCCGGGCTGACGGCGCGCGAGCACCGCACGATTGTATTCACTGCGCGCAAAATCATACCCGCCGACCATCGCGCGGATGGCGCCCGTTTTGGGATCGATCGCAACCAGAGCGCCTTCAACCAGCGGGGTCTGCTCCAAGCGCAGATGCACAATCTCCTTCTCAAGCTTCTTCACCCCGACCTCGATGACATCACCCAGCGCCAGCAGTTGCTTGATATTCTTGACCGGAACGGCATCCTTGGTGGGATCCTTGCCTTTGAGATACTTGGTTACCCAGGCCATATCGTCGAAGGCCAGCCGACCGGTGCTACCGCCGATTTGGACCAGCACGTGATCTTTGGCGATCTTCGTCACCACCCCTTCCATGATATCCCCCTCCGCCAGCTTCACAGAGGGATCGGGTGCCGGCACCTCCAGGGTCGCCAGATCGACGGTGCGGAGCGGGCCACGCCAGCCCTGGCGCTTATCGACCTCGCGGAGTCCGTTGAACACAGCCGTTTCAGCCGCTTTCTGCATATCGGCATTCAGCGTGGTGAACACTTCCAGTCCACCCTTGTACACCATCGCTTCACCGAACTTGGCCACCAGCAATTGCCGGATATACTCCACGAAATAGGGCCCGAGATGTTCACTGCCAGGACGGCGGAAGTTCAGCTTTTCGGCTACAGCTTGCTCACGATCGGCGGCACTGATAAAACCCGCCTCGGCCATCCGGCTCAACACATGCTCCTGCCGCTTCTTGGCCCGGTCATAGGCCTTAAAGGGGGAGTAGTGGCTGGGGGATTTGGGAAGACCGGCGAGAAACGCCGATTCAGCCAGCGTGAGCTTTGACAGTTCTTTCCCGAAATAGGTCTGACTGGCCGCCGCCACGCCATAGGCCCCCTGGCCGAAATAGATCTGGTTCAAATACATCTCCAGAATCTGTTCCTTGGTCAGCACCAGTTCCATCTTGTAGGCCAGAATGAGTTCCCGGACTTTGCGATCGAACGTCCGCTCTGCCGAAAGAAACAGAGACCGCGCCAGCTGCTGGGTAATGGTACTCGCGCCTTCAACCTTCCGGCCGCCATGGCGAATATTGGTCCAGGCCGCCCGCAGAATGCCGACGATGTCCAGGCCCGGGTGCTCAAAAAATCTCGTGTCTTCAGTCGCGATGACGGCTTGAGTCAGACTCTTGGGCATCTCCTGAATGGGCTTGAGGAACCGTCGCTCGATGAAAAACTGGCCGATCACTTGCCGGTCGTCGGAGTAGACGCGCGTCACCAGACTCGGCTGATAGTTCTGCAAGGGATCCAGCGAGGGCAGGTCTTGAGAGAAATACCAGAGAATGCCGGCCGCCCCGCCGCCACCGAGCACAATGGCCAACAGCAGGCCGATGACGGCAATCTTCCACCATCGCCAGCGACGGCGAGGCTTCTCCGGCTTATCGAGTAAGTGATCGAGTTCGGACATGAAGTTGGATGGTTGCGAGGAGAAGGGGTCAACCCGCGACAACCCCACCATACAATGCACACCCGACAAACTCAAGCAAGGTTCGAATCATCGTCCGAAGAAGTTTCCGCGGAACATTCGACAATCAGCTTGCGGGAAGACGTTTGAATCGGGTATATTCCATAGGCTTAGACGCCTTCATAGGAAGGCGTCTTTTTTTTGGCACTTTCACGGCATTGGAGATTATGAACAGCTCAGCGCCCTCATCCACCACATCGGGTCTGCACGCGCCGCAAGGTCGTCGGACCGACATCCGCAACATTGCCATCATCGCCCACGTCGACCATGGAAAGACGACTCTCGTCGACGCCGTGCTGCGCCAGACCCACGTGCATCGCAAGATCGATGACATGGGTGAGCGCATCATGGACTCAATGGATCAGGAGCGCGAGCGTGGCATCACGATCCGCGCAAAAAACGCCAGCGTGACCTATAAAGGTGTGAAGATTAACATCGTCGACACGCCGGGCCACGCAGATTTCGGCGGCGAAGTGGAGCGGACACTCCGCATGGTGGATGGCGTGCTGATCCTCGTCGATGCCAAAGAAGGCCCCATGCCGCAGACCACGTTCGTCTTGCGCAAAGCGTTGGCCCTCGGACATAAAGCCATCGTCGTCATCAACAAAATCGATCGCCCCGATGCGGTCATCGATGACGTCGTCAATCGCACCTTCGATCTCTTCGTGCATCTGGGAGCCACCGACGAACAGCTGGACTTTCCTATCGTCTATACCTCCGCCATCAAGGGGGTGGCGACCCTCGATCTCAAGCAGCCAGGGACGGAGATCTCCCCGCTCCTGGAGACGATTCTCGACAAGATTCCGGCACCGGCCATCAACGCGGACGCCCCGTTCCAGCTCCTCGTGCTGGCCCTGGCCCAGGATTCCTATAAAGGGAAAATGGGGATCGGAAAGATCCAATCCGGCTCCATCGCCCGCCGCCAAAACGTGGTCACTCTGACCAAGGACGGCGGCCAGGTCCCCGGCAAGATTTCCGATCTTGCGGTGTTTTCAGGCCTTGAGCGCACCGATGTCGAAACGGCTGAAGCGGGTGAAATTGTCGCTCTCTCCGGCCTGGAAGAAGTGAACATCGGTGACACGATTGCCGATCCGACCAATCCGGTCGCGCTCCCGCGCGTGACGATCGACGAACCGACCGTGCAGATGACGTTTTCGGTCAACAACAGCCCGTTCGCCGGCCGTGACGGAAAATACCTGACCTCGCGCCACCTGCGTGAACGATTGTTCAAGGAGCTGGAAACCAACGTCTCCCTGCGCGTGCAGGAAACAGACAGCGCCGACCGGTTTCTCGTGGCCGGCCGTGGCGAACTTCATCTCGGCGTGCTGATCGAACAGATGCGTCGTGAAGGATATGAGCTGCAGATCTCTCAGCCCGAGGTCATCCTGCACCGAGAAGGCGATACAGTCACGGAACCCTTTGAAGAGCTGACCATTCAGGTTCCTTCTGAATATCAGGGGCCGGTGATTGAAGAAATCGGCAAACGACGCGGCGAACTCCGTCACATGAAGCTCGTGCATTCCGAAGGCACCGCCAGCGAAATGCACATTGAGTATCACATCCCGACGCGCGGCATTATCGGCCTGAAAAACATCCTGCTGGCGAAGACCCGCGGTACCATCATTCTGCACCACGTGTTTTCCGGTTATGCCCCGGCGGATGAAAAGGCGCTTCTCGTGGCACCGCATGGTTCGCTGGTAGCCTTCGAAGCCGGAACCAGCACGGCCTATGCGCTCTTCATGACTCAAGAACGTGGTGAATTGTTTATCGGCGCCTCGGTCGAAGTCTACCAGGGCATGGTCGTCGGCCAGAACAGCCGCGACGAGGACCTGGACGTCAACGTGTGCAAGCAGAAACAATTGAGCAACATGCGCGCAGCCGGCACGGACGAGGCCTTAGTGCTCACACCACCGCGTGAAATGTCATTGGAATTCGCGATGGAATACATCGGCCAGGATGAATTGGTCGAGGTGACGCCGAAATATCTCCGCCTCCGCAAGCGGCTCCTGAACCCGGATGACCGTCGGAAAGCGAAGAAGAGCTCCAAGTAACTCAGCAGGCGCTCGGCGCCTTGCTGAGCGGGCGGCATGAAGATCAGGAAAAAATCCCCGAAACCTGCGCCCGCGAAGTCTCCACTCTACTTGGTCGGCTATCGCGGGGCGCCGCCGTCTCTCGACGAACTGAAGATCTGGTACGACCTTCAGTACGGCGGGCCGCTGACCTGCCTCGAACATGAAGCCGGAGGCCGCATCAGCGCCAGCCACGGTCCATGGCAGGCATATCTCCTGACCAGCCTCCCTCAATCCGACGCCGCACAATGGCAGCCCGTCCTATCCTGGGATCACCGGCAGCTCGGAGCCATCTCACCAGCCGCCACCGCCCCAAGCACCATTGCAGATACGGTGCTCGTCGCTGCCCGGCTCGCCCGCGGCCTGACACTGCTCACCCAGGGCACGGCCTTCGATGTCCTGTGCCAGGAATACCTCAATCCGTCGGATTGGAATGATCGACCGTTGAATGTCTTCTCTCACCGCGATCATGTCACCGTCCAGCAGAGCGAGAGTACCGATGAATCATCCGAATGGTTCCATACATTGGGATTAAACAAGTTCGGACTGGACGAGCTGGAAGTGATTCAGCCCCGAGGCCTTCCGGACGCCGAGACCATCGCCCTCCTAAAGTCCGCGGCCGACACAGTCTTACGGTCCGGACAGAATCAAAAAGTAGGAAGCTCGTTGGACCTTCCGGCCCTCGCTCACACCATCCGATTCATCAAACATCGCACCGCAGCACCGACCGGCCGCATGATGGCATTCCGACAAATCACTTCTGACATCCTCTGACCCGCCACCTCAGAAAGTCCGCAACACATCATGAAATCAAGTGATTGTGACTGCACCCGCTTCCCCCTAGGCCTTCTGGCCCCGTTGACAAGGTTTTTCCAGGCGTGGTACCACAAAAAGGTTTTGCGTAGGGCTGTAGGTCTAACCTAGGAGGATTCTCAATGAGTGATGTGGCTGCAGAAATTAAGGTCGGCGATACCGCGCCGGATTTCACATTAAAAGATCAGGACCAGAAGGACGTGAAGTTGAGCGATTTCAGAGGGAAGAGCAATGTCGTGCTCGCGTTCTACCCGCTCGACTGGAGCCCGGTCTGTCAGGGTGAAAACAAGTGCCTGACCGATGACTTCCCGAAGTTCCAGAGCGCCCACGCCGAACTGTTCGGCATCAGCTGCGACAGCTTCTTCTCCCACAAGGCCTGGGCGGATTCCCTCGACTTGAAGCATCGCCTGCTCTCTGACTTCAATCGCGAAGTCGTGAAGAAGTATGGTCTGTATTTTGAACCGTTGAATTGCGGCAAGCGCGCAACGGTCATCGTCGATAAGAACGGCAAAGTCGCCTACGTGAAAGTTCAGGAAATCAAGGTGGCACGGGAAGATAAGGACATTCTCGCGGCCCTCGCGAAACTGAGCTAAGCGCCACGAGGGACCGAGGGGGAAGGGGTCAGGTCACCACGACGCCCACCCCTCGGTCATCCCTCACAGCCGAGGAGAGAGTATGACCGGCACAGTCCAAGACGTTCGCGACGAAAATTACAAAGAGTTTACCGAGAGTGCCGGCGCAGTCGTCGCCTACGGCTTGGCCACCTGCGAACCGTGCAAGCAATACGATCCCATCCTGGAAGAAACCGCTGCAAAGTTCCCCACGATCAAGATCGGCAAGGCCAAAATGCACGTGCCAGGCCGATGCCGAGAGATCAAGAAAGCGCATACGTTTGAGACCTACCCCACCACGCATTTCTTCGCGCAGGGCAAACTGCTGCTGACTCGTGAAGGGGTGGTCGAACCGGCCGAGCTGGCGGCATTAATCTCCGACCATCTGCTGAAGTAACAGCCTCCATCTCCGATAGCCCTCACCGCACCCACTGAAGCCCTGCTGCAACTTGTCCGTCGCTAAGGACGCGCACCCTACACGGTCCCTCCCCCACACTTTTTCGCATGAACGGGATACAATGTGCAGGTGAGACCAAAACCGCCGACCGTCTCGCAGTCGATCACCCACGAAACAATGCAGACATTCGTACCGATCGCCTGTGCCATCGCGCTGCTCTATTGCCTCCCATTCACAGGAGCTGCCGAAGCGGAGGACATTTCACCACGCCCTTCACATTCAGTCGTAGCTAATCCATCCAACTCCGCCCCCGTCGAGCCTAGCACCAAGTTCATCGGCTCGCATCGTGGTGGGCCAATGGTGCTCATTCCTGCCGGTGAATTCGCCATGGGCAGCGACCTCGGTCAGGAGGATGAACAGCCGGTCCATCGCGTCTCGGTCAAAGCCTTTTATCTTGATGTGTACGAAACCACCGTCTCTCGTTATGCCGAGTTCCTGGCCTCCCAGAAACCGGATGCGCCGTTCAAGTGGAATGAGGCCACCGCCGGCGCTCACGAGAACAAACCGGCGGTCGGCGTCAATTGGTACGATGCGCGTGACTATTGCCGATGGGTGGGGAAACGATTGCCGACAGAAGCGGAGTGGGAGATTGCTGCTCGCGGCACCGAGGGCCGGATCTACCCGTGGGGAAGTGCGCATCCGACCAGGGGACATGCCAATGCAGGTGAGACCAGATGGCGCGGATACAACACCCTGAGCAATGTCGGACGCTTTGAACTGGGCAAAACACCGGAGGGGGTGTATGACCTGGCAGGGAATCTCTGGGAATGGGTCGCCGACTGGTATGATCCGACCTACTACCAATTCAGCGCACGAGACAATCCGAAAGGACCTTCCGCGGGGCCACTTCGGGCATTGCGTGGAGGCGCCTGGAACAATGATTCCAAGGCCATCAGGTCGTCAAATCGCGCCGGATATGCGCCAGATGCGCGACGGAATGATGTCGGATTTCGTTGCGCGCAAGACGGGCCGTCCCCGGAACGGCGTTAGAACAGGCGGGAGCTGAAGTTCGGCTCTTCAATCGTCCGCATGGCTTGCTTCATCTCAGTCTGCTGAGCCGTAGGCCGCAGGCGGATTTTAAATACCACTCGTCGGCTCTTATCTCGATCAAGGCCACGCGACTCATCCATGACGAGATCTTGCCGACCTCGCCCGCTGGCAGACGTCTTTTCGTGGAAACAGCGATAGGCCCAGGGCGCCGAGTCCTGGATGACTTCCAACCCCTTCACCATCACATTCAACGAACGCTGTTGGCTCAACTTCAAGTTGTAGATATCCGAGCCGCGATCATCGGTATGCCCTTCGATCACGAGCGAATCGATTTGATCCCGCATGGCACCGCAGAGCAACGCCGCATAGGTCGGCATCGCATCCGCAAGAAATCGGTCCGCCACCGACGAGAGTGCGCCTCTCCCGAACTCAAAGTTCAGCAACGCCTCCGGCACGACAATCCGCACCACATTGGGATCGGCGGGATCGGCATCCAGGGAAAGGTCGAATCGTTGAAAATGGTCGCGCAACAGCCCCTTGATATCATCCGTCGTCGTCCGAGCCACCTTCCGCTCCGGCGCCGGAATGGGGACCGGCACCTTCGCCTGTGATTCCGTTTCGGAGACTTTGGTGACATAGGCGCTGAACAGGAGGATAAAAATGACGGCGAGTGACGTCATCAAATCCGTGATGCCCATGGTGAGAGTCGAAGACTGTTCCTGCGAATCCGACGAGAAGTTGGTGCGCATATCAGGCCGCGCCCTTCATTGAGGCGCCCTGACGCCAATTCGCAAACCACCGTAACCCGCTCATGCTGTCATCAGGGATGGCTTCCTCTTCCAATTCTGACGGCAGCGTGTCATCGAAGAACGTCGATTCAAATTCGCTCTCTCTCGGCTCCGCTCCTGGCTCCATTTTTTGGCCACGTTTGAGTTCCTCGACCGAGTGGGCAAGCAAGTGAATCGCCTGGTTCAATTCCTGAATCGGAGCCGCCATCGTCTGCTGCATCACCCGCGATAACTCCTCCGCCAAACGATCCGGTGCAGCGAACCGGCCACCCGGTTCCCGCCTGCTCAACACCTCTACGGCCTCCCTCAGCGCCGTCACGGTGGGACTCAACCGATCACTGAGGGTACCCACGAGGCGATCGCCAAGATCAACGGGCACCGCACCCACTGCGGCAGGCGTGTGTGATGGCCCCGCTCCGGGGGTGAAGTTCTCTAACATCTGTTCCATGGTTCTGCGCGGGAACAGTTCATCGACCATGGCGACAAACTGCTGCTGAGTGGTGCCCAACCGATGCAAGGCGGACTTCTCCAGAAGCACAAAGAGGTTGGCACAGAGCAACCCGACAATCGACGTCAAAAATTTCCCGGCCAATCCGTTGATCAACCCTTGAATGCCCACGATATGTGATCCATCCGCATGAAGTTTGCTCAGGCCGATGAGAATCGCAAGAAACGTGAGCAACAGACCGCCTCCCGTAATCAACGACGGGAACTGATGGTAAAAGGCGAGATTCAATCGGCTATTCAGTAGATCACGAGGGAAAAATTCTGCCGCCGTGCGCGTCGCAAACACTTTCGGCTCGATGAACCAGGCGGTGCGCTCCACAATAAAGGTCTTGCGAAAATGCAGCCAGGCCTGTTCAAGGCGAGGCTCCCGACGCATGGCCTTGTCGAGCGTGTGAAGATCATCCAAATCGACCCGCTCCGATTGACCACCGGACTCGTTGGCCGGTTTCTTCACATCGCTCAAGCTGGGGACCGTCAGCCACTCTGATTGCAGACTCTTGCGGCTGGCAGTGAGACTCGTCAAGGTCGGCCATACGCGGGTGTAGCATCCCTGAACGCTGGAGATGGCCGCCGTCAGCCGCCCGGCATGCCATAGAAACAGCGCGATCAATCCGACGGAACCGAGCCAACTCAACATGGGACTATGGAGCTGCCCGAAGAGCGCCACGTCTTGGCCGAAGAATTCCCAGATGGACATCATGGTGTCAGTACCTCCCGATCGACCCGAGCAGAACGACCCAGCATCCATCCATAGATACAACTTTCGGGCCACAGATACCGGGATGAAGAACGGCTTGAAACCCAGTGAATTTGCGAGTGCGAGGAGCACTCGACGCAGAACACCCGGCAAGAACTGCCGAGCGGTGGAAGTTTGTGCAGCTTCTGTCGTGCGTCGGCTGGCTGGCCCTCGCAGGCACAACGCTCAGCCACGTTGCAGGGAGACGAGAGGAGACGGACCGGAATCAGCCGGCGTATTCGTAGAAGAGATCGCGAGTTTGGACGAGCTTGACGAGTTGAAGCGTTCCGGCTGGAATGGCCGAAACGATACGATCCCACACCGCCTTGGCCAGATATTCGCCAGTGACTGAGGGCGTCGCCAACACCATGCGCAGATCCCGCCCGTCGAACGGGACCAGTACGCGTTCTTTCAGCAAGTGATCCAACGCAACAATATCCGTAACCATGCCGGTCTCACGATCGATCGGTCCATGCACCGACACGAACAGATCCCAGGTATGTCCACGATGGCCGTCATGCACGGCGGTAAACGAATACCTCCTCGTCACCGAGGCCACCTCCGGCCCGGCCTCTGCCGTGAGGTTGGCACAGAGATCTTCATCCTCGTACAACGACAGCCGTTGGAGGGTACCGATATCCGGCTGCGCTTGAAGCTTGTCCCACAGGACACGCGCGACGTTTTCGGAGGTTGGAATTTGGCGCTCAAAATAGGGCAGGTCGAGATTGAGGTGCTTGTGATCGAACTCCTCCAACACCTGCAACAACACGCGTTTCAAATCAAAGAGGTTCACGACCATTCCGGTCCGCTGATCGACCTCTCCCGCCACCGTCACTTCCAGCATGTAGTTATGGCCATGCCCAGGATCGTTATTACAGGGGCCGAACGTGGCGCGGTTCTTCGCAGCATCCCACTCCGGCTTGTGGTACCGGTGGGACGCGCAGAACTCAATGCGTTTGTTGAGGAGAACTGAGGCCATAGGAACCGATTCTCGTTTGACAGCGTTCAGGCACGATTATTGTGGGTGCGCATCGCGCACACATCCATGAACATTACCCGACCGTGCTCAAATCCTCAAGCCATTCCTGTCGCATCACCCACGGCACCTCGGCTTCGGCCTCATACCCGGCATGACGAACTGTCAGCGCCACCCGCGCAGCCTGATCACCGATGGCCGTTACCATCGCAGGGGTCGGACGAAAGCGGACGAAATGAACCGCGCTGATCTTCGTGTCATGACTATGGCCGCCCTCGAATTCGCCATAGACCACGTCCCCCCCTGCCCGGAGGCCGACCTTCTGGCCGTGATCCAGGCCCATAAACAAATCGAGCCACTGCTTCATTGTGTCAGGATCCGTGAGTTCGATCAGGAGAGTCGCACTCAATTCACCCGAGGCCGGGAGAAGGGCATTGTACACATCCAGCTCCTCCTGGACCTTTTGCGGGTCGAAGATCCGCTCGACGCGAATCATTTCCTGGATCTGGAAACGCAGAGTTTCCCGATTCTCGAACACCAACGTGATCTTCTCGCCAAGACCGATCCGCCTACGCCGTTTGAGCTCGATGATGGCCTGACGATACGTTTCGCGCCGCCTCTCATACTCATCGTGAGGAATCAGGTCCTGCTGTGTGAGTGCTTTCATGATCTAGTCCGGGGTGAGAAGACATCTCCTGCCGCGAGCAGGAGGCCAACCCTCAGGAGGCACGCGGGTCCCTGGGTAATCCATACGCGTCTCGCACAATCTGGATGGGATGCTGCGAGGATCTCCCTCCCGCGTGGGCCACGGCCCCGGCTTGATCAAGCTGAAGCCCCGCCAGCGGACAGTCGGATGCCACCAAATCAGCCGGCGCCTGCTCGACCATGCGCACGGCTTTTTGCGCGATCTTCATGGAGAGGGGGAAAAATTCGACCTTGGCCGACCAGGAACCGTCATGCCCGGAACATTTCTCTATGACCTCGACCTTGGCCCCGGCGCATTCCATGAGTTCCTTCGATTTGAAACCGATATTTTGATCCCGCAGATGACAGGGCACCTGATAGGCCACACGACCCGGCTTCTGCGTGAAATCCATGGCCAAGCCCCCCTCACGCTTCATCTTCATCAGGTACTCGCTGATGTCGTACGTATGCTCGGCCACCCGTTTCGCCTCGTCTCCGGCCACCAAACTGACATACTCCCGCTTCACCATGAGACTGCAACTGGGAGTAGGAATGACCACATCATAGCCCTGATCCACCCATGATTTCAGTGAGGCGATCGTACGCTCTGCCGCCGCCACCATCGCCGCTGTATCGCCGATATCGAATGACGGCATTCCGCAACAGGACTGGTCCGGCAGTGCCACTTCAACCCCGTTCTTTTCGAGCACCTGCACGGTCGCTTTGCCCACATCGGTAGCCTGGTAATTAACCAAGCAGCCGGCAAACAATGCCGCTTTCTTTCCAGTGCCTACCTTGCGGCCTGCAGATCGACGAGCCCACCAGCGCACAAATGTTTCACGCTGATAGTGCAACACCTGCCTGTCACGGTGGACACCCAGCACCGTCTGCAGAAGACCCCGTAGCCACCCCTGACCCAACCCCCAGTTGACCAACGGTGCGAAGGCGCTGTTCACTCTCCCCAGCAGATCGGTCCGCGTCAACAGCCAGTCCCGCCAGCGGGTGCCCCGTTCCGTTGCCAGCCGCTTCTTCCAGACCGCCATCAAGAGCGGAAAGTCGATGCCATATTGATGGGGCGGCGTATACGGGCAATGGTTGAAACAGAGTTTGCAATAGTAGCATTCGTCGACGACGCGATGATGGTCCGCCGCGGTAAATTTCGCCACATCGCTCTCGTACTCATCGATTCGATCCAGCAACGTATTGAATGAGGGGCAGAGATTGAAACACCGGCGGCAGCCGTCGCACACATCGTAGATCCGCAGGGTTTCCTTTTCCAGGTCCTTGGGATCGATCGGATTGATGAGGTTGAATTGGTTCATAGGCGCGTTGCCATCATGCAGGCAGCCATCGGCAACCAGCAATCAGCGGAGGAGATCACATCGATCCCTCGCTGATCGCCGATATCCAAAGACTGACGTCGAACAGGTCTTAGCCTTGCTTCAAGCTATCCAGGCCTTTGGTAAACCGATTGGCATGGGACCGTTCCGCCTTGGCCAGGGTCTCAAACCACTCCGCCAATTCAGAGAAGCCTTCATCGCGTGCGGTCTTTGCCATACCCGGATACATCTGCGTGTATTCGTAGGTTTCCCCTTCGATCGCGGACTTCAAGTTGGCTTCGGTGTTTCCGATCGGCACACCGGTGGCGGGATCACCCACTTCTTTCAGAAAATCCAGATGGCCGAATGCATGACCGGTTTCCGCTTCAGACGTATCACGGAACAGCCCGCCCACATCGGGATACCCTTCGATGTCTGCACGGCGCGCAAAATAGAGATAGCGCCTGTTGGCTTGTGATTCCCCGGCAAACGCGTGCTTAAGATTCTCGTGACTCTTCGTGCCCTTCAAACTGTTTCCCATACTCTCCTCCTTCAGTTAAGTGACGAATCGATACTCCTACCCACGACGCTCCATCGCGCCAAGACCTGCCTGCTGACAGTCTGCACAATATCCGTGAAACTCCACTCGATGCCCGAGTACATGAAATCCCCCGGCCTGCCGACTCGGGATGGCCAGATGATTCAACCCGTCGTCCATCACATCCACAATCTGACCACAGCCCAGACAAATCAGATGATGGTGCACCGTGACATTCCCGTCGAACCGCGCCACCTCATGACCGACGTTTACTTCCTGAACCAAACCGGCTTGCCGCAAGACCCCCAGCGTGTAATACACCGTATTGCGTGACATCATCGGATGCTCGCGCTTGACCGTGCGATAGAGGTCCTCGGCAGTGGGATGGCTGGTAGTCTCCGCCAACGCCGCATAGATGGCCGCCCGCTGGCGAGTCACACGCACCGCGTGCCGTCGAAACCGGGCCTCAATCTCCTGCGAATTCAACTTCATGATCTCGCTCACTAAACAGGAATGATTCCTACATAGCATGCAGGCCCATCGCGCGGCAAGACTGGCTCGGTCTCAGGCATCGGAAGGAAGGCCACAAAGTACCTGAGTCCATGATTCCGGACGACGAGCGAAAGGAAGGGGAAGAGAAGACACGGGCAACACGTTGCCGGAGACCCGCCTAAGAAAAAGAGTTGTGTGGCCATGGAATCGGCCGACCAAACGGCCGAGGACTAGCGGCTTTCATAACGAGGCAATTCCGTCATCATGTCGGCCAGGCACTTATACGCTTGATCCTTCGCCGACAGCAGCGGGGTCTTTACAGGCCAGGCAATGGCGAGAGCCGGATCATTCCATAGGATTCCCCGCTCATCCGGCGGGGAATAGACATCCGTACACTTATACAGAAACCCTGCGTCCTCGCTGAGGACGCAAAAGCCATGGGCAAAACCGGGAGGAATATACAACTGCCGCATGTTGCTATCGGATAGCTCGACTCCATACCACTGCCCGAACGTCGGCGACCCGTGCCGAATATCGACCGCCACATCGTAAACCGTTCCCTTGACGACCGTGACCAATTTCCCTTGCGGCCGAGATAGCTGATAGTGGAGTCCGCGCAACGTGCCACGTACGGACCAGGAAAAGTTGTCCTGGAGAAAAGGTTTGTCGATTCCGGCCGCGTCGTAGCGTGATTCGCGAAAGATCTCGACGAATTTTCCCCGGGCATCGCCGAACACATCAGGCTCGATCTGAAACAGGCCCTTAAGCGGCGTGGGCGTAATCTGCATGACACCTCCTGAATCGCAGGGGGAGAACGGATGGCATCATACCTCGTTCGATCTCAGGCGGAAAGCGACCCTCCACTTCCCCAACCTGATGTTGAATGAACGAAGCCAATAGAGAACCAAGAATGGCAGCTAGTTTCGGTCTGAGGGATCAGCAGTCGGAGGCGGATCAGGGTAGAGCTTCTGCAATCGATCAATCAACGGCTCTGCAGCAGGACTACTCGGTCGGGTTGGATCGCTGGGAGCATGATCCCAGGTCAGCATGGAAATCCCCGCTGCTGCGAAGAGCTGGCGAATGGTGGCCACGATGGCGTCCAGCGTGAGCTCCGTGCCGAATCGCAAGTCCAGCACACGCTCCCGAGGGTTGGTCGGTGGGGGATCGGTGCTGACGAGCGCCCAACAAGCGTCGAACACTCTCCGCCGAAGTTCCTCCGGGACGTTCAGGGTTTCCAGGCCGGACGTGCACAAGGCCGATACCACCAAGGCAAACTGGAGGTCCGGCATTCCTGGTCGCTGGATATTCAGGGATTGCATGGTGATAATATTAGTCGCAGCCGGCTGGGGGAGTCAATTTGGGCCGCTCGGCTGCACGGCACAACGAAACACTACGGCAGATCGACTGGGAGGACACAGGTCGCATGATTACGATTACGCTGATGGGACAACTTCAAACCACGGATGGAGAGCGGGACCTCGCATGTGAACTCCCCACCCCTGTGACAGTTCGGCAGGTTATTCAGCGGCAAGGACGCGGGCTTCGTCACATGCTCCAACTGTTGCGGGAGAAAAAAGTCCTGGTCACCATCAACAAACGCATCGCCAGCGAAGATTCTCTGGTGCAAGACGGCGATGCGGTGCGCTTCGTGGGACATGACGGCGCAGGTGGAAGCGGACTCGCCCCGTCTTTTTAGTATCCGCCACGTACTCATTGGCACGCCGCTACCTATGGCCGCTGCAAAAACACAAAGGCCGGTGCTCTCAATGACGGAGCACCGGCCCTTCAGTCTAATAGAGGAACGAGGCTGACTACTTCTTTCCGAGGATCGAATCTTTGGCCATCTTCGCGACTCGGAACTTCACCACCCGCTTGGCCGGAATCTTGATCGGCTCACCCGTTTGCGGGTTCCGACCCATGCGGGCCTTCCGATTGGCCAGCACCAACTTTCCGATTCCCGGTACTACGAAGGCATTCTTCGCTTCACGATAGGCGAGAGCGGCAAAATCGTCCAGGAACTGGACAGCCGTCTTTTTGGTAATCCCCGCCTTTCCAGCAAGATGGTCAGCAATCTGCGATTTCGTCATCGACTTGGCCATGCGTTCCTCCCTTTGAACAACGAATGAAAGTGAACTGACTTGTGCGGTCTGCGATCTATAAACTCGTACGTACAGAGGTAGAGCCGGAAATCTGCGAGTGTCCTGCAGAATCAGTCCGAAAACAGGGCGAGAGTGTATCCAAAGCCCTGGGGGCTGTCAAGAGCCGCAAAGCGGAGCACGCGCATCCAGAGAGGCGACCAGCACGCTCGATGCTCTTGCGCGCCGTGTGAGCCACAGAGTAGAGTAGAAAGGCATGCTGCTGTTCAATGCATCACTCAGGATCACGAGGCGTCGCCATGGCTAAAGAACTTCCTATTCTTCCCTCTACCGCCCAACCAGCCGAGGGCGCCGCACCCGAAGCGGTCATTTACTCACGAGTCTTCTGCAAAAATGACAATGCTCCACCGCTTCGCCTGTTGATGGAATTCCTCAAGTCGCGGGGACAACTTCCCATTCTCCCCCCCGACATGAGCGATGCCATGCTGGACGAGTGGGCATGGGTGCAGGTCATTTTGGGTTATGCGCGCGAGCGTAAGCCGATTCACGTGTTTTGCGTGCGCGACCGGGGCAGCTATCAAGATTTGTTCGAGCAGGAGCAGAAACAATTCCTGGAGCATCTGTCCTCACACGACAGCCTCGAGGCCAGTCTGGCCCAAGAACACGTCACCCGCGCGCGGTTCATCCTCACAACGCGCATGGTCGAAGCCGACGTCACCGACGAGGGTTATGATTTCAACGGATGGATTTTGGAATTTTTCCAGGAACACTGCAACGGCATCGTGCAGATCGATCAGCAAGGATTCTTCTCCCCCAAAGGAGAACTCATCGTCGATCTCTCTCTCCCCGAGGAATAGGCACCATGGAGGCCACGGCGTCCTCCCCTCACACCTTGCCCCTCTTCCAGCAAGCCGAGGACTGGTTCAGACGTGCACGAGCCTCACTGCTGGGGCAGATCCCCTGCGGGCGCGGCTGCTGCGACTGCTGTACCGGCATCTTTCCCATCACTCGCCTCGACGCCCTCGAAATACAACGTGGCCTTGATGAATTGCCTTCCGCCCTCACGCACGCCATCGTCACGCGGGCCAGAACCCAGATCACCGCTGTGGAAACGGCCTACCCAAGGTTGAAATCGACACCGGGCCTTGACGAGTGGGCAGATGACACCATCGATGAGATAGCCGAACGATTCGCCCACCTTCCCTGCCCCGCCCTGGAGGCCGACGGAACCTGCAGTATCTACTCCCACAGACCCATCACATGCCGCACGATGGGCATTCCCGGCGAATCGGACGGGATAGTCCATGGTGCTTGTGCCGTCCAAACCGCCGTGCCCATTGTCCGCCTCTCAGCCACCCTTCGACGCGATGCCGACCGCCTGGCCGAACACGAGGCACTCTCTTTGTCCATCCTGCGCCGAGCTCAACCTCCGGGCGACGATGAAATCCTCCTGCCCTATGGATTCGTGCCAAATGGTGATCCAACTCCCTAGACAGCAACAGAAACGCTATGCTAATGTGTCGGATCTGATCGACGGGAGCGCCTGTAGCTCAGCTGGATAGAGCATCAGCCTCCGGAGCTGAGGGCCACAGGTTCAAATCCTGTCAGGCGCACCATTCGCTCTGTCAGGTACGTTATGATCGAAACATAGTGCACACAGGTGGGGCCGTTAGCTCAGTTGGTAGAGCAGCTGACTCTTAATCAGCGGGCCGTAGGTTCGACCCCTACACGGCCCACCATTATTTCCAATCACTTACGCAGTTCAACCCCTCTTCAAGACCCGCCAGCTGTGCTAAATTTGTCCTAGCTCCTCGCATACGATCTAAAACTTCTACCTCATTTCGTAAACTCTCCAGATAATGATGCGAATACCGTTGCGTCATGACGGACGATTTGTGCCCCAGCAACTAGTTGCACCTTGTAGAGATCGATTCCGCTCTGTACCAGGATCGTCGAAAACGTATGTCGCAGGTCGCGAAAATGGAAACCCTCGATTTTCGCCTGCAGAGCGCAAGACGCAACGAGCGCCACAGATGACCAGACTCGTTCCTCCTTCTCATGCTGAGCGTGGCGTAGATTCAACTCTCCCGGCTAGGAGATGAAGAAGTTTCACTGACTGAGCCGGCAGCGACCACCGCACTCCTCCCAAACCGCGTTTTAGCTCCCTCTTTTTCGTTCCCTGCTAGAAAGGCCTCGCCTTCGCAGTTCGAATAGCAGGCCCGCGCCATCCTCAGCACCAAGAAATTATCTGAAGATCAGGAAAATAAGCATTCCCGAGATCTCACTAACTCACTATACTGATATTGAGAATTGAAATCATAATATTCATTCGCCCTGCTCCAATCTTCAGCGCGACCAGGAACTGCCCGTTTATGTCCCTCGCCTGAAGACAAGGCGGCACTGATCAAGCCCATCAGGTCGACGGAGTAGTGTGAATGGACCCGCTGGGTGGAGACGGTGAAGGGAGCACCCCTTTACCATCTCCACCCAGCGGCTTCACAGAGAACACTTTATTCTGGAGGGGCAACGTATGAGTTGTTCTCGTTGCGGAGGATATCTTGCCAGCGAGCCATCCAATGACTTCTATCATCCGGAGGAGCGATGGAGGTGTATCAATTGCGGGGCCCATAGCTCACTTTGCTCATACTCCTCAGGCGAGAGGCAGGCGAAATCACGCCGCACCATATCCAACATAACGGTAGACGATCTACGAATCACACGACATCCCTAGTCCTAATCCGGATGAATCTTTATTGCGAATCATCGGCCGTCTGACGACCGATCATCGAAACCGCCCTCCCATACAACAAAGGAGCTCACAACCCATGCATTCGCTGAATCCGCGCAATGGCCAGACGGCACTCAACATGTGCACCTGCGGAAAACTTCACTTCAGGTATGGCTCAGTCACCCTACATTTTGAGTCCAACGAGTTCACATCGTTCGCCAACGCCGTGGCACACCTACACGCACGGTATAAGGAGTTACGGCAGCCACAACCATCCGGCACAATCCCGACACTACACAATGACTTCTGCCACTAATCCAGGAAACCGCCATGAAGCTCTATGATTGTCCACGCTGTAAACATCACAGCCTCGCCCCCACGGGTGGATTTTTATCTTGCGGCCACTGCGGCTACGCTATCACAGCCCATGCCTTGGCCGTCGAACAACAACCTCGAAAAGGCGCTTCGCCAGCTCAGAATCTTGCGTAATTCAACTACGATCATAATGGCTGAGAAAAATCCCGTCCGAAAAGACCTCTTACGCAGAGCACAGAGTGACTTGCCGGCGGCACTCAGCTTAATCGCATCGCTATTCATGATTCTGGTCGCAATTACGAGTTCACTTTTTGGCTCGAACTAGCTCCGGCGACCAAAATCCAGGCGCGCCTTGATCGAGGCAGGCACCAGTTTGGTCACCGCTTTCACTCCCAGGCGAAGTAATCATGTGCCATCCAAGGCTCATCAGAGCCATGTTCCTCACGGCAATTCTGGCCGCCCACACCATAAATTCGCCCAGCCACGAGTAGCCAACCCACGGCCACATTCAAGTCGAACTTCCCAACGTTATCCAAATTGATGCTGTCATTATCGAATCGGATACACCTTGGTCCCATTTGTCTAGACCTGCTGCCTTAACGCGATTGATCTCACAGGCACTCCTCACAAGCGAATCAATGTGTTTAACCGAGATTGGGACGCATTACCAAAGTGGTACGCGAGTTGCTACTGCTCAGAGTCGTTATGGCAGCGACACCCCGGCAAAAACAGAAAAGATAAAAAGAGGAGGCACGATCATGCTCTGGGCCATCATCATTGCGGGAACTTATGTGGCAGGAATCTATCTCATTCGCCTGGTGTGGTGGCAGGAGTAATGCGTCCTCACGCCAGTCATCTGAGCGCTGCTCACAACGAGACAGCGACCGACCGCCGACGTGAACAGACGGAACACCCTCGACCTAGCCCCTTCGACTTACTCACCATCAACTATCGAGAGCGATTTTATTGCATGGCGAACTGGGAAAGCCCGAAACCTGCAGCCCGTGAACCGCTACACGACTACTCCCGCGACCAGTGCGAAGCTCTCAAGTCGGGGGCTCACTAAATGATCTCTTTCTTGGGCGATCGGCGCTCACTGGAAATCCCTACCCAAGACAGCTTATTCCTGCCCCGCCTGTACCGGAATCATCCGTCGCTCTGAACGTCGGGGGTGGCGAGACCTCGTCCGGTATCTGCTTGGTCGTTACCCTTGGCGGTGTCGGGCCTGCAGCCACCGCTTTTATGCCGCAAGCCGCCGATGAACTGTCCCTAAATTACCTGTCTTCACAAGTCATTCGAATTCCCGCATCGACTTCATCCAACGAGTCTCTGGCCCCTCCAAGGCGGGATGTTGCCACACTGCGTCTCGGAACTATACTCCCTTCCATGAGCCACTACTCCCCAGCATCACTTGGCCCTCTGGGCCGCCCACCTTCATCCGAAGCAATTCTCATATTTCAGCGGTCTCGAGACCGCCTTGGAATCGTCTGTCCTGTCATGTTCTCCGGCGCCCTCTTTATCGGAGAGGGCCTTATACACAACCTGTCTCAAACGGGATGTTTAGTGGAATGCCACCGGAGAATGTTGGAGGGTAGCTATATGGCTGTGCGCCTGCTCCTGCCCGATACCACCCACGCACTGATCATTGAACTCGCCGCCGTCCGATGGATCAGGGAGGAATACTTCGGGATCGAATTCCTCAAGCTCCCTACTTCTGATCAGGCCCGCTTAGCTCATTTCCTATTGGCCCACCAGCGCTGATCTTCTAACGTCTCAACAACCCTTCACAAACGCCTGTCCTCACAACCCAAAGTCGATGCTGTATCCCGACGGAGGTGTTGGTACTATAAAATCACGACCGCCGTATTGAAGGCTCGCCGATCCCCCTGCAATGCCTGGGTCCCAACGCGGCTGGGCCAATCCGACAATGCAGTTCCGCGGATCCGACGGAGGTCGTCTCAACTAGGACCCGATTGCTATCTCCTACCAGCTCAATCGTAAAACTCTTCCGTCGATAGACCTACCCAAGATACGAAGAGAAACCCTGCACCAGGCACAAAAAGCGATCCAATCTGGGGCCAACGCCTTCTTGCCTGCAATCGATAATTTCAGTGAATAAGAAAACTATGATCGGTCTTGATGACGCCGGTTGCGTTCATCGAGCATTCGGTCTAGCCAAAAGCAGTCCTCGAGACACGCCGGACATCAAGAGACTCTCGGCAACATCTTGTGAAGTGGGGGGGTGTTCGACGTCAATTAGATTTGAGGGTCGCATTGCCGCGGCTGAAATGTTACCGAGAAGGAACCGTTGCCTCATCTACAATGCTACCGGCCGTCGAGGACGACCGGAAAGGAGCATCGATGAAGAGGCAACTGAGTGTAACGAGTCGTCAGGAATTGATGGATTCGCTGCGGGCGCGCTACCGTTCAGGGTCACGAGTGGAAAAATGTCGGATCTTGGACGAATTCGTGGCGGTAACGGGATACCACCGCAAACACTCGATCCGTCTGCTGACACTGGGCAGGGTGGCGCGACCAGCGGTGGCGCGGGCGCGTCCACGTCGCTACGGCAACGCGGTCGCCGAGGCACTGGTGGTGCTGTGGGAGGCCTCCGATCGGGTCTGCGGCAAGCGGCTCAAGGCACTTATCCCGACCCTGCTTGGCGCGCTGGAACGACATGGACATCTGCAGCTCGACCGGGATGTCCGGGTGAAGGTGCTCTCGGCAAGTGCGGCGACGATTGACCGACTCCTCGTCCTGCCCAGAAGCGGGAGTGCTCCCCGTCGGCGCCACCGCTCGGGGCCCACGACGGCCATTCGACGGCGTGTCCCGCTGCGGACCTTCGCCGATTGGGGCGATCCCATTCCCGGGTTCGTCGAAGCGGATCTGGTCGCCCACTCCGGTGAACGCGCCAGTGGCAGCTTCGCGCAGACACTCACACTCACGGACGTGGCGAGTGGCTGGACTGAATGTGTGGCGCTCATCGTACGAGATGGATCGCTTGTCACGGAAGCGCTCACGAAGCTGCGCAGGATCATGCCCTTCCAGCTGCGTGGCGTTGATACGGACAACGGCAGCGAATTTCTGAATGACATCGTCATCGCGTACTGTCACGACCATGCGATCGAGTTCACGCGTTCGCGGCCCTATCGCAAGAACGATCAAGCATGGGTCGAACAAAAGAACGGCTCGGTCGTCCGACGGTTGGTCGGATACCGACGGCTTGAAGGTCTCGCGGCGGTTGGGATCCTGGCTCGGCTCTATGAGGCGGCCAGGCTCTTCGTGAACTTCTTCCAACCCTCGTTCAAACTGGCTTCGAAGACCCGGGTCGGCGCCCGGGTGACGAAACGCTATTACCTGCCGGCTACCCCGAGCGCCAGGCTCTTGGCATCGGAGGCCGTTCCAGAAGAGGTGAAAGACAAACTGCGCGCAGTGGCCTCCTCCTTGGATCCGCTGCGGCTGCTCGATGAGATTCGGACGATGCAGGGCCACCTCGCAGAGATCGCCGCCGGCGAGGTCCCGGCACTGCCTGCGAGCCGAGATCCGGAGCTGGAGACGTTTCTCAAAAGTCTGAGGACGGCCTGGCAGAGGGGCGAAGTGAGGCCAACCCACGCCGTGCAGCCGAAGTCATTGCGGGACTGGCGGACCCGCGTCGATCCCTTCGAGCAGGCCTGGCCCCTAGTTCGCCACTGGCTGGAGGCTGAGCCCGATCGAACAGCCAAGGAGCTCTTCCACCGTCTCCAGGTCGCACAACCCGATACATTCTCAGACGGGCAGCTTCGAACACTCCAGCGGCGGGTCCAGGCGTGGCGGACGGCGGAGGCTCGGCGGCTCATTCTTGCCAATCCCAGCGCGCACGAATGGGCCCGTGATTTCTCCCCCACGCTCGGGTAACATTCTATTGTGAGGCAACACGCCCTGCAATTCTAATTGTCGCTGAACAGGGGGGGGTGATCGTCGGCTGGCTGAGATCCTTTGATAGTGCAGGCGCCGCGTAACGGACCAGTCAGACACATTGTCGGTATACAGCGCCTCAGCTTCGGTCAATGCCGACCATTCACCTGTCTCAGCGCGGCGAGCTTGCGGCATCCCGACAACCAAGCCGCCCGCAAGGAACCGAGCCTACCGACGACATTGAAACCGTGAGTGCGGCACGGAGCCCACGCGTCATCGCCCACCGAAAGAACGGACATACATGAGAACTTGCCAGGCCTCCTCCTCGGTCAGGACGAGTGGAATAAACGGGGCCATATCCGTCCCGGGACTCCCGTTCTTCAGAATCCAGAACAGCTCACCGTCCGTCCTGGCCTGCTGCCATAGCCTATCAGTAAAGTTCCGTGGGAGTGGTCCTTTGAAGGTGGAATAGTCCAAATCCATTCCTAGTCCCTTCCCATCCGACCCGTGGCAGGCGCGACAGAATGCTTTGCCTTCGAAGAGCGCCTTTCCCTGCTGGAGCATTTCCGGTGTAACAGGAAAGGGATTGGTTACAGTCCTGGCCGCCTCGATCTGATCGATCGGAACACGGGGCCTTAACACTTCGGAATTCGCCGCCCAACCAACAGATACACCGCCGAGCAGCAGCCATCCCATCAGGCATAGACGTCCAGCATCCATCACAGCGTCTCCCTTTCATCAGAAATAGCACAGGCGGAGAGGGCTGTGCCCCCTCCGCCCGATGGATCTGCGTCGCTCCGGCTATTCAGTGCGATGCTTGTGGCCTACAGACTGGGGATGCCCCACCTGACCGTTCGGCGCCTTGGCTCCGTCCGGCCAAAGATGAAAAATGATCCCGTCGGTTTTGGCCGCAATGGCAGCGACTTCCTTCGCCTGCGCCTCCGGCATGTCCAGAATCTGCACCCGCCCCGTGGCAATCTCTACCTCATGATCGTGGTAATACTTATTCCACGTCTCCAACGGAACATGCGCGCGAGAGACGGACTTTGCGACGAAATATTCAATATCCGTCAACAAAGCATTGGAATCTGTCGACTCGAACAACAAACACTGCAGCACTTCCGGGGAGATCGGCTTGCAGTAGTGATGATACGGACCGTGCACCGATCCGTCTTCAAACTTGTGGGGAGCCATGACATGAATGGTATAGCCCTGTGCCGGTGTCGGCATAGCTTTCGCCGCCGTGGCGGCAGCTGGTGCCGCAGAGGAGGATTTCATTTCGCGGGCAGTCTCCGCACAACCGGCTGCCGTCAACGCCGCCGCACACAATCCAAACATCAAAATCGCACTTCGCATAGTGGCCTCCTTACAATTAGGGCACAGGATGGATCACGCGCTATTCGCAGACTTACTCCGTCCGCGGTTTATGCCCCACGGACGTCGGATGCTCCACCGATCCATCCGGAGCCTTCGCACCCTTCGGCCACAAGTGGAAAATAATGCCATCCGTCTTGGCCGCAGCCGCCGCCACTTCTTTGGCCTGGGCATCAGGCATATCCAGCACCTGAACACGCCCGGTCGCTATTTCGACCTCATGGTCGTGATAGAACTTGTTCCAGACATCGAGAGGCACCGCCGACCGTGACACAGGCTTGGCCACAAAATACTCCACGTCGGTGAGCACGGCATTGGGATCCGTGGATTCGAACAGCAGACATTGCAAGACTTCCGGCTTGACGGCCTTACAATAGTGATGGAACGGGCCTGCCACCGACCCATCTTCCATTTTATGGGGCGCCATGACGTGAATGTCGAATCCGTCCGCCGGACCCGGCTTCATATCCGCCGCAAGTGCAGGCCCGCCGAGGGCGAGCGCAATGGTGCTCGCACCGAGCACACAAAGATTTCGAAACATAGATGGCCTCCTATGGTTGGGGTTGGAACGTACCGATGCTTGGACAAAATAGTCTGACCAAGGCACACGTATCTGCCCGTGAGAGTCACAGGCGGCCCAAAAGGATTCGTGTTTTATTTCGGCAATTGTGGCATACTGAACGGGATCGGCTCTCCTGCCAGCGCCTTCAAGAATGCAACGAGATCGCTTTTCTCCTCCGCCGTCAGATTCAACGGCTTGACGAGGGGGCTCAGATTGGGATTGCTCCCGCCGCCCTGATCCATAAATTCGACGACCTCTTCCAGCGTTTTAAACGCGCCATCGTGCATATACGGAGCGGTTTCTGTGATGCTACGGAGCGTCGGCGTTTTAAATGCGCCCCGGTCTTTCTCCGCCCTGCTGACAGCAAAACGCCCAAGGTCTTCCTTCATCGGACCGACCTGAGGCACGCCGAGGTTGTGAAACTGATTATCGGTGAAGTTCGGCCCATTGTGGCAGAGGATGCAACGAGCCTTGCCCTTAAAAAGGGCCAGTCCTCGAACCGCCGCCTCATCCATGGCTTTCTGCGCGCCTAACACGTATTTATCAAAAGCGGAATTGGTGGAGAGCACTGTGCGCTCATAGGCGGCGATCGCCTCGGCAATGCCCTGAAGATTGACATCTGTTCCAAATACAGCCCTGAATTGTTGCTGATACCCTTTGATCTTCCCCAGCTTGGCCACCACATGTTCATGCGTCTCGGCCATCTCCACGGGGTTATGAATCGGCCCGATGGCCTGCTCTTCAAGCGAACGTGCCCGACCATCCCAAAACTGAACGTGATTCAATCCCGTATTGTAGACCGTAGGTGACTGTCGTCCTCCGACGCCTCCGCCGACTCCGATGGACGTCTGGCGGGGATCCGCAAATCCGGTCCCGGGGTTGTGGCAGAAGGCGCAGGAGATCGCGTTATTTTTGGAGAGTCGTCCGTCAAAATAGAGTTGCTTGCCGAGTTCGATCTTAGCGGTGTAGTTGAGATTGGAGGACGGTATCGGGACCACCGTCGGCAGGGGCCCGACATCCGGGACCGTGACACCATCGATCGTCACGGTGCCATGAGGGGCATGGCCGGACGGCGATGCTTGCACGGAACCACTTCCTGCTCCAAGTGCACAGAGCACCAGCAGTGCGAGGATCAAGCGTAACGTCGCGTTAGATTGCACCATGAAGAGAACCTCCTGTTGAGATCGCGCATGCCAGACACTCTCGACCTGGTTGGTCGACACGGCGCATTGTACGCAATTCAACCCATCTGGTCGAGGCACTCTTTGGGCGGCGGGAAGAGGCTGCCAACACATCGCGACAGCAGAGCAGCGGTCGGCCGAAGCCTACGGCCTTACAGGCCTCGCATTGTCGAGCGCATGAGACTGTCAGCTTGTGGAGGAAGAAATCCCTGATAACCCTGGTGCCGCTCGGCCAATTCAAGGACGGAAAAGGGTTGCCCATCGAGCATCTCAGGGGCTGTAAAAATTTGGCGCAACGTGCCTCCCCGGGCACCGACGATCTCGCCGGCAAAGACCACGCCCTTCGCCTTCAATTTGAGAATGGCCTGCTCGATGTCTTCGACACGGACCGCCACATGGTGAAACACCTGATCACCGAATTTCTCGACCCAGCGGGGGATGATGCTGGTCTTGCCACGGTCGTCCGGATAGGCCTGATCGACAAACAGCGCCGGATACCCGGCCCACCGGAATACTTTGGCATACCAATCGTCAAAATGAAGCGTTTCATCGTACCGATAACCCAGTGCGAGAAATTCCTCGGCGCGCCGATCAATATCCATCGTCCGGATGGTGACATGGTCGATCACCGGGATAAACCCAACCCCGACGTCGTCCAGCGCCCGGCGAAGCATCCGTCCTGCGCTATTCTGCGCCAGAAAGTCGGCCGTCATACGAGCCATCACCGCATCGAGGTCAGCTTCTTGCCCCATCATTCCCTCCTTCCGCCCGTCCAAACGTCACGCCCTGGGCCAACGGCAACTCAGTTCCCCAATTAATCGTGTTGGTTTGTCGACGCATGTAGGCCTTCCACGCATCGGAACCGGCTTCCCGTCCGCCACCCGTGGTTTTTTCTCCACCGAATGCCCCGCCGATTTCCGCACCGGACGTCCCGATGTTCACATTGGCAATGCCACAGTCGCTGCCGATCGCGGACAAGAAGGTCTCACTGTTCCGAAGATGGGTGGTAAACAGCGCGGAGGACAGTCCCTGTGGAACTGCATTGTGCATCCGGATGGCCTCGTCCAGCGTTCGATAGGTCATGACATAGAGAATCGGCGCAAAGGTTTCCCGCTGGACGATATCCCAGTGGTTCTGCGCCCGCACGATCGTGGGCTCAACAAAATATCCGGGGCGAGACAAGACACATCCTCCGCATAGCACCTCACCGCCCGCCTTCTTCACTTCCTCAAGCGCAGACAGGTAACGCGTCACCGCCTCCCCGTCGATAAGCGGCCCCATCAGCATATCCGGCTCGAGGGGATCACCGATTTTCACCTGCGCATAGGCCGACAGCAGTCGCGGGACCAGCAGCTCGTACTGAGATTCATGCACAATCAGTCGCCTGGTACTGGTGCAGCGCTGTCCCGCCGTACCGACCGCGCCGAAGACGATGGCGCGCGTCGCTAAATCCAGATCGGCTGTTTCGTCCACGATGACGGCGTTGTTCCCGCTCAATTCCAGAAGACTCCGGCCCAGCCGATGTCCGACCACCTCCGCAACGTGCCTCCCGACGGGCACCGAGCCGGTGAAGGAGATCAACGGAAGCCGCTCGTCCCGCACCATCCGCTCGGCCAGCTCGACGCGATCCGTCGTAAAGAGCGCGAAAACACCGGGATACCCGGCCTCTTCCAGCACACGATTGCACAGCCGCTGAACCGCCAATGCACAAAGTGGAGCTTTCGGTGACGGCTTCCACAACACGGTGCTGCCGGTTACCGCGGCAATAAAAGCATTCCAGGCCCAGACCGCCACAGGAAAGTTAAACGCCGTAATGACACCCACCACACCCAATGGATGCCATTGCTCATACATCCGATGCTGTGCACGCTCCGAATGCATGGTCTGCCCGTACAACATGCGTGACAGCCCGACGGCGAAGTCCGCCATATCGATCATCTCCTGCACTTCGCCATCGCCCTCGGCCTTGATCTTGCCCACCTCCAACGACACCAGCGTACCCAAGGCATCCTTGTGCACGCGTAGCGCCTGACCAATCAGACGGACCACCTCGCCGCGCTTCGGCGCCGGCACCATACGCCACGAGGCCTGGGCCTGCTGCGATCCGGCTACGAGGACATCGTAATCGGCAAGGGAACACCCGTACACTTGCGCCAGCGGTTCTCCAGTTGATGGATTGCGGGACTCGACGATACCGGCGTCGGTGGTGCGACTCCACGTCGAAGAGGAGAGACATCCCCCGGGCTGTTCCTGCGTCAACCCCAAGGTCTTGAACAGTTCCTGTATCGTCATGATGCCGTCAGGCCCGGAAACAATCCCCGAAGCGATTGTTCAGCACATCCTGCAAGTGAAAGTGTTCCTGCGTGACAAAGCCACGATAAGCTGAAGGTCTGGCCATCACAAGATCAACGACGCAACAAAGCGACGACGCTGTCGTGACCTGAATCGCAGACCAGAGCCGCCCGAGGATCGTCCGCGGATACACCTTTTTCACATAGGTCTCCTCGAACAACTCACCCTGCCTGGTGCCGGTCACGGCCGCATAGATCAACACTACGTCCTGCTGCGTCTGAGGAATCGCTCTCTCCAGGATTCGCTTGAGCGTCTCCCGATCCTCCTTCAGCTTGAGGTCCTTCATGAGAAATTGAATTTTTTCGCAATGCCCGGGATACCGCAGGGTCTTATAATTCATGGTTCGGACCCGTCCGCGGTACGTGTCCGCGAGAGTGCCCAGGCCGCCGGACGTGTTGAAGGCCTCGTAGAGCAGCCCGTCCAATTCAATTGTCTCATATCCTTCCAACGGCTGAAGGTGGACCTCCTCCCCCTCCTCAATGCCGACACAGACGTTGGCATACTCGTTGATCAACCCGTCGGTGGACCAGGTGAGGGAGTACTTCAGCGCATTACTCGGATGAACAGGCAGGGCACCGACACGCATCTTCACGTTGTCGATGGATTCAAAATGGCCGATAAGGTCATTCGTCACGATACTGATAAACCCCGGCGCTAACCCGCACTGAGGAATAAACGCATGATCGGCACCCGCGCTGATCGCCTTGACGCGACCGGTCACGGCCACGTCTTCGGTCAGGTCGAAATAATGGAGTTGATGGGCTCGCGCGATCTCGGCAACGGTCGGGTTGCAGAAGTACGGCAGGCTGGAGATCACCGCATCGAAGGGGGAGGAACTGACGTATGCCGCAACCGCATCTGGTCGCCGCACGTCTAACGCACAGGGAGTAACCGCGGACAACGACAAGTCATCAACCAGTCGCTTCGGGGCATCAAGGGTAAGATCGGCTAGGTGAACGTGGTACTGCCCACTAGCCGACAACAACCCAGCCACGAGGGACCCGATTTTTCCGGCTCCAAGCACCAGCACCTGAGGCATCAGTCACCTCACAGCCCATTATACTCCTTCGGACGAAAAGAACCGCCTTTTCTGAACGAAAGGTGGGGACAGAGCTGGGCCGGGGAGACGAATGAGGGGAATATTCTTCTGAACTGCTGTGGATTACGACGACGCCAGGCGCGAACGGGACGGGTTAATCAGAGCTGATGATTTTGAGGAAGGATTGTCCATCGCCTCAAACAAGAGGCAACACTTGAGACGACCACAGACACCGAGTAATTTGGGGTCATCGACAGGAAGCCCCAACACCCGTGCTTGCTTGACAGTCACCGGTTTCACTTCAGTGAGGAACGCGGCACAACAGAGTACGAGACCGCATGTATCGATCCCGCCCAACCGACTGGCTTCGTCGCGTACCCCAACTTGACGCATTTCAATACGCCCGCCGAATCGGCGCGCCAACAAGCGAACCAACTCGCGAAAATCGATTCGATCCTCAGCGGTATAGACAAAGGTCATCTGCCGGCGATGAAACGAGCAGAACACCTCCACAAGTTTCATTCTGAGTCCCAGGGCCGCCGCCTGCTCCCGACACGCTTTCATTCCCTCCGATGCCAACCGTTCGTACCGATCGATCGTGGCCACATCTTCGGTTGTCGCCTTCCTGGTGATCGGCTGAAGCACGCGCATGGGCGGAATGAACGGCATCACCTGAGGAGCCCCGTAAACGACCCCGTAGCTCAACTCGCCGGCCACTTCGAGCAGTACCCGATCCCCCATCACCAGGGACGCCTCTCCGGCATCGAATTTCTTCACCTCCCCACGGTCACGGATCTTTACGCCCACGATCCGAACGACTGCGGGATAGGGGTTCGCGAGTTCTTGCGCAAGAAGTTTCTCGACCATGGGGGCATGATACACCATCCAATCTTTCAATTGAAATGCTCAGCGCTGTCTCATCGCCATCGAAAATTGCTCAACCACCACCGAGCAGCCATACAGCGACCAAGCAGCAATCTCTCGCAAACCACTGATAGTAATGATTATTTAGACAGGAAGACGAAAGAGAAAATATGTTAGGCTATTCCGGAGCAGGAATTCTTGGCTGAGGCCACCTATTTGATACGACCGTGAGGGGCATGGTGCGAATACCAAACAAAGTCATCCTTCCATTCGGCTACCACATCATGATCAGGCAGGTCACGGACTCCGAGATGGACCGGCAGGATTCGAATGCGGATGGGATTTGGGACAATGAAGCCAAGACCATCTATATTCGCAAACGACTACCCGTCACGCGGCGGAGATACATCCTCGCCCATGAACTGGGACATGCCTGGCTCGACTGGCAACATCGATATCTGGATGATGGAAAGGCTCGTAGTTGACCCGTGCTGAACCGAGGACACCTCCCGTCCGGAAGTGAGTTCTTCCCGGACCGTGCTAGCTGTCCGCCTGTACCTCCTCCAGCCTGATAATTTCATTCCACTCGGCCGCCCGCACCGGCTGAACCGACAGCCGCGATCCCTTTCGAAGCAATTCCATTCCCTTCAGACCAGCCTTCGCACGCAACAGGTCCAACGACAGCGGCGCGAGGAATTTGCGAACAAACCGGATATCGACCATGTCCCAGCGAGGCTGAGCCGGATTGCCGGCCGGATCGTAGTGCGAATCCCGCTTATCGAACTGCGTGGCATCGGGATAGGCCGCTCTCACCACTTCCGCAACTCCAACCACCGCGGGCGGATTGGCATTACTGTGGTAAAAGAGGACCTGATCCCCGATTTTCATTGCCCGCATAAAGTTACGCGCCTGGTAGTTCCGTACACCATCCCATGAAGTCGTGCTCTTCGGTGACCCAGCAAGATCATCGATTGAAAAGACCTTGGGTTCGGATTTCATCAACCAATAGTGCCGTCCGTCTGCCATCGAATCCTCCTCAACACTTGGTGTCTGTACGCCCTCAGTGTATGCTGAGCACTCTGTTTCGCCTATTAACCGGGAGCGTCCATGGACCTCACGCCCATGTGGTTCGGTGTGTATAAGGCCTTGAAATACCTGCTCTACCCCTTGTCATGGATTCTCATCGCCGGACTCCTCGCCCTGTTGACCGCCTGCCTCCCCGTGTCCCCCGGGCGGAGGACTTGGGTCAGGCGCCTCTTGTTCCTCACCGTGCTACTGTTGCTGCTGACGGCCACTCCCGTACTATCCCTCCTATACATTGCGCTGCTCGAAACGCAGTATCCATCATTCCAGCCCACTTCCACATCGAAGTTCGACGCGGTGGTGGTTCTGGCAGGAGGCGTCTTTCAGAAGGGATCACTCCGCCCAGCCGATGAGGTTTCTGATGCCTCCCGCCAGCGTACGGGTTGTGGCGCAGACTTGTGGCAACAGAATCTTGCCCCAAAACTGTTGCTCACCGGGGGCGACGCCACTGTATTCCGAACCGGTCTGCTGGAATCCCACGAGATGAAACGGTGGGCCCTTCGCCTTGGTGTGCCGGAGTCCGCGATCCTGATCGAGGAACAATCCAGGACCACTTATGAAAACGCCGTGCAGACCAAAGCCATACTTGGGTCAGGACGCATCATATTGGTGACCGCAGCCTATCACCTGCCCCGCGCAGTCAGACTCTTCGAAAAGCAAGGTTTTGTCGTCACCCCGTTTCCCTGCGGCTACGAATCTCAACACACTCCACAACAAGCCTGGGAACAGGCCACCCTCTTTGACTTCCTGCCCACAGCCAAGGCCCTGCTCATCACCACCCAAGCCGTCGACGAAGTGGCAGGGATCATCGTTTATTGGCTTGCCGGGAAATTGTAGGATCCCCCCAAGACTCTAGCCTGCTGAGACTCCACACAGCCAAAAGAATAAGGGCCGTGTAGCTGTGCGACGGAATGCTGTCGTTCGTCTGGCTCACTCGCCGGAAGGCTCACGCTCAAGACAGTCGATCACAGAGGCGTAGGTCAGCTCACGAACACGAGCCTTGGAAGGACCAGACAGGCCGATATTGGTTTCGAGCCACACACGATCGGTGATCTCACCGCGCGCTTCGTTGCAGCGCCGCCACATCTCGTGCAAAAACTCAATGGGCAGCCCAACCTGCACCCCTTCCGATTCGATGCGGTCATCTAAAATAGCCAGTAAATCGGCGATGGCATGGTCCGGCTGGTACGGAGGTGCCGAGAAGCCGAACGCCTCTTGAGCCTGCGACTCCTGCCGCGCTTGCTCGACAAGATCCCGCATGTATTCTTTCAGCAATCCAATAATGTGGCCTGACAAACGCATCGACGACAGAGTAGCCGCAACAGTCCTCCCGGGGCAAGACTGAGGGCTATGAGGCTTTGGTTGACCACTGATTCTGAGGTTCTCTATGATAGCGCCTGCGCAGGATGGCACGAATGCCATCGCGCAAGTGACTCCCATTCGGACTTAAAGATGGGTACCCGTGAGTAACCACACTGCCGTTGAACACTTTGAAATCTCTCTGCAGACTCCAAGCGGAGAAATCAGCACTGCCGTGGGCGTGCCAACGAGCTTCGTACCGATCACTGCGATTCTCCCGCTCATGCGCAGTCTCGGAGAAGAAGCCCAGGTCCTGGAACAACGCCGATTACTCCAAGCCGGCGAGAGGGTCTCGTGCGAAAAGGGCTGCGCCGCCTGCTGCCGGATGCTCGTACCGATTTCGGTGCCGGAAGCCTTTGCTCTCACCAACACCATCGACCGGCTTGACCAGAACGAGCGGAATCGCCTGCTGTCCAAACTCGACCAGGCCCAGCAACAACTGGCTCGCGCCGGTATCCTGAAACAACTCTCTTCGCTGGCCGATTCTTCTGAGCCGTTGAGTGACGAGGCGATCGAGCCGTTGAACCGGGCCTACTACGCGCTTCGCATGCCCTGCCCCTTTCTCGACAATGAAACCTGCAGCATTTACGCCGATCGGCCTGCAGCCTGCCGGGAGCTTGCTGTCACGTCGCCGGCCACAGAATGTCAGGACATGACCACGCCGACCGTCCAGCCGGTTCCCGTCGCCGTTCGCCTCAGTACGGCTCTGAGCCTGCTCTGGGCAGACCTGACCGGAACAGCACCCAGGCTGATCCCGCTCCCGCTGGCCGTCGATTGGGCCAGACGGCATAAGGAGGAGCAGACCAACCAATGGACCGGCACAGAACTATTCGAGAAGGCCATGGACAAGATCTGGCGGTATCTCAGTCAAGAAAAGGCCCGTCGTAGTAACGCGGGATAGGGCAGACCGCTGGTTTGTCCCTATCACTACCCGTTACCGAAAAGCCCACTTTTCACCACCCATCAATTCCCGCAGGAGGATGAATGCAGAACCCCGTGATTGTGTGTCTGGACCTTGAGGGCGTGCTGGTGCCTGAAATTTGGGTGAACTTTGCCATCAAGACCGGCATCGAAGAGCTCAAGATCACCACCCGCGAGATGCCGGACTACGATGCCCTGATGACACGCCGCCTGAGCATCCTAGATCAGCATGGCCTGACCCTGGCGGACATTCAATCCGTGATCGACGCCATGGGGCCGATGGAAGGCGCAGCCGAATTCATTGCCTGGCTGCGGGAGCGGACACAGGTCATTATTCTGTCGGATACGTTTTATGAATTCGCGCTTCCCTTGATGCGGCAGCTCGGATATCCAACGATTTTCTGCAATCAACTGGAGATTGGGACGACCGGCAGGATCGTCCACTACAAACTCCGCCAGCCGAACCAGAAAAAACATGCGGTGGCCGCGTTGAAGAACCTCAATTTTCGTGTCATGGCGGCAGGAGACGCCTACAACGACACCGCCATGCTGGGAGAGGCTCACGCCGGATTCTTTTTCCGCCCCCCTGACCATCTCCCGAAAGAGTTCCCTCAGTTTCCGGTGACGAAAACGTATGCCGAACTGCAGGAGCAATTTCGAAAGGCAGGGAATCTGAGAGAATAATAGCCAAATGGCTACGAAATCATTCTTCCCCGGCAAAATGGCATTGAAGGGGTCGTTAGACAATAACGAGAAGACGGCTTAGTCGTAGGCCTCGTTCACCACACCCAGCACTCGACGGCCATACCGCTCCACCTTGACCTCGCCGATCCCGGGGATCTCCAGCAGGGCGGCAAGCGTCACGGGTTTGTAACCGGCGATATTCCGAAGGGTCTTGTCATGAAAAATAACAAACGGCGCGACCCCTTCTTCCTCGGCCAGCTCACGCCGGAGTTGACGAAGCCGTTCAAAGAGCTGCGGGTCGACTGAGGCGGTATGCAGAGGCGCCATCGAGCTACCTCGCCCGCTCCCTTGTGGTTTCAGCGTCGACGCTGCCGGATCCTCAGCCTGCTCGCTCAATACCAGAGGACTGATTCCTTTCAACACCTCCTGTCCCTTCCGCGTCAGGTCGAGCGTGGGATACTCCAGTCCTTCGACCTGCAGATATCCCGCATCGATGAGGGCTTTCACCAGATGAGTCAACGCCGTCTTCGACCATGCGTGATACCCCCCATACCCCGGACACTCTTCGGCCCCATAGGTGAGCAGCGCCTTCGATCGACTCCCGCGGAGCATGTCGACAATTCGGCTCACACCGAATCGGCCCATACACCAGGAGACCGCCGCCAGGACAGCCTTCGCGCAGGAGGCCTCATCGCCGACAACGTGCGCACTGAGCTGTGGCGTCACCACGCAACGATCACAAAGCCCGCAGGGCCCAAGGGCCCGTTCGGCCTCATCGCTGAAGTAGTCGAGAATGGCGAGTTGCCGACAGGTCGGCACCGACACATACTCCAGTAAATCCTGTAGCAACGTCTTCATGCGATCGGCGCGTGCTGAACTACCGGATTCTTTCGACGCTTGCTGAATGAAGTACTCCTGAGTGGCCACATCCCGTTCATGAAACAGCAGTAGGCAGGCGGCAGGTCGGCCATCACGCCCCGCCCGGCCCACTTCCTGATAGTAAGCCTCCAGGCTTCCCGGAATATCGAAATGCACCACCAACCGGACATCCGATTTATCGATCCCCATGCCAAACGCATTGGTCGCCGCCAAAATCCTCACCGTTCCCACACGAAACTCGTCATGCACCTTCCGCCGCTCTTCATCCGACAAGCCGGCGTGATAGTACCCGACGGACGACTGCGACTGCCCCAGGCAGGCCGCCACCTCCTCCACCGCTCGACGCGTGGCGCAATAGATCAGAATGGTGCCCGTTTCGTATTCACGCACCACACGATCCAATGTCGCGAGCTTTTCCTGGCGGGACCGGCAGAGGCGGACAGACAGCGCGAGGTTAGAGCGTCGAAAGCCGGTCACCAAGCGAAGCGGGTCCTGGAGTGACAATCGGTCGCACAAATCTGCCTGCACGCGCGCGGTCGCCGTGGCCGTCAAGGCCAGGCAAGGGGGATTCTCGAGTTCCCGGCGCAACCGGCCGATGTTCAGGTAGTCAGGGCGGAAATCGTGCCCCCACTGGGAAATACAATGCGCTTCGTCGACGACGAGTAACGACACCCACAGCGAACGGAGCAGACGGAGAAACCGCTCATGCTGCATCCGCTCCGGAGCGAGATAGAGCAACTGCAACCGGCGCAGCTTGAGATCCAATACCACTCGATCCCGCTCCTGCTCGGAAAGCCCGGAGTGGAACGCCGCCGCGGCAATCCCCCGCGCCGTCAAACTAGTGACTTGATCCTGCATCAACGCAATGAGCGGAGAAATCACCAGGGTCACCCCGGGCAACAGGGTGGCGGGAAGCTGGTAACAGAGCGACTTGCCCTGGCCGGTCGGCATGACCGCCATGGCATCGCGACGGGCCAGCACGGCTTCCATGACTTCGCGCTGCCCCGCGCGAAAGGCCGAAAACCCGAATGTCCGGCTCAGCTGTGTGCTCAGATCGTCCACGATGAGGAAAGAAACGCACGAACGGTGATGAAGATTACGAGTGCGCCGAGTATAAGGCGATCGACTGACTGCGGGCAAGCCAGCGCTCTCACCGTAACCCGTTGCCCCACCCATGCAGGAAAAAAGAAGCCCCGCCGGGGATCACCCGGCGGGGCTTCACTCTTCGAGACAGGCAGGGGATCTCCCTCACGCCTCGCACTATGCAGGTCGCACTCCTAGGGAGCGGTATAGCTGCCGAACTTCGGCACCGTATCGCAACCAGGCCCTTGATCCTGGTTCGCCACGCACAAGTGGCGCAGAGCGCCCTGTGCGGACAAGCGGGCTTCTTTGTGCAAGCGGGCCTTGCCATACTCCACCGCCAGTTTCAACTGACGCATGGCATCGGCACCAACTCCGCCAGACTGAGCCTTGCTGAGCCCATCCTGCAGCTTTGCCGTGGCGCTGTCGATGACGGAACGGTCGGACCCCCATCGCTTCGCCAGATCGACCGTCGTGCGCTTGCCCAAGCCGGGCGCATCAGTCAACTCGACGATGGCATCGTTCACTGCCTGAATCGCATCCGCGACCTGAGCCTGCGCAGCAACCGGCTGGCCGCCGACCGCCAACGCTGCAATGCCCAGCGTTACGAACATGAGTTTTTTCATCATGATCTCCTTTGTCTTGCTTTCGCTCTCAGCCTACGGCACTCAGCGCTGATGGCTGACAGCAATGAGCTGAAGTCTTCTCCTTAGAAGTTCATCCACAACGACATATAGGCCCAGTGCTGATTTTGCGTCTGGTTCAGGGTGCTGGTCAGATAGCCACCGCTGAAAATCGTGCCGTAAGCAGCCTGGAGGGCCACCTTGCCGTCTGCGAACATTCTGGTGTACGCGACATCGATTTCATCACCGATATGCGTCTTCGTGTTATTGGCATTCGAGAAGACATAGCAGCCCTGAGCCCCTCGATACCAACAATCCTTGGAGTTGGCGAGGTTCAGGTTCGTGTACCACAATTCGATATGGTCACGAGCGGAAGGACGAGCCTGCAAGTTGACGGACGGTGAGAGCATGTTCTTCCACGCTTGCACGTCCATGTAGCCCATGTGGATGTGGTTCGTCGGGAAGAAATTTTCAAAGGTATTGGCTGTCTTACAAGAACCCGGCGTCGCGCCGCAGGTATTGTTTCTGCTGTCTCCGGAAGCATAGTCGAGGTTGAACGCAATACGCGTCTTCCACGCCGTGTCATAGAACGTGTAGCCGATCCAGTTTCTGGTCGCCCAGGCGTTGATGTGCAAACATTTCTGTTCGCCCGCGCAGGCCCCAGCCTGGCCCATTTGTCCGAATTGATAGGCGATTTCGTTGCTGAAATCGAACCCGCCCTTGCGCACTTCGATCCGGTTTCCGATCATATGCCGGGTCTGATTCGAGTGCTTGGCGGTCCCAAGTCCCTGCCCCGCGTTGTCCGCCGAACCATAACGGTTCTGGTACAATACATAGAACGGCTCGATAACCATTCCGGGGACCATCTTGATCTGGTTGTAGAAAATGAACATGTCGGCATCGCGCTGGGCATCCTGAGCGCCGGTGCCGGCGATATTCGCTGCACCACTTCCGACTGGAGCTGCCTGACCGAGATCGCTTTCCGAATTACGAAACCAGCCGAAGTAGCTGTCCCACTTCTTGGTCTGATAGGCGAACATCACACCGTCATGTGAATAACCGGTGTTGGCCCAATCGAAGTGGCCGAACAGAGAGTGGTTGCCGAAAATCACATACTGGCGACCGACCTTCACGCTCAAGCCCTGGATATCGGCCAGATTTCTGACCAACATATAGGCTGCTCGGACACCCAAACGGCCTCCGTTGCCCGAACCACCCGCAGCCCCACCATTGTGATTCAGCGGATCGCCGGCGTTCCCCGCATTCACGGCGCTGCCGTTACCGCCCCAGGTGGCGCTGTCGATGATTTCCACATAAAAATTCACGTCCGGAGACAGGTCATAGCCGATGCCCAAACGCATCCACTGTTGCACGAACATGTCGTTGCCCTTGTTGCCGCCGCCGGGAGCGGTTCCGCGGGTTCCAAACGAGTTACATGTTCCGCCGGCCCCTTGGGCGCCGCCGAAGCAGGCATTGTTCCGCATTTCCGGGCGCACACGCAGATCGGCGCGCATCCAGAGATTCTTGATGTCGAAGTTCCGACCGATGACCGGGTCATACAGTTCGTACGCTTCTTTTTGCGGCATGTTGCGAGGAATGGCAGGAAGATTCGTGATACGTTCGCCCGGGGGAAGTTCGAATCCGGCAAAGGCCGGGACTGTCAGACACTGCAGAGCCGTCACTGCCGCAGCGCCGAAGATGGCGGCCAACCGGCCCCACCTGGTCCGTCCATGGATGCGTTTCATAGCGTTCCTCCTGTGAATTGGATGGCAACCCATTGTGTACCCACTCACGCCGGGTGCCGCCTATACATCCAACCGCTATTGCACTACAAAGCCCACTTTGTGTGTGATGTCGGGGGGCTCGAACCTGAATGGTGCCCACCATTCGGCCCCGATCCTCGCTTCATCCTGAAACGAGCTCCTCACACCGTAAGGTCTTGTATTGTTGCTGTGGTCACCTCCCTTCACAGCCGTAGAGCGGATATGAATGGTATTAGGCCTGCTTGGGCAAACCCGATTCCTCTGCCCCGTGCTCTACGCCCGATGTTGCGTGGTTAATCTGTTCTTCCGCTTCCTTCATCGACGACTCGAAATCCTGCTCCACCATTTTCATTTCCTGCTGAATCATGTTGAGCTCCGGCTCAACCGTCTTCTTCAGATCGTCCGCCGTTTCTTTAAATCCTTTCACGGCCTTGCCCACCTGACGCCCGATCTCAGGCAACTGCTTGGGCCCGAAGAGCAGGAACGCAATGACCAGGATTATGAGAATTTCACCAGCGCCAAGACCGAACATGGTGTTCCATACTGAGGGGGGTGTGCTGAAGACCGAGCGGCGGGACTCCGAGATCACATCGCCGTCATTCGGTCTGCATCCTCAGTTTCGCAAGTTACCCCTGCGTCGTCCGTGGCGGTGGAGCCGCACCGGCCTGTTGCGCAGGCGGCGGTGTAGCCGGCTGTCCGGTTTGCTGGATCTGTGCCGCAGGCTGAGCCGGGGCAGGTTCCGCCTCGGTGGCCGTCACGTCAATAGCATCTGCTTCGTGAACCGATTTCTTGAACCCCTTGATTGCTTTACCTAATCCCTCACCGAGCTGGGGAATTTTCCCCGCACCGAAGATGATCAGGACGATGATGAGAATCAGCAACAGCTCCATCCAGCCAAACGAACCAAACATGGTACTGTATGCTCCTTGTTACAGCTGTGTGATTATTCGCACGACGTATATTCACGCACTCACGACTGCAAAGCCCTCTCGTGAAGAACGTCGTCTGAGATGATCTTGCCTGCGAGACCCCATCCCGATTGAATGCTCGCGATGCACGGAGGGGAGACGGGTCTTCTCTTCGAAATCGCGGGAAAGGCTATAGAAATGGAATTAATTAGTCAAGCTCTTTCTCCTACAGACATCACCTGGTGGCCCGTCCTGCCGCACGATCCAGCGCGGGTTACGGCCGACATGCAAAGTGATAGTACTCGACAGGACTCGGAGGCGCCCCGAGCGCCATCAACACCGCCTCGCGTTCATAGCCCAGATTCTCCAACTCCGGTTGTGCCTGGCTCAATTCTTCTTCGGTGACATACGCGATGGTATCGGGAATCCCGTTCGGTTTGAGCGAGAGCAGAATACCCTGCGCCGCGTCGCGCTCCTCGGCCGGCATCTCACTGCGCAACGGGAACTCGATCTTGCGTTGATAGGGACTCTCATAAGTCTCGTTCAGCGTGCGGATGGTTTTGACTGTGAGGCGATCCAGCTCCCAGGGCTGAACCTTTGAGCCGACCATCGGGTGGCAGGCCAGCAAGTCCATCAGCGTCATCACATTCGTCCCCAGCCGGCTCCCGACGAACTCCCGCTGCGTTTCGATCGTCACCGCGTTCAGCCCTAGATGCTTGGCCACAGCCTGAATCAGGGCCAGATTTACCATGAAGCTGTACTGGCCACCGAACTGGCCATAGCAGGGCTTGTCCGGATCATTGAGGACTTCCATGTCAGCCGTCCCGGCATCGAAGCTGCTGAATCCCACGGCATCTTGGGCCAACACCCGCTTCGCTTCCTTCAGGGATGCAAACGCGCCGAGATTGACCGGCACCAACACCTCATCGTCGATCGCTTTCATGAACTCGGTGATCGTCTTGCGATAGGGAACGTCTTTCCAGTCCACCTTGTGGTACTCGCGCTCCCAGATCAGATCGTCCAGAAAGGGCGGAAACTGCTTCAAGCGCTCAATGTCCTTCGCCTCAAAGGCACGGACAAATCCCGACCAATCGGCAATGGCCGCGGCCTTTCGCTCGTTGAGGTTCGGCCGGAGGTGCTCCTCTTCGAACTCGCCCCCCTTCTTCACCATGAGCTTGGTCGCCAACTCGTTCCAGAGTTCGTTGCACAGAATGCGATCAACGGTGCCGTCGGCGATAGTCGCCAAGTCCTCGACCTCGGCGCACAGCGACTCCACCTTCGCCATATGGGGAGCCAGATCCGGATGAGCCCGCGCCCGCTCCAACGCATGGGCCTGGGAATCGACCAACAGATACCGGACTCGTGGATACACCCGCCCGCCCTTGTCGAGACGCTGCAGGTGACTGAGGAAGCATGCGGCCAGATTCCCGTTACCCGGCCCCCACTCCATCACCGTCAACTGTGCTTGAGGAGTGGCGTCGGTGGACGGCGTCGCAGTGGGGCCGTTTGACGTCACACGATTGGCGGCGACTTTCTTGTCGCGTTTGGTGACCTGCTCGAAGTAGTCGGCGGCCAGCGCATGTGCCAATCGATAATCGGCCGAGGTGAATGTCTGATAGAAGCTGCGTTGCTGATCGCCCCGCAGTTGATAAAACAGGGTGTTGATATGGGCCTGCCAATAATCGACCGGCTTATACTCCCCGAGCGGCTGCGGCAGCGCGTCGGGATCCTCTAACTGCGTCATGAGGTGCTGTTCCATGTCTGTCCCCCCGTAGAAAGGAGGAAAGTCTAACAGGAAGCAATTTTCACCCGCAACCTGCCCCGCACGATTCATCGCTCCCGCCTCGCCTCTTAGACCTCCCTCTTACCAAGCGGACCGTCCGGCCAGAGGCCCGGCGCAGAGCCTCTCCTTGACAGGCCGGCCGGGCGGAGTGTACCAAGACGGGATGAGGCAGTTGCTCTGGTTCTGCTGTCCCATCTTCCTGCTCTCCGGCTCCCTTCTCTGGGCCGAGGATCTCCCGCTTACCCGCAATGTGCCGATTCCCGATTTCCAGAACCGCACCGAGAGCGCGAAACCCTATAACTTCGACGCCCCACCCGAAGGAATGTTCCGCCACATCGTGCTCGCCGAAGGGTTTGATGAGGAGCTCGGATTTCAACGAACCCATGAAATTGTTCCCGTCAGACCGACCGAACAGTTCGCCGCCGGCTCCAGACCGGTCTTCATCGTCTTCGAACTCCATCAGCATTACCAATCGTTCCAAGTATTCGGGCGCTGCTACCCGGAGGAAGTGACAGGGCTGGACGGAAGAACCGTGGTCGCTGAAGATGCGATGTATATCGCCTTAGAGGACCAAACCGGCTATCTGAAGCTGTTCCCGACGGAAAGCGGCTGGAAACCAGGACGGTATAAGGTGGAAATCCATGCCGGCGAACAGATCAATGACATGAGCCTGATGGGCACCATGCGCTTCACCATCACCGCCTCCTCAGACTCGGGGGCCCCTGCCAGGAGCCGGTAAACCACGCCCCGCCTGTGGGCTGATTGACGCCCGCGCCAAAGCTGGGATATACCGGGCTACCGGACCGGGAGTTGAGAGCCTGTATCTTGGACACGTTCGGTCCGAGAGGAGCATCATCGCCATGCAGTGGGACATTCTTGCGACCATCCTCCTGACGGCCACCATCCAGTCGCTCTTCGGCGTGGGAGTGCTGCTGTTCGGGACTCCGATCCTCCTCGTGCTCGGCTATGACTTCATCACCGCCCTGACTATCCTCCTCCCGATCTCGCTGACCATCAACCTGCTACAAGTCAGCAAGGACTACCGACACGTCCAGGTGCCCTTCTACCGGCAGGTCCTCACTCTGTCGATTCCCTGCGTGGTGCTGTGTCTCCTGCTGGTCACAACACTCAAGCTGAACATCGGCAGCATTGTCGGGCTCTTCTTGATCGTCGCGGCGCTCAAGAGCATCTATGTGCCGTTCAATCGGTTGATCGAGTCGCTGGTGCGATATGAGCGCACCTATTTCATCGTGATGGGCGTTGTTCATGGCCTGACCAATCTGGGTGGCTCGCTGTTGACGGCCATCATCCACAGCAAACAGTACGACAAAGATCAGACCCGCGCCACGACCGCCCTGTCCTACGGCACGTTCGCGCTGTTTCAACTCGTCACGTTGGGCATCTCCCTCGGTCCTTCTGCAATTGCCACCTCCGACACCGCACTTTACATGGCAGTGGGCGTGAGCATGTTTCTGGCTACCGAACTGCTGCTCTATAGCAAGATGAGCACCGAACGATACCGCACCACCTTCGCCGCATTTCTCTTTTTGTCCGGCACGGCCCTGATCTTCAAGTCCCTCTTCCTCCGCTAACCGGATGCGGAAAAACTCCGCCAGCGGCGTTCTCGCAAGACACTGCCGCCTCACCAACTCGGCGGCGTTCACAAACGTGACGCGCTTTATTCAGCGCGTCGTGAACCTCAGCGGCTCAACGTACCACAAGGGTACGCCTACGCCCCTTCGCTGGCTGCGGCCTTGCTGGACGAACTTTTTGCGCATCCGGCATACACTCTGATGATCAACGCCCCGCATAAGCTGATCCCGGCGTGTTATGCCAAAATCGATTTGTTCGCAGCGTGCTAGATTCAGCAAGGCTAACGGACCTCAGCCCCAATAGAGGAGCACTGTGTTGACGAAATGTGGGAACTCAGTCTAGACTTTGCGCAGTTATAGCCAGTCCACCCGGTGATGGAGTTCACCGAGAACCGCCGGTCGCGATCCTCGCATTCGGCTGATAACTCCTACCAGCGCCCAACGCGGTAGGAGTTTCTGTGAACCAGCGCCCCACAACAACCCCGACCTATCCCCAGTATCAGCTGACCGAGATCCTTCGCGATATTTTCGCCCACCTGGGCATGCTGCTGAAGCTGGAGCGATCGATCCTGGGCATCATCGCCTCGTATGCAGTTGCCATCGGCTTCTTCCTCCTCTGTGTCCCCATTGCCGTCCAGGAGCTCGTCAGCACGTTCTCCTTTGCGATGGAACCCCGCATGATCTTTACACTGGCCCTGTTCGTCGCCAGTTCGCTGACCGGCGTCGCGGCATTCCGTGTGCTGCAGGCGCGCGCAGTGGAGACATTCCAACAGCGGATCTACACGCGCATCGCGATCGGGTTCACACGTCTCCTGCCCCGCCTCCGCGACGATACGTTCGCCACGCCGCAGGCCTACCGGTTCATGGAGGCCGACCTGCTGACACGCGCATTGGTAGCCATGGTGGCGGATCTGTTTAACGTCGCCGTGGTCGGTACCATCGGCGTGACCATGCTGATCCTGTTTCACCCCTTCTTCGTTCTCTACATTCTCGTACTGATTCTAGGCTTTGTGGGATTACTGACCCTCTTCGGGCGCGGCGGCTTCTTCATCACTCTGGAGATGTCCCGGCTCCACTACGATATTTTCGGGTGGATTCAAAACATCGCGCACAATCTTCCCCATCTGCGAGCCGCCGGCGACAGCCCCTATCTCCTTGAACGAACCGATACACTGACCCGCATGTATGCCAGAATTCGACAGCGCCGGTCCGACACACTCACCGGGAGGCAATACAAAGCCGCAGCGCTCTGGCAAGTCGCCGGCCACAGCGGGCTGCTCATCACCGCCGGACTCCTGGTGGCGGACGGACAACTTACCGTGGGGCAATTCGCCGCCGCCGAGGTGTTGGTCGGCAACCTGCTGATCAACATGGATACCTTGGCTCGACGTATGGTCGCGATGTTTTTCACCTTCGTGTCCTGCCGGGAGATGGCCGCGGTGTTCTCCCTGCCCACAGAAGAGGACGGCGCGAAGGAAGACGTGCCGGCGGCACAGTTCGGAGCGGCCGGCATCCACCTGACGTGCCGAAACCTGACCTATACCGGTCCGGATGGCACTCCGATCTTTGAGAACGTGTCCCTCGATGTCGCCCCCGGCGAGAAGGTGGCGGTCCTCTGCAGCACGAACAACGCGAAGACCGCTCTTGCCAAGGTCCTGGCCGGACTACACCCGCCGGCATCCGGGTTCGTCCGGTACAACGATATGAATCTAATAGAAGTGAAACGCGATTCGATCAGCCGGGTTCGCGGCCTTGTCCTCGACTCCCATCCCACGCTGCTGGACGGCACGCTCGAAGACAACATCACACTTGGCCGACCCACGATCGACTATCAAGACCTCCAATGGGCGCTCCGGTTCGTGGAACTGGATCACGAGATCGATGCGTTGCCGCAGGGATTGAACACGCGCGTGTCCAGCCTGGACACCAACCTCTCCATGAGTCAGATCCTACGGCTTCTCATGGCCCGCGCGATTGTGATACGGCCGCAACTACTGATCTTCGACGGCACGCTCCACAACATGCTGCCCGCCACGCGAGAGGTGCTGCTTCGCCGTCTCTGCGCCAAGGACGAGCCCTGGTCGGTCATCTTTCTCTCCAACGATCCGAACTTCTCTGCCTTTGTTGATCGTCGGATTTCGCTCGATTCGTGAGCGCGGCCACACATCTTGAGACGGAACCCTGGACGGAACCGTTTGACCGCCCCTCCATGCGTTTTGTAGAATGTGCGCCGTACACACCGATAAACCGCTGCGTGAAGGAACTGTTCCCGCTCCATGACTGTAGTGACCCGCCCATGGGCTTCCGTAGTCATCCCCATCAAGGATGAGCGCGACAATCTGGTGCCACTGACTGAGCAACTTGTGACGGTCCTGGGCGGCCGGGAAGAGTCGCGTTCGGCCCCGTTCGAATTGATCTTCATCGACGATGGTAGTTCGGACGGCAGTTCAGACGTGCTCGATGATCTGGCCACCCGATACCCCACGGTGAAGGTCTTTCACTTCGACCGGAACTACGGGCAATCGGCGGCTTTCGATGCGGGATTCAAGCAGTCGACAGGGGAACTGGTCTTGACCATCGACGGCGACCTGCAAAACGATCCGGCGGATATCGCCACGCTGCTTCCGCACATCAAGACCTTCGACCTCGTCTGCGGCTGGCGCAAAGACCGACATGACAACCTGACACGCAAGATTTCCTCCCGTATTGCCAACACCGTCCGCAGCGCGGTCACCGGCGACCGGGTACACGACACCGGTTGCTCGCTCAAACTGTTTCGCCGCCCGGTGGTGGAAAAAATGCAGCTCTTCGAGGGCATGCACCGATTCTTTCCCGCCCTCGCCCTGATGCATGGGTTCACCGTCACCGAGGTGCCGGTGCGCCACTATCCACGCACCCGGGGCACGTCGAAATACGGCGTCGGCAACCGTCTCTTCAAAGGCCTGTACGACCTGGTGGCCGTGCGATGGATGCAGCACCGTTGCCTGCGCTACCAATACCGTGCCGCCGCGACGACATCATCGCCTTCGGCCTTGGCCCCCACACGACTATGACACTCGACACCATCTGGCTGATTATCGGATTCCTGGGGCAGGGGATCTTCTTTATGCGCTGGGTCGTGCAATGGATCGCCTCCGAGCGCCATGCGGAAAGTCGCGTGCCGACTGCCTTCTGGTACATGAGTATGATCGGCGGGCTGATTACGCTGGCCTATGCGATCTATCGGCAGGATCCGGTGTTTATCGCCGGGCAAAGCATCGGCAGCATCGTCTATCTGCGCAATCTCATGCTGATTCATCGCCCCAACCAAGCCGATTCCGGCACGGCATCTCCGGCGACAAAATCCTAATGGAACTTCACATGAATGGGCAGCAGCCGTCCTCGCAGACGTCGGCGCAGGCCGACCGGTCAATCCAACCGTTGGCGCTCATCCTCTTGCTGGCACTGGCCGCCGTGCTCTTCTTCGTTGGACTCGGCTCCCTCGGACTGACCGATCGAGATGAAGGGCGGAACGCCGAAGCCGGCCGCGAAATGTACGAAACGGGCAATTACATCAGCCCCACCTTCAATTATGAGCCGCGCTTCGCCAAACCGGTCTTTATCTATTGGCTGATGAGTCTCTCCTATCACGTCTTCGGGGTGAGCGAATTCGCCGCACGATTCCCCTCCGCGCTCTTCGGTGTCGGGTTGATCCTGCTCCAGTACCTCTTCCTGACACGCTGCCGGGGGCCGGTAGTGGGCCTCTTCGGCGCGGCCATGCTGTTACTGAACCTGGAAATCATCGGCCTCAGCCGGATGGCGCTCACCGACAGCGTGTTGATCTTCTTCACCACCTTGTCGCTCTACGGATTCTGGCTGGGTTTGTACGGAGAAGGCCGTGAACGCCACTACCTGTGGTTCTTCTACATCGGCATGGCGCTGGCGACCCTGACGAAGGGCCCGATCGGCTTCCTGATTCCCATGCTGGCGGTAGGGTTGCACCTGTGGCTGACCCGCTCGTGGGGGCTCTTTTGGCGTCATGGATTTCCCATTCCCGGCCTCCTGCTGTTCCTGCTCCTGGCGTTGCCCTGGTACCTCATCATGCTGAATATCCATGGACAGCGATATACGACCTCGGCGCAGGGCGACACGATCGGCCGGTTCTTCGGCACCATGGAAGGGCACGGCGGCACGCTGGTCTTTTATCTCCCCGTGTTCCTGCTTGGATTTTTTCCCTGGAGCGGCCTGCTGCCTTTCGCCTGGTACCAGGCCTATCGCAGCTGGCGGGATTCGAAACGATCCGGCGCCTTGCCTCCGTCGCAGACCTCGGTGCTGGATATCCACCCTTCGCCGCATGCACTCGAATGGTTCACCGCCGCCTGGGTCCTGGGCGGATTGGTCTTTTTCAGCCTGTCCTCGACCCGCTTGCCGCATTACATCGGTCCTCTGTTTCCTGCGGCGGCGATCTTGACGGCGTCCTACTGGAACCGCTGCGTGACCGACCAGGCCACTCCAGGGCTGCGCGCTGCGATCCACACCATCACCGCCGTAGGCTGCATATTGGCGCTGGCCTTTGCTTCATTGCCGCCCCTCTATGCCAAGTTCGCAGGAAAGCTGATCGATGAATTTCCCCTTGCGGGGCAGGTGACGCTCGGACCGGGGCCCTATACCGTCGCTTCGATCTTCCTGGTGGGTATGGGCCTCATCGCCTACTTCGGATTCAGCGAGACGAGACGACCGGCCGTATTCTGGGTGGCCGGCGGATCGCTGGCCCTCGTCGTCCTTGCGACCACACAGTTGATCTTCCCACTGGTGCACCACTTTGTGATCGAACCGCCCCAGCAACTCGCCGAGGTCGCAGGCGTCAATCTCGGGCCCAACGATCGGTTGATCCTCTACGGGCAGCCACGCCCCTCCTTGGTGTTCTATGCAAAGCGGAACGCCATCGTCGTGCCGAAGAATGAAGAAGCGAACATCAAGCCCTATCTGACGCAGCCAGGGCGCACAATGATTCTCCTGCCGGCGGCGCTTCGAAACAGGCTGCCGTTTGAAACCATGGACTACCCGGTATTACTCGAGCGCTACGGCTACATCCTGCTGGCCAACCAATCGCTGATCCATGTGCCGGAAGAGGCAGAGCAGCCGCCGGTTCGCATTCCAGGGCACTGACAGAATGTTGAAAAAGCCCACCAGCTTCGTTCTCGCATCGCACCGAGGCTCAACGTACGGACGAGAGTACGCTTCGCCTCTTTGCTCACTGCGGCCTTGCTGACGGACTTTTTGAACATCCTGCGCACTCTCTCCTCACTGCAACGGCACGAGCCCTTTGAGTGCCTGGATCACGACCACAGCGGCAATAATACCCGCCGCATAAAGGATGTGGCTTGAAGGGGAAGGCGGAGCGGCCGGGGACGGATCCGTATAGGCGACTCTCCCGCTCCATCGTGCGAAGCACAATAGTCCGGCCAACCCGATCACGATCGGGGCGCCGGTGACGACACCTAATCCCAATCCGACCAGACTTTCTGCCGCTGCAACTCTAGTCGCATGACCGTCGCCCGCCGGATTCGGACGTCCTGCCATTCGCAACGCCATACCTCCGGCCACCAGCATGGCTCCGGATGCAAGCAGGATGTGATCCGTCATCGGGTCAACGATGCGATGCGTCAGCACCCAGAAGAGACCTGTCAGCGATAGGACTACCGGAGCGATACGGATAAGCGCCTGCCCGCAGGACCGTCCCCACCAGCGCAACGGGCCATTAAAGATCGACCCCACCACAAACCCCAGCACCATCCCCGCCACCACGTCCCCCGGGAAATGGGAGCCCCGCCAGACCCGGCTGGCTCCGACCCACGCAGCCAGGACAAACGGTACCCATCGATACCGGGGCAGCGCCCTCGCCAGCACGGTCACCACCGCGACGGTCGCAGAGGTATGGCCGGACGGAAACGAATCCAGACCGGAATCCAGCGATGGCCACCATTGCCACCCTCCCGAATGTGTGAGCCTTGGCCTGGGACGACCGATGATGTGCTTCAGCCCGTTCACCAGTATCGCCACCGCACCGTGTGCCAGGAGACTATCCAGCGCCACGCGTGTGAGTGCGCGGCGCTTCAGCATGTACCCGGCCCCCAGGAGCAGCAGGCTGATAGTCACGAGAGTGCCGCCATTGCCCAGCTTCTCGCCCAGATCACCAAGCGATTGGAGCGCCGATAGATTGTGCGAGCGGAGGAACCACAGGATGGGGATATCGATATAAAACAGCGCCGCAAACGACCCAAACAAGACAATCACCGATAGCAGGACCACCGGGATCGGTGGGCAGGCCGGTGGTGGCTCAGGCGGCGCCGGTTGCGACGCCGCCTGCCCGTCACCTGGTTCGATCATGGAACCCAATCGGCGAGAAACACATTGAACTCTCCGGGCTCTTTCGCATGCCGGTCCGACACCCAAACAAGAGTCTTCCCGTCCGGCGAGAACATGGGAAAGCTGTTGAACTGTCCATCGAACGTCAACCGTTCCTGCCCGGAACCGTCCTCGTTCACGAGATAGAGGTGAAACTCCGGTCGCCCCGATGCGTTCCGCGTGTCCACATTCGACGCAAAAATCACCCGATGGCCATCGGGATGGAAAAACGGCGAAAAGTTTGAGGCGCCGTTATTCGTCACTTGCTGCTTATTCGACCCGTCGGCATTCATGATAAAGATCTCAAGCCGCCCGGGCTCCACCAGGTTTTGAGCGAGCAGCGCCTTGTACTGATCCAGCTCTTCCTGATTGCTCGGATGCTGCGCGCGATACACGATCCGCTTGCTGTCGGGTGAGAAGAACGCCCCGCCGTCGTATCCAATCTCCTGCGTCAGCCGACGGGGGTGGGTCCCATCCAGATCCATCGCGTAGATATCCAGATCCCCGTCACGCATAGAGGTCCAGACGATCGTCTTGCCGTTGGGAGAGACCGTGGCCTCGGCGTCGTACCCCGGCGTGTTCGTCAAACGTTGCGGGTCCAGCCCGTCGATCCGGACGGAGAAGAGATCGTAGTCATCCAACGCCCAGCGATAGGCCCCTCCGTCACGCTTCGGCTTCGGAGGACAGTTGGGCCCTCGCAGGTGGGTGGACGAGTACAAGACTCGGCGATCGCCGGGGAAAAAATACCCGCAGGTCGTGGTGCCGGCACCGGTGCTGACCATCCGAATCTTTTCGCTCCCGAGATCCATCACGTACATTTGATAACAGCCGAGCGGGATGTCGGACGGATGCATAGCCGCGGCAAACGTGTCTTTCATCCAATTGTTCGTCGACTGGAAGATGAGTTTATTCCCGCTGAAAGAAAAATAGGCCTCGGCATTCTGTCGGCCGAATGTCAGCTGCCGGATATTCGTCAGATGCCGCTCGGCCGAGGCGGACGCATTCGCCGGTGCCTGCGCAGACTTCGGTTCGGCTGCTCCCGCCAAAACCGTTGAAGTGGCGACCAGCGCGAGGCCCACCATTCCGATCATCGCCGTCTTAACGTGTTTCAATTCGCACCTCTGTATTCATCCTATCCTCCCAATCTCCCCGTGCAACCACGGCGCCTTCCTGAAAGACCACATAACTCTGCCACCCGTAAAAAAACAAGAGCCGGGCCACACGTCCCAGCGCCTGGGGCGTCACCCCGTACAGCAGCGTCACCACGCTGCCGGGATGCTCCTCACGCCGACAGGATACCAGCAGCGCCATGGCGGCGCCTTCATACATCTTACCCGCCACGGAAAATCCGCCGTCTAGGAAACGCACACGGTCACCACACGACCGCACGGCCGCTGCGGCTATCGGATTCTCGCGCGGATCTCCCAGCACCAGCAACGATCCCGACGGTACGGATCGGTTGCCCTCACCTGGTTGAAGCACGATCGTGCGCACTGCATCAGGCTTCGCCGATTCCTGTGCGACGATACGCTGGAGGATATCGCCGAACGGGCCAGGCTGCGCGGGGGAGCCTTGGGCAAGGACGACGCTTCGCTGTCCATCCGTCACATACAGATTCAGCACGGGAGCCATCTCGCTCCTGGCCACACGACGAAACAGATGATAGTCCGGATCCAGCCGGACTGCCGACGGCGGCTCCGCAAGGGGTACAACCACATCCTCCTGTGCGGCGCTCAACTGAACACGGACGCGATGGGTGCGCTCCCCGCTCAACACAAACTCCAACTCGACCGGGGCCCGATAGGGCTCATCGCTCTGGGCGATATGGATCGCCGCCTCGACCGCATTCGCGTGGCCGAAAGCGCCGGAGACAGTTTGCAGGCGAAGGCCGGACAGGGCGAGTTCCGGCACACCGGCACGCTCGACCCACTGGGCAAAAAACCATCGGAGGTCGCGACCCGCCTCTTCCTGAAAGGTTCGCTCCAGATCACTCCAATCAGCTACCGTCCCAAGGTGCTGTTCCGGGATGCGCTTCAGCGCCCGCCAAAATGCCGCATCGCCCACTTCCTGTCTCAGCGCATGAAAGACCATGGCGGATTTCTGATAGCCGATGGCATTGTCTTTCTCATCGCTCTTTTGCGCAAACCTCCTGAGCGGGTACCCTTCGCCGGGACGCACATAGACGGAATAGCCCAACAGCATCAGCCGCCGTTGTTCACGAGCCTGAGCCTCGTCGCCGGTCAGTTCGTGATAGTAGTAATTCGACAGGTAGGTCGTCAGCCCTTCCACCCAGTTGCCCCGACTCACCCGGTTGAACACCCCGTTGCCGATCCAGGAATGCACGATCTCATGCCCCAGGGCGTACGGTTGCGTATAGTGGCGCTTGATGACCCCGCTCCCCAGCAGCGTAAAGGACGGCATGCCCAATCCGCTCGAGAAAAAATTTTCGACGACGGCAAATTGTGAAAAGGGATAGGCCCCCAGCAACGGGATATAGGCGTCGAGATATCTGGCTGATGCGTCGAGGTACTCGTCGGCGAGCGCGGCATCGTCCGGGAACAGATACGTAGCCAATTGAATCGCCTGTCCGGATTGCGCCTTCCAGGTACGGGTCTTGACCACAAAGCGGTTGGCCACCACCGTCAGCGCTTCGCTCTTCGTAGACACAATCCATCGCGAGGCGTCAGCCTGGGCCGTGCCCTGCGTGACGGCAGCCCACCCTTCAGGCAGCGTGATGCGTACATCATAGGTGGCCAGCGAATCGTCGAGGTCCGGGTACCACTGGCTCTCGCTGCTGAGATACACCCCCTCAGGACCGATGTGACCGGCTGTTTCGCTCGGCGTGACAAACCGGAGGTGGCGTGGATCCCGGGGAGGATCATCAATCACCCCGTGATAGACAAACTTCAGCCGTATCGACCCGCCGGCCTGGTTGGCAGGCGGCTGCTTCAGGAGAATGCGCTGCGATTCCGCCTGACTTGACGACCTGTCCCGTGCAAATGGAACGGAGGGGGCGAACTCACAGGGGTCCTGACAATGCGTGAGATCCTCGACCCGTTCCAACAAGAGCGTCGGTGCAAGGGAAAATGCCAGCTCCTGTCCGGGAAATCCTCCCGCAACGGTCACTCGATCCGTCGCGATCAGTCGATGGGAATCAGGAGACAACTCGAGCGCGAGCTGATGGTGTTCAATCGTCGGAGGGGGAGCAACAGAATCAGCGACTGCGGGCGCAGGAAGGAGACAAATTGTGAGGAGACTGAAACGGATGAGGCGATACAAACCATTCACCCTTCACCGGCACCCTGAGGTGGACGGTGAAGATTAACACTCCCGACAGACCATCACAAGCTGGATAGCCATCAACGCCCGCTCCAAATCAATGGGCTTGTCCAGGACCTCTTGCGGGCCCAACGCCCAGGCCTCGGCCAGGAAGAGATCGTTTTGATGTCCGCCCAAAATGATCGTCCTGCCGGCATAGTCTCGCGCCGTGAGCGTCCGCAAGACCTCCACGCCGTTCATCTCCGGCATAGCGAGATCCAAAATCAGAAGATCCGGCGCGGACTCACCGATCAGTCGCAATGCTTCACGACCATCGCGCGCCGTGCGAACGTGATACCCGCGCAGGCTAAGAAATCTCACCAGAAGATCGCGCGCCATCACGTCGTCATCGACGACAAGGATCTGCTCATCGGGAAGCTGATCTATCTCTCCCCCGGCATGAGACTGCTCGGATGAAGCCTGTCGCCTCGCCTGCTGCGCCACACGATGGACGGCCCCGATGAGCACATCCAGCGACAGCCCCTTTCGCAGGAAATCCGTGACGCGCAACTCGCGCGCCTGATTCTCCAGTTCCTCCGTCGCGCCGCCACCCAGCATAATCACCCCGGCACGGGGGTCATGCGTTCGGATCTCCTTGAGCACCGCCAGACCGTCCATTTCCGGCATGCGCAAATCGAGCAAGGTCACCAGCGGGCGAAGCTGTTGAAATAAGACGACACCCTCACGCCCGCTCGTCGCGATGCTGACTTGATACCCGTGACGGGCCAGCGCCATCTGCAACAAGTCGCAGTGCAACCGATCATCGTCGATCACCAGTAACGTGCTCATCATCTTATCTCGTTTGTGCGTCACAACCAGTCGCGCAAGGCCGCAGACGGTAGCAGCCCGTTAGCAGGAGCCTAGCATGGGCACGACAAGATGAGAAGAAATTGAATGAAAACGTCTGGAGTGGATCACGGACCGCCTTCCGTCAGGAAAGGCCAGTCCGCGTGCTTCAAGAGAGTTCGTGACGAACCCGTCACGAATCATGCGGGCTAGAACAACGCGTCGACAAACGCCTTGGCGTCAAAGTCCTGGAGGTCATCGACGGCTTCCCCGACGCCGATTAAGCGGACCGGGATCTTGAAGGTGTCGGCAATGGCCACCACGATGCCACCACGCGCCGTTCCATCCAGCTTGGTCAGGGCGATTCCAGTCACCCCGACCGCCTCGTGGAACTGTCTCGCCTGGGCAATGGCATTCTGGCCGACCGTCGCATCCAACACCAACAGCACCTCATGTGGCGCCCCCTGGCACTCTTGCGCGACCACTCGCTTGATCTTCCGCAATTCGTCCATGAGATTCGTTTTCGTGTGCAGCCGCCCGGCGGTATCGATCAACACCACGTCCGACCCGCGCGCTTTCGCAGCGGTCATCCCGTCGTAGGCGACCGCAGCCGGATCCGCACCCGGTCGATGGCGGATCACATCGACCTCGATGCGGTCCGCCCAGACCTGCAATTGATCGATCGCCGCCGCGCGGAAGGTATCCCCGGCCACGAGTAATGGTTTTTTCCCCTGTTGTCGAAACCGTTGCGTCAGCTTCGCCACCGTCGTGGTCTTGCCGACACCGTTGACCCCCACGGCAAGAATCACAAAGGGACGCGGCCCCTGTGCCACCAATTGCTCCATCGAGGCAGATTGTGTCGGAAGAAGAATATCCAGCACGGATTGCCGCAGCAGGTCTCGTACTTTATCGGCCGACGAGAAATTACCGCCCCGCATCTGGGCCCGCAGCTGCCCCATCACACGTTCCACGACCGGCATGCCCAGATCTGCGCTGATCAAGGCCACCTCCAGCTCATCCAGCAGCGCCGGATCAGCCGCCCGCCCCAGGAGTCGATCCAGTTGTCCCGTGACTGCATCACGTGTTTTGGAGAGCCCCGCACTTAGTTTCTGAAGCCAATCCACCGCATACCTCACCCTCTCTTCGACCGACTCGAATGATTGATGAACGATCCAGACTAGGACTTCTCGGGCACGGCGATCAAATTCTAGATCATACCTGATCCGATCCGCGTGACACCAATAGCCGTGGAACCGGAGCAACGGCGCGGAGCACGGCCTTTTCGCGCCGGCTCATGCGTTGCGCCTCCGCATCACTACGCTCGTGGTCATATCCGCACAAATGGAGAATGCCGTGAATCAGGAGTACCGCTAACTCGTGGTCAACGCCCTGTTCATGACCACACGCCTGACGAATGGCCTGCGGCAGGGAAATAACGACGTCCCCGAGAAGAGACGAGGGTGGCCCGGGCCCTTCCCTGGTCGCAAACGCCAGCACATCCGTCGTCTTGTCACGATGACGAAAGGTTCGATTCAGGCGCCGCATCCTGACATCGCCGACGATCTCAAGACTCAGAAGCGCCTCGGCTTCGCCGACTGCTTGCAAGACATGAGTGGCGAGTTGCTTGAGGGCGCCGAGGCGAAGGGGCCACCGCGTCAACCGCATGCCGATCACAACCGGCATTAATGAGACTGGCCCCAGGAACCTGTGGCAGGAGCCGCGGGACGGGTGGGCTTAGAATCCGAACGATGGCCCTTCGTCTGAGCCTCGCCTTTTCGTGGCTGAGCCGGAGGCGCAGGACTGGCCGTATGGCGATCGTAGGCCTTGATGATCTCCTGGACAAGGCGATGCCGCACGACATCTCGCTCATCGAAGTAGACGAACTCGATCCCGGCAATGTCCTGAAGAATGTCGCGCACCTCGATGAGGCCGGACACCCGGTCCGACGGCAAGTCGATCTGCGTAATGTCCCCCGTCACGACGGCCTTCGAATGGAAGCCTAACCGTGTGAGGAACATCTTCATCTGTTCGGCAGTCGCGTTTTGCGCTTCGTCCAGGATCACAAATGAATCGTTCAGGGTACGGCCGCGCATGAACGCAAGGGGCGCAATTTCGATATCCCCTCGCTCAATCAAACGATTGGCCCGTTCCATATCCATCATATCGAACAGGGCATCGTAGAGTGGCCGAAGGTAGGGATTGACCTTGGCATACATGTCGCCGGGCAAATACCCCAGCTTCTCGCCGGCCTCCACGGCCGGCCTTGCGAGGATGATGCGGCTGACATCTTTTTTCATCAGCGCACTGACCGCCATCGCCATGGCCAAATAGGTCTTGCCCGTGCCCGCAGGACCGATACCGATCACGATGTCGTGTTTTTCGATCGCGTCCAGATAGTATTTCTGAGTCGGAGTCTTCGGAACGATGAATCGCTTCCGAGTGACGATGGGGGAAGCGCTGAAAAGCAGTTCTTTGAGAGAAGCGTCGTGGTTGTGGCGGAGAGCGGTCAGCGCATGCGTCACATCATCGGACCGCAGGTCATACCCTTCATTCGTCAACGAAGCGAGCTCATTGAGAACCCGTTCCGCCTGCTTGACGGTCTCAGGCGTACCCTCCACCGTCACTTCTTCACCCCGCGCCGAGCATCGCACACCGAACTCTTCCTCAATCAGCTTGAGGTGTCGATCATGGTGCCCGAACAGGGCTGCGGTATTCGTGCCTTCCCGTAGTTTGATCTTGCGCACGCCGGTGTCGAAAACTCCTTTCGTCAGGACGATAGGGAGATTCTAACAAACCGGGAAAGTCCGGAACAAGGTCGGAGGGGACAGAACAGAAAATAAGGAGGCCCACCGGAACCGACTAGCCTTGAGTGGGGAGGACCGTCAGCGATTGGGCAGTAGAGGGTATCGAGAGCTCAAAATCCTGCCAGGCCGTGCCACCCTGCCCATCTTCCACCATGATCTTGATGCGATGAGTTCCCCCGACACCCGGCGTCACTTTCCAGGTCACGTGGCCCGTCGCCTTGTCGATCGTCATCCCTGGAGGCCCTGTCTCGAGCCCATAGCTGATGCTATCGCCATCGACATCCTTCGCTTGGACGACGTACTCGTATTGCTCTCTATTGGTCAACGCGGCCGGACTTGAGAGGATCTGTGGCGGTGAATTACCGAGGACGATCGGCACTGATCGAGCAGGTGCGGCCGTCGCATCCTGATCCTTTGCGACGACTTCGACCGCCACAATATCCTTTCGGCCAAACCCGGTTGTATCAAGAACGTTTTCCTCGCCTTCTTTCACCTGCTTGTCGTTACGCCACCAACGATAGACGTATTGGATATCGTCATGGTCAGGGTCCAACGCCTCGACCTTGGCGAGGACCCGATTCCCCTTATCGGATGAATCTGGCTCAATTGTCACTCGTGACACGAGAGGAGGCGTATTCACCACCATCACCGGCTCTGTGCGATACGAAGCGCTCTCTGCCTGGCCATCAGACACCACCACTTCGAGCGCGACCGTGTCGCCGCGCTTCACATGGTCAGTAGGGAGCTCATGCTCCGTCGCACCAGGTACCGAAACCCCGTTGACGATCCACTGGAATCGCTTGGTCGGTTCGGTACCGTCTGGGTCATCGGCCGCAACATGTGCAGTGATGGGCCCAGTCAATATCAAGGGATTGGGAACGATGGTCACGAGGCGGACAGTCGGAGGGTGGTTATTGTTCGGGCCGTCCCCGGGAATCCCGCCGTCCTGAGGGGAAGACGAACAACCGCCGTAGACAGCGATCGCGAGGGCCATCAAGCCCAGGCGAGTTGCCTGAGGAAAGGCAAGGGGACGGAGCCCCCCCACCCTCCCGTGTTTTGCCTGTGCAAAGGGGATCATCACATGTTCGTCCATGAGAAGTACCGGCTCCGTGGATCAATCGCAACATTGGCCCCGATGTTTGAGCTCGGAAGACCTCCGGGAGACCCTCCACCGAACCCGCAGGTTGCACAGTCACCGAAGTTTCCCTGACTCATATTGATCAGGAGGCCGAACGGACTGCCGCCGTCCCGTCCTGAGCCCATATGGACCACGATACCGAACGCCAATCCTTCTCCAAGAGAGCCGAACTTATTGACCGTTTGATTCGCTCCTGAGGTAGTCGTTCCGATGATCGGCTCTTGATATGCACTCCCCGTTTTATAGAAGAGTGCCCAGAGTCGGCTCGTTCCGGATGACACGCAGATGTCGTTCGTTGGAATAAAGGTGGGGAAAAACACCACCCCTCCGAATACCGTTGGGCTACTCACAGCACGTTCGCCGATGCCGTAAGGGACTGGGTTAGTCGGTGGGTTGGCGGGTTCGACCAGTTTAGTCACCCAACCATCTTTACTCTGAACCAATCCGATCAAACCGGTAAACGTCGTGGCACCGGACACGCCGGAGACTTGGTTGGTTCCACTGGCCTGACCACAATCGCCGACTCCCACCACACAGACGGTGGCATTCGAGACATCCACAAGATCATTGTCCATGCAGTTGAGCGCGCCGGCTGATTGATTGCATCCGGAATTGAGGACCGAGTCTTTCAACCCCACGAAGTATTGCGTGGACACGTCGGTCTTATCGGATTTGCTGTAATACCGCCCGCTGCCCGCAAAGACCCACACGTTAGCCGCATCGTCTGTGGTCACGGAAGGCGCGGTCGCAACGGGGCCCATCTCCGCCCCTGATACGAACGTATCCAGCATCTCCGTGGGCACGCGAGCACTTCCCGAGGCGATGCCCCACTGAGTCGGACTGGTGACCGTACCGAACTTGGCCGTAGCTCCCCCTGCTCCCATGGTCAAACGATACATCTTGCCCCGCCAGGGAAGCGCTCCGTCATGAATCACTCGCCCGAAATACACGACATCGTGACGGTAATCGAGATCTCGATCGAAAGCCGTGATGTCTCCGATATACGAATTCCAGGACCCCACCGAATACGACGTCACGAGGCTGTTGCCGCTACCCGGGCCCGTCGCAAGGTCGACGACAAAGACTTTTGCACTTTGAACTACGCTGGCGTCATATCCGGTCGGGCCAGACCCGACCACCATGTACCACTTCGCGTTCGTATTGCTGGCCTTGGCATCGGCCGCGGGATTCACGCGAACCACGGTAGGAGCACTGGTCGTCAACCCCAAACTCGAACTGCTGAACGACCAGAGCAATTTGGGAGCATCGGGATTCGTGATATCCATCGCAAAGTACGAACTGTAGAAGGTGTAGTCCGTGCCGCTGATATTGACCGTCATCGGCGGCGCACCGGTTCCCGCCGAACAGGCGCCGCAACTTCCCCCCATTCTGAATCCGCCGATCAGGATCGTGCCCCACCCGTTCGGATGATCGGTGTCTGGAGTGAAGATGCGGACATCCGCCACTTTGAGCGGCAAATCAACATAATACGTATGCTGGTAGTCGGCACGGCTCAAAAACTCCAGCTGCGGAAGGAGTTCATAGGGTACAAATCCCCACAATTCATCCCCTAATGGAGCCCCGGTGGAATTGTCAGCAGGGGCAGTCGTAAACCAGCCGTGTTCAGTCGTATTGGCGGGAGCAGAGGCACTCGCATCATCGCCGGGATGGTAATAACCCGCGTTGAACGCGTGCAGCATGCCGTCGTTTCCCCCCACGTAGGCAACCTGTCTGCGGTTGTACCATTTCTGGAGAAATGCCGAATAACTCTGATCCCCATAGATGGCATCATGCCGGTCCTTCGGACCCGCAACCACCGTCGGAGTGGAGTGAATGACATCCCCGAGTTTCCACACCTTCAGGCTCCCGCTCCCGGCCGGAACTTGAAGACGGCGATCCCTCGTCGTCGCCTGTTCCGCGCATGTCCCCACATCGCACCCACGCACAAAATTAATGATCTTGGTCCCTTCCGCACTGGACGCGGCACGAAGGTATGGTCGGAGCGTCGGCTCGTTGGCTGTCGTGAATGCCAGCTGTTCGCCGGAATCAACCACGCCGTCATGATCGGAATCGACCCATGTCAGGATGGTGCGGGTGGTGGAGTCTTTCAACGCCAGTTGCTTCCCGGCTTCCCAAATCGGAAGAATATCGCTCAATGCCTGCCCGCACGGATTGCAATCCGCCGTCGTCACCACGCCATCGCTATTCTGATCGTTCGGCAATCCATCGCCATCCGAATCTACATATTTGTCGACCTTCACCGAATTCGACGCGGAGTCAAAACGGGTCTTGATGATTTTGTCGACTTTGTAGTCGAGACGACCGTCCTGATTCGTGTCCTCTCGGGTATTGCCGAACGTGTCAATGAACAGGGCCTGCGTATAGCCGGTCCATTTCACATCGCTCAGCGTCGAGGGCTCGATCGTGCTGGGAAAGAAATACGATTGATACAAGGCCCCTTCACCGGTCGAGGCAGTAGCCAGGACGGATACCGATGAACCGGACGCGCTTCGCCTGAGAATGCTTGCGATTGTGGCGAGCAGCTTGTCCTGAAGATCGTCAACGTTGGAGGATTCGAAATAGGCGTCCGGGATACCGTCCGGCGTCGCCGCTCCCGTGAGGTTGTTTTCCTTATCCCATTCATTCGTTTGAGGGACGCCGTCATTGTTCGAATCCTCGAACCCGCCCAACCGGGCCGCTTGGGCCAGGATTCCGCGACCATTGATGTTGCCGAACGCAAAGAAGGAGTACACCGTCAGGCTCTGAGTCCCTGCGATGCAATGCCCGGTGACTGTTAAACCTGCGATGGTGCCGTCAGTCGTGCCGCTACAAGGCCGGAGGTCGGTCGTGTGGGCCCAATAGGCGACGTCATCCAAGTAGTGGCTGCCGCTATCAGCATAACTCGTTTTGTGCTCTGCCAACAGATCACTGAAAGGAGTGGCTGCGTGTGTATTGCAGGTGCCATCGATGGTACGCGGAGGAGCTGCGCCATCGCTCCCGGTGCAATGCTGCCCATGATGGGCATGCGCATAGTCTTGCAGAGCCGTCGGGATATTCTGGTCTTGTGTCGGTTCGCCGTCCGTAAAGACGATCACAAACGTCCGACAGCAGGCCACAACCTGAGAACTGGCGGACCATGGCGGGGTATGGTTTTGTCCAAAAAAATACGGGTCTCGGCCACAGGCACTCGTGATATATCCGGCGGGGCACGTTTCAGTACCGACCAATGCCGTTATTTCACTTGTTCCGATCGAACCGGCACCGCTCGTGGCAAAATTGACGCCGTTTGAAATGCCACCGGAAAAGGCGATCGGGTAGACATAGCCCGTCGCAAAAGTGGATTGGATCTGCGCGACATACCGTGCGGTTTCATATAACGCCTCACTCAACGGAGTCCATGTCGAAGGATACGACTCCTGCACCGCATCAACCATGGCCGCGGTGTTTGTCGTGAACGTCTCAACGTCGCCGTCCGCCCAGTCGATCGACTGGCGCGATCCAGCTCCCACCAGCATACGCGCGCCTTCGCTGCTGGACTTAAACTCAACCAGCCCGAACCGCGCCTTGCTGCCGATCTGCTGAATGACTCCGGTAGGTTCAGATGAGTACCCGACTTTCAATTCATACTTCCGAACGCTGTATGAGTCACCGCAGTTGCTATTGAACGTCGTGTCATTGTCCACACAGAAGTAGGGCGCAGCCGGTGTTCCGCTTGCCGAAAGACCAATCGAGATTGTTGCTGGATCGCTGCCTCTATCGGCCAATGGAATACGGCCGACATAGGTATTAGCTCCGGTCCCGCCGCCATAATTGACGTCTGCGCGTTCATTACTCAGACCCGCACCCTGCGCCCGAACAGTCTTTAGAGCCGGAGTGCCGCTCGTCGGGCAGGTGCCGTCGGCAGCTCTCGTGCTGGTACAATCTCCTCCGATCATCGCTCGCTTCACCGCATCGAACCGGCGCAACGTCGCCCAGTTCAAGAAATTCCCGTCCCATTCCGTGTCCGGACAGGCTGTCGCCAATGCGGTCTTGCCGGTTCCGCTCTCGAATCGAGTATCGGTTGTGTTGTAGGTATAGCAACGCAGCGAATCAAAGTACCCGGAGTACCGTGTAGTATTGGTCCATGTGGTCGTAGTCGACGTGCTCCCATCCGCCAACGTCCCACACGACGACGATTCACAGGCTCGATTGCTCATACTGCCCGAGTTGTCCATCACCACAATGATATTCGGCGTCGTCGCGTTCGACACGAAAGCCGGCACAGCCGTGTAATCGGCGTTGGACACGACGGCGACGGCATCACGGGAGCCAAGCAACGCAGCACTCAGGCTGCCGGCCACCAACATCACAGCGACAAAGGTTCGGCGATTCATGCGTTCTTCCTCCTTATCTCAAGCAGGACAACAGCCGTCGATTCTCGGCTACAAGTTGAGACAAGTCCTTTCATGCGCTATTGCGGCAACGTGACCACCATCTTGTCGATGTGGCCCTCTTTCAGATGAAACTTGACGAGCGAAGTGGGAATGATCCGCTCGATCTCGAGCGGTTCCCCCTCGTGATTGACGACCACCACCGCGGACTTCAAGACATAACTACGACCATCGATGCGAATGCTTGCTCCTTGCACCACGTCGATCACGCCGGACTGAAACCCGACGGTCGAAAACAGCATCGCCTCCGGGCCTTGCGCTGTCTCCGCGAGACTGATAGACGGCACGGAAGGCATCGTCTGTCCGAGTGTCAGCAGGCCGAGCACCACAATAAACGCTGTGTTGTTCATCGCCATGCTCCCTCTCTCAGTTGATTTTCTTGACACAGGTATCGCCGTCCAAACAGCCGTACACCGAGGTCACCGTGCTATTGGAACCGGTCGCGGGGTTACTCGCCATGCAGGTAATCCGATAGACATGTTCTGTGCCGGCCACTCCTGTGCCCTGCCCACTCTTCGTATGCGTATACAAGAGATCGATGTCGCCGTTGACTGTGAATCCGGGAAGATTCGTCATCACAAAATTCGGTGCGGTGCTCGCCACATCCGCATAGTTGACAGCCGGTGTATTTGCCGGAGCCGGCGACGGCAGATCGTAGCCATAAATTTCTGCGTACAATGTGGTGGCATTGGCCGTCGGAACCGGCCCCGTCGGCGCGATGAACGAAGCCGGGAGCACGCCTGGAGGGGACAACGTCTGCTGAATGATGTTCGCGGCCAGTCCTTCACACGAATCGGCAGCCGCTACCACAGCCTCGGTCGTGCGGAAAAATCCCGCCATTCGATTCTCCATGCTGGTCACCGTGATGGAGGCGATGCCGAGTATGGTGAGAATCAACAACATCAACATGACGGTGAGCAATGCGATGCCCTGCTGATTGTTCAATCCGGCTCCTCCGCCCTCGCGACCCGCGCCGTGCATGCCCTGTTGCAGATTCATCACGTCGTCTCTCGTTACAGGTTTCTCGGTTGAATCGTGCGGATCATCACGCGCCGGCGCTGTTGCATATAAGTACTCGCGTTATAACCCGCATCCGCAGATGGATTATGGTCGCCGACGATCACAGGCCCGGTGGTATTGACGGCCTTGGTTCCCTTCTCATCTAGACCGTCATCCGCATTCGTCGGCCTCACCACCAGGCTCACTTGCGCCAGCCTGATCTTATCCGGCGTCCACGGGGCAATCGCCCACGCACTGTTGGAGACAAAATCTCCCTGCGTGAAGGTGGGAAATCCCGACGTCGAGGAGGCATCTTGATCATCGACAACCCCGTCCGGGAATAAGGGATTGGGGACGGCTTGATTGCAGCCGTCACAGGCATAGGCGAGTTGCAAGTCTTCCACGCCATCGACCAGCGGCACGTTGTTTCGCACGAGGCAAGGCGTGTCACTGCCGCAGGTCGCCGGCGTATTCGCCACCACTTGATACCGCACGCATTGCATCAAATACACAGGCGTGCCGACCGGGAATTGTCCATCGACGAAGTTTCCGGTACCGAAGCCAATCGAAGTGGCATTGACAGCCTGCACCGTCTTTGACAATGCACCGCCGATGGAAATCGTCGATCCGACCACAAGACCTTGTGCAACCATCTCCGTCATAACGGCTCCGGAAAGACTGATGCTGTTGTCATACGTCTTATTGTTCGGCGTTCCACCGACCGCCGCCGTCAGCGTCCACCCTGTCGTATTCATCACCGGCAGCACCATCGACACGCTATCGGTCCCGGTATCCGCACCTGTCGGCGTTTGGTCTTGGGGCAGCAGTCCAACCGGCTTGACGATGGCGCCGATGGTGGCATTACACGCGCCCACGGATCCGGTTGCCGGATCGGTCGCATTGTAATTAAAGCCGGCCAGTTTGATATCCCTGCTGAGCAAGTCGATGGCCAATCGAACATTCTGCTGCGTGTCTGCGACCTGCGTGTTGACGACATTGGCGCGATTCGAAGTGACTACCGTGGTCATCGTCGCCGCCACAATCACCACCGTGATCAGGACAGCTGCCATCAGTTCCACGAGAGTGAAGCCCTGCTGGTTCCAGTCGAATCTACGCATCGTCATGCTCCAGGCTACGCCTATTCCGGCGCGACCACCGTCGTAAATATCGCGGTCTTGGTCCGAGCCGTGCTCACATCCGTCTGTCTGGTTTGCCAGCTGACGGTCACCGTGACAAGGAACCGGTTCATCGTCACCGGATTCGCGGTGGGGTCCGGATCAAGGCGGGCCGCGGTGACAAGTCCAGTGGCACCCGTGAGACCGGAATTCGCCACGAGCGCCTGCCATTGGGTGCAATCTCCCAACGCCATGCGTTGAGTGTTCGCGCTCTGCGCGCAGGCCACGCTCGTGTTGGTGTTATGGTAGTCCAAAACACGCTGCCGGTTATTTTGAATGCGCTCCGCCATATCGGCGGCGATATTGGTCACGCGCGACATGTCGTTGGCATCGACATTCTTGCCCAGCGACATCCCCGAGAGACCCGCTAATCCCAACAGTCCGACCGAGAGCACACCGGCCGCAATCATGGCTTCCAACAGCGTAAACCCCCGCTGTGCGGCGGCGAGCAGACTGAAGCAGGGGTGTGAGTTTTGACGGTGTTTCATTGGGCCTCTATGGGCACGTCGCATGCGCACACCAGTTCACCTTGCCTGCCGGAGTGACGACCACGGAATAGGTGGTCCCCTGTTGGGACGTCAGCGCCACAGGAACATTCGCCGCAGCCCCGCTCAACCCTTGCTGGGTGAATTGAATCGTCGGACCTCCCGTGAATCCGACGACGGCCTGGGGCAACACAATAGGGGCTAACGCACCTCCGAAATCGACATTCACCCTGCCCGACACAAGGACCAATGTGGCTGTGACGGCAAGATTCCGATTCATCGCTGCCATCCGGGCCAGGTTGAGACTGCCAGCCAATTCCGTTGTGGCTTGTTTCAGCTGATAGCGGGCATTCCATTGAAGATAGTTGGGGACGGCCACCATGGCCAGAATCCCGACAATCGCGACCGCTATCATCACCTCGATAAGGGTGAAGCCCCTCTGGCGGTGGACAGCAGCAGACCGTTGGAGAGAGATAGAGACACACATGGCAACAGCCAGATGAGCAAGTGCCATGCCGATGGATATGACATGGGACGATGGCCTAACAGATTGATATATCAAACCCATTCATACTGGACGGCGTACAATTCCGAGCGTTCCGTGATCACTTCGATGACAATTTTTGTCGGATGTCTGGCGTACTTCACCTACTGGTGGGCCAGGAATGATGAGAGAGGAAGGGCGCAAGAGAAGCCGCGACCAACCTCTTGATGCGGGCAGAGACCGGAAAAACTCACCCAGGATAGGCGCCAGATCAAGCGGGCTGTTTCTGACGTTCACCCGCGCATAATTAACAAGCAGGAGCGGCCTTGAACGGAGAGTATCGCCCTGGGCAAAACGTGAGACACGGCGAACGCGAGGGCACTATTTGATCGCAACTGCCCGCACCTGTTTATACGTGGTGAGTCCTTGCAGCACTTTCTCGATACCGTCTTGCACCAACGTCCTCATCCCGTCACTCTTTGCGAGTGTGAGTAGTTCCCCGGTGCGCGCCCTGGCCTGAATCAGTGCCTTCATGGAATCAGACACCACCATCAACTCATGGATGGGCACTCGTCCACGGTACCCGGTCTGGTTACACGTGTCACACCCTCGTCCACGAAACAGTGTGAGCCCCAGATTATATGCAGGATGCACGCCTTCCCAATCACCCTCCCCAAAGGCCTGCACGAGTTCGTCATATTCGCTGCTCGTGGGATGGTAGGCCTCGCGGCAGTTGGGACAGATGCGCTTGCACAACCGCATCGCCAACACTCCCAACATGGCATCTGAAAAATTGAACGGGTCGCACCCCAGATCGAGCAATCGCACCACAGTCTCGACGGCACTATTCGTATGAATGGTACTGAACACCAAGTGTCCGGTCAGAGAGGCTTCAATGGCAATATCCGCCGTCTCCTTGTCCCGCATTTCCCCGATCATGATCACGTCCGGATCTGCTCTCAGGAAGGCCCTCATGGTCGTGGCAAAAGTGAGTCCAATCTTGGGATGAACCTGCACCTGCCGCAATCCATCTTGCGTAATCTCGATCGGATCCTCCGCCGTCCAGATCTTTCGCTCATCGGTATTAATCGACGCCAGAATGGCATGTAAGGTGGTGGTCTTTCCTGATCCGGTCGGACCGGCGCACAGGACGATGCCATGCGGCTTTTGAGCCAACTGTCCTACGAGCCGGCGTGTGCCGTCGCTGAACTCCAGATCCTCCAAGCGGCGAGCTCCGTGGGCGGTCAGCAGGCGAATCACAACATCTTCATTGAAGCCCGAAGTGGGAAGTGTTGCCACCCTCAATTCGATCTCCTGCCCCGTACCCAACTTGAACCGGATTTTGCCATCCTGCGGCTTGCGCCGCTCGGCAATGTCCAGACTGGCCATAATCTTCAGGCGGGAGACGATCGCCCGGCGATAGGCCGCCGGAATCTTCATGTACGTAAAGCAGGTGCCATCGACGCGGAAGCGCACAGCCGTTTCCTTTCGATCGGCATAGGGCTCAATATGGATATCCGATGCCCCGCGCCGATAGGCGTCGGTAATGATCTGATTGGCGAGCCGGACGATGGCCGAATCGTTTTCCGTGATTGCCGCAATCGTCGCATTTTGTTGTTCTTCGAGCTGCGCTTCACTGACCAGCTCGCCAAGAATGTCGGATATCGCATCGCCCGACTCACGCCCTTGAATGGCATTCAACAACCGTGCAATATCGCAACGGAGTCCGACACGATAGGACAGTGCCTGGCCTGGAAACGCTCGCCGCACATCGAACAGCTTGTCCGGATTGTGCGGGTCGTCGATCAGGACTTCGATTCCGTTGCCCTGACGCCTGAGCGGAACCCAATGGTTCATCCGAAGATAATCCAAGCTGAGATTCTTCAATAACTCCCGCTCCATGACCGTGCGCTCGTCATAGGCGAGAAACGGGCAGTCATAGAATTCTGCCAGTGCGGCACCGAGCGCCGGCTTCGGTATCCGATACCGCTCCATGAGCACGGTCGCCACATCGAGCCGTTTTCGCGCGGCTTCAGCCGTGGCGAGCACTAACTCCTCCTGTTGTAGAAAACCCTGTTCGACGAGCCGGTGGTAGCAAGTGGCGGAGCGCGTCTGCGCCAAAGGGCTGACCGCTTGGGAACACTCACTGACTGGTAACATGGGCACCGTGGCACGACTCATGGGACCGATTCCTTTCTGAATACCGTGGAGACGATTCGATTGTAGATGATTGTCTGAACTCAACATGCTGACAGAGTAACCGCATCAACCTCGTAGCGCTGCCGTCAAATTTTGGCCTGCCAGCTTCCAGGGGCCACAAACACCAGCGGCATGCCCTGCACCAGCCCATCGCGGAGGTCGTGGTTGTACCAAACGTCCAACATCCCCGACCCGTTCGTGCCGTCCACGATCGCCCCTTGTGCCACCACCCCACCGTAGACTTTGAGATGCCCTGCATACCGCACGTCACCCGCGACATACAGAACACCCTGCAGATGAATACCGGACAGTTGAACAGGAATCCTGGCTCCAAGAGATTGCTGACCTTCCGGCGGTGGACTGAGAGCTGAAACCGGTTTCCCATGCGCCCCTGCCTTCCAGAGCACATGCGCATTCACAATGAAGATGCCCTCGGCATACTCTTGATCAAGCACGATCGTCCCCAAATTATCCGGTCGTGGCGGCATCCCATCAAGCGTGTCGACGAAGATCAATCCACGATGGTCACCGGGGCCCCTCGAGGCAAACACTTCCGAGGCTGGGTGCCCCGCTCCTGGCTGAATCACACCGCCGGCATAGAGCAATCCATCCCGGTCTATGCCGTAGTACTGCCCGAACTGCGTGGCCATTCGCTTCAAGGTGTCGTAATCCCACTGGTCTACCTTGAGACCGGGCACCGGATCCTGGTGCGTGTGAAGATTCAGTGGAACTCCCGACCAGGCCTCTGCCGGAAGCTGCGCAAAAAAGGCGTCGCCACCGAGTCGGATGGTGAACCAGCGATCCTCGCGGTGCGTCATTTCGTCATAGGACTGCCCCGTCACCGGCGCCAACCCGCTCTTCATCGGGACCGCCTCCGGCCGAGGGAAATACGCCTTGCCACGTACCACCATGTCGCCCCAATGGGCGAACACGGAACCGGCTGAGGATGGCGCGGACTCATTTCCCACTGTGCCGCCCTGGATCGGCGCGTGCAGCGCCGGAACAGCATAGGCGCCGAATTCGACTGATACTGTTTTCGTTACCCGTGAGGTATGGCCGGCTCCGGCCGTCACCTCCACCGTGCAGAGCAGTCCTGGCCGCGTCGCCCCATAGACTCGTAACTTGAGAATCCTCGCAAGCCCCTTGAGGGATTTGAACCAACCCGTTTGAGGATCGTTCATAAGCCGGTCGTGCTGAGCATGGGCCGCATCGAAGACCACATCCGGAGACGCACCGGTTCCCGCAAACTGTGCGCGCCCCTGTGCATCGAAATAGGAGGCATCTCCCTGTGCATTCACCAGCCGTTTCGTCAACCACGTCGTCTCGACTCCCTGCGGATGCAGCGCAGGATCATGAAACCATCCCATCACCACATCAACCGCCGCTTCAGCGGCGTGGTGCGCAAGCCGTTCCTCTTGTAACGCACTGGCGCCGACGATCTCCTGGCCGGCCAACTGCATAGAAGTCATCCCCAGCAAGGTCAGCAGAAACACCACCATGAGCACCGCCAACAACGCCATTCCCCTCTCATCTCGCCGCACCGCAATTCGTGATCGTCCCATGCTTGTCTTCATAGTTATTCCTTTTACCTATTACATCCGGATTGCCACGTCCCGCACCAGCCTCGATCCTTGTCGTCCGGCCTGTATCGCCAAACGTACCCGCACCACCTCGCTCAAGTCCGTCGTCACACGCCCATCCCTATCAAAATATTGCAGATCGAACTGACTCACATCGCCCAAGAGCGTACTCGCACCGCCATCCACATCACGCATGACCCGCATCGCCCCATCATCCTGGCGCTTCACGTAGTAACGCACTCGATTCAGCAGGAATATGGCGCTACGCACAGGAAACTGTTCGGCAGTCGGTGTCACCAATGTCAGCGTCTGCTTCCGTCCATCGGCAGCCAACTGATTCCAGGCGCAATGCACGGCTGTGCACACCAGTAGTTGCTTGCCTTTCGGCCAACCGGCTCCGTCTTCGACGGGGAGATCCTGGCGGCCGATTTCTGCGACTTGTGTCAGCGTAGTCGACGCACCACTCAAGTTGGCGAAGAATTCGATCTCGTCCGACTTCGCCTTGAGAAACGGCGAGTCTTCACCTAGCAACCCGGCTCCAGCCAGACGTACTTCGCTGCACAGCACATCCAGTCCGAGGCGCAGGTCCTGATTCGTCACCATCGTCGAATGCTGTCCGCTGAACCGCAAGCCGACTGAGGAAAAGACATGAATCGAAGCGGATATTGCGATACTGCTGATCGCCATTGCGATGAGGAGTTCTATGAGACTCGCTCCGGCAGAGCCGAGGCACCACCCAATATTCATGCGCTTCGGCGCGTTCGAACCGTTGACCATGCCGCGCCTCATGACAACACAGACAGGCCGACATACCGAGGATTGGCCCTGATCGTGCGAACGCGAACCTCTTTCTCCTGCCCTCCCATAGTCCGGAAGATTGCACGCGCCTCGATAGTCGCCAGGCTCGCCCCGGCCGGCTCGTGGCCGCGATTCAGTTCCACGGTCCAGACAAGCCGGATGTTGGACTGGGTGGCACTGGCCGTGAAGATGCCGTCGCCGTTCGTCTGATCATCCTGCAAGCCATCGTCGTGCATGACGGACTCCACTATTCCGTCTTGGTCCACGTCGTCCATCAACAACCGCTCCCACGCCACACTCCGCTTCGCCTCCAGGCGTGATTCAGCGAGCGCCAGCGCGGTTGTCGTCAACGCCCCGCGCTGCAGACCGCGCTCAGCCCATTCACACATGCCGATCGTTCCGATCACGCCGATCGACAGCACCACCAACGCCACCATGCTCTCCACGAGGGTGAACCCTCTGGCACTCATCAACGCAGATCGTCGCGTCACAAGATTCGGCTCACATTGGGTCATGACAGGGTCACCCGTCCGGTGATGCTCACCGTGACTTGATGTGTCGCACGACGACCGTCGACCAGGACCATGGTGGTCGCCGTGGCCGAACGACCGCTGGGCTGAAACATGATTTCCGGTTTCGTCGTCATCGACTCAACCGCCGTGCCTTTGTGAGCGAACTCATACCGGCGCAGCAAGCTTGTGTCACAGTCCATGCATTCCGTGCGCAATTCAGACTGTTCCGCATCCACGACCACTCGAATACGCTCATGCCTCGCCATCGCCAATTGCCGGGCCATGCGCAACTCCGATGCGATCTCCACCATCACCGCGCGCTGTTGATGTTTTGCGACAAGGGCGGCCCATCCAGGCACACTCACGCCCACCACAATCCCGATGATCGCGACTACCGTACACAGCTCCACAAGACTCCCGCCACGTTCGTTCATACCGGCTCCTTTCTTCGAGCGCGTAGAGCATTTCCAAGTTCCATGCCGTTTCTCATTCCCGACGCCTGTAGAAGCAATGAGGCCGCCTCTTCTACGAAGCGGCCGGCGAAGCTATAGAAATGTTGAGGAAATCTGCCGTGAGCCGTGGAATGTTACCTGAGGTAGGACAGAAAAAAGCGCGTGAACAGTTATGAACTGTTCCGAATCGGATACAGTCAGTCATCCGTTCAGATACAGTTCGGCGAGGCGCTGATCCTTTGAAATTGGCTCTGGGTAACGATTTGAAGGCAGTTACTGAGGAATGTCGATCAGCGCCCAATACCACTCAAGCAGGGGCTGATGAAACAACAGGGCAAGGATTGATCCCACTGCCAAGAACGGTCCGAATGGAATGTACTGCTCACGCCGCATGACCCCGATGGCGATGAGCCCGACACCGACAATGGACCCCAGAAAAGATCCGATCATAATCGCCAACAACACCGGCTGCCAGCCAAGGAAGGCCCCGACCATGGCCATCAGCTTGATATCCCCGCCCCCCATCCCTTCCTTCCCGAAAACATAGGGACTGATCCAAGCTAAAAACCATAAGATCCCGCCGCCCAACAACACACCGAGCAAGGAATCGACAAGTCCGATCGGGAGGATCAAGATGGCACACAGCAGACCGATGACGATTCCCGGCAGCGTAACGGCGTCCGGGATCATCGTATGGGAAAGGTCGGTCCCCGTCACCACGATAAGCGCAGACGCCAGCGCCGCATAGGCCCAGGCCGCCGGCGCAAACCCAAACGTCCAAAAGACCAGCACGTATCCGATCGCGTTGGCCGCTTCCACCACTGGGTACTGAATCGCAATTGGCGCATGGCAGGCCCGGCAGCGGCCCCGCAGAAGCAGATAACTCACAATCGGAATGTTGTCGTAGAAAGCAATGGCCTGGCGACAGGAGGGACAGTGAGAGGCCGGCCAGGCAACCGACTCTTCACGCGGCAGGCGGTAGATACAGACATTCAAAAAACTGCCAATCACCGCGCCGAATAGCAGTACCGTAACGTATGAAATCATGAACATTCCTGAAACAATGTGGCCAGGCTCGACATGATCCCCCTCCTAAGTATACGTATTTAATCCTAGGTCAATAAGAGCAGGCACAAGGCCCCCTCGTCTTGGCTCTTTCCATTTACAAACGCCGGGGGCACTGCGTATAATCCGGGAGCAATTTGGGCGCGGAAGATCGCAAACCTCAATCAGTGAATTGCCTTTACCTGAAGTGGAGCTAGATGTACATGTCGCCAGTCGCCAAGACCACGAAAAGTCGAGCCAAAGTATCCGCACCGGATCCGGTCCTTCCCCCTCGCAAACGACGTCCCGAAGCCCTCACAACCCGCGAGCAGGAAATCCTTGAGTTGATCTGGACCGGATTCAAGAACAAAGAAATTGCTCAGCGGTTAAAGATCAGCGTCAAGACAGTCGAGGCGCATCGGGCGAATATGATGAAAAAGATCCGGGTCTCCAATACCGCCCAACTGCTCAAGGCCGCCATCCAAGGGAAAATGCTGAAGCTCCGGTGAGCCCTTCGCATCCTTCCTTACGGCTTCTTTCCCGCACCTTCCCGACGTTGACGCAATGCCTCATACAGCACGATGGCTGCTGATGCCGAGACATTGAGCGAGCTGACTTTCCCCATCATGGGAATGTGGGCGGCCTCATCGCAGGCGTCACGCACCCCTGGGCGAACCCCCGTCCCTTCCCCGCCGAAGACGAGCGCTACCGGGCCGCTGAAATCCAGCGCGGTATAGGGCTTCGGAGCCTCAGCATCCAACGCATAGACCCAGATGCCTGCGCCTTGAAGACGTTCGATCAAGCGCGACAGATTCGGCACGCGCCCGACGGGCATGTAATCGACAGCCCCGGCAGAGGCCTTTGCCACGACACTCGTCAGCCCCACTGCGCGGCGCTCCGGAATAAAGACGCCTTGCACACCCGACGCCTCGGCCGTTCGCAGAATCGCCCCGAGGTTGTGCGGGTCTTCCACACCGTCCAACAGGACCAGCAGTGGCGTCTGCCCTTCAGCCTGTGCGGAAGCGAGAATATCGTCCGGCTCCGCATAGGCTTTGGCAGCGACCACACCCACCACCCCCTGGTGGTGACCGGAAGGAACCAGGCGATCCAATGCAGCCCGCGGTTCCACTCGCACGGGCACACGCTGATCCCTGGCCAGACGCGCGATTTCCCCGAACTGTCGGTCGGTTCCCAACACGAGGAGACGTTGGATCGGACGAACCCCGGCGCGAAGCGCTTCGCGCACGGCGTGGAGGCCGTAGATCACCTCCAGCGAGTTATCGTTTCCATCGACTGGTGCCATCCGGCCGGTCCTCAATCGTAATGCCATGGGAGGCCAACTCTGCTCGTAACTGGTCGGCGAGTTGGTAATTCTTCGATCGCTTTGCGGCGAGACGTGCGGCTAGCTTGTCGGCAATGTCCTCATCTGACAGGGTGTCCGTGGATGCCTCCGCTCCGCCGGATGATGGCTGCTGCCGCTGACTTTTAAATCGCCAGGTGTCGGTCTGGAGGAGTCCCAGGACGATCCCTAAGACGCGGAACTCTTGCCGCACCACCCGGCGCATCTCACCGGACAATCCGACCTCGAGAGCCTTGTTCGCTTCCCCACGTAACGTCTGTAAGGCGGCCACCGCATTGGGCGTATTCAGATCATCGTCCATGGCGGCCACGAATGCCGCTCGCGCCCGCATCGTGGACTCCTGCATCTGCTGATCGGCCGCACCATGGGCTGGGGCCGATTCATTCAGCCGTTCAAAGAGATCGTAAAATCCGTTGAGTGCGTTTTTCGCTTCGTTCAGACTCTGATCGGAAAAATCCAAGGGGCTTCGATAGTGTGTAGAAAGGAGGAAATAGCGCAGCATCTCGCCGGTCACCGTGTCGGACCATTCCGACTTCTGAAAGATTTCGCGAATAGTAAAAAAATTGCCCAGCGACTTGGACATCTTCTCTTGATTGATCTGCACGAACCCGTTGTGCACCCAGTACCGCGCGAACTCCTTGCCCGTGGCCCCGCAGGATTGCGCGATCTCATTTTCGTGGTGGGGGAAAATGAGATCCATCCCGCCGCCATGGATATCGAAGGTTTCACCAAGATGCCGCATGGCCATAGCGGAACATTCGATATGCCAGCCGGGACGACCCGGGCCCCAGGGGCTATCCCAGGAAGGCTCACCGGGCTTGCTGCCTTTCCACAGCGCGAAATCCATCGGGTGCCGTTTCCGCTCATCGACATCCACCCGTGCTCCTGCCTGCAAATCATCGACGTTCCGCTTCGAGAGCCGGCCGTACACCGGATACCGATCGACCTGGAAATAGACATCCCCGTCGACACGATACGCCATTCCCTTGGCGAGCAACGTGTCGACAAGCCTCACAATGTCGGCGATATGTTCCGTCGCTCTGGGTTCGAGCGTCGCGCGGCGCACACCGAGCTTGTCCATATCCTCGTAATAGGCGTTGATGTAGGTGGTGGTGACGTGCTCGCAGCTCACGCCCTGTTCATTCGCCCGCTTGATGATCTTGTCATCGACATCCGTGAAGTTCTTGGCAAACTCGACGACGAAACCTGAATATTCCAGATACCGGCGCAACACGTCGAACACCAGCGCACTCCGCGCATGTCCGATGTGACAATAGTCGTACACCGTCACCCCGCACACATACATGCGGACCTTGCCGGGCACCAAGGGTTCAAACGGCTCTTTGCTTCCGGTCAGGGTATTGTGGACACGCAACATAACGCGCAATTACTCCATAGACGGACGACGCTTCGGCCAGTGGGACCAGAGAAAATACCCGAGGCCCACGGCAAGACACAACCCGATCACCAGATCCGCGTGATGGAAATACTGACGTAATTGATTCCAGTGCTCCCCCATCTTCAAGCCCACATAGGCCAACGCATAACAGAAGGGAAGCGCTCCGACAAATGAATAGAGCACGAACTTCTTGACGTCCATGCGCGCAATCCCCGCCGGGAGAGAGATGAACGTTCGAACTACGGGCAGTAGACGGCCGATCAACACCGCCGCCTCTCCATGTTTCGCAAACCACCGATCGGCCAGTTCCATATCATGCTGCGACACCAGAACATATCGGCCATAGCGCTCGACAAACGGTCGCCCTCCCCACACACCCACGTAGTAGGCCACCAACGACCCCAGCACGTTCCCGATGGCGCCGGCAAGGGTCACGCCCATCATCGAGAATTGGCCGGTGGAGACCAGGTAGCCGGAAAACGGCATGATGATTTCACTCGGCAGCGGGATACAGGCGCTTTCGATCGCCATCGTAATGACAATACCCGTATAGCCGAACGTCGAAATCGTGGCGATCACGAACCGGCCGAGCACTTCTATCAGCCACTCGATCAATCCGGTCACGCCTGGGCTCTCCTTCGAGGATGCGGCTTCACCGTTTTGGGACGCGCGGATGGTCGCGAGAGCGGTTGCTCCCACGCCTTGAACTGTTCCAGCACCTCATGATGGGTCGTGTCGAGATGAATCGGGGTCACCGACACCATGCGCTGCTCCAGCGCTTCGTGGTCGGCATCGTTCTCGCGACTCCACGACTGACGCGTCCCGGCGATCCAGTAATACTTCCGACCCCTCGGATCGACTTTTTCAACGATGGGGTTGTTGAAACGACGCCGACTCAAACAGGTCACTTTCACACCCTTGATCGACCGGACCGGAACATTCGGAATATTCACGTTCAGGATCGTTTCCGGCGGCAATCCATGCCGCAATACCTCAGCAGCCACTCGAGCCGCATACTGCGCTCCGACATCGAATCGAAATGTCTCGTTGCCTTCCTGAGACACGGCTATCGAAGGAATGCCTAGGATCGTTCCTTCCAGAGCCCCCGACACGGTGCCGGAATACATCACATCGTCGCCGAGATTGACCCCTCGATTAATCCCCGACACAATCAACGACGGCCGCCCTGGCAATACCTTCACCAGAGCCAAGTTGACACAGTCTACGGGCGTCCCGTTCACCATAAATACACGGGGTGCCATCTTGGTAAGACGAAGGGGCTTATGTAACGTGACCGCATGCCCGACTGCCGTGCGCTCCCGGTCGGGTGCGACAATCCACACCTCCCCCAATGCACCCAACGCCGCCGCGACCGCGTGAATCCCGGGAGACGTAATTCCATCGTCATTGGTCACAAGGATCCGTACACGCGCCACAACCGCTCCTTTATGCTTCGCACACGTCGTGAAAGGGGAGCACCGAAACCGCTGGATCAAGAGTGGGGACGAAAGAGGCAGGAACGCACTCGAACAAGCTCACAAGATCGTCCGCAATGATCAACGTCCCTCAGGACACTGACAGTGTTAGAGAACATCGTGCCGATGGTCGGGGCGGCGGGATTTGAACCCACGACCCCTCGCACCCCAAGCGAGTGCGCTACCGGGCTGCGCTACGCCCCGACACACACGACATCGATGTACCCACAATTGGACGCAGCCGCCCGCATCACAAGAACGGTTCAGGACGAATGGGAATCGATCATTCTAATGATCGCCTGGAGATCGCCCCTGACACGTTGTGCCAGCTCTTTCCGCGAGCCCAGCTTCTTCACGGTAACTCGTCCTCGACGAGCCCAGTAGCGCTTAACCCCGGCCAGCGTATGCCCCTCGTCATAGAGCATCCGCTTGATCTCCAGTACCGTATCTACATCTTTCTGCACATAGAGCCGCTGATTCCCACGGCTCTTCTTCGGTCTCAGGAAGCTAAACTCCGATTCCCAAAACCGCAAGACATAAGCCGGCAGTTTGGAAATCTTGCTGACTTCGCCGATTTTGTAAAAAACTTTACTTCCCAGTCGGGGCTCATTCCCCATGACCGGTCCTCATGCTGCTTGTGCTCGTAACAAGGTAGCGACTAGGAATTGACGTACTTTTTAAACACCTGACTGGGCCGAAACGTGACCACTCGACGGGGAGTAATCCCGATTTCTTCTCCGGTTCGCGGGTTCCGTCCCTTGCGAGCCCCTTTGCTTCGTACTACAAAATTCCCGAATCCTGCAATTTTGACCGCGTCACCTTTTTGCAGCACTCCCTTCAGCAGATTGAGCACGAGTTCGACGATATCGGCTGCATCGTTCTTGGAGACTCCAACCTGCTTGAAGATTTCGTTCGCGATATCCGCCTTTCTCATGCCTTTCCCCCCGCCATCCACTAGAGTCGTTCCTTAGGAAGTGCTTCTTGGTGTCGAGCGTCCAAGACAAAGAATTTCCCCATAAGTTACGTGAGGTTACCTGCCCTGTCAAGGATTATGTGCGCCCGACGGAGGTGAAAAGAGCCTAGCGATCCGCCAGCAGCAATTTATACTCAATGCTGTCCGCCAACGCCTGCCAACTCGCTTCCATAATGTTTTCCGACACACCGACGGTGCCCCACTTGTCCTTATGGTCGCCCGACTCGATCAGGACGCGCACCTTTGATTCCGTCCCTTTATCCGCAGAGAGCACACGGACCTTATAGTCGAGGAGCTTCACTTCCCGAAGTTGCGGATAGAATTTTTCCAAGGCTTTGCGGAGCGCATGGTCGAGGGCATTCACAGGACCGGCCCCGACGGCGGCCGTATGCTCGACGACCTCCCCGACCTTCACCATCACGGTGGCTTCCGACAGCAGCAGACCGTGCTCCTGCTTCTTCTCGACGATCACCCGGAAACCAAGCAGCTGAAAGGACGGGCGATGGCTGCCCATCGCTTTGCGCATCAGCAACTCAAACGATCCTTCCGCGCCTTCGAATTGATACCCTTGGCTTTCACGCTCCTTGAGCGTCTCGACCAGTTCCTGCAACTTTGCGTGATTCTTGTTCAGTGAAATGCCGTACGCTTCAACCTTTTCCAGGAGCCCGCTGCGCCCCGCATAATCCGACACCAAGATCCGACGGCGGTTTCCGACCGCTGCGGGATCGATGTGTTCGTAGGTCGCCGCATTCTTGAGCACCGCATGAATATGCACGCCGCCCTTGTGCGCAAACGCCGCGTCACCGACATACGGTTGCCGCTTATTGGGCATCAGGTTGGCGATCTCCGTCACGAACCCGGATACATCCTTCAGGTGCGTCAGCTTATTGCCGAGCGCAGGCCGCTGCATTTTCAACTGTAGATTCGGGATGATGGAGCAGAGATTGGCATTGCCGCATCGTTCACCGATGCCGTTGATCGTCCCCTGCACCTGCAGAATGCCCGACTCCACGGCGACGAGCGAGTTCGCCACCGCCATTTCGCTGTCGTTGTGCGCATGAATCCCCAATGGCACGGGACATTCCTGCTTCACAATGCGGCAAATTTCACGGATTTCCCACGGCATGGTCCCGCCGTTGGTATCACAGAGAATGACCCGCTCGGCTCCTCCGGCAATCGCTCTGCGAATCGTCTGCAACGCATAGTCGGGATTGGCCTTATACCCGTCGAAAAAATGCTCGGCATCGTAAAACACCCGGCGATCCTTGGACCGCAGGTAGTGAATCGAGTCTTCGATCAACTCCAAATTCTTGGCGAGCGCAATGCCCAGTGCATCCGTCACTTGAAACGACCAACTCTTGCCGAAGAGCGTAATGGTCGGAGTTCCTGACGCGAGCAGTTCTTGAAGATTTTTATCTTTTCGAACCGAGTTGCTGGCTTTGCGCGTCGACCCGAACGCCACGATGGTCGCATTCTTAAAGGGAATGGTCTTGACCGTGCGAAAGAACTCGATGTCTTTCGGATTCGCGCCAGGCCACCCACCTTCAATGAAATGCACACCGAGTTCATCCAACCGTTGCGCCACCCGGAGTTTATCCTCCACGGAGAAACTGACATCCTCCGCCTGAGCCCCATCCCGCAAGGTGGTATCGTAGATTTCGAGCGCGGACGCCTGCGCCGCCGTGAGCGACGGCACCGAAACAGGTTCCGAACCGCGAGGGCGCCGCGGCGCTGTGTTGCGACGTTTCATAGATGTGAGAGTAGCAGGGTCATGACGGACCTGTCGAGGAGACGGCACACCGACCGTGACCGCCCTCCGAGCAGACTAGCCCAGGGCAGGCGCCGAAACCCGATCCAGGCCGAACGCCGTGTGAAGCGTACGCATGGCCAATTCCAAATACTTTTCCTCGATGACACAGGAAATCTTAATTTCCGACGTGCTGATCATCATGATGTTCACGCCTTCGCGCGAGAGCACCTCGAACATCTTTGCCGCCACTCCGGAATGCGACCGCATACCCACCCCGATGAGCGACACCTTGGCGATGGATTCCGTCACAGCCACCGACCGGGCGCCGATCTCTTCGGACAGACGCTGAACGAGATCGACGGCATTACGCAAATCAGCCTTGGGGACCGTGAACGAAATGTCGGTGGTGGAGGCCTGGCTGACGTTTTGGATGATCATATCCACCACAATGTTGGCATTGGCCACGGCCCCGAATACGCGCGCGGCGATCCCTGGCCGATCCGGCACACCGACAATCGTAATCTTGGCCTGATTGCGGTCCCCCGTCACACCCGACACCATGACCCCTTCCATATCGGCATCTTCACGTGTCACGAGCGTTCCCTTTCCTTCTTTGAAACTTGAATTGACCTCCACCGGCACGGAGTACTTGGCCGCAAACTCCACCGAGCGACTCTGCAGCACCTTGGCGCCGAGGCTTGCCATTTCCAACATCTCTTCGTAGGAGATCTTATCCAGACGCCGCGCAGCCGGCACGATGTTCGGGTCGGCAGTGTAGACACCGTCCACATCCGTATAAATAATGCAGCGGTCGGCCTTGAGCGCCGCCGCCAGCGCAACGGCTGTCAGATCGGAACCTCCCCGGCCCAGCGTCGTGACATCCGAGCTGGCGTTAATGCCCTGGAATCCCGCCACAACGGGGATCACGCCCGCAGACAACGCTTCCTTGATTCGATCAGCCGTGACGCGGGAAATTCTAGCTTTAGTGTGCGCGCTGTCGGTGTGAATGCCGACCTGCCGGCCCGTGAAGGACCGGGCATTCACCCCTCGCCCCCGGAGCTCCATGGCGAGCAACGCAATAGTCACGCGCTCCCCTGTCGAGAGCAGCATGTCCAATTCCCGCTCGTCCGGTGCACCGGTGACCTCATGCGCCAACTTCAGCAGTCGATCGGTTTCCCCGCTCATGGCCGACAACACCACTACCACCTGGTGGCCGTCTTTCTGAGCGCGTTCGACACGTTCGGCGACGCGATGAATCCGTTCGACCGTGCCGACGGATGTTCCCCCGTATTTTTGAACGATCAGCGCCACAGCTCTATACTCCGCGCGGGAATAATCGCAGCATCAACTTCGTCGCATCGCGAGGCGCGGTCCCGGCGATGTTCGCATCCTGCTCGTGAAACCGCTTGGTGACTCCGGCCGACGGCTTGGCGGCACTATCACACAGCGCATACAGGATCGGCGGAACCTCAGCACCGTGGCTCTTTGCGAGGCCGGGATCACACACGACCAGCAACCGATAGGCTGGATACGTCGCCAGTGCCGCGAGAATCGGCCCGACGACCTGGGCATCGAACCGCTCAATGGCCCGCACCTTGTCCTGCACATCAGTCGCGTGCAGCACGTCGTCGGAAAGCCCGGCATGCAGATAGACGAAGTCCTTCTTGGCCAACTCCTGCACCGCCGCCTGCACGCAACCCGTGAACTCATTCGCGTCGCTTCCGTCGGCAAGCGGAAGCTCGACCGCATCCAACCCGGCGCACACCCCAACTCCACGATGGACATCACTGGATGACACCACCACACCGGCAATCTGGTATCGCTCCGGCAAGGGCGGCCACACGGCGGCACGGCCCTGGCCCCACAACCACAGGCAATTGGCGGGCTTCAACCCCTCCTGCTCACGTTCCTCATTCACCGGATGGTCGCGCAGGATGAAAAACGCCGCATCCATGATCTTGCGCAGCACGTCGGCGCCATCGCCGCTCGGCAATGCATCGGCAATCGACCGGCCGACCAACGGTTGTGGATCGAGACACGTCGCGCGGGATTTTCCTCCGACCCAGACCATGAGGTGTCGATGCCCGGAACCGGGGTAGAACTGAATCGATTCCGAGCCAAGCTGCTCATTCACCGCTTCGAGCAACTCACGAGCCTGCTCCGTGTCGATGAGACCGGCGGTCGCGTCCTCCATGAGGACATGCGGCCCGAGTTTCTTGATGTCGGTTGCTCGATCTTTGCTACCGGAGGCAGACTCCCCCCGCACCGTCACCATGGTGCACCGGAACACCACGTCCTGCTCACCCACCGTGACGCCGAGACCGGCCGCCTCCAGCGGACCGGGGCCCGGATAATACTTTTTCGGATCATATCCCAGCACAGCCACACTGGTGACATCACTTCCAGCGGCTCCGGCTTCCGAGGGAAGGCTCAACAACCCCACCTCGCCACGCTGGGCGATCTGGTCAAGGTTCGGAGTTGCGGCCGCTTGAAGCGGGGTTTTTCCACCGAGTTCCGGACACGCGAGATCTGCCATCCCGTCGGCATGCAGGATCAAATATTTCATGCAATGTTCCTGAGGTAATCAGACATGAAGGAGGCGGGCCACATCATCGCGGGTGGCTTTCACCGTTTGAGGCTGACGTGAAATGCCGATCGCCGTATCGGCATCCTTCAAACCATGCCCGGTCAACGTACACACAACCGTGGCACCTTCTTTTAATTGTCCGGCCTGACTCAATTTAATGACACCGGCCACGGAGGTAGCGGAGGCTGGTTCGCAAAAGACACCTTCCTCACTGGCCACCAACGCATAGGCATGCAGAATTTCTTCGTCGGTGACCATATCAATGGCACCGGACGACTCCTTCACCGCAGTGAGAGCCGATTGCCAACTGGCCGGGTTGCCGATTCGGATCGCCGTGGCCACCGTCTGTGGCTCTTCGACGATATGGCCCAAGACAATCGGCGCCGCACCAGCGGCCTGAAATCCCATCATCCGAGGCAACCGCGTCGTCTGATTGGACGCACGATACTCCCGATAGCCGTTCCAATAGGCGGTGATATTACCTGCATTCCCTACAGGAAGTACATGCATAGCCGGTGCATCGCCGAGATCGTCACAAATCTCCATCGCCGCCGTTTTCTGTCCTTCGATCCGGAAGGGGTTCAGGGAGTTGACCAACTCAACGGGGTAGGTCGCCGACAGCTCTTTGACGATGGTCAGCGCCTGGTCAAAATTTCCTTCGACTTGAATGACGGTGGCCTGATGCATCATCGCCTGCGACAACTTCCCCAGCGCGATCTTGCCGGCCGGAATGAGCACATACACGGCAATGCCCGCCCTGGCCCCGTACGCCGCAGCGGAGGCAGACGTGTTTCCGGTGGAGGCGCAAATGACCGCCCGCGCGCCCCCCTCGACAGCCTTGGAGATCGCCATGGTCATACCGCGGTCTTTGAAGGATCCGGTGGGATTCATGCCTTCATACTTCAGATACAGATCGATCCCCGGAGCGATTTTCTTCGCGAGCCGCGCCGCGCGGATCAGTGGCGTATTGCCCTCGCCCAGTGTGATCACAGGGGTCTGCGCCGTAACCGGCAGGAACTTCCGATATTCTTCGATGATCCCACGCCAACGATTCATAACAATCTATTCGACCATCCTCTCAGCACAACGGGAGAGACACATTCATTCATCACGCCCTTCGACTCTGATCAGCGTCGTGGGCTCGGAGATGTAGGACATCGGATTGATTTCACGGAGCGCGTTCTGAATATCCCGCTCTTTTGCCATATGCGTCATGATCACCACCGGCACCGTCTGCCCCTCTTTGCGTCCCTGCTGCAGCACCGACGAAATGCTGATCCCATAACGACCCAGCACCCCCGCAATCTGCGACAACACGCCCGGCCGGTCGAGCACCATAAAGCGAATATAGTAGAGCGAGGTAATTTCTTCCATCGGTCGCATGCGCAACGGCCGCCGCTGATCGGGCTGGTAGGATGCAGGCGGGACACGACCGGCGGCATCCTTGAGCAGATTGCGCGCGATGGCCATGACATCACTCACGACCGCACTTCCCGTCGGCATCGACCCGGCGCCCCGGCCATACAGCACGACATCTTCGACAGCATCGCCCACTAGCTGAATCGCATTGTAGACACCGTCGACCTTCGCGATTTGAGAGGCCGACGGCACCATCGTCGGATGCACGCGCGCCTCGATTTCGCCATCGGAATATTTTGCGATCGCCAGCAGCTTGATTGTAAACCCGAACTCCTTCGCATAAGCAATATCGAGCGGCGTAAGCCCGGTGATACCTTCGGTATAGATCTCTTTGAAATTGACGGGTGTCCCGTAGGCCAAGCTGACCATGATGGTCAGCTTGTGAGCCGAATCAATTCCCGCCACATCGAAGGTGGGGTCAGCCTCGGCATAACCGGCGCGTTTCGCCTCTTCCAGCACCACGTCGAAACGCTGGCCTTCACTGGTCATTCGGCTAAGAATATAATTCGAGGTGCCGTTGATGATGCCGTAAATCGACTGGATATTGTTCGCGGCCAATCCTTCCATCAATGCGCGGATGACCGGAATTCCACCCCCCACGCTCGCCTCGAAGCCGAGATCGATGCCTTGACGCGAAGCCGCGGCAAAAATCTCTTCGCCATGCACGGCCAGCAAGGCTTTGTTAGCCGTGACCACATGTTTGCCTCGTTGCACGGCGTCCAAAATCACACGCTTGGCGAGATCGTACCCGCCCATCAACTCGATGACGATATCCACCCGTGGATCCGTGAGGACTTGCTGGATATCCGTCGTGAGCACGCCCGGCGGAATCGCAATGCCGCGATCGCGCGTGATGTCCAAGTCCGCAATGCGAACCAGCGTGACGGGTACACCCACCCGCCGACGAATCAATTCAGCATTCTCGATCAACACACGAGCCACACCGGTGCCGACCGTTCCGAATCCGATTAACCCGACCCCGATCTCACTCTTCATGATTCCTGGTCATCCAAATTCAATACTTTGCGGATCCCGCGCAAAGCCTGCCGGGTGCGATGCTCATTTTCCACCAGCGCAAACCGCACGAATTCGTCTCCGCCTTCTCCGAAACCGATTCCCGGCGATACGGCGACCTTGGCTTCCCGGAGAAGCAGCTTCGAAAACTCCAGCGACCCCATATGCCGGAACGGGTCCGGAATACGGGCCCACACGAACATCGTCGCGCGGGGTAACGCCACCGGCCAGCCGATACGATTCAGCCCGTTCACGAGAACATTGCGCCGGTTTTGATACCGCTGCACGACTTCCTTGACGCAGTCCTGTGGCCCATTCAACGCGACGGTACTGGCAATCTGAATCGGCTGAAAAATTCCGTAGTCGAGATAACTCTTCAGCTTGGCGAGCGCGCCGACTACTTCACGGTTGCCGACACAGAATCCGACTCTCCAGCCGGGCATGTTGTAGGCCTTGGACAGCGTATAAAACTCCACACCCACATCCTTCGCCTCCGGCACCTGCAGAAAGCTCGGTGCCTTATAGCCGTCGAACGCGATATCGGCATAGGCCAAGTCGTGAATCACGATCACGTCGTGTTCCTTGGCAAACGCGACGATCTTCTTGAAAAACTCAAGATCGACCACGGCGGTCGTCGGGTTGTGCGGGAAATTGATCACGAGAATACGCGGACGCGGCAAGGTTTGGCGATAGACGCGCAACAGGTCATCGAAAAAGTCGCTGTCCTGGCGCAGCTCAATCCCGCGCACTTCCCCGCCGGCGATGATAAAACTGTACATATGGATGGGATAGGTGGGCGTGGGCGTCAACACCACATCGCCTGGCCCGATCGTAGCCAGCGCCAAGTGGGCGATGCCTTCCTTGGAGCCGATCGTCACGATCGCTTCGGTCTCAGGATCCAAATCCACATCGTAATTGCGCTTATACCAACCGGTAATCGCATGACGCAGCTTCGTGATCCCGCGTGAAGCTGAATAACGATGGTTTTTGGCCTTCCTCGATGCTTCGATCAATTTATCGACGATATGAGGCGGCGTGGGCTGATCCGGGTTGCCCATGCCGAAGTCGATGATATCCTCGCCCCGCTGACGCGCCTCAAGTTTCAGGGTTTGTACTTGCGCAAATACGTAGGGGGGAAGTCGTTTAATGCGGTAAAATCCGTCGCCGATCGCCATGAATTTGTCAGACTCCTACAGGCGGGTCCTCTGCCGAACAGGTTCAGTCGCCATGCCTCTGAAAGGGGCGTATTTTAATGGAGGCCTCAAAACGAGTCAATTTCGCTACGATTGTCAGGACTTGGGGGTGGGCACCCTATCGTGGTCACACTCAAAACAGTGAGGCCTCTCACGATCTGCCTCCTTGCTCCCCCGTACCGTCTTCTGTTAATAATGCCTCAGCAACCAGAGAATTGTCTATGATTTTCGACCAGTTCCGAAATCTTTCCCCTATGATCTGCAGGGAAATTGCGGAGGCGTAATGGCTCGACTGGGTGTAAATATCGATCATGTGGCGACACTCCGGCAGGCGCGAGGAGGGACCGATCCCGACCCCTTGACCGCGGCCATTCTCGTGGAATTGGCCGGCGCCGATGGCCTGGTTGTGCATCTTCGGGAAGACCGCCGGCATATTCAAGATCGAGATCTCACCATGTTGCGGGAAATCGTGCGAACCAAGCTGGATCTGGAGATGGCCGCCGACGACGCCATGGCCAAGATCGCCCTGAGCGTCAAACCGGACCTGGTGACACTCGTCCCGGAACGCCGACAGGAGCTGACCACGGAAGGCGGTCTCGATGTCGCTAATCACCGCGATCGCATTCAGAAAATCGTCGATCTGCTCCGCGACGGAGGCATCCCCACAAGCTTGTTTGTCGAGCCGAGTCTCGATCAAATCAAGGCGGCGCACAAAATCGGCGCGGCCTATGTCGAGTTACATACCGGCCGCTACTCCAACGCCAAGCGGTCGAAGGAAGAAGACGAGGAGTTCGAGGCCATTACCCAGGCAGCCAAACTGGCGTACAAGCTCGGTCTCGGCGTGAACGCCGGGCACGGCTTAACCTACAAAAATGTGAAACGACTCGCCAAGTTGCCCGAAATTGTGGAATTCAATATCGGTCATAGCATCATCGCCCGATCCGTCATGGTCGGATTGGTCCAGGCCGTGCGAGAAATGAGGGAATTGATCGCCTAGTCCGGCCATCCCCACGACACGGCCTGTCACCCTCGCCGCGAGAAACCGACCGGGAGTCACAGAACACCATGATACCGATCGTGACCGCCGAGCAAATGCGAGCCCTGGATCAGCGGACAATTACGGAAGCCTTGGTGCCGTCCCTGACGCTGATGGAACGAGCCGGAGCGGGGGTCGTCACTCACCTTGAGGCCCGATATGCACCGCTTGCCGGGAAATCGGTCATCATCCTCTGCGGCAAGGGGAACAATGGTGGAGACGGTTTTGTCGTCGGACGGCTGTTACGACGAAAACAGGCCCAGGTCCACATCCTGCTGCTCGCGTCCCCCGAGGATCTGAGTCGCGATGCAAAGACGATGTACCAGCGATTTCTCCGATCAGCAGGGAAATCGGCCGTTACATGCCCCGCCGACGTGGAGACAATCCAACAACGGTTGGCGACCGGGGACATTCTCGTCGATGCGATTCTCGGTACCGGCCTCTCCACCCCCGTCACCGGGCTCTATCGTGATGCGATCGAAGCCATCACCGCCGTTGGCCGACCGACCGTGGCCGTCGATCTTCCATCAGGCCTGCATGCCGATACAGGAGCGGTGCTGGGAGCCGCCGTGCGCGCGGATCTCACGGTGACGTTGGGATTGCCGAAGGCGGGGCTCTATAGTGGATCCGGCATCGATTGCGCTGGAACGGTTCGACTCGTGGATATTGGGATTCCCGCCTCCTTTGTCGAAGCCATCGGAAGTCGGTTGATGCTGCTGACCGATACGGCTGCTCGCGCGGCACTCCCCCCACGACGCCCCTCGGCACACAAAGGCACCTACGGCCACCTCGGCGTCATCGCCGGCTCGGTCGGCAAGACAGGCGCGGCGGCCATGGCAGCACTCTCAGCCCTGCGCATCGGAACCGGCTTGGTGACGGCCGCAATTCCCTCGAGCGCCAATGATATTCTGGAAGCAAAACTCCTCGAAGTGATGACACTGCCGATGCCGGAAACCAAAGCTCGGACCTTCGCGCGTTCCGGTTTGGATCGCCTCCTCGCGTTCGCCGGCGCCCGGGATGCCGTCGCGATCGGACCGGGCCTGACCACCCATCCCGAGACCGTCGACCTGGTACAGGAACTCGTGAAGCGAATCGACAAGCCCTGCGTACTCGATGCCGATGCGTTGAATGCATTGGCGGGGAAATCCTCGTTACTGACCGAGTGCAAGCGACCGCCGATTATCACTCCTCATCCAGGCGAGATGGCCAGGTTGGAAACCGAGGCAACCACGCAATCGGTCAATGAAGATCGTCTTGGCACGGCCACCAGATTTGCGCGGGAACGCGGCGTCTTTGTCATCCTCAAAGGAGCCCGCACGGTGATTGCGCGCCCGGATGGCCTGGCAGCCATCTGCCCGACCGGCAATCCCGGAATGGCCACCGCCGGTACCGGTGATGTCTTGACGGGCATGGTCGGCGGGCTACTCGCGCAAGGCTTGGCCCCTTGGGACGCCGCCTGCGCGGCGACATACTTTCATGGTTTGGCCGGAGATTTGGCCGCGCAGCATCTCGGCCAAGCCGGCATGATTGCGAGTGATCTCATTCAGCACATCCCCCATGCCCTCGCGCCGACCACACACACCTAAGCCGGTGCCATCACCTGCGGCACCTCTCAGGCAAACAACCGCGGGGTCTCCCCCTATCGGCAAACCGTGGCACATTGTGCTTCGATCTCCGAAACACACGCACCGCCTGGGACGTTGCCTGGGCACACTCCTCCAGGGAGGCGAAGTTCTCGCCCTGTTCGGCGAACTGGGAGCAGGCAAAACCTCACTGGTCAAAGGCATCGCCGACGGGCTGCTCGCCGAACCGACGGACGTGAGCAGCCCGACGTTTACACTCATCCACGAATACCGGGGACGCCTTCCATTGGTCCACTCCGACCTCTACCGCCTGACCGCCGCCCAACTCGAAGATACCGGACTCAACGACTACTTAGACGGCCACACTGTCACTGCGATCGAATGGGCCGATCGGTGGGGCGACGGTCTTCCGTCGGACCGGCTCGATGTCCACTTGTCGCACCGCCCCCCGGCGGCCCGCCGCGCAATTCTCACAGCCAGAGGCCCTGCTGCACGGCGTCTGCTGGACGCGCTTCGCTCCCGGCTCTCCGCAAATCGCCCCACTAGAGCGGCTCAGCAAACCCGTGTACAATTGAACCGGCCAAGGAGGGCCTCGCATTGATCCGATTGATATTGGTGGGAACGCTGCTGCTACTCGCGCTGTCGTTTTTTTTGCAGAACCAGGAGCAGGAAGTCACTCTGCGGTATTTTTTCGGTCTTCGATCCGCCTCAATCCTGATCTATAAACCGATTCTGGCGGCCTTCGGCGTCGGACTGTTAGTGTCCGGGATTCTGCTGTTTCCGGCCTGGGTACGCGGCCGCATCGAACTCCGGCGCAAAACCAAGGCGCTGCAGGAGGCCGAGGTGGATCTGGAGCGCCTCCGACAAGCCCTCGACAAGGCTGCCCGCCGCGTGGGGACGTCTTCGGACATTCCCGCTGAGGGAGAGCCCTCCGATGGGTGACGCCGACGGCACCCCATTAATGCGGCAGTATCGCGACATCAAGCAGGCCTATCGCGATGCCATCCTTTTTTTCCGTGTCGGCGATTTCTATGAAATGTTCCAGGAGGACGCGGTGGAGGCGTCCAAACTTCTCTCCATTGCGCTGACATCACGCGATAAATCCAGCGAAACCCCGATCCCTCTCTGCGGTGTCCCCTATCATGCCGCCACTAATTACATCGCCAAACTCCTCCGTGCGGGACGAACCGTCGCCCTGTGCGAGCAAGTCGAAGACCCCAAACTGGCCAAGGGTCTGGTGCGCAGGGAAGTCGTCCGGCTCTATACCCCCGGCACACTCATCGATAGCGAATTCCTTCCGTCCACGGAATCAAACGTGCTGGCCGCGGTATGCGTGCGCCTTCGATCCGCAGGGACCGGACGCAAAGAGCCCTCCTATGGCCTCGCAACGCTTGAAGTCTCGACCGGAGACTATTGGCTCAGTGAGTTTCATGGGATCCAGGCAGAAGCCTCCCTGCGGGACGAACTGGCGCGGCTTGAACCGAAAGAATTGCTGTTTCCCGAAGATCTCTCTCCGGACGAACAGCAATGGACCGCCGATCTGACCGGCCCCCGATGCTGCGCACAACCTGCGACGTGGTTCGACCTGGAGCAGGGTCGCATGACGTTACAAGAACAGTTTCGCGTGCATTCCATGGAAGCCTTCGGCTGCCACCGACTCACACTGGGCATCCAAGCCGGGGCGGCAGTGTTGCGGTATGTCAGGGAGACTCAACCGTCGGCCCCTCTCGACCATATCCGCCCGCCACGAGTGAGACAGGATCATGACGCCATGCACCTGGACAGCGTCACCATCCGCAATCTGGAACTCGTCAGGCCTGCCGGTCGTGCGGAGGACTCGTCGAACCAGTCCACCTATACGTTATTGGGCGTTCTGGATCGCACCGTCACCGCCATGGGAAGCCGGTTGCTCCGTGAGTGGCTCCTGCGGCCATTGGTCAACAGCGCGGCAATCGAGGCTCGACTGACAGCGGTTGACGAACTCAAACGACAGATCGACGCACGAGTTCGCCTCCGAACGGCATTGCGAACCGTCCAGGACATTTCCCGTCTCTGTAGCCGCATGTCCCTCGGAGTTGCCAATCCGCGGGATGTCCTCGCTCTGAAAATTTCCGTCTCTTCGCTTCCCGCAATTCAGGCCGAATTGTCCGTGCTCGATTCTCCACTCATCGCCGACCTGATGTCGTCATGGGATAACGCCCAGGATCTCTACGAGTTGATCGAAGGAGCCATAGAGCAGGAGGCGCCCGTATCGATTCGCGACGGCGGCATCCTGAAGAGCGGATACCATCCTGAAGTCGATGAACTTCGCAAGGCAAGTCGGGAGGGCAAAGGCTGGATTACCGGCCTCGAAGCCAAAGAACGCGAACGGACCGGCGTCGAGTCGCTTAAAATCAGATATAACCAAGTCTTCGGGTACTATATTGAACTCACGAAGGCGAATCTCGGGAAGGTACCGCCCGACTATATCCGCAAGCAAACCCTGGTCAATGCCGAGCGCTTCATGACCGCCGAGTTAAAGGAACTTGAAGAGCGGGTCACGGGAGCCGACACAAAACTGACGGCCCTGGAGCAAGCGCTGTTCGAACAGCTCCAGACACGACTCGCTGAGGAAACAGCCCGCCTTCAAGAGATCAGCCGACGATTGGCCACCCTTGATGTAATCGCCGCCCTGGCGGAAACCGCCGCGCTCAATCGCTATGTGCGACCAACCGTCGACGAAGGTGATGGCCTCCATATTGTTCAGGGCCGACACCCGGTCGTCGAACGTCTTGATCTCTCCGGCGGATTTATCCCGAACGACACCCATCTGGATCTGGCTACCAGCCGGCTGCACATTCTGACTGGCCCCAACATGGCTGGGAAGAGCACCTACCTCCGACAGGTCGCCCTGATTACATTGATGGCGCAGATGGGAAGCTTTGTCCCTGCCACGGAAGCCAGGATTGGGCTGACTGATCGCATCTTTACCAGAGTCGGCGCATCCGACAATCTCGCAGGTGGCCAGAGTACCTTCATGGTTGAGATGACGGAATCAGCCCATATCCTCAACTGCGCCACACCTCGCAGCTTGATCCTCCTCGATGAAATCGGACGCGGCACGAGCACCTATGACGGGCTGAGCATTGCCTGGGCAATTGCAGAATACATCCAGGATCCTCGGCGTCTCGGCGCGCGCACGCTCTTCGCGACTCACTATCATGAAATGACGCAATTGGAGAGTCTACGGGAAGGGATTACGAACTATTGCGTTGCGGTACAGGAACGTGACGGGAAGGTGCTGTTTCTGCGAAAGATTATTCGAGGGGGCGCCGATCGCAGCTACGGAATCCATGTTGCTGAACTGGCAGGTCTCCCCGATCAGGTAATACACCGGGCCAAGGCCGTCCTTGCTCAACTTGAGTCCTCCTCGTCATCCGAACGGTCAGTGCAGGAGAACCAGCAGTCGCTTCAATTTGATGCCACGCTCCCTGCGCCTCATCCTATGCTTGAGGAAGTTCGCCAAATGAATCTCTTCTCCATGACCCCCCTCGATGCGCTCAATCGACTTGCTGAACTGCAACAACGGCTATTACAGGAATAGCTCACATCCCGGCCTAGACAGTTCCTCCCTCGACGTCGCAAATAAAAAGGCGGCATCCCTTTCGGAATGCCGCCTTCTTACTTCAGGCCAATGGCCTTCTACTACTCAGTGATGTCCACCACCCTGATTGTACTTGGCAGTCCAGGGAATCAGGTTGGCAAGCGGCTTGCCATTTGGCAACAACACATCATATTGCAACGGCAAATTCGCTCCATCCGGAGTCTTTGGGGACGTGTTCAGCAACGTCTTCGCGGCGTGGCAAGGAGCATCCACTTCCGTCTTCCCTTCACATTCCTTCAAGCGAAGGGAGGAGATGCTCTTTGGCTTACCCATTTCGCCGGCATTGTCGGCCAACTTCTTGACTGACGAAATCACGCGGCGATTTTGCTCGACTTCCTGAGCCACGAACTCTACCAGAGTGGTCGGGGATCCAGGGGGAACTTCCTTCGCTGCAGCCGGTCCGGAATGCGGACGCGCCATGGACTTCAACTGCTCCCACACATTCTTGTCCGCGGGATAGAACTTGAGGTTCTTCCCTGGGTGAATTCTCTGCCAAAATAAACCGCTCTCTGCGTTGCCGCCGAACACAGCGATGTTGAGCCAGACCGCTTCATCGTATGGATCTAGAATGATGACACGCCCCTGCAGCGTAGTGGGCTTGCTCAGATCTCCCCACTCGAATCGCTCCTGGAACGCCTCGATGGCCAGCGCAGTGGAGGCAAAACCCACCACCAAAGCCACGGCAGCCATAAAGGTCCACCCCTGCTTTTGAAGCTTCATAATCACATCCTCCTTAAAGAAGACAAAAAAGTCTCAAGAATGTCGCCTCGCGTATAAATTCTATTTCAAGACCTTGAATCCGGTAATGGTCCGACCATCAAGGGTTACTTCCATCGCCACAAGCTCCTGCGATGCCTTGATGATTTGATCCATCAAACTCTTATCCTTAACAGACAAACGAACGGTGGTTTGCGCGTGGTGCCAGCCGGCGTAAGGATTGTTCTTGTCCGTACCTCCGGTAAAGCCCCAGCCGCAGCAGGTAAACAAAGGATCTGGCGGCTTCACATCCATGGATGTTGAAGACCGACCGCCCCCTTCACCGGAAGCCGGATCACCGGTGTTCCAGTACTGGATGCCGAAGAGCAATTCGGTATCAGGATTGTCTGCCCATTGCGACCACACCCGACCCTTCAAGGTATTGGTGGTCTCACCCTTAAAAAACTTTCCGCTGCCCGTGGTGACTTCGCTCGGTCCGCCCCCGGCTGGAGCATCCGCCGCCAACGTAACACCGGCGGTCAACAAGCCGACAACGGAGGAGACTGCAAGTGCGGCTAGAATTCCGACCCTATTCATAACCCTACCCTCCTTGGAAAAATGATGACCAGAGAACCGTTGAATCACAGTATCCAAAAAAAGAGCTCAGAAAAAAACAAAATTCCAGAGAACGCGCTAGGAGGAGGAAGTGCGACGCACACCCCCTTTCTCTCTGCTTACCTTCCCCTGTAATGCAGCCGAAATAAATTCAGACTTATATGATGAAAACGCGACCATGGTACTTAAATCCACGAAACGTGTCAAGAAAATGTTTTGCCGAAATCCAGCCATGATTCGCGCCCTAAAATGAGTACCGTAGCAAAGAGTTAGTCCTGCAATGGCGCTCAAATCACCGCTACTCATTGCCCGACCAGCCCTTGCGCCCCGCCTACGGGTGCCCCGCAATTGACCGGTTATGACGCAAACGACTGCAGACTCTTGGTCGGAATCGGGCCAAGTGCCGTAATTGAAAGACAGCGCTGATCCAGTAACGTTTGCGCCACCCGATACACCTGATCGGTCGTCACGCGATCGATTTCCGCAATCATCTGCTCGAGCGACACGTGATTGCCTTGCGTCAGTTCGTCCTTCGCCAACTTGCTCATGCGACTGTGCGAACTCTCCAGGCTGAGCATCAGACTGCCCTTCATTTGGTTTTTCACCCGGGCCAAATCCTTCGCATCGATTCCATGCGTGCGGAGCTTCTTCAGCTCCCGGCAGACAACTTCCACGACACGCTCAACCTCTTTCGGGCGCGTACCGGCATACACCGTGGTCATTCCGCCATCGGAGTAAGTGGACAGAAACGAATAGATCGAGTACACGAGGCCACGCTTTTCCCGCACCTCCTGAAACAGGCGCGAGCTGACACTCCCGCCTAGCACCCCGTTGAGCGCATGCGCCGCATATCGATCCTTATGCCCGGCACTCAGACCCTGAAGGCCCAAACACAGATGGACCTGCTCAAGAGCCTTACGTTTGACCAGCACCCCACCCTTCACTTCAGGCGGACGACGGCTTGGTTGGGCGGCCACACCCTTATGGGAGTCGGAAAAATACCGCGCCAACAACTGCTCCAAGCGGCGCCAGGTAAAGTTGCCGGCCACCGCGACGACGGTGCGCTCCGGATCATAGTGCGAACCAACGTAGGACACCAGATCGTTACGCCCAAGAGCCTGAATTCTCGGAGCTTGCCCCAGGATTGGCCTGCCCAGCGGATGGCTTCCGAGCGTGTGCTTCATGTGAAGCTCTTGAACCAGATCCTCTGGATCGTCTTGGACCATCCGGATCTCTTCGAGCACCACCTGCTTTTCTTTTTCAACTTCTTTCGACTCGAACCGGGACCGATAGAACAGATCCGAGAGCAGCTCCAACGCTGCCTCCAACTGTTGATCCAGCACCTTCACATAAAAGGTCGTCGTTTCTCGGGTGGTGAACGCATTCATCTCACCCCCCAGCGCATCGATCTCACGGGAAATCTGCGTCGCCGTGCGGCTGCGCGTTCCCTTGAAGAACATATGCTCCAGGAAGTGAGACAGCCCCTCTTCCCCCGGCTGCTCATCGCGCGATCCGACGTTGACCCATATGCCGATCGTGACGGACTTCAACGTCGGGAGCAGTTCGGCCACAATGCGCAACCGGTTGTCGAGAACGATCTTGCGATACACAATCGATTATCCCGCGGGCGTTGGTTCGGTGGCAGGAGAACCAGCCGGTGCCGGCATGGCTTCCTTCCGGCTTAAACGAATCTTCCCCTGCTTATCGATTTCCAGCACCTTCACCATCACCTGATCGCCTTCGGACACCTCGTCGGTGACCGCCTTGACGCGATGATGAGCCAGCTGGGAGATATGCACCAATCCGTCCGTGCCGGGAAGCACTTCGACAAATGCGCCGAAATCCATAATCTTGCGGACGGTTCCAAGATAGATCTTGCCGACCTCGACTTCCTCGGTCAGGCGCTTGATCATATCGATCGCCTTCTGTGCCGAGGCTTCATCGGAAGAGGCAATCGTCACATCGCCGGTGTCTTCGACATTGATCTTCACACCGGTCTCCGCGATGATGCTGCGGATCATCTTTCCACCCGGGCCGATGACATCGCGGATCTTGTCTTGCTTGATCTTCATTGGGAATATGCGCGGAGCGAAGGCTGACAGCTTGGTGCGCGGTTCGGTCAACGCCTGGGCCATACACCCGAGAATGTGGAGCCTTCCCGCCTTCGCCTGAGCCAGCGCTTCGCGCATCAATTCGGAGGTGATGCCGCCGATCTTGATATCCATCTGAAGCGCCGTCACGCCGTTTTTCGTCCCCGTGACCTTAAAGTCCATATCGCCCAGGTGATCCTCCAATCCGAGAATATCGGACAGAACCAGCACCTGATTGCCTTCCTTGATCAACCCCATCGCGATCCCCGCCACCGGCTCCTTAATCGGAACGCCCGCATCCAAGAGCGCCAACGTACCGCCGCAGACCGTGGCCATGGAAGAGGATCCGTTCGACTCCAGGATTTCCGATACAATTCGCACCGTGTAAGGAAACTTATCCTTGCCGGGAAGAATCGACTTGAGCGCTCGCTCGGCTAGAGCTCCATGCCCGACCTCGCGGCGGCCCGGCGACCGGAGCGGCCGTGCCTCGCCGACACTGAAGGGCGGGAAATTGTAATGCAACATGAAGGTGCGCATGTATTCGCCCTCCAAGGCATCAATGCGCTGCTCGTCGTCGGTCGTACCCAGCGTCACCACCGCCAGGCTCTGCGTTTCTCCGCGAGTGAAGACTGCGGATCCGTGCGCGCGAGGCAGCACACCGACTTCGCAGGTGATCGGACGAATGTCCGCTGGACCACGCCCGTCGGCGCGCACCCGCTTTTCGAGAATCATGTTGCGAACTTCGGTGTACTCCAGACCATGGAAAATGATCTTGACATGCCGGTCCCGATTCGGCTCGTCCGATTTGAGCTTCGCAACCGTCTCGGCCAGCACCTGATCCAGGCGCTCCTGCCTTGCGCTCTTATTGGGGATGAGGATGGCCTCACGGATCGGACCGGCCACCAGCGCACGCACCTGTTCGGTCAATGCGGCATCGATGGGCTCTTGCAGCACCGTCCGTTTCGGCTTGCCGGCCAGCTTGCGCAATTCTTCGATCTTCGCGACGATTTTCTTGATTTCGCTGTGCGCCAACTCAATGGCTTCCAGCATGGTCGCTTCCGGCAATTCATTGGCCCCGGCTTCGACCATCATCACCGCATCGGCAGTCCCAGCCACGACGAGATGAAGATCGCTGGTTTCCAGGGTTTCCAGATCGGGGTTCACCACCAACTGCCCGTTGACGCGGCCGATTTTCACGCCTGCGATCGGCCCGTTGAATGGAATCGACGAGACCGCCAACGCCGCGGATGCCGCGATGATGCCGATGACATCCGACACGCCCGTCTTATCGGCAGACAATACCGAGGCAATGACTTGCGTCTCGAAGTAATACCCTTCCGGAAAGAGAGGCCGAAGCGGCCGATCGATCAGCCGGCTGGTCAGCACTTCCCGCTCCGAAGGCCGACCTTCCCGCTTAAAATAGCCGCCCGGAATCTTACCGGCTGCATAAGTCCTTTCCTGGTAATCCACGGTCAGCGGAAGGAAATCCACTCCCGGCTTGGCATTTTGTGACGCAACGGCCGTTGCGAGCACGACGGTATCACCGTAGGTGGCCCAGATGGCGCCGTCCGCCTGCTTCGCGATACGACCGGTCTCCAGCGTCAACCGACGCCCTGCCAGCTCAATGCCTACAACATGTTTCATCTATGGTCTCCTCCGTTTAAATCCCACAGATGCCCACAGAGATAAGTTCAACTGGCCATCTACACATCCAACGACAAGCGCCTGCCCTCGATTGAATGTCGACCCGTGCCGTTGAACTTGTTTCAGTGTTCACCTGCGGGGACAACAAATGGTTCGGCCGCCACCCACGAAGGTGGCAGCCGATTCGCTCACACGACTACTTACGAATACCCAGTCGCTCCAGAATGGCGCGATACCGGGCTTCTTCAACTTTTCGGAGATAGTCCAACAACCGACGACGACGTCCGACCAGTGTCAACAACCCGCGCCGGGAATGGTGGTCCTTCTTGTGCAACTTGAAATGTTCCGTCAAGTACGTAATCCGGTTCGTCAGGATCGCGATCTGCACTTCCGGAGATCCGGTGTCCTTGTCATGCTGCTGGAAACCCTTGACCAATTCCGTTTTCACTTCTTTTACCAGTGCCATACGTCTCTACTCCTCTATTGAGTTCGCGATACTACCACCCTGTGATTCTTCTGTGACCAATACTTTCGATACAGCAATCGACTGCGCATTCGCCCCCGGCGCCTCAGCATTCATGCCGTCCGGCATCGTGCCGATGGCTAATAACCGCCCCGCTCCGTCCTTGATGCGAATGGCCCGATTCGCCCCCTCAGAGAGAGGCGAAGACAAGCCATGCCAGGCCAGCACTTCTGAGGCAGGAACCGGCATGCCGTGCAGGACCCGGCCGGCCGTCGCCGCCCCCACGATACAAACCGGAAGTCCGAACAGCGCCTGATCCAACGTCAACATCGACGCCGCCAGCGTGCCTTGCTCCAAGCGTGATTCGATTTCGTCCACCGTCAACGCCTGCTCAAGGGTCAGTGGCCCCACGCGCTCGCGGACCAACGTCGCCATATGACCGCCGACCCCTAACTTGTCGCCGATATCCGCGCAGAGCGTCCTGATATACGTCCCCTTGGAACAGACCACCCGGAGCGCCACTTCAGGAATCTGAACATCCACGATATCGAGGCGAAAGACGGTCACTTCACGAACCTGCCGGGAGACCTCCCGCCCGGCTCGCGCCGCTTTGTATAACGGAACCCCGCCGACTTTTACCGCAGAATACATGGGAGGGAGTTGCTGAATGCGCCCCTCAAACCCAGCTACCACTTCACGGATGCGGGCTTCGGACAACGACTCAATCGGTGAACGCAGGAGCACGGTCCCGGTGGCATCTTGCGTGTCGGTTGTTTCACCGAGGCGCAATCCGGCGAGATAGGTTTTGTCCCATTCCAGCAAATATTCAGCGATGCGCGTTCCACGCCCGACGAGCAACGGCAGGACGCCGGCCGCCGCCGGATCCAGCGTTCCGGCATGGCCCAACTTCATGCCGCGCAACTTCCCACGAATGCGAGCCACCACATCGTGCGACGTCCACCCGGCTTCCTTGCGGACATTCAACACTCCGTCCTGAAGCACAGTAGTCGCGCGTGGCTCCATCGAGGCGATCATGGTCATTTGCTAGACATCGGTGTGGGGGGGCTCTGCCAACATCTCTTCGTGGGATTGATCGCGGTGCAGTCCATCCAACAGCTCCAGGACTCGGTCAGCTCTAGGGCCACTGATGTCTTTCATAAAGATCAGCTCCGGCAGGTATCGTAATGCCAGACGCCGCCCCAACTCCGCCCGAACGAAACCGCTGGCCTTCGCCAGCCCGTCGAACACCAACCGCTCATCCTTATTCTGCTCCATGGTCGTCACAAAGACGCGCGCGATGCGAAGATCTTTGGTCAACTCCACATCGGTCACGGTGACCGAGCGCACACGCGGATCCTTAATCTTCCGCATCAGAATGTCGGCCACTTCCATGCGGATCTGGTCTGCCACACGATCGGCCCGGCTGTACGTCGATTTGGTCATGACGCCGCCTTACAGCAACTCGATTCGCGAGCGTACTAGTTGGATCACAGGCACGGACTGAATCAAATTCACGGCTTAATCCAACACCTGGTTCACATGCGCGGATTCATTCGCCACGCAGGCCATACCTAAAATTGCCTTCTGCCACAAATCCTGGTCTCCGACTTCCGCGACCGATAGATTAAACTTGTCTCGCAACCGGGTCTTCAGGCTTTGCAGGACCTGGCGTTTCTCTTTCAACGAATGCCCGTCGGGAATGAACAACTCAACCGTGCAGAGCCCGACGGTCATGCCCGATGACTTTGCGGAGACGTGCCACGGTTCGCAGGCTCAAGCTTGGCGGCAATCTTATCAACGACGTAGGCCTCGATAATGTCCCCGGCCTTGAGATCATTGAAGTTTTCGACCGTGATACCGCACTCATACCCCTGCTGCACTTCACGCACATCATCCTTGAAGCGACGGAGCGAGCCCAGCTTGCCTTCATAGGCCACCACACTATCCCGAATCACGCGCACGCCGACGCTGGCCCGAGAGATGACGCCATCCACCACGTAACAGCCGGCCACCAGACCGGCCTTGGGGATCGTAAACATCTGCCGTACTTCAGCCCGCCCAAGGACACGCTCCTTGAGCGTGGGTTCGAGTAAGCCCTCCATCGCGGCGCGGATATCGTTGAGTGCATCGTAAATAATGCTGTACAGGCGCACATCGACGCCCTCCCGCTCGGCCAACGCCGCCGCCTTCGGTTCCGGACGAATATTAAATCCGATCACGATGGCCTTGGACGCGGCCGCCAAGAGAATGTCGGTTTCGGTAATACCGCCCACCCCGGTATGCATTACGCGCAACTTGACTGCGCCGGCTGGCATTTTTTCCACCGCGGCAGCCAAGGCCTCGGCCGACCCCTGCACATCGGCCTTGATGACGATGGGCAATTCTTTGACATTGCCTTCCTGAATCTTGGCAAACAGATCATCCAGGCTCACCTTCGCCGGCCCGGCCAGGTCCGCCGCCCGCTGCTTCATCGCCCGCTCCTGCGCAATCTCACGGGCAACCCGTTCATCTTTCACGATGGTGAACAAATCGCCGGCCGACGGCACGCCCGGCAAACCAATCACCTCGACAGGAACAGACGGGCCAGCTTCAGTCGTCTTGCTCCCCGTGTCAGTCACGAGCGCGCGCACGCGGCCGCTGAAATTGCCGACTACAAATGCATCCCCGACATGGAGCGTCCCGCTCTGCACCAGCACCGTCGCGATCGGTCCACGCCCGCGGTCCAACTTCGCCTCGATCACCAGGCCCTTGGCCATGCGCGATGGATCCGCCTTCAACTCCAAGACTTCCGCCTGCAGAAGAATCATTTCCAACAACTGGTCCAGGCCGGTCCGTTGCTTCGCGGACACCTCAACCATAATCGTGTCGCCACCCCAGGGCTCAGGAACCAGCCCATGCTCGGTCAGGGCATTCTTGACACGATCGATATTGGCTCCCGGCTTGTCGACCTTATTGATGGCGACGATCAATGGCACTCCGGCAGCCTTGGCATGATGGATGGCTTCCACCGTCTGCGGCATGACGCCATCATCGGCAGCCACGACCAGAATCACGATGTCCGTGGCCTTCGCGCCTCTGGCACGCATGGCCGTAAAGGCTTCGTGACCCGGGGTATCAAGGAAGGTCACCTGCTTACCGCGAACTCCGACGATATAGGCGCCGATATGCTGCGTAATCCCTCCGGCCTCACCTTCCGCCACCTTTGTCAGGCGAATCGCATCGAGCAAAGACGTTTTCCCATGATCGACATGCCCCATGATCGTGACGACCGGAGGCCGCAAGACCGCATGCTCCTCACCCGATGATTGGGCGGCTTCTTCCAGCAACGCTTCGCCAACCTTTTCTGTCGACACTTCCACCCTGGTGCCATACTCTTCGGCGATCAAGGAGGCAGCCTCCAGATTGATCGACTGATTGAAGGTCACCATCTGCCCCATCTCCATCAGCTTCCGGACCACGTCCGCAGGCCGCTGACCGATGAGTTCTGCGAATTCCTTGACGCTCACTCCTGCGCTCAATTTCACGCTTTTCTTTCTCGGCTTGGTGACTTCCGTTGGCGAGGCATGGTGAATATGCTTGGATCGGTCTTCGCGCCGCTGCACCGGGATTGCCCGCAGATCTCCCCATCGAGTGGCGTCGTTCTTAAACTTGGCTTCATCTTCCTCACGGGTCCGCGGAGCCTTCTTGGCTTTTTTCAATTTTTCTCGAGCCGCCGCTTCGCTCTCCATGGCCTCCGTGGCCGCACTCTTCTTCTTTGCCGTCGCCAGCGCATCAAGCGGGGGAGCCGTGACCTGGGGAACCTGGACCGGCTTGACGAGCGGCTCCTCCGAAACGGTCACGACAGGCGGTGGGGACACTAATTCTTCGGGTGGGGCAGGTTCAACCGGGGCGGCTTCAATCGCTTCTGCGTCAGGACCAGCCGTCGACGCCACCACCGACGCTTCGGTTCCTGCAGGGGCGACGGGCGCAAACGCCGCTTCTGCCGCCGCCAGAGAGGCCGCAACATCCTCCGCACCTTCTTCCCTCTTCTTCTTGATGAGAATCCGTTTCTTGTCCGGCTTCGGGGACTCTTCGTGCGCCGCCGCGTGCCCCCTCTCGTGAGACGCACCGGGCTCTTTCGACGAGCGAACCATTTTCTTCGCCTCATGCCCACCGGAGACAGCCTCACCGCCCCGAGCCTTCGAGCTCAGCTTCTCCAAGACAACGCGAACCGAATCGTCATCCAAGGCGCTGCTGTGGGACGCCACCGGAATCCCGAGCCGTTTCAGTTCAGGAATCAGCTCCCGATTTTCCATCCCCAGCTGCTTTGCTAATTCGTACACGCGCATACAGTACCGCTCAGCTCCACCCGCTTAAATAATTGCCATTCAGCCCGTGAATATCGAACCGCTTCACTCCGCCTGTTGCGCAGCAGCCCGCGCTTCATCCTGCTGGCGCTGCGCCTCGGTTTCCTCTGCCAGGGCCGCCTTGATATCCCGATCCCGCTCCGCCTTTTCTTTCTCGTATTCGGTCGCGCTGATGATATCGATCTTCCAACCGGTCAAGCGCGCGGCGAGTCGCACATTTTGCCCGTTCTTCCCGATCGCCAGAGACAACTGCGAATCGGCCACCACCACCAGGGCCGACTTCTTTTCTTCGTCGATCCCGACCTTCTCGATCGTGGCGGGATTCAGCGCCTCGGCGATAAAGACACGCGGATCCTGTGTCCACGTAATAATGTCGATCTTTTCCCCGCGCAACTCACGAACCACAGCCTGCACACGCGATCCCTTGATGCCGACACAAGCCCCTACCGGATCGACAGCCTTGTCCCGCGAGGAAACCGCAATTTTGGTACGGTCGCCGGGCTCACGCACGATCGACTTGATTTCAACGATCTTTTCACCGACTTCCGGCACTTCGAGCTCAAACATCTTCGCCACAAACTGCGGGTGGCTGCGGGAAAGAATGACCTGCACGTCCTTGGGGGTGCGACGCACCTCCAAGAGCAGGGCCTTCACCCGGTCTCCGCGACGATAGGTTTCGCGCGGGATCTGTTCCTGAATGGGAAGAATCGCTTCGGTCTTGCCGAGATCGACCAGAAAGTTTCGGCGCTCCATGCCGAGAATAATGCCGTTCACCAAATCACCCTGACGGGTCGAGTACTCCTTCTGAACAGCTTCCCACTCGGCTTCGCGCACTTTCTGAAAGATCACCTGCTTGGCCGTTTGGGCCGCAATCCGGCCTAACTCGTCCATCTCGATCAATGAACCGATCTCATCGCCAACCTCCGCGCCTTCGTCATATTCGCGCGCTTCCTTTAGCGAGATTTCCGCTTTCGGATTGGCCACCGTATCGACAATGATTTTCTTTGAAACGACCGAGATTTCGCCGGTCTTCGGATCGATTTCCACCTGGATGTTTTCGGCCTGGCCGAATCGTTTCTTGGCAGCAGTTTGAAGCGCTGACTCGATCGCGCCAATGACCCTGGCCTTATCGATCCCTTTTTGACGGCCGATTTCATCGATGACGGCGATCAACTCTCGGTTCATAGCTCACACCTCATGGTTAACACACCACCCTGGCACCTGCTGTTACGAGAACTCCACCTTCCGCCGCGCCAGAGCGATTTGATCAAACTCAACTCGGATTGTCTCCGTGGTTTTCTTCTGCTGAATGGCAAGGGTCACCCCCCGGTCGTCCACCTCAACCACTGCGCCAACCAGCCGCCACTGCGCCTGAATAGGTTCGCACAATTTGAGTGTGACCGGCTTCCCGATCAGACGCCGATAGTCTTGCACGCTCCGCAAGGGACGATCCAGCCCGGGAGACGAAATTTCCAGCGTATAGGCATGCGGGAATGGATCAATCACATCGAGCGCCGGGCTCAACGAGCGATGCGCCTGCTCACAGTCTGTCAGGGTGATCCCTCCAGGCTTGTCGATAAAAACACGAATCACGGTCCTGGGCCCTTGGCCGACGCAGACGGCCTCGACCAACTCCAGACCATAAGACTGCAAAATAGGAGCGGCAATTTCTTGGACGCGAAGGTTCAGCGCCTCAGCGCGTTTCACCGACGGCTTCCCTGCCGACACTGCTCCCGCGTCACTCATAGAAAAAAGTTGCTCAAACAAAAAAGTGGGCCTTGGCCCACTTACAGCGCGAGAACCTTACCATGCCATAGTAGTGAAAGCAAGGGGCGGCTAGCCGACCAGCGCTTCAAAACGGCGAGACAATAACTGAGAAACAGGGCCGGGCGATCCGCCCCCAATCATATGTCCGTCGACACGCACCACGGGCAATACCTCCACGGTCGTTCCTGTCAGAAATACCTCCGACGCCGCGAGTAATTCTTCCCGAGTGACGAACGATTCCGCCACCGGAATACCTTCTTTGCGCGCCAGATCCAGAACGATCGCGCGCGTGACCCCGGACAGAATCCTGCGCCCTTCCGGCGCCGTCTGAACGGCGCCGTTCCGCACCACCATGACATTGCTGACCGACCCTTCCGTGACCGTCCCCTCTCGGACCAGAATCGCTTCAAACACGCCCGCCTCCTTGGCTCGCTGCCGCGCCAGGACGTTGGCCAGAAGATTGACGCTCTTGATGTCACAGCGTCCCCATCGAATGTCCTCGATCGACATAGCCTGAACCCCGGCGTTGCGAACGGAGACATCCAGCGGGTGGAGTTCGCGAAAGGTCAGGACAGTGGTGGGGGCGGACGATACAGGGAATGGATGATCGCGGGGAGCCTGCCCGCGAGTGATCTGCAGATAAATTTTGGTTTCAGCGAATTGGCTCAGCCGCAGACCTTCTCGAATCAAGGAACTCCACTGAGCACTCGTCTGCCCGATTGAAAGTTGCAGCGCCTGAGCACTCCGCTCCAATCGAGCCATGTGCTCTTCAATGGCGAAGGGCTGTCCGCGATAGGTCCGAATAACTTCGTAGACCCCGTCACCGAACTGAAAGCCTCGATCCTCAATACTGACGACCGCATCAGCCAGCGAACCAAAGCGGCCATTCACATACGCAATGTCAGGCATGACTCATTTCTCAGCACCTTTCGAACCTCAGGATACGGTCACGTAAAAAATCTGTCGGTCCTCAGCCGTGAACTTCCACCCCATCCGCTTTTCAAACACCAATCGGTGGGTTCCTGCGGCCATAGGCCTGAATTCAAACGTACGCTGCCCCGCGTCGACCGCATTGTTACTGGCAGTGCGAAGAAAATCGTCCTCAACCAGAGGCATAACGGTCGCGTCGTAGGACGGAACCCACAACTCCCCGCGGGTGCGATCCTCCCACAGCCGAATGTGAACCGATGCCCCCACTCTCGCCTTGAGCGTCTTGGCCCCCGGCTCTTGCTCTGCACCGGTGGGAACTACCTTACTTAATGGACTCATACTATTCTCATGCTGCCCCGAGGCAATCACTCGCCCGACTATACCTTGCGCCGCCCCCCGACAAACACCTGCCCGTCTTCCACCCGCACATCATAGCTCCCGACACAGTAGCCGCCCCCATCCGTGCCTTGCCCATTTCGGACATCGAACGCCAGGTCATGCCAGGGACAGGAGACAACATGCCCCTTCACCCGGCCCTTATTTAAAGGCCCGCCCTCGTGAGGGCAGGAATTGTAGATCGCGTGAAATTGACCGTCGATATTAAATACGGCAATGCCCCGCTCATTGACCTTCACAACCTTGACCTGCCCAGGAGGAATCTCTTCGACCTTGGCCACGCACTGAAACCCTTCCATAAACGACTCCGATTCTTTACATACGAAGCGTAAACTTGAGTTCCATCCCCGTCGTGATGCCTGCGCGCTGGACAGAGCCCGCTTCAGCCTCGATGAGGTAGCGAACCGGTTCGGGCGGAGGCCCATAGAGTGGACACGGATCCTTCTCGCAGGGCGGCACCTGTTCTAGGATGTGGACCACGTGGTGGCTCTCATTAATCCACACCATATCAACGGCGATGCGAAACTGCCGAGTCTGAACGCGATGCAAACCCGTCGACTCAAAGATATAAAGCATCCCCGTATCGGCTGGCAATCCTTCTCGAAACGCCAGACCGAACAACAATTTCTCAGGGGTGCTCGCCACTTCCGTTTCCATGGTCTTTCCGTTGGTAAATTCCACGATGATGAGCTCGGACTCCTTCGGCCCCCCAAGAAACAGGCTCACGCTGACCAACAAAATAACCAAGAGCACGAACGTCACAATTTTCTTGCGACGCTGCTCCGACTCAGCCGTACTCGCGCGCTTCACCATAACCAAATGCGGTCGAACATGGATGCATCCTCATGTGATCGCACACGCGCAGAGCCGCATGTACATTGGGCCCAAAGCCCCATGACTTTCCGAGTGCTAGGCCTTCTTCCCGAGTCTCACTCTGTTGACTTGCCGAAGAACGGCGGCATAGAATGCGAACCTGTTTCGCCGCGAACTATGGTCGCGGCGGCACGAAATTGTCAACATCTTATCCGTCATTAAAGAAACTGAGAAGGAGGCACAGGCCATGGCGCTTCTGATCACCGATGAGTGCATTTCCTGCGGGGCATGCCTGCCAGAATGTCCCAATGAAGCGATCTTTGAAACCCGCAGCGATGCTGAAGGCAAGGGCAACCACGTCGGCGACGGTCAGGGAGTCGGTGACAACATTTATGTCATCACTCATGATCGTTGCACGGAATGCGTCGGGCACTTTGACGAACCTCAGTGCGCGGCGGTCTGCCCGGTAGACAATTGCTGCATTGCCGATCCGGCCTACCCCGAAACCACCGAGGTGTTGCTCGACAAGGCCAAGACCTTGAATCCGGATAAAGAAATTGATCCGGCCAAGGTGTGGAGCGGGGTTCGAAACTAGTCAGAATACGTCATTCTCGTATAGGTGGCACCACGAAGGCTCCTCCGGGAGCCTTCGGCGTTTCTGCGCTGCAAAAGAGATAACTCCCTGGCTTTCACTGGCCAACAGCTGTAGACTTTAAGAGCGAGGCGGCCTGCGCAGGCCCCCACCCTTAAGGCCTTGCTGCACTCCGCCCATTCGTCACCCTCTCAGCGGGAGGTGCTCATGACACGCGTAAGTCGCCTCATCTTATTCGCCAGCCTCGGCCTCGCCCTGCTTCCCGTCCAAACCATGGCCGATACCGGAGACATCGGAACCATCATCGAAAGCTTCGTCACGAGACAGTTTCCGGATGCAGCCAATCACTTCTGGATCGTCAATGACACGCAATGGGACGGCGACGAAATGATCGTGGACATGAACGCCATTGTCACCGAGCGGCGGCAGGATGTCCCCACAGCAAGCCGCTTTTTGCTACTCATCGTAGACGGGAGACTCAGAGGCATTCAGAATATTCCTTTGGACGCCGAAGCCGAATGCCAAAAGGAGCAGGAAGCCTAGGAAGGAAACATTTTATCGATACCAGTCGGCGATGCGCCTGATACAACAACGCCCCATCTGCATCACTGCAGATGGGGCGTTGCACTACACGTATTTGAAACGTCGACTACTTGATCATCAAGATCTTGCCACCGACGTGGGCCGGATGCAAATGGCAGCGATAGGTCAACGTGTTACCCTGGGTGGCATAAAACATGTCACTGGTGGGAACACCGATGTACTTGGTTTCTCCCGGCTTCAACACGACTTCAGCCTTCATCACGAACGGGGAACCGGAATTCGCAGCATCGGTCATCTGGAACCCATGCTCTGCGGTCGAGCTGTTCGTGACTTTCAAAACGACCGGACGGCCCGGACGAACTTTAAAGTCGATCACCGTGACAGGCGGATACCACGCCTTCATGTTGCCGATTTCGACGGCATACAATTCCGCGTCCACGACCAATTCCTTAAACGGCTGACCGACGACAGAACCGGTATCCAAATCACCGATTTCGACACCACCAGCTTGAAGCGCATATGCGCCTGATGCCCCAGCCACCAGCATGACCAGGCCAAAAAACACTGCTACCATCGTCTTACCCATGACCTACCTCCTTAAAGAGATTAAGAAGAGATGCGATTAGGTTGGTGAATAATGACCACCGCGCTCTGAACCATCTGCTAGACACTCCGCCCAGGAGCCTAGCTCTACTACTCGAAAATGTCCTAAATAATAGGCTGATGAGGGACACCTTATAGCATAGGGATTAAAAAGGAAGCAAGAAAGTTCTTGGACGTGAAGCGGACCTAGTTACCCCACGAAATGTCTTACGGACCAAAGACTCGACAGGCTTCATTCCATTCATAATTTCATATGTTTACGGCAAAGCCTTTCCCTCCGGCGACATTTCTACCGCATGCGATCCGATCAGCAAATCGTAGGGCGTATAGTCGTCGGTCAAGGTCAGGCCAGGCGACCAGGGCTGGGTGCGTCGCGCCGCCAACAAGGCAGTCGCTTCGGATGGCAGTCGCCGAGCTTCGACATGCGATTGAATACGCTTCACAACCTCGTCGTACGGCATAGTATCGATGGGACCGCCGCCGAAAAAAATCAAATTCTCCGCCGTGGTTTGATGCGCCCGCCAAGGTCCTTTCACTCCAAAGGACTCGAGTGTGGGAAACGCCGTCTTCAACGTCTGCACGACCGCGTTCGCACGCTGGAGATCTCCACCCTCGCCGGATGACGCCAGATTGAGGGCCAGCACGCCATTGGGATTCAGTCGACTCCGGAGTTCTGAGAAAAACTCAACCGTGGTCAAATGAAAGGGGATGAGGTGCCGGGCAAACGCATCGACCCAGATGACGTCGTACTTCACCCCTGTATCGCGCACAAACACACGGGCATCTTTGACGAAGACATGATGGTTCGCGGGGGGGTGATACTCAAAATACTCCTGGGCCATCCGAACGACGACCGGGTCAAACTCGACGACATCCAGCTCCAACTCCGGCCAGACCTGGGCCAGCCACTTGGCGAGTGATCCACCACCGTGCCCCAAAATGAGCCCGCGTTTGGGGTCCGGGGTCAACGCGACCGCTGCAACCATGAGTTGGCTATAGGGAAGAAAGAGCGTGGCAGGGTCGGACCGCCACATGACCGCATGCCAGGTGCGGTCGAGGACCAGATAACGAAACAGATCGTCGTCACGAACACGCACCTGCTGATAAGGGCTATCCTCCTGGTACACCAGCCCGGCAACGGGAGCCGCCTGCCCGAATAATTGCCAACTCAAAACAAGCAGACCGGCCAGCAACAAACCCGTCACTTTCGTGACCTTTCCGCTCCCCTGCTGCAACCACAACAAACCCAACAAAAGCTGGAGCACACCCAATGAAGCGACGAGCGTCTGGGTCCCCAGCCAGGAGAGAAGGAAGAACGCCGTACCCCAGGTCCCAGCCAGACTCCCGACGGTGGACAGCGCAATCATGCTGCCGGTATGGCGGCCGAGATACCCCATATCGACCACGGCCAACCGAAGCAATGCCGGCATGACGCCGCTCAATCCGAATGCCGGGGGGGCCAATAACACGCAGGCCGCAAGGCTGGGGCCCCACCGCGGGTCCTCGACAAGCTTGGCAACCTTAAAAATGGCAACCTGCCCCATCCAGGACATCAGCAACGTCCAGGCGCCGGAACCGAGCAGGAGCCAGGCCAGCACTGCCGCGACACGATACCGATCCGACGCCCAGCCGCCAAACGCATACCCTGAACTCATGGCCGCCAGGATGATCCCGATCAAGGCCCCCCAGACAAACAGCGAATTCCCGAACACCGGAGCCAGCAAACGGCTTCCTAGAATTTCCAGCGCCATGACGATGGCACCAGTTACGAGCGCCGTGATGAGCAGAAACAGACGTGGCATGCGAGAGGCGGAAGTTCCCTGTGCCATCATCAACACAGGACCACAGAAAGGCTAGAAGCAAAACAGTGCCGTTCGGAATCGAGGCACGCCATATTAGAGCGTTCCCCAATTCTTGAAGTAGCGAAGCAGATCGCGCACCGAAATCATCCCCACCACACGCCCCTCTTCTGTAATCACGAGATGCCGGATTCCCCGCTCGGCCATCACATCGCTCGCCTCATGCGCGGATTGGGCGATATCGATCGTCATGACCGGGGTGCTCATCACTGACCGGGCCATGACCTGTTCCGCGTCTGCGCCGCTGGCCATGGCTTTTCGGACAAGATCGGCCTCGCTGACAATCCCCACATAGTCACCGTGATCAGCGACCAGCATCGCCCCGACGCGGGCGTCGCGCAGTTGCCTGGCCACGGCCAACAAGGTGTCATCGGGATGGACGGTCCTCGTGATAGGACGCATCATCATCGCTAATGGTCGTTGGATGGGCCCGCCTGAACCTGCCATTCGCCAGCCTCTCCTTCGAAGAGGGCCGAATTCTACTGGATGTGCGCGGCAATCTGCAATTCGCTCCGTCTGCACCCCTGCCAAAACCTGCGTTATGTTTGCTCACTTTCGTACGCGTTGCTATACTACCGACTCTACACACGTACTTACCCACAGTTTCGACGGCTTATCTTCAGGAGGAGATGCTTCCATGCATATCAGCGTGATTGGAACGGGCTATGTCGGCTTAGTCACCGGTGCCTGCTTCGCGGAATTCGGCGTGAACGTCACCTGTATGGACACGGATGCGCGCCGCATCGCCAGACTCGAGAAGGGTGAAGTCCCGTTTTTCGAACCCGGTATCACCGAACTCGTCGCCAAAGGCATCAAAGAAGACCGCCTTCATTTCACCACCGATGTCGCCAAGGCCGTCGACAAAGCGCTGGTCATCTTCATCGCCGTCGGCACGCCCCCGAAATCGGACGGCTCAGCCGATCTGTCCTATGTCGAAGAAGTGGGCCGTGGCATCGCCAAAAACATGACCGGCTACAAGGTCATTGTCACGAAGTCCACCGTCCCTGTCGGCACCGGCGAAAAATTGCGTGAAGTCATCAAGGCCAACCAAACGGGCCGTTTCCGTTTTGACATCGTCTCCAATCCGGAATTCCTCCGCGAAGGATCCGCCATTGAAGACTTTATGCGTCCCAACCGCGTCGTGATCGGCGCGGACAGTGAGCAAGCGGTCGCGATCATGAAAGACCTCTATCGTCCGCTGTACCTGCTGGAAACCCCGATTGTCGTAACCGACATCCCAACTGCTGAGATGATCAAGTACGCCTCCAATGCGTTTCTCGCCGTCAAGATTTCCTTCATCAACGAAATCGCCACCGTCTGCGAAAAGGTGGGCGCCGACGTGCAGATGGTCTCCAAAGGAATGGGCCTCGACAATCGCATCGGGAACAAATTCCTGCATGCCGGGCCGGGATTCGGAGGCTCGTGTTTTCCGAAGGACTTGGCTGCACTGGTCCAGACCGGCGAGCGCGTGGGGTACCCGTTCCAGATCGCAGGGGCCGCGGCCAAGGTGAACTACGAACAACACCTGCGGATGGTCGAGAAGGTGAAGGACGCCTGCGGCGGCGTGAAGGGAAAAACGCTCGGCGTGTTGGGCCTGTCGTTCAAACCCAACACCAATGATATGCGGGAAGCCCCGTCACTGACCATCTTGAGCGAACTGATGAAGGAAGGGGCGACGATTCGCGCCTACGACCCGGCCTCGATGGAAGAGTCGATGAAACTTTTGCCGGGGATGGTACCCTGCCAGGACACCTACGACGTCGCAGAAGGAGCCGACGGCTTGATCATCATGACCGAGTGGAACCAGTTCAGGAATCTTGATTTCGATCGGTTGAAGAAATCCATGCGGCAACCACTCCTGCTGGATCTCCGCAATACCTATGAATCAGACCGCGTGGTCGGCTTCGGATTCCGCCACGTCTCGGTCGGTCGTCCCACCAAGAATCCGGCCGCCTAACCGGCGGCCGGACGGCTCACACTAACTGAGCAGCTTGGCAGGCTCGGCCTGAGCACCCTCTTTGGCCTTCGGCTTATAGCCCATCCGATCGAGCACCTTCATGATTCTTGTTTTCAGCCGATCATCGGCATCCGCCAGGGCTGTGGCGAGGGGCTCGACGGCCGGCTTACCGATCTTCCGGATAATTTCCGTCGCCGACTGGCGCACGTCGTCTTCCTCAGAAGCCAACAACGGTACGAGTGACGCGACGGCGATCCCGCCGATCTTGATCAAAGAATCATAGGCTCGCTGCCGCACATCGCCCACCTCGTCGGTCAGGGCCTCGACGAGCGGCAGAACGGCGCGCGGATCTTTCAACTCACCCAGCACTTCCGCCGCATATTTGCGATTGAGCCAATGGGAATCCTTGAGGTCGATCAACATGGCATCGGCTTTGGCCGCATTCGGGTCTTTGGCGCGAATCCGGAAGCTCTTTGCAATGCGCTTGCCGCCCTCCTCAACCACACGGATCGTCGCCCCATCGCCGGGCTTGATCTTGAGGAAATCTTCCAGGGCCTCATCGCCGACATCCAACACAACGGTCTTTCCGTCGTACGCAAGCAGCTCCACCTCCAACTGCTTGGCTTCGGGATTGACGGCCACCACGCGTTCCGTCACCAGGTTGAACCCGTCCTTCTTGGTCCCACCCTTTGGTCCGATCTGAATCAGTTTTACCGGTGCTTCTTCTGCCATAGTAGAGTTCCTTTATCGGGTTATGACGAGGTCGCCTGTTTCCATCCTAAACTCGCAAGGACACCTTCGACGGTCTCTTGCACCATCGTGTTTTCGTCTTCCAGGAGGGGAAGCAGCGGTTCGATGGCCTGCTTCGCCCCCAAGCGCGCCAACGATTCGGCGGCATTCCGACGCACGAGCCAGTCCTCATCCTGGAGCGACTGAATCAACGCATCGGCGCTGCGTGGATCACCGATCTTGCCGAGTGCTTCCGCGGCATGGCGCCGCACCATCCAATTGGGGCCCAGTAGTCCGCCGATCAGCGCATCGACAGCCCTGGTATCACCGATCTTTTTCAAGACCCTCGCTACGTCCTCTCGCACCGTCCCGTCGCCGAGCGCCTCGATCAATCCCGGCGTCGCGCGGGAGTCGCCGATCCGTTCCAGAGCCCAGACGGCCGCCGTCCGGACGGCTCCGTCCTTGTCTTTCAGGGCCACCATGAGGGGATCCACCGCACGCGGATCGCGGAAACGTCCGAGCGCATTCGCCGCCTGCTCGCGAATCGCCCACTCATCGTCACTCAGCGCCTCCAGCATCTGGTCGAACGCCACGGGCCCGATTCGCACCACAGCCGTTGCGGCCGCTTCGCGAATCACCACGTCTTCATCGGCCATCAGGCCGATCAGCTGTGGAACGGCCTCGATGCCCATTTGCCCGAGGCTCGCCATCGCATGGTCCCGCAACGCCTCGTTGTCATCGCGTAGCGCGGAGATTAATTGTGCAATTCGCTCGGCATCACTCATGATCGTCCGATTCCTCCTGTCCGACCGGCTGTTCGCCTTCAAGCGCTGCAAGTTTGTCCGCGATAAGGCCCGCGCTGTACGACACGATGCCGTCCCGGTCGGTCCGCAACCGGTTGAACAGCTCGTTATACGGACGCAACACCTCGACGTCCTTGATTTTCGCCAAGGCCTCGATCGCCATCACCCGCAAGGGCCTGATCGGGATCGCCTCGATATACAATTGCGCCGGACGCGGGTCTCCGATGAGCCCCAGCGACTTCACGGCATACTCCTTCACTCCGGTATCCTTATCCAACTGAAGCCGCTTCATCAACGGCTCGACCGCGCGCACATCCCCGATCTTCCCCAGCAAGTCCGCAGCCGCTTCACGCACCACCCAATCGTCATCTTCCAGATACTCGATCAAAATTTCGACCGCAGGTCGCCCGATCCCCAGTAAATCCATGACCGTGGACATGCGGGCTTCTTCACGCTCGCTCGCCCCCTCCACGTCACGCAAGGCATTAAACGTCGCATCGATCCGGTCCCGTATCGCCCCCAGCTTCTTCAACGTGCGCACGGCGGTGTCACGAACCGCGGGAGAGGACATGGCATCGATCAATCCGTCCGCCGAGCGCGGATCAAGCAAGTGTTCGAGGATCGTCGCCGCGGTCGTCTGCGCGTCGACCTCCGGATGGGTCAACATTTCGCACAAGGGAGTGATGGCGTTGGGGATCACACCCAGGAGCTGACGAACCCGGTTTCGCACATCCTCATCCGGAGACTCGTGGAGATTGCGCACCAGACCCGCGGCTGTCTCATCATCCAGATTGCCGGCCATTTGTTCCAGCGCTGAAAAAGCGGCTTGCCGGACGGTCTCCTCGGAATCCCGAAGCAAACCGACCAAAGAAAGTCCGGCTGCCGGATCCTTGATCCGCGACAACATCGCCGCCGCTTCAACGCGGAGAGCAACATCGCCCGATTCCAAGGCCTGCGTCAACGCCTGCACCGCCCGAGGCCCACCGGCCAAGCAGGCAGCTGTGGCCCGCATACGCCGCCACTCTTCCTCGTGAGTCAGCTCAGAAACGAGTGTATCGATGCTTTCTTTAGACATGTGTTCGTTGGCGAGTGCGAAGTTTTCTGATTCGGTGAGTGCCAGAGGCGAAGATCAGCCGTGGCTACCTCACCACATCACGAACTAATACCCTGTCAGACCCGTCCCGGACGCCAGCCGACAGCCGTCAACGTCTCTCGAACGTGATACCGAATATTCTCGTCTTGTTCCTTTGCCAGCATCGGGAGCAGGGACGGAATCACCGCCGGGCCGAACTTGGCCAAAGCCGCAGCCGCCTCAGACCGGGTAATGGTATTCCGCAAGGCCACGATCAGAGACGGAATAGCCACGCCGTCGGCGATCATCCCCAACGCGCGAGCCGCCATCCCCATGGTCGCCATCTCGTCCGTCCACCCGTCGGCACAAGGGGTGGCCGTATCGCGAGGCTCGCCCAGCGGTACCCCCTCCACAACCCGCCGAAGAAGAGGCACGGCACGAGGGTCGCCGATATGGCCGAGCGCCTCGACCGCCAGCAGCCGCAACCCCGGTTCCTTCATCACCGTCACCAGATAATCTACCGCCCGCGCATCCCGGATCGCACCCAAGGCCCGCACCACATCTTCGCGAATCGCCGAGTCCCGCTCATTGAACAGGGCACGCAGCAACGGATCGACAGAATCCGGAGACTTCAGCTTACCCAACGCCTCCACGGCATGGAGGCGGACCAACCAGTCATCGTGTTCCAGGGCTTGGATCAACCCCAACACAGCGGCAGCACCGATGGCGGCCAGTGCGCTGGAGGCCTCCTCACGAACCGCCTTGACCTTGTCCTGCAAGAGCGGCATCAAGACGCTGACGGCTTCGGGATCGCCGATCCGTCCCAGCCCCTTCGCCGCATGCATGCGCACGATCCAATCGCGACTGCCCAGGGCCTCGACCAGCGGGCGGAAAACCCGCGCATCGGCAATCGAGGCCAAAATGGCCGAAGCCGCTTCCTGCACCTGCAACGCCGGATCCGCCAAGCAGCCGGCCAGAGCGGGAACCGACGCGGAGCCGAGCGCGGAGAGCGACCCGATCGCCGCCTCACGGACAGCTCGATCGGTATCGCGGAGCAACTTCGTCAGCGGCAGAACTGCCCGGGCGTCGTTGAGGCTGCCCAGCAAGGTCGCAGCTTCTTCCCGAATCGCCCAATCTTCGTCCGACAGCGCTGCGATCTGTTCACTGACAGTGTCGGCCATGGTACCTCGGCCCCTGGTGAGGCCATCGACCTTAACACAGGATTTTTTGAGGGGTCAACGCAGGGTCGGCCGTGCGACCTGGCATCGAACCGTTCCCGCGCATCTGGTCTAAACAGAGGAGAGTAGCCGGTAGGAGCGCCGGAGATGCTCATCCCTGGGGACGGACCCCGGGGGAGGAAGCCGGTGATTACCGCACCGATCCTTTCGCAAAGTCTCCGCTCGGGCCGAACCGTCCGATGTCGCCCAGCGGGCGGTCGACACGAAGATTGTCGGCCTGGCTGGAATCCACCGACGTCTCTTCATCCGGAGGCGTCCACCCAAGATGTTCCAGTGTTTCAACAACAAGTAGCCGCAGGGAATCTTTGGCCGTCAGCCGCACCGAGGCGTAGGACAGGACGCGTTCGCCCTCGGCTTCAACTTCCGACGCTTTCGGATCATAGAGAAAAGAGATGAGCGGTTCGATAGCCGAGTCACCGATCAGCACCAGCGCCGCCGCCGCTTTCTCACGCAACACCCCGTCTTTCAACAGCATGATCAGATCGGGAATCACGCGCGGATCGCGGAAGTGGCCGAGCGCCGTGGCCGCTGCTTCCTTGATAAAGGCGTCTTCACTGACGATGCACCCGGGCGTCGGAGTGCCATCCTGACGCACACCTTTTCCCTTGAGCGCCGCCAAGACGGCAGGAAGGGCTCGAGGATCGCCGATCATACCCAGCGAGGCGATGGCATGGCGCTTCACGGCACCGTCTTTCATCGCTTCCAATAACCCGTCGATGGCGCGGGGATCACCGATCATGCCCAATGCTATCGTAGCGTCTTCACGCACGGCCCGGTCCGGATCTTTCAGCGCCTCGATCAAGGCATCGACGACACGCGGCTCCCGCACCCAGCTCCGGCCGATTTGATAGTCCGTCGTCATGCCTCCCAAGGCGCGAGCCGCATGACAACGCACGACGAAATCTTTGTCCTTCAACGTCTCGAGCAACAAATCGACGGAGGGCTGTCCGATCGCCACCAGGGCAATACCGGCAGTTTCACGGACGATCTTGGATGAATCACGGAATAATTTCACCAGCGCGGGAATGGCTTTCGGATCGCCGATTTTTCCCAGCGCTTCCGCGGCGGCACTCTTCACAGCCCCGTCGCGATCCCGACAGGCAAATATCAACGCATCGACGGCACCCGAATCATGGAGATCCCCGCAGGCTTTGGCCGCATGCTCCCGAACCCGCCACCGCTCATCCTTCATCGCGGCAAGCAGCCGATCCAGCTGGCCCGCACCAAGCGAGACCACGGCCGCAACTGCTTCGTTGCGGACTTCCATGATCGGGTCGTTGAAGAGCACGATCAGCGCTTCAATCGCCTTCGGTCCGCCGATCTTAGCCACGCCCCAGCCGGCACGAGTCCGCACAGACCAAAACTCATCGCCGCAGGCGCCGATGAGCGCATCCAGCGTGGCCGGGTTCGCTAACTCGGCGAGGGCTTTCGCCGCTTCTTCACGCGTGGCGTCGTCCGCATCTTCGAGGGAATCCAGCAGATCATCGAGTGCCTGTGCCATCACCCACCTCACTATTCCCGTAATAGGCATCACGTTGACCGCCATGGGGATAGGTGCGTTTGCACCGTACCACCAGGGTCTGAGTCCCGCGGCCCTCCACACATTGATCGAGTGACTTGGAGTATTCCAGTTTCCCGTCCAAACTCACCGTGAAGGGGAAGTCGAAGGTAAAACTGATGAACTTGTATTGTCCCGGCTTGAGCTTCAACTCGCGCGTTTCGGTTGTCCGGTAGGCATCCGAGGTCTCCGGGTCCAAGACCCAGAGCGGGGGTGTCACACCGGGCACCTGCCACCAGGATTGCGGCACCAATGGAGTCGGATCGATTGTAATCGTGTGTTCTTTGCCATAGGCAGGGGGAGGACCGGCCGCCAAGAGCCGCTCGGATGGCCCTAGAACCAACACACACGTCACGGCTACGATCCAGAAAAACACCTGCCGCCCGGCGAATGCTTTGTGCGATGATGAACGCATCGGTCCTCTATTGCAGGAGTGGGCTGACGGGAGCAGCAGCGAATGCGGTCTTGAAGATTTCTTCGACCGGGTGGCTCTCCCATTCGGTATACGTCGTGAGTCCGAGCGCGCGCATCACCGTCGCGCCCGTATCGATAATCGACACCGGCTGGCGAATCGAATGCCCAGCCTTGATGCCGACACCTGAGGCAATCCATGGCACCACCGGAACATTGCCGGCCTGCTCACCGGAGACCTCACCGGCCGAGAATTGCGTCTCCCCGAAGGCACTCAGCGAGGTGGCAAACACCGTGGTCCGCTTGATCAAACCATGTTCCCGGTACAGATCGAGCACGGTCCCCATCGCCTTATCGACCGCCTTCAACGCGTCTTTGTAGGCAACCGATTTCCAGCCCTGCGTCTCTCCGACACGCCCGGGAGCCGGCAGATGGACCACCAGGAGATGCGGCAAGGCTGGAATGGCATGACCATACCCTGAACCACTCGTCGCCTTTTTGAAATAATCCCGGACGTAGCCGACCAGACGATCAGGATTACATTCGGCCCGCAGCGGACCACACATTTGATAATCCGTGTAGGGCTCCGGCTTCGCGAGTTGATACAACGACTCATCCATATAGAAAATGGCACTGTCCCGGCCGCCGCTCAGGTCCAGATAATCAAACACCGTCGGCGCGCGAGGATATCCACGGCTGAATTCAAAGACGTTCCAGGTGATCCCATGTTTGGCGACCGGCATGCCCGTCACCAGCGAAGCCATCGTCGGCAACCGGCGCGCAGGGGCCACTGCAGTAGCAGACCAGGTCACGGCCCCGTCCTTCACAAGGGACGACAACACCGGCATCGCGCCACTCTTGAGTGATTCCTGGCCCAACCCTTCCAATACGAAGAGAATCACATGTTCTGTGATGCCTGCCTGAACGGGAGTGGCCACTTCGCCCCCACCGCGTGCCGCAAAGGCAACGGATTGGGACGAGGGCGCCACGAGTGCCGGCCCCAGACCGACGACCATGCAGAGGACTGCCACGACTGTCATAATGCTGCGAATACGACTCATAACCTGCCCCACCATACGATCTTTTGAGACGCGAAGAGAAAGTACCTTAGCATGCTGTTTTCCGCGAAGGCAAGGCGCGAACCCCGCCTCTCATAGCGTCGAAGCGGGATCGATGGTATCCTGATCCGGTCGGGACAACTCGCTCGACAACCACGCTCAATCAGACGCTCCGCGGTGGTAAGGCGATGCCCCAAAACCGTATCAACAGTGGCTCCCGCTTCATCCCCGACAAGCCCCCGCGGGCTCGATCCATCAACCTTTTCCTCGGCCTGCTCTTCATCGCCCTATCCCTGTCCCTCACCCGCCCGAGTGCTAGCCAAGCTGAGGTTCGAGTCGTCACCGGAACCGGCGAACATCGAATGAACGATCACGAAACCAAAACAGACGGGATCAGACTCGCCACCGAACAAGCGAAGAAGCAGGCGTTGGAGCAGGTCGCCTCGTATCTGGAAAGCGTCACGGTCGTGCGAGATCTGGATGTCACTCTGGATGAAATCCGCAGTTACACCGCGGGAATGGTGCTGGTCCTCGATCAACACGTGACGACCGCCCTGAATGGAGAGTTCGTTGTGGTCCGCGTCGAGCTGACGGCACAGGTAGACACCGACGAAGTCGCCCAGGCCATTGCCACCCTACGGCAGAACGAGGACGCGCGGGAGCAGTTGCTTGCGCTCAGACGGGATGTGGAATCGTTGCAGCAGGAACTCGACGCAGCCAACGACACCCTCGCCGCAGCCACCTCGCCCGAACAGGTCCAAGAACTGAGCCACGAACGGAACGAGTTGCTCAATCGCGCGGAGTCCGATGCGATGGTCGCCCAAGCCTGGACCGACTGGGTGCTACTCACTCCGTTCGCACAACCCTCTCCATCGGCCGGCCTCGCGCAAATTCACGCCCTCCTTGGGCTAGCGAGTCGGCTGAATCCCGACAATCCCCACCTGGCCATCGCGCAGCAGACCGTGGGAACGAAAGCACCCCCGGCGGCGCCGCAACCCCGGCGGCCGCCCGTGCCACATACCGTTCCATTTTTGCCGGGCTACGCGGTCGCCCCGCAACAACCGGCTCAACCAGGCGCAATTCAAGTACCGGCACAGCCTGGAGCACCGCTGCCGCAGGGGAGCCTCGGCACGATGCCGACCTATCGACGAGTCCCGCCGCCATCCGGCCGACCGGCAGCGCGCACGCTCCATACCTATCGATCGGGAGTCGACCAGGCCACTCCTGCTGCGGAACAACCATCGATCAATGCACCTCGCGGAACCCCGCCGGCGATTATCTACCAGGTACCGAAGAAACCGGTGCCCATCCCGACGACGCCTTCGCAACAGATCCCCGGAAACGAAACCCATCAGGGAGGGACACAGTAATGTCGCTGACGGCTGGACCCATTCGAGCAGGATGGTGGCCTCTCTACGCGCTGCTGGTCGCATCGCCGGCACCGGCTTCTGACCTGACGCCACCGGCCGTGCGCGATCACGCAGACCAGACCTTCCAACATCTCCAAATGCAAGGGCGGGCGGAATCGCCGACCAGCGCAGCCCAGGCTAGACCTGCGCAAGCGACATCCAGCTCAGAGGAGTTGCTGACCGGCCAGGGGCAGGGCGACCTGGGCAAAGGGAAACTCGTCTGTCAGCGGGTCTCCGAGCTGGCAGCCAGGGCCGATATTGCCAAACAAATCCGCGTGCTGGTGAAGGAACATGCCACCGACCGCCTGCGGGAACGCACCGGTCGCGAGGTCGAGCAGGACATCGAAGTCGTGCGGGAGGAAATCGTTCAGGAGTATTTGCAGGGTGTCCGGATCATCGAACGCCACACCGACGAGGAAGCTAAAACCTGTTCAGCGACGGCCGTCATGCCGAAGCCCCGCCTGCCCGAACCCAAACCCACGGATTCGAACGGCCGCGAATCGGCAGCGCATCGCTGAACCACCTTCCAGGTCGAATCCGCAGCTCCTCCATTGAACTTCACGCTCCGTTTCGGGTAAGACAATCTTCCCATGCCGATCGAAAACAATTTTCAGCACGACGAGCTCTCCCGCAAAAATCCCGGCGACCGGCTGACCTACGCGGACTGGACGACGCCGCCAGACGCCGACTCTCCGGCCTGGCAGGAGGCGATGAGCCAGCTCGGCCAGAAGCTGTCACAAGCCGGTGTGCGGCTGATCATGTTCCTGCATGGCGCCATCCCCGGCACCGATGTCTTCGGCTTAGGACGGCTCGATGAAGTGGGCGGGCTCAAGCGAGGCTATTCACGCGGCATCTCAGGCCTGGATTCGCTCCTCTCCTTCATGCGGGAAGGCACGAATGGCATCACCCCGCTGCCGGGCGGCATGAAGCCACCGCTGTCCAACGATGAGGCCACGAAGACCCTGCTCGACAGTCAAATCGGCGACGCGGGAAACTTTACGACCACCACGGTCGAACATTGCCGGAAAGCCCTGAATCAGAAACTGGCTACACCCATCACCTGCATCCGGGAGCTCTGGTCCAGCGAACACCATCACCTCGGCCGCGCCATGGCCGCCTGCCGATTATTGGACCGGCTGCGGGCCCTCGTCATCGAACAACATCTGGGCGCCGGCGACCGCATCCTGATTCAAGCCCATGGCCAAGCCGGACTCGTCCTTGCGCTGGCCTCTAATCTCCTCTGCCCTTCGCCGATCACGGGACGGAAGACCCTCTTCGATCTTCTCCTCGCCGCGAATCCACAAGGTCCGGATGCGCAGGCCATTCAGCGCATCGACCCGTTGTTGACCAATGGCACATTACTCAATGGCGTGGCCCTCGATATCGTCACATTCGGCACACCGGTGCGGTACGGCTGGGATCCGTCCGGCATCGGCAAACTACTCCACGTCGTAAACCATCGCAATCTGCGCACCGACGGAAAAACCTGGCTCTCCAAAATGGATCTGCCACAGATCACCGTTGAAATGCCGATCGCCTGGGGCGGCGACTACGTGCAGGAACTGGCCGTGGCCGGCAGCGATGCCCTGCCCGCTGAAAATGCCAAAGCCGCCAATAAGGCTGTGTGGGAATTGCTGGAACCCTACGATGGATTCGAACGCTGGGTGGAGTGCGCCAGACGCGCCGGACGCTTCCCGAGCGAAGGTCAGTGTCTGCTGGTCGATTACAAAGACTGCACCAGCTCAACCAACGTCCGCGACCACTACTACGGCCACGCCGCCTACACCCGCACCAACGCGATGCTCTTCAACTTCAATCAGATCGTTGGGCGGTTGTATTCATAAGCCTGAACGCTGACCCCGTCCGGGTTTGTTGATCTCCCATCAATGTCCGATGCACTCCTTCTACGGGAGGGAGAACCCAGGCAGCGGGCGTCTTCCCGCTTGCTCCCGACCGAGTCGTCAAGTAGACTCTCCTTCAGAATCCGTCTTTGCTCGGAGCCCCGGTTATGTCGCCATCATCCCCATCCCCAGACGACTTACGTATTGCCGACAATTTGCGCCGCACGATCGAACTGACGGAGTTGGGGCTGGCCTTGCGTCAAGCCGTGATCGAGCAGCGGAATGTGCCGGGCGCGGGTGAGGGAATCGCGCAGGTCATGCACGAAATTCGACTGGCCAAAGAGCAGGCATGGCAGCAGAGCCAATCCTAGTCCGAACGTTCTCCGACCTCATCACCGACTTCAACCGACGCAGCGTGGCCTATGCGCTGGCCGGGGGCTGGGCCTACAGCGCCTTGGTAGAGCCTCGATCCACCACGGACATCGACCTCCTCATTCTGCTGGATCCGCCTTCACGCGAACAGATACAGGCGCTCGTCTCATCCCTCTTCGACTCCACCATCATCCATCCGAACCCTATGGCCTTACAGGGGATCTCGATTTGGCGAATTGTGGGAATCCGCTCCGGACAGGAAGTCGTGATCGACTTCCTGCTGGCCGACTCGGCCTATCTTCGAACCGCATTGGAGCGCAGACACACGGTTCCCTTCGGCGCGCTACAGGTTCCGATGCTGTCGATCGAGGATCTCGTCATTCTCAAGATGGTGGCGGGACGACTCCAGGATCGTGCCGATTTGGAGAAAATCCGCACGCGCCAGACGGACGTACGTTGACCGCTGGAAAACGATGCTCGGACTTGCTGACCGTTAGGTGGGGCAGGATTTTAAGAAGTATGGTGGAATTATTCGATCCCGGACGTTTCCCGAGCGAAGACCAGTGCCTGCTGGTGGATTACAAAGAAGAACTGCCGAAGACGGAGTAACGGCGATTGCTTATCACTTGGGATTTTCGAACTCATCAAACTCAATAACCCGCTCAAACTTGCCGTCACCATCTTCATCGATCTCCTCACGCACTTTGGCATCCAACTTGTAATACATGCGCTTTTTGACTCTGCCTGTGGTTCGGTCAATAAATTCAACTGAGTCAAGCCTTCCCAGTGCATTGTATTCAATCAGATCCGGCCGTCCGGCCCGACCGCGATCGATTTCCGTGCGAATAACCTCACCAGCTTGGTTGTAGAAAAGCGCAGTCTCGAAATACCCATCAAAATCATTATCCAACTTGGCAGCCCATGGGAATTGCCCCTTATACTCATAGACAACATCGTCCTTGCCGTCCGCGTTCCGATCATAGGCTGTGCTTGTCATTGAAGAATATCTCCACAGCCAATACATGCACAGTGTGGCGGCAACTCCGAGACAGACCCCGAGCAAAACACCAAATCCGAGCGAGGCTCCTGAAGGCGACGCCTCTGACTGAATCGCAACCTTCTGAGATCCTTCCACCCCCTTCTCCACACCACACTTCCAGCAAGTGACAAACTCCGTCGCATGACACTCGCCGCAGACTGCACATGTCCAATCAGACCCCGGCATGGCCGTTGAAGCCTGCCCAGCAAGCAACTCTTTTCCGATGTCATAATCCTGATCGTTGAGCACCCAAAGTTCTGGGAACACTTCGACAAACGGAACCGATCCGGCCAGTGAGGAACTCTGTTGATTCCTCACCATACAGGCAATGCCCGCACCTTCAAGCAAATCTTTCAGTGATTCGACCTCGACCAGCGATTGGGAGACATGGAGTTTCTTCATCAGTCACCCGTGAATGAGAGGAACTATCGCACGACGGCTCTGCGCTATGACATCTTTAGCGCAGAGCCAGGAGAGATACGGTTCTCTAGAAAAACGTAACTGATGGCCCTATTCTCAGTAAGGCATCTCATCGTCATCGAACCCGAAATGATGCCCGATCTCGTGCACGACGGTATCGCGCACTTCCTGCACGACTTCTTTCTTGGTTCGACAGAGGCGGAGGATCGGTCCGCGATAGATGGAGATTTTGGCCGGCAGTTGCCCGCCCGCTTGGAAGAAGGATTCCTTGTCGAGAGAGAGACCTTGATAGAGGCCGAGGAGGTCCTCGTCTGCCTCCATCTCCAGGTCGGCGAGCACTTCCGGAGGGGGCTCTTCCTCCACCACCACAGCAACGTTAGTGATGAGTTTGGCGTATTCGTCGGGAAGGCCGTCGAGCGCCTCCTGCACTAAGGCCTGAAACTCCGGTTCGGGTATGGTCAATGTACGCTTTCGCGGCAACATAGGCTGAACTGGATCGACTCACGCGCTGTGCAACATCAGCTTCCATTGAGGATGTTCAAACAGGCTGTCCGCAAGGCCGCAGGGAGCACGTCGACTGGGGAGGTACATACCAAACTTCGTTTGACCCGTTCGCCAATCACATAGCTTTGGCGAGCGGATAAACTCCTCAGCGCTTTCCCTGTGCCATCCCTCTCTTCGCAGGGAGGCGTGCGACTGAGAACGCCGCTGGCAGCCTGTTTCAACATCCGGCTAGGGATGGGCGACTCGCCAGTTTAACCCCACCCCCAGATCGACCTTGAGCGGAACCGACAGGCCCAACGCCGCCCCGGTGGCTTCCATTTCCGCTTTTACAAGCTGTTTCGCCCGTTCCAATTCCTGGTCCGGCACTTCGAAAATCAACTCGTCATGGACCTGGAGGATCATCTTGCAGCGAGGCAGTTCGTTCTGGAGGCGTTGATGGACCTTGATCATCGCGACCTTGATCAGATCGGCGGCCGAGCCTTGAATCGGACTATTGACGGCCATGCGCTCGCCGACGCCGCGCTGCGATGGATCGCCGCTCTGCAACTCAGGGATCTGGCGGCGGCGGCCGAGGATCGTGGTCGTATAGCCCTTAGTCTTGCCGTCGTCGATATTGCGGTCCATCAACGCCCGCACAGCCGAAAACTTCTCGAAGAACGTCTCGATATATTTCTTGGCATCCGCTTGCGGCACACCGATGTTGGATGCCAGGCCGAACGGGCTGATGCCATACACAATTCCGAACACCACGCTCTTCGCCGCGCGCCGCATCTCCCGAGTCACCTCGCCAGCCGGCAGATTAAAAATCTCCATGGCCGTGGCCATGTGAATGTCTTCTCCCTGTTCGAACACCTGCAGCAGGCGAGGGTCTTGCGAGAGGTGCGCTAAAATCCGCGGCTCGACCTGACTGTAATCGGCGCAGAGCAGTTGATGACCCGGCGGGGCGATAAAGGCTTCGCGGATACGCAAACCGTAGTCACCCTTCACCGGGATGTTCTGTAGATTCGGATCGGTCGAAGACAGACGTCCAGTCGCCGCCACCGTCTGATTGAGGGAAGTGTGGAGTCGTTTTGTTTCGGGATTTACCAACTGCGGCAGGGCATCGACATAGGTCGATTTGAGCTTCGTCAGGGTCCGATAGTTAAGGATCTGCGCCGGCAACTCATGCTGCGAGGCAAGTTGCGTGAGGGTGTCTTCATCCGTGGAGTAGCCGGTCTTCGTTTTGCGCAGCGGCTTCAGGCCGAGCGTTTCGAAGAGCACCGTGGCCAGTTGTTTGGGCGAGCCGATATTGAATTCACCGCCGGCCAGACGGTAAATGCTGCCTACCATCTGCTCCAGCTCACGCTCTAGTTCTTTGCTCAAAGTCTGCAGGCCCTCGACATCGAGCAGAAAGCCGTTCCGTTCGATCTCGGCTAAGACCGGCACGAGCGGCATCTCCACGTCTTGAAAGAGCGGGAGGCTGCCCTGCTCTCGCAGCCGCTCGCGGAGCATCGGGGCCACCTTGGCTGTCACGGCTGCCGCCTCGCCAGTTCGACGAACCAGATTCTCATCCACATCGAACAGGGATTGCGGGCCCTTGCCTGAATCTTCCTGTTCACCCGCACCAAGCTGATAACTCAGCAGGTCCATGGCAATCGCTTCCAAGGTATGGGCGCGGCGATTCGGATTCAGCAGATAGTCCGCCACCATCGTATCGAAGTAGGGCCCGGGCATGTCGATGCCCTGACGGTGGAGCGCCAACAACAGCGGTTTGAGATCCTGTACCGCTTTCGGCTTATTCCCATCATGCAGGCATTCAATCAGTGGGCGTGGCCAGTCACGCGCCTCGCCCTGGACGAAGGCCGCGTTTCCATCAGACCGACCCAACGCGCAGCCTTGAATATCGGCGCGCACCCCCGGCTCACCAGTCAGGACGCAGGCTAAACCCAACATCGCAGCTGCCGGTTGCCCCTTCAGAAACGCGTCCGCCGCTGCAGCATCGTGAATCTGTTCGACATCAGCCCCCAGCCGATTCTGCTCAGGAGTCTCTCCCTGAAAGGCCTTGGCCAGCGTCATAAACTCCAGTTCACGCAACAGGCTCACCAGGATCTCGGCCTGCGGCGCCTTCGCCTGAAAGTGGGCCGGGACAAATTCAAGAGGGCAGTCCAGCTGAATCGTCGCGAGCTGCCTGCTCATCCGCGCCTGCTCGCCCTGCTCCAGCAACAGGTTCTTGGTTTTCACCGGCGTGACTTCTTCGATTCGACTCAGCAGCTCCTCGATCGTGCCGAACTGCGTAATCAATTTCACAGCGGTCTTTTCGCCGATGCCTTTGACGCCGGGAATATTGTCGCTGGTATCGCCCATCAGGCCCATGATCTCGACCACCCGCGCCGGCTCCACGCCGAACCGTGCCTGCGAATCTGCTTCACCAAACCATTTATCTTTCACGGGATCGTAAATGCGCGTCTTGGGGGTGAGCAGTTGGAACATGTCTTTGTCGCTGGTGACGATCACGACGTCGAGGCCTTCGACTTCGCCTTTTCTCGCCAGGGTGCCGATCAGATCGTCGGCCTCATATCCGGCCTGCCGAATAACCGGCAGAGATAACGCTTCCACCACACGATGGATGTAGGGAATCTGCGCGCTCATGCCTTGCGGCATAGGTGGCCGTTGCGCCTTATAGTCTTTGAACGCTTCATGGCGGTGGGTCGGGCCCTTTTCATCGAACACCACGGCCACATAGTCCGGCCGATGGTCCCGCAGGACCTTCAGCAACATCGTCGTGAAGCCATACACCGCATTGGTCTGCAGGCCTTTGGAATTGGCCAGGGGAGGCAGGGCGAAGAATGCCCGATAGATGTAGGCGCTGCCGTCGATGAGATAGAGTGTGGGCATAGCTGAGATATGTAACCGGTGGAGCAACACGCAGGAGTCGAACTTACCGCAACGCTCTCAATCCGGTGCAATGATGAGCGGCGGTTTGTCGAACTTGGCCCGCATGGCGTTGATGGTGCTGAGAACGGTGGACTGCCCCACGATCTTGGCCTCCACCCGCCGCTTGCCTGGGAATTCAATCAAGGAGAGGCCGATCAACATCGTCAGCACGCCCTGTCCGGGCAGAAACAGCATGAGAAAACCGGCGAACAGAAAAATCGCCCCCACGACGTTCTTCACCACATGACCAATCACGCGAAGGATCGGATGATGGTTCTCCATCCAGGGTCGCGGAGTGCGGACATCGAAATAGTCCGCCGGCAACCGCATCAAAATGATGGGAATCGCGATCAAGGTGCCCACGAACATGAACACGGAGGAAACGGCAAACCAGATCAGCACATTCGCCGGCACGTAGGATTCGATCTGCGTCAGGAGTTCGCTTATCACCGGCGCATCCTAGCATGGGGCTTTGCATGGCGGAAAGGGTGGCGAAGCCAAGCCGGTTTACGTTGCCTGCTCCGCCAGCTATAATTCCGCACCATGCCGCCGATGCGACTCAACAGCGCACGAGTGACGAGAGCCTGCCTTCAGGCCTCCGGCCTGGCCGTTCTCGGATTCGCCCTCTCGTTGTGCCCCGTTGCGCTCAGCAGCCACGCAGCTTGGGCAGCTGATGGCACCACTGAGTCGGAACTTCAGATCGACATCACCAAGATCGGGCTTGGTAAAGAAGTGGTCATTACACAAGGTAAGAAGGAATGGTTCATGCGGGTCGAGGTCACACCGGAAAACTCCGTGGTGGTGCGACAGGAAAAAGAAGGGGAGCGCTACCTCCTCGACGAGAGCGAGATGCACGATCGCGCCATGACACCCGCTGAAGTAGATGTAGCCATCGCCGACTTTGTGAATAGCGTCAAAACCAGACAGAAGGTCAAGTAGCTCCCATGTCGGGTAAACCCAAATTCGTCATCTTTGCCCACAACGCCACCTACGACAAACTGCACCAGGTCGCGACCCTCGGCCTCACCGCCGCCGCGATGGGCAAGGACGTCATTGTGGTGTTGCTGTTCTGGACAATTAAGAAACTCGCAGAAGGAAAGATCGACGAGATCGACTTTCCACCCGAATATGCCGACTCGGCAGAACAGGTCGCCCGGCTTCTGAAGGAAAAGAAGGTCCCGAAGATCTCCGAGATGTTCCAGGAAGCACGTCTGGTCGGGCACTTCCGCCTCATTGCCTGCAGCGCGGGCCTGGAATATATGGGAGTGGCAGCGGGCGCGGTGGAACGCAACGTGGACGAAGTGCTTGGGCTCCCCTCCATCCTCTCGCTCACTGCGCAGGCGGAAACCAAATTGTTCATCTGACCACGTCTCTCGTCGTTCATATCTCACTAAAGGGCTGGTGGCTTGAAGCGTATCGGCGCTCCACGCTTAACGGCTTTTCGTCACGCCGACGCGATCGCAATACGCCGCAATCTTGCACTGGCTGCACAATGGCGAGACCGGCTGGCAGAGGTGTTGTCCGTAGGGCACGAGCAGGTCGTTGAATGTAATCCAATATTTGCGCGGAAGTTTCTCGCGGAGAGCTGTTTCTGTCTCATCGGGACTCTTGGTCTTGACGTACCCCCATCGGTTGCTGATCCGGTGGACGTGAATATCGACGCAAATCCCCGTCTTTTCATACCCGACCGTCACCACCAGATTGGCCGTCTTCCTCCCGACTCCCGGCAACGTCAGCAATTCATCGATCTTGTCCGGCACCCGACCCTGGTACCGCTCACGGAGTTGGGCGCAGATCTGCTGAATCTGTTTGGCCTTTGTCCGATAGAACCCGACGGGATAGATGGCGCGCTCAATGACCGGGGTGGTCAGCGCCTGCATGGTGGCCGGTGTGGACGCCAAGGCGAAGAGCCGCTCGCTGGCTTCGGCCGTGGTCTTGTCTTTGGTGCGTAGACTGAGGAGACAGGAAATGAGCACGAGGAAGGGATCACGGCCTGACTGTCTGGCAACGACGCCGACAACCGGGTCTGGCCAGCGAGCGATTTCCCGCTTGACCGTTCGGATGGCGGCGTGGATCTCTTGCGCCTGCATGGAGCTGCCGGAGAGGAGAACTCAACAGGGAGTGGTCGAACTAGTCGGCTGTGGAAACGAACGCCTGACGTCTATTCGGGCCGTCTCTTTGCGAGCCACTTCTGCCGGCGGCGCTGAGCCTCTCGCTCTTTCGCCTTCTTCCGAACGCTCGGCTTTTCATAATAGCGGCGGCGCTTCAGTTCGCGGAACAATCCTTCGCCCGCCAATTTCTTCTTGGCGACCTTCAGGGCTTTTTCGACGTTGTTATTGAAAACCTTAATTTCCATCGTCAGCTACCTTCGACTCTCTTTCACCGAAGTTTCAGGATATTCAACATGTTTTGGGCCCACGAATCGAAGGGCGGAGTGTAGCATAGCGATTTCGCATCCACAAGCATTTGTTCCGCAACGGAGAATCGCTCTCGAATCGAGGCAATAAGCAGCTGATTTGGTTGAACTTTCATGTTCTCCTCGACCATTCCGAGGCACCCATCGATGACGGCATCGGCAAGACGAAGGCCCATCTTCAGATCCGGCTGAAGCTCCGGTTTCGTTTGCGTCAGGAGACCCCGCAGCAAGGGGATGAGTTCGCAAGACAGCTTCACAATTTCCAACGGCGTTTCTATCGCCCCCAGCAAGTTCGATGAGAGTTGGAGCGGACGGTCAGGGTGGGTGATCGGAAGCTTTCTCGCCTGGAGCACCCGCCCATAGGCATCTCGATCCGCTTGCGCCAATTCGTGGAGGCGGGTGCGAATTTCGGATAAGCGCGTTTCAATCGCACGCGCGCGAGTCAGCTTCGCCACCATCATTCCCAACCCGGCCGCAAACGCCGCCGACTGGGCCCCCACGCTGCCGCCGGTCTGCCCCTGAAGCTCCGGCATCTTCCCGTCCGGCGCCCCGACCTTCTCGGGCGACGGCGACTGCTCCTTCACCGGCTGCGACGCCGCCATCCGCCCGATCGCCTCCCGCGATTCGGGACGGTCCAATCGCGACTCAAGCACCTGTCGTCCGTCGAATTGGTTGAGACAGAGCGCCTGCTGCGCCGTCTCCATGAGCGCCTGTTCGGGAACCAACCCGACGATCTCTGTGCCGGCCACCTCCACACCACGAGCCGCCGCTTCCCGCTGCACCGCCGCAAACACGACATGGAGCGGCGTCTCTTCATGGTTCGTCAAATTCATCGATACCTGCACGAGTTGTTGGCTTTTCAGCTCCACGCCGATCGCTTTGACGTACGGGAGCCCGCCGCTTGACTGGCGCACTACCTTGGCGATGGCCCTGGCAACCGAAAGATCGCGGCTCTTCAAATTCACGTTGAAGGCGATCAGCGGCCATCGCGCCCCCACCACCGTGGCCCCGGCCGTCTGGTGCAGGAGCTTCGGGCCGAAATCCGGCACCCACGCAGGGTCGTTTGCCATCCGATCCGCCAGTCCCTTCAAGCCACCCTTCCGAATCCACTCCAGCTGTTTCCGCTCGGGCCTGGTCGCCGCCTGTTCGTACAGAAAGACCGGGATCTTCAATTCATTCCCGATACGCTGGCCGACCATGCGAGCCAGTTGCACACAATCCTGCATGCTGACGCCACGAATCGGCACAAACGGCATCACATCCGTCGCCCCGACGCGCGGATGTTCGCCATGATGGTTTCGGAGATCGATCAACTGGGAGGCCATCCGCGCCATCTGATAGGCCACCTCGGCCACGGCATAGGGCCTACCGGCAAAGGTTACGACGGCCCGGTGATGGTCCGGATCCTTCGTTTCATCCAGCAGGACAACGCCGGGGACTGAGCGGACGACTCCGGCTAACGCGTCGACGATCTCGGAGTTCCGTCCCTCGCTGAAGTTCGGGACACATTCAACAACCTGACTCACGACGTTCCCTCTCTCACCCGACCCGGTCCGCCCCGCTTACCCTGAAAGTCCGAGACAACAAAAAAGCCGGAGGCTGGTGATCATGCCCTCCGGCTTTGCCTAACAGGACGGCCCCGCGTTCGCGCGCCTGTCGCTGCCCCTACTTGGTTTTCTTGACGAAGGCCTTATAGATCCGCTTGGACGCACTCTGCTCCTCTTCGAGCCCCACCATTTCGTGGCCGGTCGTCTCACACCAGGCCGGCATATCCTTCTTGATGCCTTCATCGTCCGACACGACTTCCAGCACCTGACCGGTCGTCAGTTCCTTGATTTTCTTGGACGTCAGAATAATCGGCATCGGGCAAAAATACCCGAGCGTATCGAGTTTCACATCAGCCTGCATCGTGCCGCTCCTCAACCCCTCGCTTAGATAAACAGATTGACGCTGCCCTGCTTGGCTTCGGCCAGGTAGGTCGTCACACCGGCAAATTGGTCGATTCCGTCGATCAACGTATCTTTCGTGATGCCCATCAGGCCCATTGTCGTCGTGCAGGCGATGAAGCGAACACCGAGCTCCAGCGCCGTCTCCATGAGTTCCGGCACACCCGGCATACGATTCTGCTTCATCACCACTTGCATCATCTTCGTGCCCAGCCCCCAGAAATGGAAGCGGGACAGCGGCAACGTCTCGGCGCCGCCCTTGTTGAGGAACCCGAACATCCGACGCAGCCAGTCAGACGCGGAACTGCTCGCGCCTTTCTTGCGGATCGTATTGAGGCCCCAGAACGTAAAGAACACCGTGACCTGCATCCCCATGGCGGCCGCACCGGTGGCGATAATGAAGGCGGCCATGGCCTTATCGAGATCTCCGCTCAGCAACACAATCGTCACACGATCCGGTTTCGCCTCGCGGAGTTCCGCCAGTGCAGCGGTGGGCTCGATTTGTGCGGTTGTCATGAGGGTACCTCGTCTCTCGGAGTAGGGATATGGAGTCACATACGATGGAAATTGACTATAGTCTCCGCTTCTTTTTCTTGTCAAGAAATGCGGGTCAGAAGCGGGGTTTGGCCATCCAGATCGTACCGTCTGCGGCCTTCGCCCTAGACTGCCGGTTGCTTGACCTGTTGCGGGCCCGCCGTTATAGTCCATTCGGCGGCGAACCGTCTCACGCATCGCGACAAACCAGGCGACTGCATCACTCATGAGCACAGACCTCATCACCGAACTCAAACCGACCAAGAGCGCCCCGCTCTACGGCTTCTGGTATCCGGCGACCACGAGCACGGCTCTGGCTGTCGGCCAGATGCAAACCCAGGTGATGTTAGGACAACCGATCCTCGTCTGCCGTGACCGCCAAGGCAAGGTGGCGGCGATGCGCGACATATGCCCCCATCGCGGCATGCCGCTCTCGTTCGGACACTTTGATGGAGAGCGCGTCGAATGCGCCTATCACGGATGGCAGTTCGATACCGGTGGCCGCTGCCGCCATATTCCGGCACTCGTGGAAGGGTCCCCGCTCCAACCCGAAAAGATCGGCATCACGTCCTACCCCTGCCAGGATCAGGATGGGTACGTGTGGGTGTTTCTCCCGGATCCGCAACAGCCGAAACAACCGGTTCCGGAACTCCCGCGTCTCCCGCTCCCGTCCGAACCCTATCGCATGATCCAGATTTCGACGATTCTGGACTGCACCATCGACGACGGCATCGTCGGACTCATGGACCCGGCCCACGGTCCCTTTGTGCACCAAAGTTCCTGGTGGCGGACCAAAGCCAGCATGCACGACAAAGCGAAGACCTTCGAGCCGATCCCCAACGGGTTTCGCATGGTTCCCCATGCGCCGTCGAAGAACAGCGGACCCTACAAGCTCCTCAACCGGCTCTACGGCGGGCCCTTGACGACGACCATCGACTTTGTGCTCCCCAACCAACGCTTCGAGTTCGTGCAGTGCGGTTCGATGTACGTCTCTTCGCGCGCCACGGTCACGCCCGTGGGCGAGCAACAATGCCGGATCGATTTTGCCGCCGCCTGGAATATCCTGCCCTGGCTGCCCTTTGCCAAGCCGCTGTTCCGTTATTTCGCCAACATCTTCATGAAGCAGGACAAGCAGGCCATGGAGCGGCAAGCCGTGGGACTGAAATACAAACCGGCGCTCATGCTGATCGATGACGCCGATACGCCCGCCAAGTGGTACTACAAACTGAAGGCCGCCCATCTCGCCGCCGTCCAGACCGGACGTCCCTTAGACCATCCGCTGAAAGACCGCGTGACGCTTCGCTGGAGAAGTTAGCCGACCGCGCTATTTGAGTTGGTGACTCGTGCCATGATTGGGCTCAGTCAAGAGCGCCATGGCCCGACGAATCTGGTCGCGGGATCCGAGCAGCGTGACGACATCGCCGGCCTGCAGCCGCACGGTTTCAGATGGATTGGACTGAGTGACCTGGCTGCGAGTCCAGGCAATCACCGACGCGCCGGTCCGTGGGCGAATGGAGAGTTCCGTCAGCGACTTTCCCACCGCCGGAGCCTCGTCATCGATCCGGCAGGTTTCCACCTCGACATCGGTCAACGTGCCTCCGCGGAGATGATGAGCCAGCTCCGGCATCTCGCTCCGCCGCAACAGCGCATACCCTTCGCGCCTGATTTGTTCCGCTTTTCGTGCCACAAATTCCTGCGGCAAACTATAGGTGCGCAGCACCAGGGCAAAGATTTCAATCGAGGTCTCGAACTCTTCCGGCACCACATCGTCCGCACCCAACTGATGCAACTCTTCCAACTCTCTCAAATATCGCGTCCGCACGACGATGTGGAGCTTCGAATTCAATCCTTTGGCCACCTTCACCGTTCTCCGGGCCGTGAACGGATCGGACAAGGCCACGACCAGCACTTTGGCGTCGTCGATCTTCATATGCCGCAGCACGTTGGCATTCGAGCCGTCGCCGTAGTAGATCGGCACGCCATGACGCGCCTCGCGGCGCACCGTTTCGCCGTCCAGGTCGAGGGCCACATGCGGGATTTCGGTCTCGCTTAACACGCGGGCGAGGTTTCGACCGTTGAGCCCATAGCCCACAATAATGACGTGGTCTTTGATCCGGATCTGGGAACCTTCCATCTGCTCGACATGCGCGGCGGTGCGGGTCGGCATCCAGCCCCGGACGCGCTGCATCGCTTCGATCCGCCGCCCCAGATCGGGCGACCATTGCATCAAAAACGGCGTCACCACCATGGTCAGCACCGACACCGCCAGAAATAACTGATACTGATCCCCGGTGAACAAACCGGCATCCTGCCCCTGTTGCGCCAGGATAAAACTGAATTCGCCGACCTGCGCGAGCGCCACCCCGACCAACACCGACGACCTAGGCGGAGCCCCGGCCGCCACCATCGCCCCACTCCCGGTGACCAGTTTCCCGACAATCACGGCCAACAACAGGCCCAGCACAATGAACGGATGCTCCAGCACCACCCGTATGTCCATCAAGACGCCGATCGACACGAAAAACAGGCTATTGAAACTGTCACGGAACGGCAGGACTTCGGCCAATGCCTGATGGCTATATTCCGACTCAGAAATAACCAGCCCGGCAATAAACGCCCCCAGGGCGAGGGACAGTCCGCCCAGCGACGTCAGCCAGGCAATACCGAGACAGAGCACGATGATCGAGAGCAGAAACAGCTCACGGCTTCGACTCCGCACGATATGGCGCAGGAGCCGCGGCACAAGATACCAGGCTGCCGCAACGATCAACCCGACCACAATCGCCGCCTTGACCAAGGTCATCAGTACCGTCCCCATCGCACTCCCGCTCGGAGTGCCCAGGATCGGCGTGACGAGCATCATCGGAACGACGGCAAGGTCCTGGAAGATCAGAATCGCAACGGTGGCGCGACCGTGAAACGAATCACTCTCACCCTGTTCCGAAAGGGCTTTCAGCACGATGGCCGTGCTGCTTAATGAGAGGAGAAAGCCCCAGAAAATCCCTTGTTGATACGAGAGGCCCACCGCCAAAGCCCCGAGCAACGCCAGGACAAGGACGCCCCCGGTTTGAACCGGCGCGGCAACCATGAGAATGCGCCGGGCAGCCGCAAAGTGTGCGGAGGAAAATTCCATCCCGATCGTAAAGAGCAGCAGCACGATCCCGATCTCAGCCAGGACCTGCACCTGCGACACATCGGGAATCAGATGGAGCCCGTGCGGCCCGATCAGGGCTCCGGCCACCAGGAACCCGGCAATCGATGGAAGACGAAACTGATGAAATACAAAGACCACCGCAGTGGACACTGCATAGATCACCAAGAGATCGCCGAGAACTGCGTAGTCGCTCATCGTGTCATGGGAGTCGATTTGTGGTGGCGAACGGTCCGGATACGTTGCCGTGACGCAGCATACCGTAGGGACCTCAGCGGGACAAGGAGTTCCGCTTGTCCGACCACCCGCGCTCGGTTAGAGTAGAGCGCACCACGTAGGACAATGTGAGCCGGGGAGGCCGCTCTGCGCGCCATCATGTTCGACTTCAACGGCGTCATCGCCGACGACGAAACGCCGCACCTGCTTTGCTTTCAGCAGGCGTTGGCCGAAGCGGGACTCAGCCTGAGTGATGAGGAGTACTACGGCACCTACCTGGGTATGGATGAACGAACCTGCGCGACCGCATTATTGGAACGACGCGACGGGAGCTGCGACCCGGCGATTCACGCCGGGATTATCGAACGAAAGGCAGGCTTGTTTCGCGCACATACGGCTCTGCACAAACCCGCATTGTTTCCCTGGGTCACCGAGTTCGTGCAGCGCGCGTCGGGAGCGTACCGGCTGGCAGTGGCGTCCGGAGGCAGACGCGAACAGATCCTCGCCGCACTCACCGGCACCCCCATCGAACAGGCATTTGAGTTGATCGTGTCCGCAGATGACTGCGCCGTAGGGAAACCGGACCCTGCGATCTATGAGTTCACCCTCAGACTGCTGAACGCCCGTAGGCCTCGTCCACCGTTGCTCAGGGCAAACGAGTGCCTGGTGATCGAAGATTCTCGGGCGGGAGTTCTGGCAGGCCTGAAGGCGGGCATGCGCGTCCTCGCCATTGCGACGACCTACCCGGCATCCCAACTAGCGGAGGCGCACCTGGTCCTTTCAACGCTGGATGGAGTCGACCCGGCAGGCCTCGCCCGGCGACTCTTTTAGCCACTGGACCAGAAGGGATGATTCATGCTGTGGTGCAGCGGCGCAACCGGCAGGACTTAAAACGGAATGCGAATGCCCATCTGAAATTCGTTCGGCATCATGCCCTTGCCCAAACCTAACGAGTCACCCAAGAGGTTTTGCTGCGGGAGTCCCGGCATGGGACCGAGGGCCCGATCCCGTTCCGTCACGTATCCACCGCCGAATCCGGCCCCCACATAAGGGATCAGAGTCTGCTCACTGACCTGCACGCGACCACTCAACATGGGCGCCTGCCGAAAGATGTCGACTTGCCTCTCACTCGTTGCCGGAGCCTGGGACAAGGCGTTCGATGATTGGCTACGCAACTCACTCCACGTCGCTGTCTCGGTCGAAGGCGCTTCTGCCAGCGCAAGGTCCTGCCCCGCCAGCATCAGCCATCCTGCTGCGAGCAACGACCAAATCATTCGATTTCTTTTCACGTCCACTAAAGCCCTTTGCATAAAGGGGGAAACTCTATTTCTAAGGAAGGTCTGATTAATTCACGTTTCCACTGAGAAACCAGTTACTGGTGTGAACACTCTGGGCTATCCGGTGAGAATCTGCTGGTCCGTGAGCCTTTTTGTGGGCTCACCCCCTGTCCAATGGCCCACGGCCGCCCTGCGGACACACGTCGCCTACGTTCCCGCCAAGAGGCGTCGTCGCGCCAGATACAGATTCGTTAAGCCGCACGTGACGAAGAGCCAATTCGTATTCTTCGCCAGCCCCCGGTAGCGGACTTTGCCCCAGCCAAAGATCTGTTTCATCACTAAGAACACGTGTTCGACTTTGGCCCGCACCTTCGACTTGGTGCGGTTCCGGGCGCGCTCGGTTTCACTCAGCGGCCGATGGCGATGCGCTTTCGTCTGCACGAAGCTCTTGGCCCCAGGCACGTGCTGCTGAATCACGTCGCGTTGGCCACTATAAGCGGCATCGCCCCACACCCGCGTCTCCTGTCCATGCAGTAGGTCCGGCAACACCTGACTGTCATGCACATTGGCGGCGGTGGCGGCCACGGAATGAATCAGCTTCGTCCGGCTGTCTACTCCAATATGGGCCTTCATCCCGAAATACCACTGGTTGCCCTTCTGGGTCTGATGCATCTCGGGATCCCGCTCCTTCTGGCGATTCTTTGTCGAACTGGGGGCGCTGATGATCGTGGCATCCACGATGGTCCCCCGGCTGATCTGCAGCCCCTGCTCGGCCAGATACGTCCGGATCAAGGCAAAGAGTTGCTCGCCCAACCGATGGACTTCCAGGAGATGCCGAAATTTGCAGATGGTCGTCTCATCCGGTACAGGCTCGCGCCCCAGATCAATGCCCACGAACTGCCGCATGGCGCGGGAGTCATACAGGGCCTCCTCCACCGCCGGGTCAGACAGATTGAACCAATGTTGCAGGAAATGGATACGGAGCATTCGCTCACCTCCGACCGGCGGACGCCCGGCCCCCTCCGCCTTGGGATAGTACGGCTCGATAACCGCCGCCAGTTCGCTCCACGGAATCACCTGCTCCATCGCCGCCAGAAACCGCTCGCGGCGGGTCGGTTTCCGATACTGTTCAAAGCTCGCTTCTGCAAAAGTCTGTTGCGACATGGGGGCGCCTCCTGATCGGTGTTGCGCTACCCGTAGCACATCACGCGCGAGGAATAAATCAGACCTTCCCTAATTTACTCCATACTCCCAGCTGCAACAAGTACCGACTCAGCATCCCAGACAAGTCGGCTCGCAACGACTCGAGACGCCGCGCCACGCGACTCATCTTAATTTGCCGGGACGGTTTGACTGCGCTTACCGACAGCAGAATGGAACCGCGTCGCAGAACTGCAAGGACAAAGGACGATCCGGCACTGGCGGGGAACCCTGGAACATCACGTTCACACGATCAAGCAATTCAGGGCCATTGCACCCGTCGTCGCACATCCCCTCTGCGGGGACATCACCGAACGCTTGCACGGGTTCGAGCAACTCTGCTGATTTTTATCGCACTACGCGACCAGGTGGGTGCGGAGGTGACCGAGTGGCTTGACGAGCTTCTCAGCCACCCCCCGGGAGAGACGCTGCAGGAACACGCGCTCCACATGCCATCACACCTTGTAATACGCCCGATACCATTCCACAAAGCGGGCGATGCCGGTCTCGATAGAGGTCGCGGGCTTGAAGCCCGTATCACGCATGAGATCCGCGACATCGGCATAGGTCGCAGGCACATCGCCGGCCTGGAGAGGGAGGAAGTTCTTTTGGGCCTTCATGCCCAGCGTCTGTTCCAGCACCTCGATAAATCGCAACAGCTCGACCGGCTGGTGATTGCCGATGTTGTACAGCCGATAGGGTGCGGAGCTGCTGCCGGGGTCGGGGTTGTCACTCGCCCAGGCCGGGTCGGCTTGAGCGGGCCGATCGAGCGTACGCAACACTCCTTCGGCGATATCGTCGACATAGGTAAAGTCACGCTGCATCTTCCCGTGGTTGAACACGTCGATGGGCTTTCCTTCCAGAATCGCCTTCGTAAAGAGAAACAATGCCATATCCGGACGGCCCCAGGGCCCGTAGACAGTAAAGAACCGTAATCCCGTAATCGGGAAGCGATACAGGTGCGCATAACAATGCGCCATGAGCTCGTTCGCCTTCTTGGTCGCGGCGTAGAGCGACACGGGATGATCGACATTGTCGTGCACTGAGAACGGCATCTTCGTGTGGCCGCCGTACACCGAACTCGTGGAGGCATAGACCAAGTGCTCGGCCTTGTGATGCCGACAGCCTTCGAGAATGTTCAAGAACCCGTCGATGTTACTCGCAGTGTAGGCATGCGGATTGACCAGTGAATAGCGGACACCGGCTTGCGCCGCCAGATGCACCACGCGCCGAATGGGATGCTGTTCGAAGAGCGCCGCCATACCCGCACGATCGGACAGATCCAGTTTGACGAATTGAAATTGGGGATGAGAACTCAGGCGCGCGAGCCGCGCTTCTTTGAGGCGCACGTCGTAGTAATCATTCAGATTGTCCAGACCGAGCACAGTGTCACCGCGATCGAGCAATCGCCGGCTCACATGAGACCCGATAAATCCGGCGGCGCCGGTGACGAGCACTAATCCTTTCCCAGACCCCATATCGCTCCCTTCCTTTCCTAACAGGCTGTTGAAAAAGCTCGCCGGCATCGTTCTCGCAAGACACTGCCGCCTCACCGTCTCGACGGCGTTCACAAACGTGACGCGCTGTATTCAGCGCGTCGTGAACCTCAGAAGCTCACCATACGGCCACGTGCATAGAGCCTGTCTCGGCAGGCTCGGGGTGGGCGGGTAAGAATGAGCACGATTCGCCTCTTCGCTTGCTGTGGCCTTGCTGGACGACCTTTCTGAACAGCCTGCTCACCGATTATCGTCCGCCACGCTTCATGAACGCCGGATCCCCGTGATCCAGTCGATAGAGCGACAAGGGCGCCAGGGCCTCGGCCGCGGATGACACCTGCACCGTCCCGTCACCGCTGCTCCGGAACAAATCCAACGCATGAGCGCGATGATACCCGCACCCTCGCACTCCGAGAAGATCTTTCAATTTTTCCGGCTGCTCCCAGTTCGCCGTGAGAAGTGCCGTGCGTGCCGGATTGCGCTGGCTGAACATAAACGACAAGTGATCGGGATACCAGTCGGCACCGCCGGTGGCATAGGACACAAACAGCTTCGCTTGGGCGACGGCACAGAGCTCGTCCAGATACCCGTTCGTGAGGTACCCGTTCTCCCCGACTTCGAGCCAAAGACCAGGGTGGGAGAGGGGCGCATGGGCGGCATAACTACGGATTTCCTGCAGCTGTTGTTGAGAAGCCAGAACCAACGAGATAGGACCATATTTCTGGACGAGCTGCTGAATCACCTCTTCCTTGATGGCCGACCGGCCGCTGTTGGTCGGACCGCTGTCCGCATGCACCAGCACGTTTTGCCCGCGATCGGTCACAAGGTAACAGTTTCTCGGCATCTCCAAATCGCAGGGATCTTCGCCGTAAAACGGGACGGAGACCACGGCGCCGCCGTCGAAGTTCCAAGTCTCCCCGTGCGCCAGTTCGACGATGTGAGTAAATCCCAGCTCCCGAAGCAGCGGCAGGTAGTCGTAGAAAAACTTCTTCCTATTGCGCCGGCTGGGAATCACGATCGGCACGTCTTTCGGCACATGCAGCAGGGTCCGGGGATCCACGTGGTCATCGTGGTCATGGGTCAAAAAGATCGCGGCCGGTTTCGGCAACATCGAGCCCCAGAGGCTCGGCACATTCGACTCCGCGAACCAGGGCAACAGCCAGGGGTCAAACAACAGGAACCGGTCCTGCTGTCGATACATCAACGCGGCATGGCCCAGATGAATCATGTCCCGATCTTGGGTATTGGCCAACCACTGGTCTCGAATCGAGGCGTGCTTCGTCGGCGTGAGGCATTCGTATTGAACCAACAGCTCCACCAACTTGGTCAACAGCCGTTCACCGTCCCGTCCGGCCGTCGCCACGATCGTCTGAATCGCCCCGGCCTGCTGCGTGCCATCCAACATCCCCAGCAGTTTTCCGACCACCGGTCCCATAGGACGCTCAAACGGCACAGGAATCGCCTGACGTTTCACGGCATTGAAGATTCGCAGGCCGCTGTTGACCACGGTCGCGGATTTCGTCGCATCGAAGGGATGCGACCAGTGAAACTGCCCATCCGGCTGACGCCGGGCCGTAATGTGCTGACTCAGCTGTTGTCGGGAATTGACCAGCTCGGCATAGGCGTCTTCCAGCCGTACCCTGGTCTGTGGGTCGCCGAGTGTCGCGCGACGGGAGAACACATCGCTGATGGCGGTTTCCACACAGGCAAGAAAGAGGCTGTGGGCTTCGTGCAAACTCGCCACCACCTCCGGGGCCACACCGCCGATGAAGGGGAATGGCCCCGGCGGCTGATTACTCTCAAGCTGCACCCACACCCAGGGGGCCAACCCGACATACTGATCGCGCGGCAATGTATCCCAAATACCCATGGTGGTCAGGCGGGAGGCAAGAATTCCATCCTGCTGATCGTCGGTTCGTATAACGCCTGAATGACATTCCCGTCCGGATCAGTAAAGTAGAAGGAGTAGCTGCCGTCGCGATGTTGCTTGGGTGGCTTGGCGACGGTGGCCCCGTAGCGTGCCCCATCCTGTTGGACGTCCCGGAACAGGTCATCTACATGCGCCGGGCTGTCCATGATCACACCGACATGATCGAGCAACTGTCCACGCAACGGCTGGTACTGAGCCAGCTCGGCAGGCGCGATCTGATGCAGGGCCAGGTTGTCGGACCCCGAACTGAAATACACATTGTCCGGATCGGGTTCCCACACCACTTTCATGGCCAGGAACCGCTCATAGAAGGCGCGCGACCGGGCAAGATCGGTCACACGAAGGGCCAGATGTCGCAAGCCTCGATGGGTCGGCACGTCGGAATCTCCTTGGCCGTATAGTAGGTGGGGGCCTGTCACCTCGTCAATCCTCATTCTCCTGCATCGGCCCACCCCGAGTGCGCACATTCTCTGCCCAAGCCGTGTCTGAATTCTTCGCCGCTGTGGTACGATCTGCCATCGTCTTTTTCGAACCAAAGGAGTGTTGAGCTATGGTGGCACGATCCGTCCTCGCAATAGTGGTGGCGCTCATCGGACTGAATGTGAGTTCGCACGCATTCGCAGCGCAACAGGCGGCGCTCCCCAAAGAGATCACAGGAAAGGATGGCGCGCCGTTGGTCCTGATTCCGGCAGGCTCGTACCCGATGGGCGTGCCGACCGGAGACCGCGACGGCGGACGCGATGAATACCCCCGCCACGTCATCGAGATCACCGATTTCTATATCGACAAATATGAAGTGACGAACGGACGCTACCTGGAATTCGTGAAGGCCACGAACCACCGTGTTCCGCAGAATCCCAAGAACCCGACCCGTAACCTCTGGGAAGGGATCGGCATTCCCGCATCCCTGGCCGACCGTCCGGTGATCAACGTCGATTGGGCCGATGCCGATGCCTACTGCAAGTGGGCCGGCAGGCGATTGCCGCGGGAGGCCGAATGGGAGAAGGCCGCCAAGGGCAACAACGACTGGCGCTTCCCCTGGGGCAATGTGGAACCGACCGACAAACACCTCAACTTCAACCAGAAGTGGATCGGCGAAAAAACGCTTATGCCGGTGGGCAGCTACGAGAGCGGAAAGAGTCCTTACGGTGTCTATGACATGGCCGGCAATGTCTGGGAATGGGTCAACGACTGGTACGATGCGAAGTACTACGAAAAGAGCCCCGACAAGAATCCCCCGGGACCGGCCAGCGGCGAGAAGCGGGTCATTCGAGGCGCCGGGTGGCAGAATGAGACTCCCACGGTTCGTATCTTTACCCGTGTGGACAGCGATCCGACCATTCGAAACGAATCAACCGGGTTTCGATGTGCGATGGACGCCAGGTAACTCAGTCGGCATGGTAACCGGTGGTTGAATCACGGAGTACGATGGCCGGTGCAGGGTTTAACGGGTTGACCGTCGCCGCATTTGAATCGCGCATGGCGGCGGAAATGACGCGGCTGATCGAGCGCCACGGCGGCAAGCCGCTGGTGGCGCCGGCCTTGCGGGAAATTCCGTTGGAAGACAACTCTGCCGCGCTGCAATTCGGCGAGCTGCTGCTGACTGAAGGCCTCGACGTGCTGGTCCTGCTGACCGGGGCCGGCACGACCACCCTCTTCGAAATCCTGCACAGCCGTCACGCCAAAGACACGATCAAGAATGCTTTAAAAGAGACGGTGCTCATTGCGCGCGGCCCCAAACCGGTGGCCGCACTCAAAGCTCTGGGATTCCAACCGACGTTGACGGTCCCGGAGCCCGACACCTGGATGGATGTCGTCTCCACATTGGACGCCCACCGGCCGGTCAAAGGGTTACGCGTGGCGGTGCAAGAATACGGGGTACCGAACCGCGACTTGGTGGAAGCGTTGAAGCAGCGCGGGGCCAATGTGGTTTCAGTCCCCGTCTACCGCTGGGCGCTCCCGGAAGACACGGCTCCACTCAAACAGGTCATCAAGCAGATTCTGGCCGGGCAGGTGCAGGTGATGCTGGTGACCAACGCCGCACAGATCGATCACGTGATGCTGGTCGTCGAGCAGGAAGGAACGACCACGCAGTTCAAAACAATCTGCCGGCAACCGGTCATCGCATCAATCGGCCCCACAGCCAGCGAACGCATACGCAGCCACGGCCTAACCGTAGACTTCGAGCCCTCACACGGAAAGATGGGGATTCTGGTGAAAGAATGCAGCGAGACGGCCCACTCGCTTATGGCGAGGAAAGCGGGCTCGTGACGGGAGGAAGCTTGACGGCTACTCCATGCTCAATCGTGAATGATATGTGCCCTCGGTGTGCGCCTCGGTTGGCATAGGCTTCGTAGACTCTGCCTTCCTCCAACGCGACGAGGTGATTGCCTGAGGAGCCCTGGATGAAAAACCCGCGCGGCACCTCGCCGAACCGAATCGCTCCCGCTGCGAGAGCCTTGATCTCGGGCAACTCATCCAGCGGTTTGAGCAGCTTCTTGCCGTCTTGCATCCTGTACAGCGATGACTCTTCGTAGGTCGAAACCTCCCATCTCGCGCCGGAGTAGTGAGAGACGACTCCGAACCGGCTTAGAGGTGCGGGATCCGGTGCATCGTTTTCGTGAACGATGAATAGAACTGATCCGTCCTCATTCACAATCTCGATGTTGAGATCCTCAATCTGACAGGCTGCCAGCAGCAGAACAAGGCTCATCAGGCCTGAGACGAGCTGATTGGTCCTTCGCTGTGTGGGAATTGCCAGGTGAGGCACCTCCGACTACTTCGCTTCGGTCGGCTGCCCTGAGGTCGCTTCGTTCACGTCCCTTGCACAGCGGAACCCCATCCAATTCATTTTGGTATTGGGATCCGTGCCATTGCGCTGCGCGACACGCACACTGGGGGTGCTATCGATCCAGCCACCACCGCGAAAGCTCCGTTGGCTGCCGGTCTCCGGACCTTTTGGATTCTTATCCGGTCCGGTGGTGTAGTATTTCGGGTCGTACCAGTCTGCGACCCACTCGGCCACATTTCCCGCCATCTGAAACACGCCATAGGGGCTGGCGGCATTGTCGTACTTGTCGACAGAAATGATCGGCGGATAGAGCAACAGCCGCTCGGGGCGGTCTCGCACCGGTCCTGACAGGCCCGTACGGCCAAAATTCGCCCTAGAGAGTCCGGCCATCTGATTGCCCCAGGGATAAATGCGCCCATCTTCACCGCGCGCGGCCTTTTCCCATTCCGCCTCGGTCGGCAACCGTTTCCCCGCCCACTTGCAGTACGCCTCTGCGTCGAACCAGGACACGTGCATGACCGGGTGACTGACCATCGTCTCCTGAAAATTCCCGCCGTCGTACTGCCAATCGATGAGGGGGTCGCGGTTCGACGCCAGGACAAACTTCAAGAACTGCACCGTGGTGACTTCATACTTGTCGATCTCATAGGCATCGAGATAGATCTTCCGCTGAGGAAATTCGGCCAGGTAAGAATTCTTGTCGACTTTTCTATCGCTCCCCATGAGGAACTCGCCCGCCGGGATACGGATCATCTCGTCATGCGCCGGCAACTTGGCGCGCTCCATCGCCAGCTTCTTGCCTTCCGGCGTCCATTCACGAACGACATCGGCAACATCCAGCGCATAAAGGGAACCAGTCATTCCTAATACCGCGACACCCAGAGCCCATACAGTCATTCCAGCCTTACGCACAATGCTGCTCCTTTATTTACCGATCATCGCTTACATCGGCTGCTGACTGGAGTCTGCGGCAGCCGGCTGGTGATCGAACTCTTCCAATGGCTCGAAATTGAGCGGCAACTGAAACAGATAATCGATCAGAGGCCTGAATTTGACGTGCTGGTACTCGACAATCCAGCTCCCGTCTTTCTTGGCCAGTTTCATCGGAAAGTGGATATCGGTCGCGAGCCATTGATAGTAGACCTCCGTCCGCTCGCCTTCCTTCACCGTCACTTCATAGAGCGTGGTCGGATGCCCCTCGCGCGTTTCCGTCCCGATCTCTTCGCGCGACACCTCCCCCTCCAGCCGCTCCGACACTTTCAGATCCTGCTCCGCCTGATACGGCACGGTCTTGAAGTGCTTCATACGCGACAACAGGAGCCAGACCACCTTCTTATCTTTGCGCACGATGCTGATGTTGACGGGCCCCATCGTGTGATGTTCGATCCGCCACATGTTGTCACGATAGAAGATGTTGGACTTCTGGGTTCGACCATTGATCTTGGTGATCTGATCGGCCGTAAACTCCAGCGCCCCGACCTCCGCGGCGGCCAGGCTCCAGAGCATCGCCAGCAATGTCACCAGCCTGCCCACCCACATCCCGCGTATCCTACCGATGCCAGGTCCGATTTTTCCAGCCCGCTTGCGACACATGACGATGCTCCTACTCTCGGCCTCCGAATTACCCTTAGTACCCTTGCTGATCCATCACCCACACCACCCATCGGCATACAGCCCCGAGCCGCCACTGAGGCAGGCACAGGACCAGCCCAACAAGAGAACCAGATGCCCGTGGACATCCTCCCTGCGCCTCAACCAGCTGCTGTGTCGGTAACAACCGGTATCACGGAAGGGCGGCCCGCAGCGCTGATTCAGAGAGACCTCGCTGCATGCGCCGCGGCTGGATCGGCCTGCCCGGCATGGTGACCGGGCAGGCGTGCGGCCTCTGAGAGAGGGGGTGTTCGACTTACGACTTGGCCTTAATACACTCGATGTCCAGCTTGATAAAGACCTCGTCTCCAACTACCAGCCCTCCGCTATCGAGGGCTTTGTTCCACACCATGCCGAAGTCTTTCCGGTTCACTTTGCCTTCGGCCGTAAATCCGGCCCGGGTATTCCCCCACGGATCCTTGGTCACCCCGTTGAAATTGCCTGTGAGCGTGACCTCTTTGGTCACGCCATGCAGAGTCAGATCACCGACGGCGGTATAGCCGTCGCCCGTCTTTTTGTGGCTCTTCATTTTGTACGTGATCGTCGGATACTTCTCGACATCGAAGAAATCGGGATTGCGCAGATGCGCGTCGCGCTTTTCATGGTTGGTCGTCACCGAGGCCGACTTGATCGTCGCTTCGAGCGCCTTGACCGTCCCGGCATCGGGGTCCATTTCGATAAATCCCGTGTAGTCTTTGAAATGCCCGGTGGTTTTTGAAATCACCATATGGGCGACCTTGAACTCCACGATCGAATGATCCAGATCCACATCGTATCGCGCCGTCTCGGCATGCCCGAGCGTCGCGCCGAACAGTACCGTTGCACCAATACTCCACATGGCCATCGCACGACCGATCCGATTCGTCATAACTACTCCTTTGCAGGACCGCTTGCGGCGGTGCCTTCCTTCGGTGATGGGGGCACGACAGGCTTGGACGGTTTTTTCTCGACCGTCATCTGCACGTCGCGGGTCGCGACTTTCGCCCCCGTTCGCATGCGCACATGCACATCGACGACATCGCTGTTGATATCCGGCGGTATCGGAGGGAACGGATGGGCGTGGATGATCGTTTGCAACCCGGCGTCGTTGACATCCCGCGCTCCCGAGCCTTTCTCCAACTGAATCAACTGCGCCACACCGCTTGCATACATCTTGAAATGCACACGCACCGTCTCGCTGCTGGGAGCCCGGCGTATCGAGCGTATCTGCCGGCTCCAGTTCCGGCTGATTAAATCGCTCACTTGTTTCCAATAGGCTTTGGATTCTCCTGGAGGCGGTAGGGGCAAGAGATCTTCCTCGGCGATGGTCGCGTTCACCGCCATCACCTGTTCCGTCGCCTTTTGTACGGCCTCGGCATCGGCTTCAGGGCTCTCGGCAGGCGGCCCGGGAACCACCTCGGCTTCGGCTTCTTCGACCGGCCGGTCGCCGAGCGTGACATAGACATCACGCTTGAGAAACTCTTCGAGCCCCGTGATTTTTGCGCGAGCGAACGACACCCGAATCCGCACGGCCTTCGGATGCACGGTGGTCCGGCTCTTCAATATGGAATTGGGCTCCAGAATCGCTGTGCCCTGAAAGACCGCGGGAGCGGCGTCTTCGCTCAACGATACCGTCTGACTCTGAAAGCCGGGAGACTCGATGATCGCCATGACGGACTCGGTTCCTGCGGGCACCCCGCCAAGGGTGATGCCGAGCACGACGTCCTTGCCGACCTGGACGGATCCATCCGGCTCCGTGCTGACCAGTTCGAATTGCGCCCACCGCTTCGCGGGCGTCGGCGTCGAGGCAGGAGAGGCACCGGCTGCGGCCTGGGCAGCCATGATCAGAAGGCCTAGTACGAGCCAAAATCCGCCGAGAGCCGGGCCCGGAACCCTGCCGAACGTGTATCGCATCATCGCATCCTACCCAGGAGCCCTACCCAGTTCAACCCGTATTTTGCCCCCGCCATTCGGACGAACGGCATGCTCACATTCAGGCAGGAAACCGCCTAAACTAACCTGGCCGGGCAAGTTCTCGCTTCGGCTAGGCATTTCCCACCGTCTTGTTATAATGAGCCCATGCGCGCACTCGTGAAGACCGACGCTCAACCGGGGCTGACCTATACTAATCGCCCAGATCCCACACCCGGCCCATCTGAGGCCGTCATCCGGGTCAAAGCCACGTCGCTGTGTGGAACCGATGCCCACATCTATAACTGGGATGCCTGGGCTCACAGCCGCATTCATCCTCCCAGGACAATCGGACATGAAATGTGCGGCGAGGTAGTGGCCGTCGGGGCGGATGTCACGCTCGTGCGCGTCGGCGACTATGTCGCAGCCGAATCGCACCTGACCTGCGGCGCCTGCTTTCAATGCCGCACGGGCCAGGCCCACGTGTGCAAGAACTACCGGATTCTCGGCGTCGATCTGGATGGCTCGTTTGCCGACTACGTCGTGCTCCCTGAAACCGTGCTTTGGAAGACGTCTCCGGACATTCCGCCGGAGCTGGCTTGCCTACAAGAACCTTTGGGCAATGCCGTCGATGCGGCCCTCGTGGAAGACTTGACCGGCCACACCGTTCTGATCACCGGCTGCGGCCCGACCGGCCTGTTCGCGGCGGCCGTCGCCCGCACCGCAGGAGCCGCTACCATTATCGCCACCGACGTCAGTGATTACCGCCTGAGCCTGGCCAAACAAGTGGGCGTCGATCACGTATTCAACGCCAAGACCGACGGCCCGGAGGCCATTGCCGCAGCGATTCTCGACATCACGAGGGGAGAAGGCGTCGATGCGTCGTTGGAAATGTCCGGACATCCCACGGCCTTGCACCACGCCTTCCGCTCGGTGAAAAACGGCGGCCGCGTCACACTGTTCGGCATTCCCACCGGCCCCGTCACCTGCGACCTCGCCAACGAGGTCATCTTCAAAGGCATCCGTGTCCATGGGATTACCGGTCGTCGCCTGTTCAGCACCTGGTATCGCCTGGCCGGCCTCTTCAAAGCCGGCCTCAATATCCGCCCCGTCCTCACCCATACCTTCCCCCTCAAAGACTTTGCCCAAGGATTTGAATTGATCAAATCCGGCCAATGCGGCAAAGTAGTCCTGTTTCCATAGGTCACTCATGAGTGAGGAGGCTGCGGCTTCCTGTTCACACCTGACGTTTCACCTCTCACGAGGAAGATGGCCTACACCTCGCTCAAAAAAGCCGCCGAACAACAACTGGCAGAGATCCGTGCCGCCGGTCTCTACAAGACCGAACGGCAGATCCTGAGCCCGCAGAGCACCGAGATTCAGGTGGCACAGGGGGACGTCGTCAATCTCTGCGCGAACAATTACCTCGGGTTGGCGAATCATCCGGATGTGAGGCAAGCGGCCGCCGACGGACTCAGAGAATTCGGGTATGGCATGGCGTCCGTGCGATTCATCTGCGGAACGCAACGACTGCACAAAACCCTCGAAGCGGCGATCAGCACCTTCTTCGGCACTGAAGACACCATCCTCTATAGCTCCTGCTTCGACGCCAACGGCGGACTGTTCGAAACCCTGCTGGACGAGCGGGATACCATCATCAGCGATGCCTTGAACCACGCGAGCCTGATCGACGGCATTCGGCTCTGCAAAGCCGCCCGTCTGCGCTATGCCCATGCCGACATGGCCGAGTTGGAAACACGACTGGGGGAATCGGCATCGAGCCGCGTGCGCATGATCGTGACCGACGGGGTGTTTTCAATGGACGGCGATCTGGCGAAGCTGGACCGCATTGTGGAGCTGGCCGATCGATACGATGCCGCCGTGGTCGTCGACGACAGTCATGCCACCGGAGTGTTGGGGAAAGGCGGGCGCGGCACTCCGGATCATTTCGGAGTCGCCGGGCGGATCGACCTCGTCACGAGCACCCTTGGCAAGGCGCTGGGCGGGGCAACCGGAGGATTTACCACCGGCAGGCAAGAACTGATCGAGCTGTTACGACAACGCTCACGGCCCTATCTCTTTTCGAATAGCTTGCCCCCAGTCATCGCCGCAGCGGCACTGAAGGCCATTGAGTTGGTGGAACGAGGCGACGACCTGCGCCATACCTTGATGGAGCAGGCCCGCTGGCTCCGGGGGCAGCTGACCGCTCTCGGCTTCACCCTCATGCCCGGCACCCATCCCATTATTCCGGTCATGCTGGGGGAAGCAACGATAGCGACACAGATGGCCGACCGCCTGCTACAGGAAGGGATCTACGTGGTGGGATTCAGCTATCCGGTCGTACCGAAAGGACAGGCTCGCATTCGCCTGCAGCTGTCTGCAGCCCACACCCGCCCGCAACTTGAGCGGGCTGTCGCCGCCTTCGCGAAGGTGGGTCGCGACCTCAGGGTGATTGAATAACCGTTATTCCCTGATCGCGTTTCGCCGTTTCTGAATGTAGGCGTTCTTCACTGCCGTATACAGATCAAGGGTCGCTTCCTCTACCCCCTGAAACTTCTCCAGATTCAACGAGCGATCGTTCAGAATTTCTTCGACCCGGCCGCCGATCTGTGCGATGGACGAGGTCGTCCGATTGTGATGGGCGACCAAGGAAGGAATACCGTTCACCTCGATAATAGGGAACACCATCCAGTTGATCGGGTTCAGGGCGATATCTCCGACATACCCGATGAGATCCCGCAGGGTAAACGGAGGCAGAAACGGCAGCACCACGTAGGGCCCGGGCTTCATGCCGTAATACCCCAATGTCTGCCCGGTATCTTCTTCAGGCGTCGTGATGTCCATATACTTCGCGACATCGACCAGCCCACCTAATCCGAAGGTGCTGTTCAGCAGGAACCGGCCGACCTCGGTGCCGGCACCGGATAATTTGCCCTGGGCGAGATTGTTGATCAGCCGGGACGGAAAGCGGATGTTATAGAACAGGTTACTGATCCCGATCTGCACCGGGTTCGGCACCACCGCGTTATACCCCTGCGCAGCCGGCTTGAGGACCCAGCGGTCCACTTGCCTGTTGAATTCGAACACTTTCGTATTGAGCGGCTCCCACGGGTCATATTCTTCCCCCCCCGCAGGCTCGTCGCTTTTGGCAAACGGATCGTAAAACGGATCTTCGGCCGGTTCGACAGTCGGTTCCGTAGCCGCAGGCGGAGCGTTCTTATTCGCTACCAAAATCACATTGGACGAGACGGCTGGGGCCACAGCGACCTGAACTGTCTTCACCCCCTGGCCTCGAGACTCCGCCCGTGCAACGGGGTCCACCCCGGCACTTGTATTCAACGCGGTTTGAGACGGCCCGCCGGCACATCCCACCACCGTCAAGACCGCGCCTGCACACACCACCCTCACGAACCTTCTTGCGTTCACCCCTATCCGATGCACCATGCCTCCTCACCGAGAGCCCATCATGCCCGATTCGACTGAACCGCCGCACCTATCCAGTGCGGCAAGCGGACGCACTCTAGCAGAATATACGGACAGCTGCCAGATGATGACGAGGCCTCATGCCGACCTCACGGCCGAACACGCGATCGCTCCATCGCATCTTACCAAGCGAGTCCATGCTGACCAGAAAAAACGCAGAAGGTGCGGAGCGCCTCTCACCACCTCAGCGACCGAGCGCAGCGGCAATGAAGGCGGACAGTTTGGCAAAATAGGCCCGCCCGCCGACCGACGGCACATCGTTGTGATCGGCCCCGCGCACGATGTAGAACTCCTTCGGCGCTTTCGCGGCGGCAAAGGCCCGTTGGCCCAATTCGATCGGGATAATGTCGTCACGATCTCCGTGCACGAACAGCTTGGGCAATGACAGATGTGGGAGCCGATCCTCTAATCGAAACGAGGCTCCCAGCAGCCAGTGCAGCGGCAAACCCATATAATGATGGCGGGCCACGGCCTCGATCGAAGGGAAGCAGGACTCCAGCAACAGCCCCATGGCAGGCCGCTGCGTCGCCAGTTCCCCGGCCACCGCGCCTCCCAGCGAGCGACCGACAATCACCAGACGTTCCGGCCTGATTCGACGAACGCGCGTGAGATAGTCATAGGCCCCGATCGCATCCTGATACAGCCCGTTTTCCGACGGCCGCCCCTGGCTCCTCCCATATCCTCGATAATCGAAGAGAAACACCGAGAGCCCCAACCGATATAGGGCACGGAGATTGTCCAACCGATGGACCATATTGCCGGCATTGCCGTGACACCACAGCAGGAACGGAGAAGCAGCAGACTGCTCCGCATACCAACCGAACAGTTTCGTCCCATCGGCAGCCTGAAACCAGACATCCTCCAACGGCACGCCGCCGGCGGCGGACCAATCGCCCTCTTTCCACGGCTCCGGATGATAGACAAAGAATTGATCGAGCAGACTCATGGCAGCTTAGAACCGCAGCCCAACCCCGACCACTCCATAATGAACGTGAAAATCTACCGCGAGGCCGTCCCAATGGTAGTTGGCAGAGAAGTAACGATACTCTCCGAAGACATAGACCTTCGGACTCACCATGACCTGAGCCCCCGCCAGATACTGATGACCGAATGCGCGCGCGGACTCGAAATCCTTGTCGACCCGTCCGATGATATTGGGATTGAGCAAAGTCCCATGCGACCAGCCGCCACCGATTCCGATATACGGTGTCACCACCTCACCCGGATACCGGAGCACCAGGTTGACCATCGTATTCAACACCAGCAAGCTTGAGCGTCCGGTCCCGTTGTTCTGTCCGTTCGCTGTATTCGGGAAGGAAAGTGCGCCGCCATGCCCGTAGGAATCAATCTCGATTCCGAGCATCCGGCGCGTGGCATGGGGAAAGAGGCCGATTTTCAACCCCGCGCCGAAGCCATGCTGCACTGAAGCCGGCACCGTATCGCCCTGGTTGAAGAGGGTCTGGTCCCTCGGCCAACTCCCCAGCAAATACCCGCCCAGATCGATTTGGCCGAATTCCGCGCTGCCGGCTGCGAGCGGATGCCAGAGGGAACCTAAGAGAAAACACAGGAAGATGGGAAGCCACATACACGTCGTACCGTACCATGTAGGAGGCCACTGAACGAAGAAAGAAAAAAAGGGTCTCCGGGAGAGTATCCCGAAGACCCTTTCTCAGAGGGATAACAAACCGGATCAGCTGCCCTTAACGATCGTGCACCATTCGCCAAGGATGCCGAGAATGTTCTTCGCCGAGTGATCAACGGAAGCCACCGTGGTGATTCCGCCGGCCGCTTTCGCCGCCGAGACGCTGGCATCACCCGTTGCTACCCAGCCCAGAATCGAGGTACCGCAGGCCTTACCTTCCTTCGTGGCGCTGTTGTGGGTCGTGGCCACATCGCCGTACTTCGTTTCATTGTAGATTCCACCCGCCATCGGAGACGCCACGATCTGACAGCCCGTGAGGCTGAGATACGCTGCGCTGATCAGGCTCAGAGAAAACAAGACGGTCACCTTCTTCATAAGTCCTCCCTCTCGAGGTTAGTTGATGGCGCCCACCAAGTTGGGGCTCTACGTGGCGGGAGTATAGGTAACCTCTCCGGGCTTGTCAATCGCAAAGCCGGTTCACGCGCAAGAGCCGTCGAACAGGGCCGTACAAACCCTAGGGCCTTACGGCCCCACTGAGAAGGGGCCGTTGATGGGGTGACTCAACAGGCTGAGACCGAAACTCAGCGCAACGATGTGCGTTCGAGGTGTCAGGCGATGTAGAAGAGCCGACCGTACGGAGGCACGTTCGTTTTTCCAATCATCCACGAGCCCGGAGTATTTCCGCCCATCGAAAACCCACACTTCAAGCCATTCGGCTGCGTTGACCTCTGACGAACACCTGCTAGAATTTTCTTTGGACCAGGAGCTTACCGGCCAAAACACACGATCTGGCGACCATCAACACAGCCTGAGGACGTACCATGCGCGTAATGACCATTCGAGCAATCCTGACCACTTTCCTCCTTGCTTTGAGCAGCGTCGTGTCCGGCTGCGCCACGATCGTTCACCTGGGTGGCAACGAAGAACTCAACGTTTCCTCGGAACCGGCCGGCGCGAAAGTCGTCATCGATGGGACGGAACGAGGCGTCACGCCCCTAGCCACCAAGGTCGAGCGCAAAAAGGACCATGCGGTGGTGCTGACCAAAGAAGGATTCGAGGAGAATCAGTCGAGAGTCGAAAGCCACCTTTCCTGGTGGGTAGCGGGAAATGTGATTCTAGGGGGATTGGTCGGAATTCTGGTTGATGTCTTGAGCGGTGGCGGGTATACGATCGAACCCGACGCGGTGGCCGTCACGCTTAAGCCAATCGAAGGCGTGGCCACATCCGCAGCGCCTCCTCTCTCCAGCCTGACCCAGTCCCCGCCCATTCCGTAATCTCCGAAATTTCCAGTCCGCCGTGCAGGCAAGCTAAAAAAATGCCTGCACGGTGAACAGTACATCATTGTCGTGATCGCGGTGACTGTACTCCAGGCGAAGCGCCCAATTCTGCGCGAGCGTATACCGCTGGCCCACCGACCAGCGCACATCGTCGGTCCTTTCACCCAACGCATACCGCAAGTAGCTGGTCGAAGCCAGCAGCCGCCACCGCTCGGCCAGATCGGCATAAAAGCCGACAGACGCTCCGCCGCCGACCCGATGCCTCTCCTCATAGGCTCGACTGTAATTCCCCTCCACCTCGGCAAACGCAAACCATACTTCGCGGCGGAGCATATGTGTTTCCGCGGCCGCCCCGATCCCGCCGTTGAAATTCCAGTTACTGCACAACTGGCATTCGCGATGGCTGATTGTCTGCATGCCAATATTTAATTTCCACGACGGCGCATGAAACAGACTATCGATCGGCGAAAGCGACAGCACGTTCAGCAGGGTGGCCCGTTCGATTCTTGTCTGGTCCGCTCGATTGTAATGGCGCACACTGATCGAGCCCACTTCGATCTGCGCATCCGGGGTATAGCCGGGTTCCGGATCCAGCAGATCGTGATACGCCATCCGCACACCAACCTCTTCGTAGCTGTCGTCATTGCGCCAACCTGCCCCCAGACTTGCGCGCGATGTCTTGTGCCCCAGCTCCGGCTGCATGGCGAAGGGAGCAATCGAGAGATCCTCTGACGGAATTCGCAAGAGACTCCGTGCGGTCAGGATCTGCCGGTTGTGATCTCGAGCCGTCGCCGCCTGCGCCTCGTCGCGCTCAGCCTTGTACCGCACATAGTCGGACGCGACATCCAGCACGAACGCCTGGCGGGAGAGCGGCAGACTCCGAACAGCCTCCGATTGAGCGGCCGACGCATCGCCCACCAATCGCTTCACCAGCCTATGCTCCGAGTCCGTCAAGTGTTCTCGTTTACGACGAATGAGCGTCACACGGGACGGGCGAAAAGCAATTTCTTGTACGAGGCTCGCCTCGGCGGCAAGCGCTCGAACCGTGTCGGCCGGAATAGTCCAGAAACGGAACCGTTCGATGAGGTGCAGCGAGGGATCCGCATACTCCAGCAACGACAACAGGTGGTACGAACAATTTTCCTTGAAGAAAAAATAGTCAAACGACGCGTTCCCAAGTTCCCAGGCGTGCATGAGGAGCCGGCGGATCTGCCGATCGTGAAGATTCAGTCGATACTCCCAGATATCGCGATTTTCGATGTCCCGATATTCCTGCACCTTCAGGTAATAGGGGACGGTAGAGAACTGCCCCCGGTAGCCGCCGAAAATGCCGCGCACCGGATAGGCGAGACCTTCATCCGGAGGGACGTCGGCCGCAAAGTTGATCGTATAGGCCAGCAAACGAGTCTGAGCCGTTTGTCCTTCTTGATCGATGCGCAAGAAGGTGTGGCCGAACATGGAAGCCGGATTGTTCATGAAGGCCGACGGGAACACGAGCGTGACGGATCGAGCATGAAACTCCTCGATCCATCGTTCGAACCGTTCGCACGGCATGGGTGGGAGCTGAATCGGGTCGAACCGCAGTTGCTCCCCCAGCCAGGCATACCGCGCGACAAACGCACACTGAGCCGGCTGCTTGGAGCGACCGACCAGCTCCGGCGAAAAAAACTGTCTCAGCGTCGCATCAAGTTCCGCCTGGGGATCGGTTTTCCCCTCCGGCGCGAGAAAGAACCCGGGGTCGTCCTGCTCACTCGTGTAACCGCCGAACAAATTGGCACGATAGTGCAACAGGAGATGCCATTCGCGCGCATCCGCCAATCTCGCCTGGCGGGCCTGTTGAAGGAGTTGCGTCAAATAAGGCGTGGGCGGATCTTCCGCCGAGACAGAAGTCGCGAGCAAAAAAATGACTACCAAAGGAAACAGGATGGGCACGATGGGAAGCAGAAAGGCGAACAGGGCTCCGGCCGATGACCGGAGCCCTGGCATCATTAGCGGCTGACGGCTTGAGCGAGGACAGGGCTCTTCGACACCGCGTCATTCAGCGTCTTCACCAACGCCACCGACGAGGTTTCACCGTCCTGCACGAGCGCCGTGTAGCGTTCCTGGGTTAACGCGAAAAACGCCGGATGCTGTTCATCCGGAATCCCCATGAGCGACGCCAGGGAGGCCAAATGCTCACCCTTGCCCTGCGCCATCTCCTGCGTCAAATTCTCAAAGTTCAAGAGTGCAAACATGGTGGTCTTCTGATCCGCCATGACCTGCCCATCGTTCGTGCACCCGGACGTCCCGGAGCTGATCCCGAAGGTGCCGCTGCCGAATGTGCCGTTGGTCGTGGCCATCATGACCTGCGGCGCAATGTTCTTCTGATTCTTATAGTCTGCCCACGCCAGCTTCCCGAGACCGCAACCTGGTCCGGTATCAGGATTCGCTGCCATGGCCAACCCGGCCTGGGACGCCACCGCCACCACACCCAACGCAACGATCAATTGTCTCAGCATAAGTCCTCCTCCTTTACACAAGTGAATGACTCCGCCCGATGGTCCCCATGAATGACCTGCTCATTATAGCCAACGCTCCCCACCATGTAGAGCAAAAAATCCTGCACGCGGACTGGCCACCTCACTCCGCCCGATCGGCCAGCACAATGTGCCGCGCGTCGATAGTCCCGGAATCGAGCACGAGCAGGCCCACTGCACGCGGCAAGTGAAACCGTTTCGGTCCGGCGGACCCGGGATTGAACAACAATACTCCCTCCTGCCATTCCACCTTCGGTTGGTGGGTATGTCCGTAGACACAAATCGCCGGATGTGTCCGCGTCAAGAATCCAGTCCCGTCGCGGGTGAGTCGCCCCCCTTCATACAGCCGGTGATAGAGGGCAACCCGATATCCCGCCAGATCGAGCACCTGCTCCACCGGAAACCCGCTCGCCTCGAACCCATCCACGTTGCCGGATACGGCTGTGACCGGAGCAATCTGTGTCAGCTGCTCGATGACACCACGCTTGCCGATATCCCCGGCATGGAGGATATGGTCGACCCCGGAAAAGTGACGGAGTAACGCCCGATCGAACAGTCCATGCGTATCCGAAACCACTCCGATCCGCATCCGCAGCTCCGCGATTATTTTTTTGGTTCGGACGCGCCCAGTGAATCCTGAACGCCTTTCCACTCGAAGGTGAACGGCTCGGGGGTCTGCTTGGGCAATGCGGCCAGCTCCGCTTTCAACCGCCCGGCACGGGCCGCGCTCATGGGGTGAGAGGAGAAGAGCTCCACACGTTCTTTGTCTTTTTCCGAGAGACGTTCAAAAAACCGGATCATGCCGTCCGGGGCGATTCGCGCATCAGACAAGAGGCGAATGCCGGTGACATCCGCTTCCGTCTCCTGCTCGCGGCCGAACTTCAACGTGGCCAACTCCAAGCCCAGTTGCCTAGCCAGACCGATCAGGCCTTGCTGATCTCCGACGAGAATACTCACCACCGCGGCTAACCCCATCATCTTCACGAGGCGTTCCATCCCATGCCGCTGCAACACGTGGTTCAACTCATGACTCAATACCCCGGCCACTTCTTCGCCGCTCTCCGCCTTCTTCATCAAGCCGGTGAACACCACCACATACCCCCCCGGCAACGCAAACGCGTTCACCATCGGGCTCTGGACCACCGACACCTGGAACGTGTAGGGGTTGTTGGGAATCTTGGCCGTCATGCGCTGAGTCATTTCCTGGACCGCACTGACAGCCGGGCCTTCCTTGAGCACCGTTTCTTTGGACAAGAAATCCTGGTAAACCGTTTCGCCGAGCTTCTGTTCCCACTGAACCGGTATGCGGGCGACCGCCCATTCGACGATCAGATCCGACCCGAACCACACCATCAACCCCAGTCCGACCACCACCCCCACGGCGCTGCCCCACAAGACACGATGGCTGTGGCGCGCGCGACGAACCTGCTCGGCTGCCCGCTCAAGATGCGCCATCAACGCAGAGGGAGCGGCACGACGAAACGCGATGATCAATGCCGGATCCTTGAGATACAGCGTCCGGACCGATGCGCCGACTCCCCACGACACCACCAGCTGATCATGATCCAGGCCCCCGGCCTCAACGGACATGGCCGTGAACGCGATGGCCTCTTCGACAAGCAAAGAGTGCCCGACCGGAGCAATGGTCAGGCCATCCGCCGACACCGTACCATAGCAAGGCGCACCCGCTCCCGGCAGGCCATCACCGAAACAAAGCGCGTTGGGAGTAGGGTTCATCGGACTTGGACTTTCCTCATGAAAAAATCGTGTCTGTGAAGCGGGCGTTCAAAACGGCGGCCAACGCGGCCGCAGGCGAGAAAAAACCGGAGGCGTACCCTCTGGGGTACGTTGAGGATTTTTTCGAACCGAGAACAAAGTTGGCAGGCGTTTTCAGCGCCCGCCAGTCGGCCGCTACTCAGAGACGGGGATGAATTGTCTGATCCAATTCCCGAAGCTTCCGGGATTGCGGCTTTGAATGTAGACCACGCCGGGACCACGGAACCGGCACACCAGTCCTTCACCCGACGTCAGGCTGGCAATCCAGCCGGAGGAAGCCTTTTCGATATTGTACGTGGTGGTGGAAGTCCAGGCGACAAGATGGCTGTTATCGACGATGTACTCTTCGTTCGGCTTCAGCTCAATTTTGTGGATCGCCCCGAAGCTGTTCAGGATCAGCTGACCGGTCCCGCCGATCTTCAGGATAAAAAACCCTTCTCCGCCCAGCAAGCCGCGCGTGAGACTTTGCATCTTGCTTTCGATCTTCACTCCTTCCGCGCCGGCCAGAAACCCATCCTTCTGCACCATGTATTCATTCACGCCATCGAGATCCAGCAATACAATTTCGCCGGGCACCGTCGGGGCCAGGAGCACTTCTCCCGCTCCGCGGCTGGCGCGCAGCGTCTGGAAAAAAAATTTCTCGCCGCTCAGCATCTTCCGCGATAACGCGCCCAGAAAACCGCCTTCCATCTTGCTTTCGATATCGATCGTCGGCGAGGCCGCTACCATGGCGCCGGATTCGGCCTTCACCGTCTCGCCTTCGTTCAGATACACACGCACCATCGGAAAGGCCCCGGGATACAAAATCTCGCTCTTCATCTCGCACTCCCTTCTTGAAACCACAGCCTCTGACAAATCACCCGATTCTGTGGAATGTCCCCCATCCTGTCAAGTCGTGCCGGACTTCCAGTGAGCCGCCGGTCACCCAGCCCCTTCGGCCCCCTCAAGATCGGTGGAGTTTACTCCGATAGAGACCACACGGACGCCCTCATGTCCGGAGGGGCGAATCGTCCCCACAGGGAATGCCATTGTGACTGACCTCCCAGGTGAACGTATCGAACACACGCGAGCGCACCCATGAAGCGCGTCGTCATCGAAGAACTCACAACGGGCATGATTCTCGCCAAACCTGTCACCAACAATGCAGGGTTGGTGGTGCTTCCTGTCGGCGCCGAGTTGGATGAAGCGACCCTCTCCCGATTGCAGCGCCTCGGCCTGACGTCCGTCTATGTGGAGGGGGAGGCGGGTGACGCGAGCGGCAAGACGCTCGACGAGCTGGAAGCCGAGCTCGACCACCGCTTTCGACTGGTGGCCCAGGATCCGATTCAATGTCTACTGCGCGAGGCAATTCGTCTCCACCTTCGAACCACGCATGGAATCAGCGACAATCCGGAGGCGACGCCATCGGCATGAATCCTTCAAGGAAAATTGATCTCCACCGACGAATCGAGCAAGTCGGTGAGTTACCGACCCTCCCGCATGTCGTCCAGAAACTGGCCTCCATGATCGGCCGCCCCAACGTATCGGCGGAAGAGATCGGAACTCTAATCGAAAAAGACCAAGTGCTGTCCGCCAAAGTTTTGCGGCTTGCCAATTCGCCATTTTATGGATTTCCTTCGCGTATTGCGTCGGTCGCCCACGCCGTAGTGGTCCTGGGCTTGAACGTGGTGAAGGGCCTCACGCTTTGCGCGACTGCCTTCGACATGATGCGGAACGCCGGCATGAACGAACTCTGGCGACACTCACTGGGAGTCGCGATGACCGCACACATTCTGGGCACCAAGGCGGCCATGAAAAATCCCGAGGAAGTGTTTGTCGCCGGGCTCTTGCACGACATCGGCAAAGTCGTGCTGTACGTCAAATGGCCCGATGTCGGCCAACGGATCACCGCCGTGACCCGCAACACGTCCCAGCCCCTGATGGACGTGGAGCAGGAATTGTTCGAGGTGACCCATGCCGATGTCGGAGGCTGGCTCGCGAGCGCCTGGCACCTTCCGACCAGCCTTCGCGAGCCCATTCTCCACCACCACACTCCTGCGGCTGCTCAGGACGCGAAGCTCCAAACTGCCATCGTGCACGTCGCCGATGTATTGGTGAAGGGTCTGGCCTGCGGCAATCCCGGCGACAACCTGGTCCCGCCGCTGTCCCGGCAAGCCTGGGATCTGGTGGGCCTGGATGCGCAGAGCCTCGCCCACTGCCTTACCCAGGCGACGGAAGAGTTCCAGACCATCGACGACTACTTATGAGCGGGTCTCCATCGAATCGGCGCATTTTGTTGCTGCACAGCGATCCGCTTGAAATCGAGCGGTTAACGACCGGGCTGAACCGGTCTGGATTTACGGTGGTGGCAGCGGATGCGGGCCGCCTGGCGATGCACGAACTGGTGCATGATCCGCCCTGTCTCGTGCTCGCCGCCGAAGGCACCAACGGCCGCTCGGCAGACACGTTAGCCCGGGACTTGCGCGCCGACCCCTTCCTGGGACGGTTGCCCCTGATCATCCTGGTGCGTGATATCCGGGTCAACGATTTGGATTGGGCGACGCTCGGGGTGGACGACTATATCGCCGTGCCCTACCGTCCCGACGAAGTGCCGCAACGGGTGCGCCTCTGCCTGAGCCGGCTTGAACGCTCGCTGGACGCCAATCCCCTCACCAGACTCCCCGGCAACAGCACGATTCTCCATGAAACGACCGCGCGCATCGAAAGCCGGGCACCCTTCGCCTTGGCCTATCTGGATATCGACAACTTCAAATCGTTCAACGACCGGTATGGCTATGCCCGCGGCGACGAAGTCCTGGTAGTCACCTGCCGAATCCTCACGACCGTGGTCAGCGAACTGACCGGTACCGACGGATTCGTCGGGCATGTGGGTGGAGACGACTTTGTGTTCATGAGCGCTCCCTCCGCCATCGATGCGATTTGCCAGACTCTCATCAAGCGGTTCGACCTGGTCATTCCGGATTTCTACGATCCGGAAGATCGACAGGCAGGGTTCATCGACTCCGTCGACCGCCGCGGCAACCACGAACGATTTCCCATTATGAGTTTGTCCATCGCCCTGGTGACGAACGAACATCGCGACATCTCCCACCCGGGAGATGTCAGTAAGATTGCCTCGGAATTGAAGAAGGTCGCCAAGAGCCGGCCCGGCAGCGTCTATGTGAAGGACAACCGGACAAATCCCCCGGATTCAGCCCCTGAATCTACTCCCCGCTAGGTCCTCATGAAGAGCGTCCCCCAGGGAGTCCGAGCGAAACACCTCAACCGTTACGGCGCCGACGATCCGCCGGGGGCCTGCCCACCGACATTCCCGCCATACTGACGACGAAGTTCACGCCGGTACGCGCGCCGTTCCTCCGGTGACATGTGTTTGAATTTTTCCCGCAGTTCTTTCCGCTGTTCGGGTGGGAGGGACCTGAACCACCGCCGGGCATCGCGCACCGACTCGCGTTGCTCAGGGGGAAGCTGGCGGAACTGCTGATACCGCTCGCGTAGCTGTTGCTGCTGCTCCGGCGGAAGCGTCCGCCATTGTTTGAACCGTTGCTTGGCTTCCTGACGCTCTTCCGGCGTCATCGTCCCCCACTGCTGCGCCCCGTTACGCAACCGTTGTTGTTTACGCGGGGGCAGCTGATCCCAGTTGTCACTGAACCGTTGCAGTAGTTGCTGCTCGCCGGGGCTCAACTGGCTCCACGGCACGCCCGCCGAATCGCCCTGCGCCCCGGCAGAGGCCACGCCGCATGCCAGCACGATTACACACACCAGCAACGCTCTCATGGTCCGGTCTGCATCCTCATCGGATCAGGTGGCACGTTCAAATTACGCTTCTGCTCGCCGCCCTTCGACGGTCTTCGAGGACTTGTCGCTGGGTCTCTCGTATCGTCCTTCGAAGTCGGACGTTCGTCTCTGGGAAGATCCTCACCAATTTGGAATGGATCCACCCAGCGGCCGGAGTCGTTCTGCCAGGATCCCAGAAAGTCGAGAACATCGACATCGACCTCTTCCGGTCGCGGCGCCGGCTCCGGAGCTGCCTGGGCCAGTGAGGCACACAGACACAGACCGAGCCACAGCCAAGGACTAGCCGGTCGTGGCGGTGCCATCGGCCAGCCAGTTGTAAAATTCGAGATCTTCCGACAATTCGATATTTTCAGGGGATTGCATCAGTTCGAGATCTTCGAGCAGGAGGTGGGAGTGATTCGCTCCGTTGGATTGCCACAGCCAGATGGTGACCATCAGCGTGGCCATCGATGCCAGCGCCACACCCCCGGCCCACCGAAGCCAAGGTTGCCGGCGCCGCGAAGCCGCGTCCAGCGCAGCCAGTCTGGCCCGCTGCACCGACAGCACTGTCTTCTGATCGAGATCCTGCACACTGCGATCGAGGAGGTGTTTCGCCGCAACCGCGAGCGGATCCCGTTGTTCATCCGATCGTTCGTTCATGGCCAATGCGCTCCCAATCGCGTTCGCAACACCTGCAACGCCCGGAACAAATGCGTTTTGACACTGCCTTGCGAACAGCCCATAGCTTGAGCCGTTTGCGCGACATCCAGTTCTTCCCAAATGCGTAACAGAAACGCCTGCTGCTGTCGCAGCGGAAGGGCTCGCAACGCCACATCCAGTTCCGCACAAGCACGTTTACGCTGCACGTCCTCATCCGGCGCCACGGCGGTCGAATCGGCAATTTGCCCCAGGGGATCCTCCCCCTCCTCCTCATCGTGAGGGCTGCGGAAAAATTCCCGCAGGCGGTTGCGCACCCTCTCGCGGCGGTACCAGTCGCGGATGCGGCTCTGCAGAATACAGTGGAACAGCGGGCCCCACTCCTCCTCGGCCCGTTCGCCGTACTTGTGCGCCAGCTTCAACATGGCATCCTGCACCAGATCGAGCGCCTCATCCTTATTCCCCGTGGCAATATGTGCCATGCGGAATGCGCGCCGCTCAATCCCTGCCAGGAACCGATCCAATGCCTGGGTTCGATCCAGTGATCCCACCCTCTCACCCAGGCACAGACTGCCTGGCTGTCCATCGACGGCAATCTGGGAATGACAGCCGTTCATTCCCGCCTATCCACTTCCACGCGGCAACCTGCCAGACCGCAATCTCCAATACCTGCCGACACGAGGACCGCCTGCTGCGGGCAAGTCCCATATTGAGCACTTCTACGAACGCAGATACGGGTGGCCCCGGGGAATCTGAGGTCGGTTCGATTCTCGACCCGAACGACCGTGAAATCAAGGAAAGGCAGGCAATGCACCATGGCATCGCCGACCATCCCCTCTTCTCGTCTGTGGATAGTCACACCCTCTCCCCCTTTTGGAAAACCGCATCCAAACCGACTAGCCCGGATTATTCATGAATGCCGTCGCGAGGCGTTCGAGACGGAAGCCCGCCGAGGCTGCTCGCACGTGAGGCCGACGCAGGCGTACTCGCAGTCCGTCGAGGAGGCCGAACGAGAAAACCCTCGCCGGGCGAGAGGATCGGACGCCGGAGCAGGTATTCATGAATAGTCCGGGCTAGGAGAGGACAACGCACCAGGATGCTTCCGGTTGACCGGGCAGAAAAAGGGAAGGTGGGAGGGAGGGTCAGCAGCAGTCCAGAATGTGGTTGAAGGGATCGGGTTACTTGGATTTATCGGCGTCTGCAGGCCGCTTTCCACCGGCCCATGCGACCGAGGGAATTGGCGCCACCAGGTCGAACCGATCCTGTGCTTCATTGTCCTTCAAGTCCTGGCCGACACTATAGAGAACGCCCTTCTTCATATTCACCAGCATGGGGAAACCGGTGAAGGGGTCGTAGACGCCTTGCCCCGCCTTGGCAATTCTGGTGAGCAGGTCCTGTTCCGGTGGTGTCCGGCGTAACCAGGCCTGCAGGGATGCCAGCCGTAAGCGCGCATCCGTTTCCAGCACTCGACCTGCGTAGGTCTCCCATGTCGGAAGGGGATCCACCCCGACGAGGCTTTCAATGGGATTCATCACGATGTCCCCGAGCCCATACGGGGGCGCGTGCACGAACTGAGACTGTTTCGGCAAATCGGTGTACCGCCCCTCTGCAGCAGCCTTGCCCGCGGCTTCATAATATTGCGCATAGGCGTTGAACCGGCGCTGCTTCGGCAACGGCAACGCGGCCGCGACGGAGCCGTAGAACGGTCGGGCATCGGACCGGTCCTCGCTCACCGCTTCGTCCAGCGTCTTGGTGGCCAGCACGAACTGACTCTGCATCGGCCAACGGACCGACTGCTCTGCCTGTTCAAGCGGCCGGGCGAGTTTGGCCAATCGGCTGACGAACCGGTCGTCAAGTTCAGGCCGGAGCAAGAGTCCGCTCATGACCACAATGTCATCATTCATCGCAGCACTGGCCAGCATTTTTACCGGCAGCGTCTTGGCCTGCCCCAACACCGTCCGCCAGGCCGTCAGATCGGTCTCAAGTCGTGTGACCCCGGCCTCGACATCCTGCGCAAACCCCTCGGCGATATAGAGTCGATGGGCATGGAGAATCAGACCACAGTTCGGGGTGATCGATTGTCCATAGCCCCAGTCTTCAAAGGGCTTCGTCAACCACTGCCGGTATCGGCCCATGCTGACCTCGGCCCGGGATGCCCATCCCTTCACACCCGTCGCCTCCGCGCGCATCTGCGCCGCCGGATCGGCAGTCTTCATCCACTTGCCCGCCAACTCCGCCGAAGCCCCCTGATCCCCGCCGGATGATACTCCCTCACCGGTCAGGCAAGCGTGGGCATAGGCACGATCGGCCCCCTCAACGCGCCGGTCCATCCCGGCCTGCACAGGATCCTGAGACGCCGCTGCACCGAATCCAAGGAGAAGGACATATCCGTTCTTGCTGGAATCCTGCAATGTACGTTGCGGTACCGACGTCATGGTGCGATAGGCCGCGCTGGGCTGCTCCTCCAGGACCAGCCATGTCAGTGCGACCACACCGACCGCTCCGCCGATCAGTACCAGCGTGAGCCCGACCAGCGCCAAGACCATGACGACTAACGATTGGGTCGTCGACACCCCGGCTCCAACCAGAGAGGCCACCAGCTCGCCCATTCGAGTCCACGCGCCGGCGCCGACAGGCTGACTCGGCTTGGGGCGAGCAACGGGCGCGTCCACGGGCATAGGCGCCACAGTTTCCTGTTCGTCGTGCGGGCGTTCCACCGCCACAACGGCGGGCTCCTGTTGCTCGACAGACAAGGCGGGAACAAGAGTCGGGGCTTCATCGGGAATGGTCGCTGGGGGAGTGGCTTCAGCAACTTCAGCCAGAACGGGTTCTGCGGGCTTCTTGAGCCAGCGTGTCAGCATGTTCCCGGTTGAGGCGCTCGGAGTCGGCTTAGACGACGTGTCATCCCACAGAATCCGCAACCCCTCACCCGCGTCGGGCGGAGAAACCACCTGAGCCGTTGGAGGCGGCGCCTGCTCCTCCGAAGGAGCCACAGACTCAGCAGGTGCCTCCACGAGTTCTGGCGATGGAGAGACGACCGCCGCTTGCGTTGGCTCGACCGGAGGCAAAACCGGTTCCTCCGTTGCGACAATGATCGGCAGAGGACTCGGCGGAAGTGAGGCTGCTTCGGGAGACGGCGCGACCGGATTGAGCGATGCCTCCACCGGAGGAACAATGGATTCGCTTATGGGAACCGTGTCAACTTCACGAGCCTCAGCCGCTGATGGAGAGGATGGCTCCTGATCGGTCAACGCCATCTCCGGCTCTGCTTGAGGTGTCACCCCCAGAACAACCGGCGACAAGGGGGCATCCGGTGCAACCGGCTCGGCTCCCGCAACCGGCTTCTCGTCCGCTAGGGAAGGCGTGGCGGCAGGAACACGACTCTCCGCGAGCGCCTCCGGCGCAAGCTCGACTCTGACCTCCTGTGCGCGGAGAATCTCCGCGGGCTGCTCCACCGGCAGGACTGGCTCCGACGGCAGTTCCGCAACCGCCTCGCCGACCGGTGCCTGAGGCTCTTCGACGGTGACCTGCTCCGGTTCCATCGGCGTCACGTCGGTGTTGACGGCAATGGCAAACTCCGTCACCGGTTCGACTGAAGCAGGAGGTGGTTCCTCTAAACTCGTGGCGACAACCGACTCACTGTCGGCCAGACGCAACGGAGCTTCCACCGCTCGATCGATCGTGGATTCGGCCGGTTGTTCAGCTTCAGGCACGGTGTCCGGAGTCGGCACCTCGACCGCCTTGTAGGGCTCGACTGGAATACGAATAGAATCCTCAGGCGCCTTGGTCGGAGCATCCGGGGAGAGAATCCGCAATTCAGCGGTCACTGTGGCAATAGGCTCCACAGGGCGATCAGCGACGGTCTCAGCCAAACAAGCCTCTCCAGCAACCGTTGCCTCAGTCACGTCTGGCGCTGCAGGCCACGCCACCGTGGAGTCCTGTACTGCCACGACACCCTCGGCAAAGGCCGGGCCAAATTCTGGCTCAGGCTCCTGGCGCGGAATCGTGACATCGTCCACTTCAATCTGTTCCCATGGCATGGGCGCCGACAAGGTTGTGGCTGCACCGGCCTGATCAGCCGGAATGTCCGGGACCGTCGCCTCGAACAAGGGTGACTCTTCCTCTGGAGGAGCTGGCGGAGCCGTGAGAGCGCCAGCCGTCTGCTCCTGTACCGCAGCATCGGACGCAGGCTTCTGCTCACCATCCGAAAGCGTCTGAGCGGGCGCAGGAGACGTTTGCATGGCCGCCACAGCCGCAAGAATTTCCTCCCATGAGAGTCCCGATGAGGTGAGTTCCGAAGGACGCGATGAAGAAACCGACTCCGCGGCCTGACTGACCTCGGCCGCCTGGTTTGGCGCAGGAGACTCGATCGCCTTCTCAACCTCGTCCGTTCCAGGCTCCATCAGGGTCTCAGTGCGCGGATCCACAGCACCCGCTGCTTCTTCGATCTGATCCCAGGGCATCGGCGCAGGACTTGTCGGCGCTTGGGCAATAGGATGGCTACTGACCTGCGTGAGCACTTCGATCGTCGGCGCGATGGGCTCAGACACTGGTGCCTCAAGGTCCATCTCTTCGAACGGCATCGGAGCGGCGGCAGCCGGCGGTTCAGGTTCGACAGGTTGGAATGGAGCTAATTCGGCCAGCGGCAGCGTTGAGACCTCGCTCTGCGTTGGCGGCAACGACTCGGCGTCAACAATGACCGGTTCCGGACTCGACGGTGGCGAGGGGATTACGACCGCAACCTCTTCGATCTGGTCCCAAGGCATGGGGGCAGGGCTCGCCGGTGCTGTGGCAATCGGGTGCCCACTGGACTGCGTGAGGACCTCAATCGACGGAGCTGGCGACTCGGCCACTGATGGCGTGAGGCCCACCTCTCCCGAAGGGGGAGGAGCAATGTCCGCCGGCGTCGCCGCCGGTCCCTCTGGCTGCGGAGGAATGATCCCAGCGGCCTCTTCCACTTGGTCCCAGGGCATCGGCGCGGAGTGTGCCGACAGTGTAGCGACCGAGTCGGGACCGGTTTTCGCCGACGCGTCCATCGTGGGGGTGAACACCTCGGCAACCGATGCAGAAGCTATTTCGGCCGACTCTATCGAAGCAGGATCGACCTCTAAGACAGGAGGATCACTTTCACCGGCAGCCTGCACCGACTCCACCGCCGAGGTAACGGCTGAAACTGAAGACTCAGATTGAGGTTGAACCTCCGACTCCTGTGGCGAATCGACGGGCAGCGTAACCGACAGTGACTCCTCTGGCTTGGCCTGCAGCAGATCTTCTGTCACCGCCTCCAGCGTCGAGGAGGTGGTGGTGAAAGCAATCACCTCAGGGGACTGCTCGACCGCCGAGACCTGAATCTCCTGTTGGCGTGGGACATCACTGGAGGCCGTCTCCATTTGCTCCCAAGGCATGACCACCGCAGAGTCTGTAACAGGGGGAGTCTCGATCAGTGCCGGGGCGTGAGCGGTCTCGTTGATAGAATCGACCACAGGAGGCTGGGGAGTAACCTGCAGGACCTGCCCGGTTACCGTGTCGAACATGGCCGCGAAACGAAAGGCCACCGGACTTCCCGGGGCCAGGGAACGAATCCGCACAAAGAGATCGCTGGCCCGGTTCGGATGGTCGGTGTCCGGATCTTCCAGCAACACCTCCACCGCCTTGCCGTACTCAGCCACCGCCGCCATGACGTCGCCCTTTTCCTCGTAGACACGGCCCAGCATCTCCAGGAAAGGAACATAGCGGGGTCCCGCCGTCAGATATTCCCGCAAGAGCGACTCCGCCAACCAATAGTCCTGCCGCTCCATCGCTTCCCGAGCCAGCGATTCGAACGCCGTCCTGGCGCTCATGAGACTGCCGAGCCGCAGATGGAGAGTGGCGAAGAGGCGCCGGGCTTCCGCGTTGAGCGGGTCAAGCGCGAGCAGGTCTTTCAACGCGGAGGACGCCCGGCCGTACTTGCCGGCGTTCATTTGTGTAATGGCATCTTCGAGAAGCGCCGACTTTTTGTTAAAGCCGATGCTCCCCTTTTTCTGGACCTTCGGAGGGACTTTTTTGTCTGACTTGAGAGGAGATTTCTTATCAGATCGCACTGTATAAACCTATAAAGTTACAGACATTTCTCGCGCCGCATGACTCCATGACTAGAATGCCAGCAGGGACTATCCCAACCGGGCAATCCACCGCCTTGAACAACTGCACCATTCGGGGGAAAGCAAGGGAAGTGCCTTGGCCACTACATGGTCCTCTTCTGAGCCATGATGCGGTGATGACCGTGGAATGCCTGCCGTTTACCTGGATAACGTCACCCAGCTCTCCGACACAGCCATGTGTCTATCCTTTTCGGCATTACCGGGCACGATCTTGATTAGGAATTCTCCTGTGCCGGTTCTGACACACAGTCTGGAAGTCGCCACCGTCGGCAGACGGGAGCACTGACTGTCCGAGAATGATGTGTTATCCATCTCCGGGGGTTCGTATACTGTGATCAAGGAGGACTCCTTGACCAAGGCCCACATCCTCATCCTTACGGACCTCGACGGAACCCTGCTCGACGCCACCACCTATTCCTACGAGGCAGCCACGGGCGCCCTCTCTGCCATTCAGACCCTGGGTGCAACGCTTATCCTGGTTTCGAGCAAGACCCGATCGGAAATGGAGCCGCTGCGACTTCGCCTGGACAATCGCCATCCCTTTATCGTCGAAAACGGCGGAGCGTTGTTCATCCCCATGGGCTATTTCCCATTTCCTTTGGAGCAGGCCGCACCCCGCGGGGACTACGAGGTGGTCGAAATCGGCACCCCCTATGTCCGGCTCAGGACGGCCCTGAAAGAAATCGGGGGGGATCTGGGCTGTCGCTTGCGAGGGTTCGGGGATCTCTCTCTCGAAGAGGTGTCAGACCTCACGGGGCTGTCTCCTGCGGAGACTCTGCTGGCCACCCAACGGGAATACGATGAGCCGGTTGTTGTGGAATCGAATGGGATGGTCTGGAACCGCTTGTCAGCAGCGGCGGCAACACGCGGCTTGCGCTGGACCCGAGGAGGCCGGTTCTATCATTTGATGGGAGGAAACGATAAAGGGGTTGCGAGCCGGCGACTCATTGCCTGGTACGAGCGGCGCGCACAGCAGGAAGGACGCGCCCTGATCACCGTGGGCATTGGGGATAGTCTGAACGACCTTCCCATGCTGGAAGCAGTGACCTACCCCATCCTCGTCCGGAAGCCGGACGGTTCCTACGATTCGGACGTGCAGTTTCCCCACCTCACCCGCGCCGAAGGGGTGGGGCCTGTCGGATGGAACCGAAGCCTCATGGATCTGTTGCCGACCCTTTGACGATCAGCGGATCGGCACTCCCGAACCACCCGGCACCAACGCTGCAATGGTCGACTCATGGTTACTCCTTCGCAGAGACAGGAGGACGACGCCGACACTGGAGACCTGCCAGAAGCCCACCGGCAAACCCTAGTCCGACCGCAAACGCCACAAGGCCCACAAGCGAGCGGTTGAACACGAACGGGCTCTGGCGCCGGTGCGGGTAACGGGGCACGGCCGCTTCGCCGCCCAGCCAGCGCCGCGCCTTGGCCTCAGCATCGACATCTGAAATTTTATCGGTCACGCTAGATCCTTACCAGCTATATGTTAGGTGTCGAAACAGCGGTTGCCTAGAGATGGCGCAAGTCATCAGGCGCCCCGTCCCGCGTGCGGATCGAAAGCCCGCGCTCAAGATAGTCTTTGGCCAAATCCTTGGCGCCCAGGCCGAATGCAATCGCCCCGGCCATGACGAGCCCACCGAGTGTAATGCCGAATCCCACCACCACGATATTCTGGGCGATCCCGAGTTGCTCAAGCGCCATGGCGACCGCCAACAGTTGAATCCCCCATCGCGAGCAGGTCGCCACCAGTCGCGCCGGAGGCAACCCTGCATTGACGGCGGCGATCAGAACCGCCTGGGACACAAAGTTGGATAATAACCAACCGGCGACGAGAATGAGACCCGCCGTCACGAGATGCGGCACATACGCCAGGAACGACTTGGCGAAATCGTTGATCGGCTGGAGATTGAGCGCACCCAAGGCGGCGACGGTCGCGAAAATCATAACCAACCAATAGGCCGCTTGCCCCACCAGACGTGACGGATCGGTTTTGACCCCTCCGCGCAGCAATGCGCCCGTCACTCCCAGTCGATCGAACAATCGATCCAGCCCGACCACCCGCAGCAACCGCTCCAGCGCCTGACTGGCGGTCCACGCGACCACCAATCCCGCGAAGAAAATGATCGACATCGCCAACAGGCTCGGTAACACCGCAAGCACCTGCCGCGCCATCAACTCCAGGGGATCGAGTAGCCCCTTCTCAAAAAATTCTTTCATACTTCCCTCCTCCGGCCTCTACTGCAGCCTGCCTTCAGATGGATCGAGTTGCGCGCATTACCCTGCATGTGGCTCATTCCAGCGCGCCACCAGATAGGACTTATCCTTTTCAAACGCCTGGCACAAGGCTTCGATGCGGCCCTCGGCCTCGCTCGATGTGAGCCCCTGGGTATCCAACACAAACGAAGCGGTTCGCCCCAGGTACAGGGGAGTGAAGGCCTTCAAGACATGGTCGCGCGGCAACACGCGATTGCGGTAGGCCACGGCGGCGTCATACACGACCCGTGCCCACAGATTGTCGGCAATACGAAAGTCTTGCGCCGAACAGGTTCCCAACGGCCTCAGACTCTGTCTGGTGCCGGGAGCGAGAATCTGATCCCAAATCGTCCCCAGATCACTCAGGCCCTGCCGAAAGGTGCTGATCATCCGATCGACATTGACGTTGACCGGCTCGACCCCGACCTCGTATTGAAACCCGAACAACGGTACGGCATTCGAGCCATCCGTCTTGCCCCACACCGCATAGTGATCTTCCATCAGCGCGAACACGGCGCCCAGCACCTGCACCAACATCGCCGACAGGTCCGCCGCCGGATCTTTGGGGTTGTGGATCTTCGCGCCCAGAAAGCTTTGACAGACGCGCGCTCCGCTGGCGATCGCTTCCGTCGTCATCCAGATGTCGATGCCGAACTTGGCCACTTCCGATTCCCACACATGCTTGTCGAGATAGTGCTGGGCCAACTGGCCGGAAAAACCGAAATCGCCGCCGATGGGCTGTCTGATACGATGACCATAGAGGGTTCGCGTCAGCGGATACACAATGCTGTTGGTGATAGTCCCGTCATACTTGTGCCGCAGATAATAGGGCGCGACGTAGTCGAACCCCTGCTCAAACACCGGGCTCACCAGCAACTCAATCCATTCCGGGGTGATGCTCCGCAGATCCGAGTCCACGACGGCACAGGCCTTGGCTTTCAAGCGACGCGCAATTTCAAAAATCGTGCGAAAGGCGCTCCCCTTACCGGGAATGCCGTGATACGGCGTGATGATCTTGTGGAGCGAGCTCTGCTGATCGCCGATGAAGAGGGTCTTGAGATCGACGACGGCCTGCGAAACCACCTGCTGCGTCCCGTCGGTCGAGCCGCCGTCCGAATTCACCAATACGGCGCGGGCTTCCGGAAAATACTTGGCCAGGCCGGCGCTCACCGCCTTGACGACATGCCCGATGGTTTCGACATTGTTGAAGCTGGGAATCCCGACCAAAATATCCGTATGGGCGAATTGGTCGACCTGCGCCTCCGTTTCGGGCGTCAGTGGGGTGGTATGGGTCGCATCGGGAAGTTGGGGGCCAGGCGTCATACGTCAAGTCTCGCACGCCTCCGCCCTGGCAAACCATCTATGACATGACCGAGCTGGACCGGCGAAAGGCTGGTGTGTGTAACAACGTGTCTTCGCTAAGAGACACCATCTTGCCCGATGATGTCAAGCAATCCTGCCGCCACGCCGCTTGACCACCTTCCGCATCTCGCTCACACATTTCACCAACACAGCAGCCCGATAGGCGGCAGACCTCGATGACACAAGGCGCATGTACGCAGAATCACGAGCCGGCAGGTAAGGAAGAAGAGCGAGGACAAGCGGAGGAACATTCGAATCGGCTATCCGGCGTCGGAAATGACGATCTGTTCTTTCCGATCCGTACTGAACGGAGGAGTGGTGTCATGGGCGCTGACGAAGTCGTTCAAACGGAGTTGGTCATCGGCATCCATAAGAATGGGATCGACCCCCAGCTTCGACTCGCTGGCCCAGCGGATCGTCGCCAGCCTCACCGAGAGGGGCCTGGGCTGCCCCGGAATATGCAAATGCAGTTGGAGTAAGTCTCCCGCTTGCAATCCTTTGAGTCCAGTCCGTGACCATCCCGGAATCGAGAGATCGAGCATCCGGCCGTTCCACACCAACAAACCATCTTCGGAGCGTGATCCGGTACACTCGACGATAAAACGCGGGCGATTCTGTTGTTCCATCCATTCCTCCAAGCAAACGCCTCGGCAGAATATGAAAAACAACGAATAGCCTGATAGTCCCCGAAAGGTGGGGGCGCTCCGGCCCGATCGTTTTTATCCTGCTCAGAGAGGTTCGTAGTATCGCCGGCGAAACGGAAGGAAGAGGGAACGGAAACGAGAGCTGTTGCTGCGAACCGGACCCAGACTAGGTCGGAGAGCCGAATAACCGATAAACGATTAAGGAGTCACGCAACTCGTGAAGATCCCGACTCCTTGAGCACTGACTCCACAAATTTGTGAATGCGTGCTTGGGCGGTAGCGCTCATCCTGACGGTTTCAAGCCCAAAGACACGGCCTTGCACCCACTGAACCGTCACCCCATCTACATCAATCGCCTTCGGCTGGTCAGGCAAAAAGACGCGCAACGTGAGTTTCATGCCGACCGTGACCGGCTTATCCCCGTCGATCCGCCAGCCCTTGACCGAAAGATCGCACACCTTGCCGGTTCCGACCAGGCCCTCCCCGAGATAATAGAGGAAGCAGCTGACGGGCACACGGGAATGGGAACGAGATGTCTGTGACTTAGCCATGATTTCCGGCGAGGGAGAGGGCTCGATGCCGTCTCAGCCTCGCGACGACTCAGTCTACTCAACTCGCTGGGGATGGCCAAGAATATTCAGTTTCTCGTCAGGGCAGGCAGTCCCGCTTCGCAATCTCATAGATCGGAAAAAGATAAATGGAGAAGGGCAGCGGTCAGACTAAGGCCGTGACGAACTGTTCGAGGCGAGCATGCTCATCGGCCTTGATCTCATTCACCTCAATCCCGAATTCCTGCCCACGCGACCACCGCACGACTGCGCGGTCTATAAACACGGTGGGATGCTGGTCGGGAAGAAACACGCAGAGGGTCACGACCGTTCCGGGCTCGACCGGATGTGTCCCGTCGATACGCCACCCATTGAGGGAGAGGTTCCAGGCGACGCCGGTTCCCTGGAGCGCATCGCTGGAGTAATACACAGAACACTGAATGGAAAAACGACGAAAGGACCGCAACTGAAATGTCGTGGCGACCGGAGCCGGCGAGGAGCGCGGGGCCAATGGAGCGACCTGTTTGTTGCCACCGGTCATTTGGCTACCCGCTCGAGTGATCCGTATCCGCAGACGTTGGGGTGAGTGACGGGTTTCGAACCCGCGACCTCCGGATCCACAATCCGGCGCTCTAACCAGCTGAGCTACACCCACCACACCAGGTTAACGAGGAACGCGCATCTTAACAAACCCCGAAGAACAGTCGCAACCGCCCCGAGACCTCACCCTGACTCAGCTTTTGCTGCGTAGAATGGCCGGGCGAAGTCGCGACGCATTCTGTATCCCCGGTCGCATGGACGAAATCAACTTGGGACTTGACCGTCAACGCCCCCGGCGATCGAAGGCCGCTTGCATTTCTTCCAGGATGGCCGCCGTGGCGGCAGGAGGATCCTGAGCATCGCGAATAGGACGACCGATCACCAGATAGTCGGCCCCGGCTGCAATGGTCTGGGTCGGCGTCGTCACCCGCGCATGATCATCCGTCCCTTTTCCTGCCGGCCTGACCCCGGGGGTCACGATAACCAGATCCGGTCCCACCTTGGCACGAATCGCCTGCGGCTCTTCTCCCGACGCCACCACGCCGTCGCAGCCCACTTCGGCCGCGAGCATGGCCCGCGCCGTCACCAAATCCTGCACGCTTCGCTGAATGCCCATTTCCCGCAAATCTTCCCCGTCGAAATTGGTCAGCACCGTCACCGCCAGCAGTTTGAGATCGGACGATCCCCGTCCCTGCACCGCCGCAATCAACGCTTTTCGATTCGCATGGACGGTCAGAAAGGTGGCACCCATCGCGGCGACCCGGGCCGTCGCACGCCGGACGGTTTCTTCAATATCGAGGAACTTGAGATCAAGGAATACCCGCTTCCCACGGTCCACCAGCTTCCGGACAATGTCCGGCCCCGCCACCGTGTACAACTCCAGGCCGACTTTCACAAATCGCACCTGGTCTCCCATGCGAGCCACCAGCGCATCCGCTTCCGCCGCGGAGGGAACATCCAGCGCGACAATCAACCGATCTCGTGCATCAATCCGTGTCATCATGTGTACGCCGTTACCCCGGGTTGCCTCTGGGCTCGGCTGACTCCTTTCAGTGTCCTTGACCTCTCTTCTCATCCTATGCTACAAGCTCAAGCTTTGAACGTAGGAGAATCCGTATGCCTGTTGTCCACAAATCCACGATTCGCCGTGCCCGTCAATCTGAGAAGCGTCGTTTGCGCAACCGCTCCACCATCAGCTCGGTCCGGAGCATCCTCCGCAAGGTTCAGGATGCGATCACGGCCAAGAAGCCGGATGAAGCCAAGGCCACCCTGCGGGAAGCCACTTCAGCGTTGAGCAAAGCGGTCACCAAAGGTGTCTTGAAGCCCAACACGGCCTCGCGCCGAGTCTCCCGGCTCACCGTGCGTGTGAACGCAATCACCGCTTCCGCGTAACGGTTCTGACATTCGACACCGGTCTCGAACCCGACGGGCGCGGGACCGGTGGTGCCGGCTGCACCCGCGCTGCGGATGATGCTGATTTCGACGGCTGGCCACAGAGTCGGAACAAGAGATCTTCCATCACCCGAACAGGGGCGCTTCCACTCCCGCCTTTGAGCTTCGAGTCGGTTTCCAAGAACCAGCGAAACGTGTGCGTCAGTTGCACGTCTGAGAATTGCGCCAGAAACCCGCGCACCCGGGATGGGTCCATCCGTAACGTCCTGGCCGCTTCCCCTTCCCGACCGCCTGCTTTGAGCTGCTCTTTCATTTTCCACAGCCGTCGGTATTGCCAGACCAAGGCACCGAGAATCCGGAGCGGAGCCTCTCCATTCTCAAGATTTCGCGCAAGGATCCGTAACGCCCATCCATGATCGTGCGCACCGATGGCGCTCATGAGGTCGAAGACGGATGCACCGGACTCCGTCCCTCTCAACGCCTCGACATCCGCCGATTGCACGGTTCGGTCTGGCGGCACATAGGCGGCGAGCTTCTCTAACTCCCGCTTCACCGCGTAGAGCGACTCGTTCCCCACCTCCTTGAGCAATTGCGTCGCCTCCTCGTGGATGCGCACACCCAGCGCCGCCGCTTCCTGGCGAATCCACGCCGACAGCTGCGCATCGCGCAGCGGGGCGCAATTGACCGTCACCGCCCCTTTCGTCAAGGCTTGGGTCCATTTCATCCGTCCATCCATCTTGACACCCACCACGATCAACGTCGTTGTGTCATTCGGAGCGGCGAAATAGGAGAGGAGTTTTTCCCCTTCTCGGGCCGGGAGTTTTTCCACCGACTTATAGACCACCACGCGGCGTTCGGCGAACACCGGAATTTCGGCCGCGCAGGCCAACACATCCTCAACCGAGCAGTCGTCGCCGTGAAAAATATCGTAATTGAATCCGGTATCCGCCGCCGGGCCCAAAGCTGCGGCGCGCAACGCGGCCACGGACTGGTCCCGGAGATAGTCTTCTTCGCCGACCACGGCATACAGCGGCATCACCCCGCTGCGCGCGAGGGATTGGGGCAATTCCAGACTCATCACTGAAGCGCTCATCCGCAGAAACTCTCCATCAATTATCGGGCCCCATAAGGCGGTGTCCCGCCGGCCGGAGCGACCTCAGCTTTCACCGGACGCTTCAGTGCCTTGTCCAACTCGCCCGTATCCAGAAAGAGCAGGAATCGTGAGGCCAGGTCTTCCGCGACGAACCGGCCTGCTTGCTCCAACGCCCGATTTTGCAGCACCCGATTGAATTGCAGATCCTGGGTCAGAAAAAACTCAGAGGTTCCCTTCGCAACCTGGTACCAGACGACCTTTTTCGTTTTGGCCTCTTCGATCCTCACGCTCACGAGCATTTCCACCCGGCTCTCAAATGTCGTGGTCTGGTCGAAACTCAAGGTCGGCAGCGTGATCTGCATGATCTGTCCGGACAGATAGAGATCGGCCCCGGCCGAAGGGCCCACGATTTCCGCCCCGGCTCCAGCCGAGAACTCCCGACGCAGGTAATTGGCGAGCTTGACCTCGAAGTTCGGCTCGTAGGTACTGTTGGCAATAGGAAGGATGGCCAGGCGTGGCGCGTGCGGCCGCGTCGTCGCTGTCTCCGGCGCGCCGCCGACGGTGGGACCGGCGCCCTGCACACGAAACTGATAGCCGCAGCCGGGGAGCGAGACACTCAACACAAAGAAAATAATCAGCCACGCCACGCGGCCAGGAGGCTCCGGGCCGACACGTGCTGCGTTGTTCCTGTAACGTTCAGGCTGGCGCACGGCATCACACCACGAAGTTGATCAATTTCTTCTCGACGTAAATGACCTTCTTCGGCTCTTTCCCCTGCAGCCATTCAGCCACTTCTTTCTTAGCCAGAGGCTCCAACTGCTCGCGTGAAGCCCCGGCATCGACCTCGAGTTTTCCCCGGAGCTTTCCGTTCACCTGAATCGGGATCGTCAGCCGGTCGCTGACCACCAACGCGGGATCGAACTGCGGCCATGGCTGCTGGCCGGCGCTCGGTTGTTGACCGAGACGTTCCCACAACTCCTCACTCAGATGCGGCGCAAACGGCAAGAGCAACAACACAAACGGTTCCAGCAGGCGGCGCGGCCGCTGCTCCAGTTTCGTCATCTCGTTCGTGAACACCATCATCTGCGCGATCGCCGTATTGAAGCGTAAGGCGTCGATATCGTCGGTGACTTTCTTAATGGTGTAATGGAGCAGCCGCAGCTGTTCAGGCGCCGGCTCGGCATCCGTGACTGCCTGGCTCAACGAGCCCTCGTCGCCGACCATCAGCCGCCAGACCCGATCGAGAAAGCGTGTGATCCCCTCCACGCCGCGGGTACTCCAGGGCTTCATCGATTCGAGCGGACCCATGAACATTTCATAGAGCCGCACCGCGTCGGCCCCGAACTGGTCGATCATCTCGTCCGGGTTCACCACATTGCCGCGCGACTTGGACATCTTCTGATTGTCTTCGCCCAACACAATGCCCTGGTGCACCAGCTTCTTGAACGGTTCCGGCGTGCTGACCACCCCGGCATCGAACAAGACCTTGTGCCAGAACCGGCTATACAATAGGTGCAGCACCGCATGTTCGCTGCCGCCGATGTAGAGATCCACCGGCATCCAGTAGCGCTCCTTCGCCGGATCGACCATCTGCATGGCATTCTTCGGATCGATGAACCGCAAGTAATACCAGCAGGACCCGGCCCACTGCGGCATGGTATTCGTCTCCCGTCGCGCCGGTTTGCCGGTGACAGGATCCGACGTCTCCAGCCAGTCGTGGAGATTCGCCAAGGGGCTTTCGCCGCTGCCGGAGGGTTTGAAATTCTTGGTCTCAGGCAATGGGAGCGGCAATTGCTCCTCGGGCAAGGGACGGGGCTCGCCGTCGACCCATACAATCGGAAAGGGCTCGCCCCAATAACGCTGCCGGGCAAAGAGCCAGTCACGGAGTTTGTAATTGATCGTCTTCTTACCCCTGCCCTGAGTTTCGAGCCAGGCGGTCATTTTTGGAATCGCTTCGCTGGGCAATAGTCCATCGAGAGAGCAGGATCCATCGGGCGTGGTCGAGTTGATGACACGTCCCCGATCCGTCTCGACGAACGCCGCCTTATCGACCTCCCCACCCTCAATCACCTCTCGGATCGGCAGGTGGTATTGCGTCGCGAAGGCCCAGTCACGCTCGTCATGTGCCGGCACCGCCATAATCGCGCCGGTGCCGTAACTCATGAGCACATAGTCGGCGATCCAGATCGGCAGGCGCTTCTGGTTCACCGGATTGACGGCATACCCGCCGGCAAAGACACCGGTCTTAACCTTGTCTAGTTCCTGACGTTGTAGATCGCTCTTGCGGGACGCCGCATCGCGGTAGGCCGTCACCTGCGCACGCTGCTCCGGCGTCGTCACCATGTCGACGAGCGGATGTTCCGGCGCCAATACCATATAGGTCGCACCGAAGAGCGTGTCGGGGCGGGTCGTAAACACGCGCAAATTGCCCGTCTTGTCGGCCAAGGGAAAATCGACTTCCGCGCCGATCGACCGGCCGATCCAATTCTTCTGCATCTCGAGCGTGCTGGTCGGCCATTCGACCAGGGTCAGGTCCTCCAGCAATCGCTCCGCATAGGCGGTGATCTTCAAGACCCACTGCCGCATCGGCTTTCGAATGACGTCGAACCCGCCGACCTCGCTTTTGCCGTCCACGATTTCTTCGTTGGCCAGCACGGTCCCCAAGGCAGGACACCAGTTCACCGGCACTTCCGCCACGTAGGCAAGGCCCCGTTCGAACAGCTTCAGAAAGATCCACTGGGTCCAACGATAGTAGTCCTGGTCGGTCGTGCTGAGCTCGCGTTCCCAATCGTAGGAGAGCCCGACGCGCTTCATTTGCCGTTTAAAGGTCGCAATGTTCTGCGCAGTGGTGATGGCAGGATGCACGCCGGTTTTCACCGCATACTGTTCCGCGGGCAACCCGAACGCATCCCACCCCATGGGGTGCAACACGTTGAAGCCGCGCATCCGTTTATAGCGGGATACGATATCCGTAGCGGTATACCCTTCCAAGTGCCCGACGTGCAGACCCGACCCGGACGGGTATGGGAACATATCGAGGCAATAGAACTTGGGCTTGGAATGATCGTCCACCGCCCGAAACGGGCGATGCGTCTCCCAATAGGTCTGCCACTTCGATTCGAGGGCCTGATGATCGTACGTCTTGCTCATTGTGGTATCGTCATACGCAGGGCAACCAGTCCTGTTGAATGAAAGAACGGACGACTCTAGCACACGCCGCACGGAGCGACAAGGACGAGGCGGCACAAACAGGGACCGAGTCGACCGCGAAGGATCCCCCCTCCCTTGATCCCGGAATCAAGTCCTGTTCAAATGCCGGGACAACCAATCGCCGAAGATCGACCGCGCACGACCTCACAGACTTTTGCCAACGCCGATGTACGCTACCTACATCTTTCCGCGACTCATGGACTGGGTGCTCCGGGGCGAACGGTTTCAGACCGAACGCCGGCTCCTGCTGACGCCGGTACATGGAGTCGTCCTGGAAATCGGGTTCGGAACCGGACTGAACCTGCCGCACTACCCCACGACCGTGACTGCTCTGCACACCGTCGATCCCGCCCCGCTCTTGCCCGATCGAGTCGCCGTACGGGTGGCACAGGCTTCGTTCCCCGTTCACATTCAGCATGTCAGTGCCGAACGATTGCCCTATGACGATGCCAGCTTCGACTACGCGGTCAGCACCTTCACCCTCTGCACGATTCCGGATCCGGCGAGGGCGCTACGCGACATTCGCCGGGTGCTGAAGCCGGATGGCCACTTCCTGTTCCTGGAGCATGGCCGCAGCGACGATCCCCTCATCGCCCGGTGGCAGGATCGACTCAACCCGCTGCAACACGGCCTGGCCTGCGGCTGCAATCTCAATCGCCGCATTGATCGACTGGTACTCGACGCAGGTCTCCGACTGGAACAACTTGATCGTTATTGTCTCCCCGGCGTTCCGAGAGTCGGCGGGGAAATGTATCGCGGCACCGCCCGCGTCAACGGACAATCGTCCCTGCATTCCAGCCTCGACACCTAACACACTCGTCACGACCTTGGCCTCGCACCGCGTTCGGAACCAGCCGAAGCAGTGACGACATGAAACAGGAAAATTGTATCCCTATCGGCAATTTTGTAGACTGCACCGTATAATGCACGATCCTCGCATTGGTCCATGCAACAGACGGGAGTGACCCGGATGTCCTCCTCGCAGTCGTTTCCCGACAGAGAGCCTCCGTCGACCTCTCCACTATTCAAACCCATAGATTCAGCGCGGGACAGCAGCATCGCCTTGCAACGGGTGACGCTTCTTTATGAGGCGATGCCGGCCGCACTGGTGGCCGGACTCGGCTGCGCACTCGCCCTGATCGCGGTCAATTGGCATGTCGTCCCGCACGACCGGCTGCTCGTCTGGCTGGTGTACCATCTGATCCTCTCGGCAGGCCGATACGGGCTCGCCCGATCGTTCAGGGCCAACAAGCCGGGGCTCGTCAATATCGAACGCTGGGACCGGGCGTTTCTGGTCGGCACGACACTCGCGGGGCTCGGCTGGGGCGCCTCAGCCCTGTTGCTGTTTCCGGAATCCTCACCGGCCCACCAGGTTTTTCTGGCCTTCGTGCTCGCAGGCATAACAGCCGGCGCCGCGTCCACCCTAGCCGCTCGCTTCGACGCCTTTCTGTCGTTCTCTCTTCCGATGTTGACACCCCTCATCCTGCGACTCTTCGCTCTCGACCATGAGCAAGCCCTGCCGATGGCGATCTGCACCATGCTCTTCTCGCTGCTCATGGTCTACACGGCGTACCGGACGTCCAACACCGTTCTGGAAACCCTCCGGCTGAAATATCACAACGCCCAACTGGTGGATCAACTGACCGGGCAACTGCAGGAAGGGGAGCAGATGGAACTGCTCCTCACCGTCAAGACCGAACACCATCGCTTTATCATGGAGTATGCCCAGGACATCATCTATCGGACAGACCGGAGCGGCCGTTTCACGTTCATCAATCCCGCGGTCATCCGGCTCCTGGGATATCACGAGACGGAGATGCTCGGCCATCGTGCGCTGGATTTCGTTCATCCCGATCACCGCCGCCCGACCGAACGTTTCTATCTCCGGCAATTTCTCCGGAAGACGGCCAGCACCTATTGTGAATTCCCCCTGATCACCCACACGCAACAGACCCTGTGGGTCGGACAGAATGTGCAACTACTGCAACGCGACCAGGAGGTCATCGGGTTCCAGGCCGTGGTACGCGATATTTCCATCCGGAAACAGACCGAAGAAGCGTTACGCGTCAGCCAGGAGCGATACCGCGCGCTGTTCGAGAGCAGCCCTGAAATGTTGCTGACCGTCGACGCCCGGGGCACCTTGCTGACGGTCAATACCACCACCGCCGCCGAATTGGGCTACGAGGCCGACGAGCTGATCGGTCAACCGGTAGCGCGAATCGTTCACCCGGATGACCACGGCAGCATGGACAAGCATTTTGCCGACTCTCTCCGCCGGCCGGGAGAAGTCCTCCGCTGGAATTTCCGGAAGATGCGCAAGGACGGGAGCCTGCTCTGGGTGCGAGAAGCCGCCCGAGCCGTGCGTAACTCCGACGGACAGTTCGATATCATCATCGTGTGCGAAAACGTGACCGAACAGAAAGGCATCGAAGATGCCCTGACCCAGACGCGCCAACTCCTGGAGTCCATCGTCGAGCACATTCCCCACATGGTCTTCTTAAAAGACGCTCAAGAATTGCGCTTCGTCCAGTTCAATAAAGCGGGCGAAGACCTGATCGGCCTGCCGCGAGAGGCGCTGCTGGGAAAGAACGATCTTGATTTCTTCCCGCTTGAGCAGGCGGAATTCTTTACCGCCAGAGACCGCGAGGTCCTGACCGGCGGCACGATGATGGACATTCCGGCCGAACCGATCCAGACCAAGGATCATGGCCTCCGGTGGCTCCACACCAAGAAACTTCCCCTCTACGACCAGGCCGGCATGCCGCGCTATCTATTGGGGATATCGGAAGACATCACGGACCGGAAACAACGCGAAGAAGCCGAACGGCTGCGCTTGGGGAAATTAGAAACACAACAAGCCGTGCTGCATGAATTGGCGGAAGATCCGGCCATCCACAGCGGACACCCGCAGCAAGCCTTCCCGGTCATTACCGAATATGCGGTGAGCACGTTTGCCGTCGAACGAGCCGGCATCTGGCTCTTTGGCGAGAATCAGTCCGCATTGATCCTGCAGGATCTGTTCGAAGCCACCCCCAAACACCATCTACAGGGAACCACGCTCTCGACCGGTGAATACCCGGCCTACCTGCATGCGCTCGAAACCGAACCCTACTCGCTCGCGGCCCATGACGCGCAGACCGATCCCCGCACGAAGGAATTGACTCCGTCGTACCTTACCCCGCTTGGCATCGTGGCCATGTTGGACGCCCCGATCCGCAGGCATGGTCGCGTAGTCGGCGTGTTATGCCTCGAACACATCGGTCCGGCCAGAGTCTGGACCACAGAGGAACAGACGTTCGCGGCCTCCCTGGCCGCCATGGCGACCCTGACCCTGGAGGCGTCGGACCGTCGTCAAGCCCAAGAGGCGCTGGAGCAACATGTCCGTGAACGCACCGGAGAGTTGCGCCGGACGACCGCCCATCTTCAGACCATCATCGAAGAGTCCCCCCTGGCGATGATCGAATTGGACCAAGCGGGCCTCGTCACCACCTGGAACGCCGCCGCCACCGCCCTCTTCGGCTGGACCAAAGACGAGGTGCTGGGCAAGGAGCTCCCTTATGTGCCTCCCGGACAGGAAAAGGTGTCGGAAGACTTGTGGACGGCGGTGATGAGCGGCGCCGCGCCGCGCAATCTGGAACTGTGCCGCCAGAAAAAGGACGGAGCCCTGGTGGATGTGAACATGTGGGGCAGCCTACTTCAGAGTCCGACCGGCCAGGCGGTCGGCTCCATCGGATTCTTCGTCGATATCACGAAGCACAAACAACTCGAAGATCAACTCCGGCAGGCCCACAAGATGGAAGGGATCGGCCGCTTGGCCGGCGGCGTGGCCCACGATTTCAACAACCTGCTCACCGTCATCAACGGGTGCGCCACGCTCGTGTTGGACCAGGTGCGGGCCGAGGATCCGCTTCGTCGTTCGCTGACGGAGATCCTGACCGCCGGCCAGCGGGCGGCGGCCTTGACCAGGCAACTCCTGGCCTTCAGCCGGCGCCAAGTGTTGACGTTCCAGGTCTTTGACCTCAACGAGGCGCTTTCGTCGATCAGCTCCATGATCGAACGGTTGATCGGCGAAGACATCAACCTGACCAGAAATCTTGACTCGCGGCCCTGTACCATTCGCGCCGACAGAGGACAGATCGATCAAGTGGTACTGAATCTGGCCGTGAACGCCAAAGATGCCATGCCTACAGGCGGCACACTCACGATGGCGACGCAGGCCCTGCTGATTACACCGGACAGCCCCGTGCCCCATCCCGCATTACTCCCGGGAGCCTATGCGCACCTGTCGATCCGCGACTCCGGGCAGGGCATGGACCGCACGACCCTGTCTCATATTTTCGAACCCTTCTTCACCACCAAAGAAGAAGGCAAAGGAACCGGACTCGGATTGGCCACGGTCTACGGCATCGTCAAACAAAGCCAGGGGTTCATCTTTGCCGACAGCACACCCGGCGCGGGGTCAACCTTCGACCTCTACTTTCCACTGGTGGAGGCGCCGCCGCTTGCGGCCACGCCGACACTTCCATCCCGTCCACACTGCGGGCTGGAAACCATCCTGCTGGTCGAAGATCAGCATGCCGTCCGGTTGCTGCTCACCCAGGCCCTGTCCGATTACGGCTACACCCTGCTGGAAGCCTCCAGCGGCCAGGAAGCGCTCCGCCTCGTCGCCGCCGCCCGCACCCCCATTCATATTCTGCTCACGGACGTCGTCATGCCGCAGATGACAGGACCGGCCTTGGCCGAGCACCTGCGTCGGCAATGGCCCGAGTTACGAGTGCTCTTTATGTCGGGATATGCCGAGGGGAGCGTGTTACCGACATTTCTCACGGAACCGGGCACCGGCTTCATCCAGAAGCCCTTCCTCCCCACTGAATTGGCGCAGAAGCTCCGGGAATTGCTCGATCCCGCCAAATAGGACACGTGATGGATTGTGCAAAAAAACCGGATGCGCGACAAACGGCTTAGCCGGGCAGGATCGCGTGGAAATGTTCGATGGAGGTAAACCGCGCGGAAGGAACGGCGGAAGCCTGAGAACTCGACCTGGAGCGGTGAAAAATCCGGCCGATCCCGAAATCTTCCGCCGCAGCCAGACATTGCTCATCGTCATCGATGTAGAGCGCCCGCGCAGGATCGAATCCGACCAATTGCCGGCAGGTCGGCCAATACTCCGATCGCATCTTGAGCCACCCCACCTCGAAGGCATCCACGATACGATCGACATGCCGATCCAGCCCCGTCTTGGCGGTTTTCACATCCACTCCTGCCCGATGCGCGTTCGTCAGGATCGTCACGCGCTTCCCCAATCGACGCAAGGATGAGAGAAACTCCTCGGCATCGGGAAGAAACCCGATCATGTGGTCGAGTTCGCGATGCATCGCCACCACATCGATGTCTACCCGCTCCGACCAATAATGTAAATCCGTCCAGGCCAATTCCCCTTCGACGGAACGATACATGGCCATCAAGCGATCCCGGGCGGCCTCGAAGGTCAGCGCATGCTTCGCCGCATACCGCCTCGGCAGTTCTTCCTCGAAAAAAAAGTTGTCGAAATGACGGTCGAGTAACGTGCCGTCCATGTCGAGCAACACATCGTCGATCCGACTCCAATCGACGGACTGATGGGGGGCCTCTGAGCGATGTGACAGCATCCTGGCAGTATACCGGAGACCGACGCGGCAAGACGAGTCATTGTGTTCGGTGAAATCTCTATGCTACCGTCGCGCACCATGTCACGCACCAAACAAACGCGCGGTCCTGTGGCCCCGCTCTTCACCCTTGAGGGCGGCCGGTTGCCCATTATCGCCCTCATCGGGCGGCCCAATGTCGGGAAATCGACGCTGTTCAACCGTATTCTCGGCACGCGGGCGGCCATCGTGGACGATGTGCCGGGTGTGACGAGGGATCGCAACTACGCCGATTCGACCTATCGCAATCGCCGCTTCCGCCTGGTGGATACGGGAGGGCTGGACCCCACAGCCAGCGACGGCATGTTGTCCCTGATCCGGCAACAATCCCAACTCGCCATCGCCGAGGCGGATATCCTGGTCCTGGTTCTGGATGCCCGCTCAGGCCTGACGCCGGCCGACGAAGAAGTCGTACAAACCCTGCGCGGCTCCGATAAACCCGTCTACTACGTGATCAACAAAATCGATACCCCGAAGGCCGATCCGCTGGTCGCCGATTTCTATCGCCTCGGGCAGGAGCAGCTGTATCCCCTGTCGGCCGAACATGGCATCGGCGTCGCCGAGTTGCTGGACGATCTCTTCTCGCACATGGCCGAGCCCCTCGACGAAGAAGCCACGAGCGACACGCCCCGCATCGCCATCGTCGGACGTCCGAATGTCGGCAAATCCACCTTGGTCAACTCAGTCCTCGGCGAAGCGCGCGTCGTCGTCAGCGATGTGCCGGGCACGACGCGTGATCCCGTCGACTCGGTCGCGACATTCAAAGACCGGCAGTACGTGCTGACCGATACGGCCGGCATCCGCCGCCGTGGTCGTGTGGAACGAGGCATCGAGGGCTACAGCGTCGCCCGATCCCTGCGCGCCATCGGCCGATCAGACATCGCCGTGTTGCTGCTGGATGCGGAAGAAGGCGTCACCGAGCAGGACACTAAAATTGCGGGCCTCGTCCTCAAGCAAGGACGCGCCTGCATTCTCATCGTCAACAAGTGGGATCTCAAGACCGACGACGTGCACGCGCGCGAGGCCTACAAACAAGATCTTGAACGTCGCTTCCCGTTCCTCGCCTGGGCACCGGTGCTGTTCATTTCGGCGCTGGAGCAGGATTTTCTGCGCGGCTTGTTCGCCTTGATCGACCAGGTCTATTTCTCATTCTGCAAACGGGTCCCCACCGGCCCCCTGAATCAATTCTTTCAGGGTCTGCTGGAAGAACATCCGTTGCCGGTCAGAAAAGGAAAGCCGGCCAAAGCGAGCAAATCCGCATTCATGACGCAAGTTGCGACACGGCCTCCCGCATTCGCCCTCTTTGTGGGACATCCCGACAATATGACCCCGGCCTACCTCCGTTTCCTCGAAAACCAGATCAGGAAGGAATATCATTTCTCCGGCACGCCCGTTCGACTGTTGACCAGAAAAAAATGAGGCAGCCTTGCCGGAGCGCGACGCATTCGACACAATCGACGACATTTTCCTTCGCCCCCTTCGTTTCACCGCTCACGATTCCTTGAACATTTCGTAGATTTCCTCCCTTCTCTCAGCTCAACGCAATGGCCCGCATCTTGCTTTTCCATTCAGCATTCAATGGCAGCGACGACCGTCCTCGCTGACCGCATGAGGGACATGCCATAGCAGAGAGGAGCCTATCTCTATGTTCATCGGGCAACCAGACCTCGCCGCCCCCGCTGCACCGACCTCGTCGGTCGAGACCGGCCTCATCGTCCTTTCCATGGACGGTCGCATTCTCCATACCAACGACCGGGCACACGAGTTCGCGCGCCATTTCACGAACGAACCGCGCCGGCTGCAGGCCCCCGCGACCACGCCACTCCGTCATCCGTTGATGGACCTGTTTCATGACGTCCTGGCCAATTTAGAGAAACACATCGCGGCAGAAGACTGGAGCCAATTCGAAATCACCCGCCTCGCCCGATGGGGCGGCGGCACGGTGCGTCTCCGGGGATTCGGCATTCCAGACCAAGCCAGACGCCAGCAGTCACGCGTCGTCCTGACAGTCCATTACCAGTCGAGCCCCTCCCCTTGGTAAGATTCAGCCTGCGCCATGCACGGCCCAGGCGATTCGCCAGTCTCGAACGGCTTTCAGCTTGACTCATGCGGATCAGCATGTTATTCGCACAGGAGACGTTGTACGCCACGCGCGATAAGGCAGGAACCGGCCCGCTCCAGCTATGGGAGGTTTCTCCTCCACTCTTTCGGCGTCATACCATTCCGTTCAAGACGATTTCATAACCACTATGGCTTACTCTACGAATTCCCCTCAGCGACTCCTCTTTCTCTCGATCCGGTTGGGCGCCTGTCTTATCCTGGCACAACCAGCGTGGGCGGACACCGCCACACCCCTCATTGAACCGCCCCCGCTCGCTGAGTCCAACGAACCGGTCGCGGAAGACAACCCTGAACCGGCGGTAGCTCCCGCGCCTGTGTCCCCTTCGGTTCAGATTTCCGGCGCGATCTGGCGGTCGAAACCCGGCATCGTATTTCTGCAAACCCCGATCGGGCCACTCTCCCTGAGTTCGAAATCCACCCTTCGCGATATCAAGACCTCACAAAAGATCACCCTGTGGGTGCATGGTACGACCAGTGTCATCGACATCCGCGAGAGGGGTGTCGACAAACTCGTCCATCGGTATGTCACCGGCATGCCGAACTTTACCTCCCCTGAGAAAAACGCCCTCACACTCTGGACTCCGGATGGCGAACAATCCTTCACACTCGGCGCATTTGAAACCAAAATCGCCGGACGCCAGGATCACCAACCATTGACCATCGAGGTCGATGGGACCGGAACCATCAAAGGTCTGCACGATGTGCAGTTCGACCTCCAGGTCAATCAGGTTCCCCGCACACCTTCGTCGCTGCATCTCTTGTTGAACGGCACGGTCTCGAAACTGAAGTCGAACTATGTGTTCCTGAAAACCCCCCTGGGCATCGTGACAGTCAGCGGAAAGACCGGTGTACGGAACGCCAAGGTCGGGCAGGAGATGTCGGTGTGGATCCAGGATCGACATGTGGCCATCGATCTGTATCAAGACGGTCTTACAAGTCCATCGCGCCGATTCCTCACCGGGCCGCTGGCCTACGGTTCCGACGCGCATGACACCCTCACCATGCAGGGCCCCGAGGGAGCCCAGTCCATTCCCCTCACGCAACGGCCGGCTGCTCTCGCAACCCTAAAGGAAGGGCTCCCGATCACCGTCGAACTTAACCAGCAGGGTGAACTCGTCGATATCCGACGGGTCAATTGACGCCCCTCTTTCGGCGCCTCGACATCCGGGCCGCTTCTTGACAGTGCCCGGCGCCCCCCGTAGACTCCCTGACGCGTATGGCATCACGGAAGAACAGTCGGCCGGAAATCCCCGACGGGCGCGGCGTCTCCCCCTCCACCTCCGCTCCATTCGATCAGCTGTATCGTGATCACGTCGACGTGATGTACCGCTTTGCCTATCGCCTGTGCGGTGAAGCCGAGGCGGCCAAAGATCTGGTCCAGGAAACGTTTCTGAATGCCTATCGCGCCTACGACCGATTTCGTGGCGACGCACAGGTCTCGACCTGGCTCTACGCCATCGCCTCCCATGCCTGCCAGCGTATGCGGCGCAAACGCAAAGGCGAGCCGGAGCGCGAGTTATCCCTGACCGAATTCGTGCCGACATCGGAGGGCGAGTTTGCCCTGCAGATCCCGATGGAGGGCCTCAGCCCTCAAGAGGCGCTTGAAAACAAAGAACTGCGTCAGATACTCGATCGCGCCATCGCACAGTTGCCGCGCAAATACCGGATGGTGCTGGTGCTCCGCGACATGGAAGGATTGAGCGCCAAAGAAGTGGGGAGTATTCTGGGGCTCAACGAACGGGCCATCAAATCGAGGCTGCATCGAGCCCGCCTCTTTGTCCGCAAGGAACTCAGCGGCAAAGGATTGGCGACAGAATTTCACCCGGACATTACCACCGGGCACCGATAGTTTGGTATAGTCTAAGAAGAAGCACCGCCATGGCTGATCGCGTACGCACATATCCAGGCACCCGTAAGCCCACCCTCCACCAGGGTCACGGAAAACGAAATTGCGTCAAAGTGCTCGAACGGCTGTCTGCCTATCTGGATGACGAGCTTTCCGGTGACGTCTGTCAGGAAATTCGCGCCCACCTCGGCGATTGTCCGAATTGCGAAGTGTTTCTCGACTCCTTGCGCCAAACCGTGCAGCTCTGCCGCAACCGTCCTTCCCCGGCACTCTCCAAGAACGATCGTGCGAACCTCCGCCGACAGATTTTGAAGGCTGCGGCAACGGCGTAACCCGATCGTGACTGGCCCGATGATCACGCCGGCCGGGGAACAACCGGCAGAGGGGGCGAGAGACGAGTCGTTGAGTGATCAGCGGCTGTGCCCGACGCAACGATATTTGCCTTCGATGTCAGACCGCCTCCTGCTCGCCCTTCTATTGACCTGCGGTGGAACCGGCGTCCTGCTCGCGCAACCTTCAGAAAATTTCGACCACGGGCAAGCCATCTATCGTGAGCATTGCATGGAGTGCCATGGCACAACCGGCAAGGGCGACGGGGTCAAGGCCCCGTTTCTCTCCCCTCGACCGGGCAATCTCATCTCGGCGGCGACCTCTGCCAAAACGGATCAAGAGTTGCTCCGCACGATCGCCCAAGGAAAACCCCGCACGGCCATGCCGGCCTGGCAGAACGTGCTGCCCGCCGAGGATCAGCAGGCCGTCCTCCAATACATCCGCTCCTTGGTCCGCTTTGCCCGGCCACTCGCTCCCCCTCCACCGGGTCCGTAATCTTGCATCGCCCCAGCACGCCCCTTTCACCTGAAAAGAGCCCCGTGGTACAGTGACATTCTTTTACTGCCACCGGAGGTCGTTCGCATGATTCGCGGGAACCTGTTCCATCGACGACAGACCATTGCCATCGTGACCCTCGCGCTCTCGCTCGGTCTCTGGGCCGGGACAGCCGAGTCGGCACCGGCTACCGGCGGGAAGGGACATCGCCCAACCGCCTCCGCTAAGCAACCACCGGCGGTCCAAACCGCCGTCCGATATGCCGAAGCCCTTGCGCACGGCGATCGCGTCACCGCCGGACAATTGGACTTTGCCTGCCAATACCGATACGTCGTTGCCTCTCCGGCGAAGGTGAAACAATTCGCGCCGGCCAATGACACGTCCTACGATTCCTGCTGGCAAACCCTGACCGATGCCTATGCGCCCATGCTCAAGCGGTCGGACATTGCCATGGATATCATTTGGCCGAGCACCGGCCCGCTGATGTTTTTCGGTGACGATCTCCCGAGGGCGCCGGCCTCGACCTTCGTGGCCGACGTGCTGGGCACCTCACCCCCCGGGAGCGGCCTTCACGTGACCGTCGTCGGCAGCCGCACCATTCCGTCCGGTTCGTTCCGCCTGGGACGCGCAGGAAAGGTGCTCGGAGTTCCAACGACGCTGGTCCAACTGTCTGTGCAGTATCAGGATCCCCTGACCTCGCCGGTCACGTATGCCCCCGGCAACGTCAAGTGGACGAACACGATCAAGCGCCCGAGACTGGCATTGAAATCCGTGACTACCCAGTGGGTCGTCTTCACCGGGCTGAAGCAGCATGGATTTCCCGGCGATACCGCCGTATTCAATCTGCCGGTCGCCTCGCAGCCGGAAGCCCCGGGCATGATGGCAGACAAGATTCCGTTTGCCACCGAAACAAGCCGCGCACTGCCTGAGTCCCTGGCCTGGTGGGGACCGAACGATCAACCCGGCACGTTGACAGCCGCTGCGGCACGCGCCGCCATCTTTCCCGATCTGCGCGACCGGGTGGCCTTACTCAACCGCGTCTTGCTCATCGACCCGAAGCAGCCGGATGCCCTCACGGTCTTGACCCGCCACCTGTATAGCGTGTTGCTGCGTGAAGCCCGCAATAGCCATCAGGTGCCCATAAAGGATCCTGCCCTGGGCATTGTGGTGGACGAATTTTATTGGAACATTTATGCGCAGGGAGCCCGCTTGGATCTCTCGAACGGGATGGAAATGGGCGGGCTCTCACAGCCGACCCCGGCAGACTTTCTCTATCGTCTCATCCCGGCGCTTCAAACGCTCGTTTCGGTCAGACCGGAACAACTCGACAACCGGTTTCGACTTGGAATCGCCTACCGATGGAACAACGACCAGCTCCCCATGGTCGAGACCTTCGAATCCCTGGTAAAGGATATTCCAGAGCACCGGAGAACGCCCAAGTCCGAGGCCCTGCTCCAGCTGGCCTGGTCCCGCATCAACAAAGTGTCCTGGAACCGGATCCTTCACGATACGGAGACGCCTCGGGCCTATGCCGATGCCGAGGCCGCCCTGGCACAGGCCGAACTGCCACTCGATAAGTTTCTGGCCGAATATGCGATGGCCTACACCATGATCTTTTTGCCGAACTACGGGGACAAGGCCAAAATGCTTCAGCACCTGACCGAAGCCAAGCGGTGGTTCGACGAGGTACCCGGCAAGTCGGATGAGGTGTGGCGGTACTTCCTGCACTCGGAACTGCTCAAAGCCGTGCTGGACGCCGATCCGATGTTCCAACCGATCCTGGCAACCGCCGCCGCCCCCCACGCCTGACAACACACGGAGCGGGGCGGTGGAGTCAGAAGTACTCCACCGCCCCGCGCACTCCAGCCTCCGCCGCCTTGTCAGCCCGCATACGCTGTGCTAACCATGGTGATCATCATGTCCACGGAGGAGTCCATGCCCGTCACGGCCAGAACCGCCAGCGCAAGTCGTTGTGCCATCGTCGCAACCCTGATCGCGTCTCATTTCAGCCTGACCGGCTGCTCAATTTTCGGTGGAAGCACGCAACCACTGATGGTCAATTCAGAGCCACCCGGCGCACAGGTCCTCATCAATGGCACCGCAGCCGGAACGACGCCGTTGCAGTATCAGGTCCCCCGAAGAGGTGACCTCACCGTCGAAGTGCACAAAACGGGATACCAGACTCAGTCCCGAGTGACGGGCCGGAAACTCAGTAGCACCGGGATCGTCGATGTCATCGGGGGCGCATTGTTCCTTCTTCCGTTGCTCGGACTGATTGCGCCGGGCGCGTGGGAACAGGACCCCTCCACTCTCGGCATCACCCTCGAACCCGACACACATCAACCGGCCCAAGCGCCTTAGCGACGCCTGCATCACAGCACAAACACGCCATTTTTTCAGGAGCAGACCATCATGATCGACGTCCACGGGTATGCTGCACTCAACGCTCAATCCCCGCTCACGCCGTTCAGATTTTCACGCCGCGAAGTGGGCAAACAGGATGTATTGATCAAGATCCAGTACTGCGGGATTTGCCATTCGGATGTGCACCAGGCGCGGGATGAATGGGGCGGATCACTCTTTCCGATGGTGCCCGGCCATGAAATCGTCGGCACGGTGGAAAAAGTCGGGGCCTCCGTCAAACAATTCTCCGTCGGTCAAACCGTGGGGGTCGGCTGCTTCGTCGATTCCTGCCGGACATGCCAGGCATGCAAGAAGGGCCTGGAGCAATATTGCGAAGGCCACCTCGCCTTCACCTATAACGGTAAAGAGCGGGACGGCGTCACACCCACCTACGGCGGATACTCCACCAAGGTCGTCGTCGATCAACGTTATATTGTGCGGATTCCCAAACGGTTGCGCCCTGAAGAAGCGGCGCCGCTCTTGTGCGCCGGCATCACCACCTACTCCCCGTTGCGGCACTGGGGGGTGGGCAAGAACCATCGGCTCGCTGTGGTCGGGTTAGGCGGCCTCGGGCACATGGCCGTCAAAATCGGCAAGGCGCTCGGCGCGCATGTCACCGTCCTGAGCCACTCCGACAAGAAACAAGCCGATGCGAAGCGGCTGGGCGCACAGGCCTACTACTCTACCGCAAAACCCGAAACGTTGACCCAACTCACCAAACGGTTCGACTTCATCCTGGATACCGTCTCAGCGCCCCATGATCTGAATGCCTATCTGGAACTGCTGAAGACCGACGGCACCATGATTCTGGTCGGGGTTCCGGATAAGCCCGCGCAGCTCGGCGCCTTTCCCCTGATCATGCGCCGACGGCGACTGGTCGGATCGTTGATCGGCGGGATCAAGGAGACTCAAGAGATGCTCGACTTTTGCGGCACACACATGTTCGGCGCAGATGTGGAAGTCATTCCCATCCAGCAGGTGAATGCCGCCTACGACCGTCTTGTTCGGGGCGACGTGCGTTATCGCTTCGTGATCGATATGAGTTCCCTGACGTAGCGCCTGGCATCCGACGCTCTCAGAGATGAGTCCCAACCAGGCACGGGCTCGCCTTCTATGCGCACCCACTCAAATCGGGTGGGGGCAGAACCTGTGGTCAGCGAATGCAGAAACTGAGAGCGGCTCACGAAAGTGGGAGAGTCGAATGAAGCGGCAGGCCGGGCGGCCGCAAGGCCGCCCGGCGAATCCACCACTACTTGGCAGGAGTGACAAACGGCATGAGCGGCAACTGCCGCGCATCCTTGTCCACCTTCAACAGGGCAATGGCACCGCGAAGGGCGTCGGTCAAGGAGTGGGTGACGATCGGGTAAACCCCGTCGTTGTTGTCCAGCACCATATCGAGGATCGCCGCGCCCGCCGGCGGAATCAGCTGCGTCTGCACGCCGCGCGTATGGTTGGCGGGATTCCCGCTCTCCCACACATCATCCCAGATTTCAGCGATCGGATGGACCGCCGACACGTTGTTCGGGCCGGCATTCACAAAATAGAACCGGACCCGTTCCCCCGGCTTGGCGTCCAGGAAGTCGCCTCCCGCCTTGCTGTGCACAGGATCGTACCGGAAGACGGAGCCGTTAAACACCACATGCTGATACTTCCGGTCGAACATCCCGTCAACATCGTCGGGATCCTTGAACAGTTCGCTCTGCACCAGCACATACTCGCGATCGGCTTTCGGCAGCGCCTTGGGATCCTTGGGATCGACGATAATGGCGCCCATCATGCCGCGCGCAATATGCTGAATCATGGGAGAGGCACCGCAGTGATAGGCAAAGATGCCCGGCCATTTGGCCTTGAAACGATATTGCAGCGACTCGCCGGGACGCACTTCCTTGTAGTGCTCCAGGAAGTTGGTCTCCGCCGCGTGAAAATCCATGGAATGGGGGCGACCGTTGGTCTCGGGATTCGTCAGTGAAAAGACAACCTCGTCACCTTCCTGCACACGAATCACCGGACCGGGAAACTGACCGTTAAAAGTCCAGGCGTCATATGTATGTCCCTCCCCGTCGATGACGAGTTTCGTTTCTACGGCGGTCATGGAAACTTCAACGACTTTCGCGAACGCGGATTCGACCGGCTGCATGGCCAGGCCCGAGACTGCGGCCAATCCCAAGACCGTGCGAATCACAGATTGACGAAAGCGGATGTTACGTACTGTCATAATGCTGCGGCTCCTCCTGTTGAAAGTGAATGGGTATGGGTTCATTCAGAACCCCAGGCAGGATACCGAATCGTCAGTTCAAACCAATATGACAATTGTCATGTTTTTAAATTACCTCCGGACTGGTAGGCGTTCTCCTACAGCTCAGGATACCGCTTAGCGCTTCGCGGCCAGTTCCGCAAAATAATGCACAAACGCCTTCATCCCGCCTGAGGCCTGGCCCCAGTCGAAATATTCGTTCGGCGCATGGTAGCCGTGCTCAGGCAGGCTCAAGCCCATGAACAGAATCGGAACTTTCCAGGCTTTCTGCATCGTCACCACCGCGCCGATCGAGCCACCTTCGCGAATAAAGGCCGGTTCTTTTCCGAATCCGGCCTTCACGGCGCGTTTCACCGCATCGACGTATGGCCCGTCAAACACGCCTCTGAACGGATGCAACATCCCCTCGCGCTCGACCGTCACCTCCGGATTCAACTTGGCGACATGTTTCTTGAGCAGCGCAAAGGCTTTCTCCGGAGTCTGATTCGGTACGAGCCGCATGCTGACCTTCAGCTCCCCATGGCCAGGGACCACCGTTTTCACCCCCGGCCCATGGTAGCCGCCGACGAGTCCGTGCACCTCAAACGTCGGCGCGGCCCAAATACGGCGCATGACCTCTGCCGGATCCTGGGTGCGAAGCGTCTTGAATCCATAGGCCTGCTTGAACTTGCTCACTTGAAATCCAGACTGCAGGAAACTCTTGATCTCTGCCTTTGTCGGCTCGACCACATCTTCGTAGAAGCCCGGAATCTTCACCTTACCGGTCTTGGCATCCACGCAGGCATGGACGATGTCCATCAACTCGGCCAGCGGGTTTCGCGCCGCGCCGCCGGTCACGCCCGAATGGGCGTCCTTGGAGCCGGTACGCAGGAGGAGGCGCGCGCCCAGCAGCCCCCGCAGTCCATAGGGCATCGCAGGCTGATTCTTCGACAGCCAGATCGTATCCGAAATCACCACCGAGTCCGGACGTGGGATCGCCGCACGATTCTTGATGGCCGCCGCAAAGCTTGGACTGCCGTTTTCCTCTTCCAGTTCCCACAAGAATCGCACGTTGATGGGCACCCCCTGCTCGATCGCATAACGCGCGCCGAACAAGGCCGCCAACGCCGGGCCTTTGTCGTCCGTCGCCCCTCGTCCCCGGTATATACCGTTGTCGTTTTGAAACGCAAAGGGGGCCTGTTTCCATTCCGGCTCCTGCGCCGGCTGAACATCCATGTGATTGTAGACGGTCACGGTCGGGTAGCTCGGATCGACCGTCCATCCGCCTGACACGACCGGGTAGCCCGGGGTCTCGACGATGTGCGTCTCCGCCCCGGCGGCCCGCAGATATTGCGCCGCCAGTTCCGCCATCCGGCGCACATCCGGCGTATGTCGGGGATCCATGCTGATAGAGGGAATTTCCACTGCCTGCCCGAGCATGTCTTCGTAGCGCGGGCGAATGTCCTTAATGTAGGTATCTAACTGGCGCTGCAAGTCGCTCATCGCTGTGCCTCCCTGTGATCGCCGGCGATTATATCGACTCGCAGGCGGAAAGCCTATGAGGGCGATGATCGAGACAAAGAATGGTAGAATGCGCTCGATGATCCACGATGGCTCCCAGATCCTGAATCGCTCTATTGCGAAACTGCTCTTCGGCCTGACGGCGTTCCTGGTCCTCCATACCGACATGGTCGCCGCGCAAGAAGCCGTCACCGTGCAGGAAATCCTGACTGATCCCGCGCTGTTCCACTTGCGGCAGATCACGTTGCGAGGGACAGCCCGCAACGTCCAGCCGCTCGATCCCTATGAGATCCCCGCCGGCTCGACCTGTTATGGCGGCTATCTCTTCAACCTGGAAGATGACACGGCCACGCTCCCGGTCGCGGTCCCGGGACTCTGCGGCGTCCCGATGGTGAAAGACCCTGACGTGGAAGACGGGGCGCGCGTGGTAGTGGAGGCCACGGTCCAGGCCCCGAGCCATGGAGGGTATGCCTTGAGCTTCAAGAGCGGAAAGATCGCCATGGATCAGGAGGGCGTCGTACAGGCCATCGCGAACCGGATTATGCCGCTGGTGGAATAACTCATGGCGCTTCCTCTCCCTGAACAATCTCCCCGCCTCGTGACTCCCGCACAGACACACGTCGGCTGGATCGGTACCGGCATAATGGGCGCACCCATGTGCCAGCATCTCCAAGCCAACCAGTATCGACTCACCCTCTACACCAGAAATCGCAGCAAGGCATCGCTGATTCTGGCCAAGGGCGCAACCTGGGCCGATTCGCCGCGCGCAGTGGCTGAGCAGACAGAGGTCGTGGTGACGATGGTGGGATTCCCCCGTGACGTACGCGACGTCTACTTCGGCAAGCAGGGTATCCTGGCGGGCACACGTCCGGGCATGGTGCTGATCGACATGACCACCACCGAACCGTCGCTCGCGCAGGAGATCGCCCAGGCGGCTCAATCACGCGGGGCCTTCACCGTGGATGCGCCGGTCTCCGGAGGCGATGTCGGCGCGCGCAACGCTACCCTCTCCATCATGGTCGGAGGGACGACCAACGCCGTTCAAGCCATCATGCCGCTGCTGCAATGCCTCGGCAAGACAATCCTCCATCAGGGCGGCCCCGGCACGGGGCAGCATGCCAAACTCTGTAACCAAATCGTCATCGCCGGCACCATGATCGGCGTCTGCGAGAGTCTCCTGTATGGCTACAAGGCGGGGCTGCAGCTAGATCGCATGCTGGAATCGATCCGCGGCGGCGCGGCAGCCTGCTGGACACTGGACAATTTAGCGCCACGCATTCTGGCCCGCAATTTTGACCCGGGGTTCTTCGTCGAACATTTCATCAAAGACATGGGCATTGCGTTGGAAGAAGCGCAACGGCGACAGCTCACCTTGCCCGGACTCACACTCGCGCATCAATTATATGAAAAGGTACAAGCGCTCGGCCATGGCCGATCCGGCACCCATGCCCTAATGCTGGCACTGGAAGATCTGTCGCATATCAATCCGGTCAGGCCTTCGGCATCAACGTAACCACGGGAGTTCTATGAGAACCGTTCCTCTGCGCATTCTTCTCCTTCTTCTCTTGTCGGTCACGGTCTCCGCCTGCACCGGAGCCCGCGGTCTCAACCGTCAGCTCCTGCAGGAATCGTTTCACGATCATCCCGAGGTGGTCACCGATCGTGATATCGCATCCACCATGACCTTGCAGGCGAACCTGCCGACGCCCTATCGCCTGGCTGTTTTTTTCAAACAGGAAGATTTTCCAAGCCGCCCGGCGCTGCAACGGGTGGACTGGGTCAGCACAGACGCCGACCGTGTGCAACGGGCGCTCGCGCCGGTACAGGAAGAAGGCATTCTTCAGCAGAGTTTCCTCCTCGCCAACTCCACGGTCCAAGGGACCACACTCCGTGACATTCGCCTGGCCGCCGCCCGCTACAACGCCGATGCGCTTCTGATCATCGATGGGGCCTCCGCCGTGGAACGGTACAACAACGGGCACGCCGCCTGGTACGCCACCGGCATCGGCGCCTACCTCGCCCACGGCACCGAAAGCCACGCGCTGTTCATGATGGAAGGGACCCTGTGGGATGTCCGCACGGGCTATCTGTACGGCACGCAAACAGCGGAAGGGGAAACGACCCTCGTCGGCCCGGCGCCATCGCTTGAGGACAGGACCGCAGTGGCCGAAGCCAAGGACGTGGCACTTGAACGGTTCAGCAAAGAACTCGCCGAAATGCTCCGGCTCTTGAGGGAGAAGCAGAGAGCGATGAAGTAAGACTTCTACCGCTCCTTATTCCGATTGTGGCCCGGATGTTTTCTGCGCATCGTCGCGAGGCAGTTGAAGCCGAAGCCCGCCGCGGAACTTGGTCTCTCGGGCGCTCAACATGGCTGTCGGGCGAGGCCGCAGTGAGCGAGAGGCTGAGGCGTTCCCGGCAGTACGTCGAAGGCTTGAGCGAAGCGAGAACGAAGCCCGAAGCCATTTTCAGTGCCCGGTCACGGAGAGTCGAAGGTCCAGAGAATGCCCAGCAATACCAGATGCTGATTCGGCGTCAGGCTCAGCACACCAGGCTGGATCTCCCCACGCCTGAAGAATCCCCCGCCCGCCCCGGTCGATTCGTCCCATCGATGTTCAAGCCGCAGCGTCGTGTTGGTCCACTTGTAGGGGATTCGATATTCGATCGTTGAGGTCACGGCCTTGACGAATTGCTCCGAACCGGTCCAACGGCCGTTCCGGTCCCAATAGAACTCCGGCCGGACCGCCAGAGCCCAAGGTCCGGTCACATGCCATCGCGCGACCACATTGCCTCCCATCACAAATGCCCTGGGATTTCCGGGACGATCGGCGATGTTTTCGGTCCCGATATCATAGGAAGCCGCGAATGTCAGGTTCTCCCCTTTCCATTCGACGATGTGATTCGCGTAGAAGCGCCAGAATTGCAGTGCCGTGTTGGTCTGATCCGGCCCCCCGTAGACCGTCTGGGTCAGGGTGAGTTGCGGAGTCGCTTTGTAGGCCCACTGCCCCCCATAACTCGGTTGGTCGTTCGGATGCGACAGGTGATAGTATCCGTTAACGATAAACCCCGCGACCGTCAGCTTGTCGGTGACCGGATATTTCGCATTGACGCCGAACATCATGTAGGGCGTGTTGTCGGCAATCCATGACCGGGTGTAGTTCACATTGTCCTTGGCATAGAGCGATTCGTAGCCGATGAGGCTATTAAAAAGCCCGGCGGTGATCGTGAGCCCCTTCCCGACCGGAGCCAGATAGGACACATTCGCACGATGGATGTGCCGAAGCGTATCGGCCCCGCCGACTTCACGCTCACCCTGTAAAAACGCAAAGCGTTCGGAGTCGTAGCCGCCTTGCACACCGAGTTCCATGCCCCAACGCGATGATTCAGTCGCGTCTTTCCGAACATAGGCCAGGGCCATATTGGGAGCAAACTCATTGTGCCGCGCCGCCGTCGCACGATTCCGCCAGAGGTGATTCTCTGGAAAGTTTGGATTCACGACGTAGCCGACATCAAGGTAGGCCCCGTAATGCCAGAGGTCAGTGCCGGTTGCCGGAATCGGATCGGGTGCGATGCTGATTTCACCGGCATGCGCCGGTACGACCAACGTACAGAGGAGAAGTACCCACCAGAGTCGGCGCAAAAAACCGGCAGGAGCAGTCTCCATGGCTGAGCCGACATCGTTATGCAACAGCAAAGCAGGTTTCATCTGACACTCATCGCTCCACCTTCTCACGGCATAGACATTAGGTGATGTCGCATCAAAACAGGATTAAAAGCGAACATGGAGGCGTAAAGAATCTGTAAAAGTCCGTTGGAGCTCTCATTCTGTTCGGAGACGATATCCGACACCCAATTCCGTCACTAAATGGCGCGGCTGAGCGGGATCGGCTTCGATCTTATTCCTCAATTGACGCATATACACACGCAAATAGTGTCCCTCGTCTACATGAAGGGGACCCCACACTTCTTTGAGCAACTGACGATGCGTCACCACCTTCCCGGCATACCGCACGAGCGTCGTCAGCAACTTGTATTCAATCGGCGTGAGGTGGATCTCCGCCCCCGAGACAAACACTTGTCTTCGCCCTAAATCGACGGTCACATCGCCGAACGTACAGCTCGCGTCCACCCCGTCTCCAACCGGGCGAGTCGCATGCCTAAGAGCCGCGCGCATGCGGGCCAGCAATTCATCCACGCCAAACGGTTTCGTGACGTAGTCATCGGCACCAAGATCGAAGGCTTGCACCTTGACCTGTTCCTGGTCTCGTGCGGAAAGCACGATGATCGGCATGTTCGACCAGGCGCGGATTTTCTCAATCACTGCGGTGCCGTTCATATCGGGAAGACCGAGATCGAGCAGAATAATGTCGGGATTGCGAGCGGAGGCCTGCGCCAGTCCATCCGCGCCGGTGGTCGCTTCGTACAGCCGATAGCCATGAGCCGGCAAAGTTGAGCGAAGGAACCGCCTGATCTCCGCCTCATCTTCGATGAGCAGCACGGTCACGTCATGGCTCCGCGTCGATGACATGTGCAAACAGATCCTAGGTGACTGCGCGGTCATGCCCGTTCTGTTCCGGTTCGACCGTCGGCTGATTGTGCTCTGTCGGAAGCGTGAAGCAGAAGCTCGATCCGCCGCCGGAGCGGGCTTCCACCCAAATGCGCCCGCCATGGGATTCGATAATCCCTCGGCAAATCGTCAGTCCCAGCCCGACGCCACCTTCCCGATCGGGATGGAGTTGATAAAACTTTTCGAAGATCCTCCGCTCTTCCCCTCGCGGAATACCGGGCCCTCGATCCGCGACTTCCGTCACGATCATCCCTTCCTTCACCGAGGCCGTCACATCGATGGGGGAGGCCGGAGGAGAATATTTCGCAGCATTTTCCAATAAATTGATCAGCACTTGTTCGATCAAGACGCCATCCACGAGCACCAGAGGGAGACTGTCCGGGAACGTTGTCGACACCGGATGTGTAGCGATGCGCGATTTCACTCGAGCCAACGCCGTACCGACCACTTCCTCCAGCGCATGCCATTCCTTTCGCAGCTGCATGGCACCCGCCTCCAATTTGGTCATATCGAGAAGGTTCTTCAGCAACCGATCCAGACGACCAGCCTCATCGCTGATGGACCGGACCAGTTCGTGTTGACTCTCAATCGACAGGGGCCGGGTCGTGTTCAGTATCGCGCTGCTCGCTCCGACAATCGTGGCAAGCGGCGTCCTGAGATCATGGGACACTGAGCTCAGCACAGCGTTTCGCATGCGCTCCGTTTCAGTCTGCACGTGGGCTTCTTGTGTTTCTTCCGCCAGGCGCGCACGTTCCAACGCCAACGCCATCTGATTCGCAAAGGTCTCGAGAAGATGTAGCTGCTCCGGAGCCAGTAATTCGGCGGGTCGCGACGATCGCACCGCCAGGACACCAACCGCCCCATGAGATCCTAACAATGGCAGATAGAGCGAATCCGATCCGGAAAGGGTATTCGTGCCATGACCAGCAGATTCTTTATGGTCGAAGACCCATTGCGAGATGCCGGCTTCTTTCGGATCGAGGTCAAAGTGGAGCGCATCGCCTCGATGGAGATGCACCCGCCCGTCTCGATCGGGCAGAAACACCGCCACCTGGCAATGGAACACGTCGTGGATATGACGGGACGCGACAGAAGCCAGCTTGTTCACTTCACGCTGAGTGATCAATTCTCTACTCATGGCGTAGAGCGCGGCAGTTCGTTGTTCACGAATCAAGGCCGACTCGGCCTGCCGGCTCTTGTGAGACGCAAGCCCGCTGGTCAGCAGCGCGACCACGAGCATGACCGCAAATGTCAGCAGATATTGCACATCGGAAACGGCGAATGAATAGTAAGGGGGAATGAAAAAGAAATCGAAGGCCGCGACGCTCATCAATGACGCCAGCGCCGAAGGACCTCGTCCCCATCTGGTGGCAATGACCACCACCCCGAACAGATACACCATAATCAGATTGGCCTGCCCGAAGTATGGAGCCATCACCCCACTCAGCGCCGTGCAGGCCATCACCAACGCCGAGGCGTAGCCGTAGTTCCGGCGCTCACTGGTCCGTTGAAGTAATCCGGTCACGAGAGGTTGACCGGTCCCCGCTTCACCGGTCATGACGTAGATATCGATATCTCCGCTCCCGCGAACGAGGTCGTCCACCACCGAACCGAACAGCCATTCCTTCCAGCGCGAGCGCAATGGTTTTCCGACAATGATTTTAGTGACATTGCGGCTCCGGGCATACGCCAACAGCTGCGCACTCACGTCATCCCCGGTCAACGTCACTGTCTCTGCGCCCATACGCTCGGCCAACCGCAGGGTGTCGACACCTTGGCTCCGCTCCTGCTCAGTCAACCGCAGATGTATGGACGTTTCCACATAGACCGCGATCCACCTGGCATGGAGGCCCGTAGCCATCTTTCTGGCCGCGCGAACCAACATCGGCCCGCGGGATTTTAGATTCACGCAGACCAGGATGGTTTCCGCTGCCGGCCAGGTGCCGACGACCGCATGGTCCCGGCGATACACTTCCATTTGTTGATCGACTCGCTCAGCCGTCCGACGCAGAGCCATCTCACGCAACGCGATCAAGTTGCCTTTCCGAAAGAAGTGTTTGATGGCATGCTGCGCCTGGTCCGGCAGATAGACCTTGCCGTCCTTGAGCCGTTGCAGGAGATCGTCCGGGGGAAGATCCACCAATTCGACGTCGTCAGCTTGTTCGAGAATGGAATCCGGCACGGTTTCGCTCACGCGAATACCGGTAATTTGGGCCACGGCGTCATTGAGGCCTTCGATATGCTGCACGTTGACGGTAGTATAGACGTGGATACCGGCCTGCAGGAGTTCCCTCACATCCTGCCACCGCTTGGGATGCCTGGACCCAGGGGCATTCGTATGCGCCAGTTCATCCATTAGCAAAAGCTGCGGCCGGCGCGACAGGGCTGCGTCCAGATCGAAATCACGGAGCCTGGAGCCTCCATATACCACTTCCCGGGATGGAAGAACCGGCAACCCCTGAACCAGGGCTTCCGTTTCGGCCCGGCCGTGAGTCTCAACCCACCCGATCATCACATCGATGCCGTCGCGTTGCTGCTCATGTGCCGCTTGCAACATGGCATAGGTCTTCCCAACCCCTGCAGTCGCGCCGAAAAACACCTTCAACTTGCCGCGCACCTGTTCGGCCTCTTCAGCCTGCACGCGCCTCAGCAAGGCATCGGGGTCCGGACGCTGGTTCTCCATGGCACTCCTGACAAAGGAATCTGATGATGGATGCGAGATGACACAAGATTGGCAGAGCGAATTCTAAAAGACAGACGTAAAAGCGTCAACGAGGAGGGTCGGTCGCATCCAATGCAAGGTTCAACGCCAGCACATTGACCCGGCGTTCACCAAGCATCCCCAGCTGACGTCCTTCGGTATGCTGACTCACCAACGTCCGGACGAATGCTTCCTCCCTCCCCCGTGCACGAGCAACCCGGCGTACTTGGTATTCGGCCGAAGCGGGGCTGATATGTGGGTCGAGACCGCTACCTGAGGCGGTCACGAGATCGACCGGAACCGGTGTGTCATTGCCGGGATCCGCGGCTTTCAACGCAGCCACCCTCATTTTGACCGTCTCTATCAGCGCGGGATTGGTAGGGCCCAGATTCGAACCGGATGAGGCCGCCGCATTGTAGGGGAAGGGAGCGGTCGCGGAAGGGCGTCCCCAGAAATACTTGGGATCGTCGAAGGGTTGGCCGATCAGCGTAGAACCGATCGGCTTGCCGTCTTTAGAGATCAGACTCCCATTGGCCTGATGGGGGAACAGCAGCTGCGCGATTGCTGTCACGGCCAGCGGATAGGCCACGCCGGTCAGGATCGTCAGAATGAAAAACATCATCAGCGCGGATCGAAGTTGAACGACCATTGTGATCTCCTCAGACCAATCCCAGGGCGACCAGGACCAGGTCTATCAGCTTTATTCCAATGAACGGGGCAACGATCCCTCCCAGTCCGTACACCAGCACATTGCGGCGCAGCAGCAAGGAGGCTTCGATCGGCCGGAACTTGACTCCCCGAAGCGCGAGCGGAATCAGCGCGATGATGACCAGGGCGTTGAAAATCACGGCCGACAGTACGGCGCTTTCCGGCGTCGCCAGTCCCATGACATTCAACGCGCCCAGGGCCGGATAGGTGCCGGCAAACGCCGCCGGAATGATCGCAAAATACTTCGCGATATCGTTAGCGATACTGAAGGTCGTGAGCGCGCCGCGCGTCATGAGTAGCTGTTTGCCGATTTCGACGATCTCGATCAATTTGGTGGGATTGGAGTCCAGATCGACGAGATTGCCCGCTTCTTTGGCGGCCTGGGTGCCGGTATTCATGGCCACGGCCACATCCGCCTGCGCCAACGCCGGCGCGTCATTGGTGCCGTCGCCCGTCATGGCCACGAGTCGGCCTCCTGCCTGAAGATCACGGATGAGTTTCAATTTCGCTTCGGGAGTGGCCTGTGCGAGAAAATCGTCCACGCCGGCCTCTGCGGCGATCGCGGCAGCCGTTTTTTGGTTGTCGCCCGTAATCATCATCGTTTTGATGCCCATGCGGCGCAATTCGGCAAACCGTTCCTTGATGCCCCCCTTGACCACGTCTTTCAAATGGATCACCCCAAGTACCGACTTGCCTTCGGCCACGACCAGAGGAGTGCCACCTTGCGTGGCAATCGTCTCGACCGCATTTCGCACGGCCGGCGGAAACGCCCCCCCGAGTTGGGTCACGTAGTCTTCAATGGCTTCCGCCGCACCCTTCCTGATCTGTCGACCGTCAAAGTCGACGCCGCTCATTCGCGTGTGCGCCGTGAACGGCAGGAAGGTGGCCCCCATCGCATGGATGTCGCGCCCTCTGAGTCCATAGCGCTCCTTCGCCAGAATCACGATGCTACGGCCCTCAGGCGTTTCATCCGCAAGGGATGCCAATTGGGCCGCATCGGCGACAGATCTTTCCTGCACTCCTTCGGCTGAAATAAATGCGGTGGCTTGCCGGTTCCCCAGCGTAATCGTCCCCGTTTTGTCGAGGAGCAGCACATCCACATCACCGGCCGCTTCGACGGCTTTCCCCGACATGGCGATCACGTTCGCCTGGATCATGCGGTCCATACCCGCGATGCCGATCGCGGATAAGAGCGCGCCGATCGTCGTCGGTATGAGGCAGACCAGCAGGGCCACCAGGACCGTCACCGTGATGGGCACCCCCTCTCCCATGGCATGCGCGGAGTAGAGAGAAAACGGCAGCACGGTCACGGTCGCCAGCAAGAAGACGACGGTGAGAGCTGACAACAGAATAGTGAGTGCGATTTCATTCGGTGTCTTCTGGCGCCTGGCGCCCTCAACCATGGCGATCATTCGGTCGAGGAAGGTTTCACCGGCGCTGGCGGTGATCCGCACCACGAGCCAATCGGACAGCACCCGCGTGCCGCCGGTGACGGCGCTCCGGTCACCGGACTCACGAATCACCGGCGCGCTCTCGCCTGTAATCGCACTTTCGTTGACGGATGCAATCCCCTCGATCACATCTCCATCGCTGGGAATGTCATCGCCCGCCTCCACCAGTACGATGTCGCCTTTTTTGAGAAAACTGGCCGGAACGAGGCAATAGACCTCGCCGGGTTTGCCGATGGCGGCGGGCACCGCCAGATAGTCTTCTCCGGAAGTCGGTTTTCCAAATCGCTTGGCAGTCAATTCTGTCCGAGCCCTCCGGAGAGAATCGGCTTGAGCCTTGCCTCTCCCTTCGGCGATCGCTTCGGAAAAGTTGGCGAAGAGCACGGTGAACCAGAGCCACAGCGAGATGGCGAGGATGAACCAGGTCGGCGCCTCCCCTGTCCCGAACAATGCCTGGAGGAACAGGAGCGACGTGAAGAGGCTCCCCACGAAGACGACGAACATGACCGGATTGCGGACCTGAACGCGAGGATCGAGCTTTCGCAGCGCATCCAGCATGGCCTGGCGAACAAGCGGCGGATCGAAGAGCGGTCTGGCTTTCGTCGATGTCGTCACGTGACTCCCTCCGCTCATTCGGGCTAACGGGCAACCATCAGTAGATGTTCCGCCACCGGCCCCAACGCCAGGGCCGGAACGAAGGTCAGGGCACCGAACATGATCACCACCCCGACCAGCAATCCCACAAAGAGCGGCCGGTGAGTCGGAAGCGTACCCGGGCCGGCCGGCACGATCGTTTTACGCGCCAGCGATCCGGCGAGTGCCAGTGTCGGGATCGCCAACAAAAATCTGGAGACCAGCATCGCCAGAGCACCGGTCAGGTTGTAGAACGGCGTATTGGCGTTCAATCCCCCGAAGGCGCTGCCGTTGTTGTTACCCTGAGACGTATAGGCATAGAGAATTTCGCTGAAACCATGCGCGCCGGGATTGAGAATGGACGACGTGCCGGACTCCGTCACGACCGCCACTGCCGTGAACCCGAGGACGATGATGGGCATGATGAGGATCAGCAGGGATGCCATCTTCATTTCATACGTTTCGATCTTTTTCCCCAGATACTCCGGGGTCCGGCCTACCATCAGGCCGGCAATGAACACCGCGATGATCGCGAAGACCAGCATGCCGTAGAGGCCAGAGCCGACCCCTCCCAAAATCACTTCGCCGAATTGCATCATGAACAGCGGCACCAACCCGCCAAGTGGCGTGAATGAATCGTGCATGGCATTCACCGCTCCGGTGGATGTGGCCGTCGTCACGGTGGCAAAGAGCGCCGAACGGGCGACCCCGAAACGAACTTCCTTCCCTTCCATGTTGCCGCCGGATTGCGCACTCCCGGCGGTCTGCTCGACGCCCAGCATAGCCAGGCGCGGATTTCCTGCCGACTCCGCCCAGTAGGCCACCAGAACGAAGAGGGCCAGCACGCTCAGCATCGCAGCGAGAATCGCCCAGCCCTGCCTGGTGTCGCCAACCATTGTTCCGAACGTGTAGGTCAGAGCAGCGGCAATCACGGTTTCAGCCAGGATCAGCATGAAATCGGTCAGCGGCGTCGGGTTTTCATAGGGATGAGCGGCATTGGCATTAAAAAATCCGCCACCGTTTGTTCCGAGGTGCTTGATGGCCACTTGTGACGCAACCGGACCGACGGCCAAGGTTTGTTCAGTCCCTGCTGTTGATTCGGTCCTGGCAGCGCCCTTCTCGTCCAACACCGGCTGCCCTGCGGCATCGACTATCGGCTTCTCATAGGTCACGGACTGAAGAAGCGTGGTGTGATGAGAAGACCCGAAGGTCTGGACCGTCCCTTGCGAGACGAGAAGCAGCGCGAGAACGGCTGACAGCGGTAGTAAGATGTACAGCGTGCTGCGGGTCAGATCGACCCAGAAATTGCCGATGGTGGCTGCCGTTTGAGCGGTTAACCCGCGAATGAGGGCGACCAGGATGGCCATGCCCGTGGCGGCAGAGACGAAGTTTTGGACCGTCAGGCCGAGCATTTGCGTGAGAGAACTGAGCGTCGACTCACCGGCATAGGCCTGCCAGTTCGTATTCGTGATGAAGCTCGAAGCGGTGTTGAAGGCGAGGTCGGGAGCCACCGCCCCGAAACCAGCCGGGTTCAGCGGCAGATATCCCTGCAGTCGCTGCAACGCATAGAGCGCGACCAACCCCGTGACATTGAACAACAACATGGCCACGGCATAGGTCTTCCAATCCATCTCCTCGGTTGCACGCACGCCGCAGACACGATAAATCAGGCGTTCGAAGGGTCCCATCACCCGGTCCATTCCGCAGGCTTGGCCCGTATAGACGCGTGCCATGTACCAACCCAGCGGCTTGACCAACGCTACCAGGACGAAAAAGAAGAGTCCGATTTGAGCCAACCCGTTGACAGTCATCAGAACCACTCCGCCTTCAGCAGCGCGATCATGAGGTACGCCAACAACCCCAGTGACAACACTGCACCGAGCGCGTACATCGCATTCATGACCACACCCCCCTAGAGCAGGATTCCGAGAAAGCCCGCCAGCTTCGTTCTCGCATCATTCAGACCCTCAACGTACCCCAAGGGTACGCCTCGGACCTTCATTCGCTGGGGCCTTGCTGGACAGCCTTTTTGAGCATCCTGCGGTGATGCTGTTCTATTAGACTGCCTCTCCGGAGCAATGAATTTCACGTGTGACAACAAAGTTTTTCCGTAGGCTGTTAGAGACGGTCCAACGCCGAGATGAGCCAGCCGGACAACAGAAAAAATACCGCGGCGATCGTCAGGTAGATGAGGTCCATGTACATGCTCCTTACCGGGACGTAAAACTTAGTGTGGCGCGCTTCGCCCGAAACACCTATCCAAGCGGTCGCCAACCGGCCACATCTCTTCACGCCTCTTCTCTTCCACTCCATACTCAAGGTAACGCGCAGAAAGTAAAAACGGTGTAAAAAGGCTAAGAAAATGGATTTCCTGAAAAGATCTTCCCGGACAGCTGTTCACGCAATTGGGGCGGATCGCTTCAGATGACGGAAGAGTCGAAACACATCCACTCGCGAGGGCGGCGCTGAAGAAGGGATGTAGGCGAACGTGTGACCGTCTATTGAGCAGGTCGAAAAGATGTGTTGGATGAACGGGAGAGGCGTGACTGTCTCCGGGCGCTACTGATCTGAATCCGCCTTATTTTTACGTAACGCTCCCAGCACCGCCAGGATCTCGGCCGGGCGTGGGGGGCAACCGGAGATACGCACATCGACGGGGATATGCCGATCCACCGGCCCCGTCACCGCATAACTTCCCTTGAACAGGCCGCAATTCACCGCACAGTCTCCTAACGCGATGACGATCTTAGGATCGGCTGTCGCCTTGTAGACATCTTTCAACGCACGCTCCATATTGACGGTCACCGGCCCCGTCACGACCAGGGCATCGGCATGGCGGGGGGACGCCGCAATATGAACCCCGAACCGCTCCACGTCATAGACCGGATTGGCCAGCGCATTCATTTCCATCTCGCAGGCGTTACAGGAACCCGTATCGACTTCACGGATCGTCATCGAGCGCCGGAACGGCTTGGCCTTTTCGATGGCGTCCTGGCTGACCGGCTCCGAAGGTGCGGCTCCAGCAGGATGGTGCCCCGTGACGACACCGGTCTGAAGACTTTTTTTGAGGATTCGAAACATGGCTCTTCCCTCGGGAACGTAATCAGCGAGTCAGTAATTTAATCGACCATTGCTAGAGATCGTTCCCAGCGTAAGATAAATTGAAACTCTTATTGATCAACGGAAAGTCCGGCACGATATTGCCGAGCGCCGCCCATTGGATTGCCGGCCAATTCACAAAGGACGGATCGCGCACTTTGCAGCGGTGAATCCGACCTGCGTCCCCGGCCATGACGACATACAGAATCTCGCCTCGCCATCCTTCGACCGCCGACAGCGCCCATACACCCGGCTGTGCTTCGTGCATCGGCCGGGTCACGAGCCGGCCCAGTGGGAGACCGCGGCGGACCTCGCGAATGAGACGGATCGACTCATGGATCTCATCCAGGCGCACCCGCATCCTGGCGCGCACATCACCATAGCGGTAGAGGGCGACCTTCGGCTGCAGCACGTCGTACGCGGCAAAGGGCCGATCGCGACGCAGATCTCGATCGATACCGGAGGCCCGGCCTACCACACCAATCACCGCATGATCCCAGGCGATCCCTTCCGTAAGGATGCCGGTGTTCTCCAGCCGTTCCGTGAGCGACGCGTTCGCAAACACAATCTTTTCAATGGCCGAAAAATCATCCTCAAGGGCATTCAGCTCCACCTCCACCTGCGCGAGCTGCAGGCCGGATAGATCGAGCGCCACGCCGCCGACGCAATTGACGCCACGCAGAAACCGCGACCCGGTCAGGCGATCGTTGAGCTGCATGAGCTGCTCTTTCATCCGGCCGCAGTGGGCATGGGCCAGGGCATAGGCTGTGTCATTGCAGATGGCCCCCACATCGCCGATGTGGTTGTGCAACCGCTCCAACTCCAGAAACAGCGTGCGCAGATATCGGGCACGGGGCGAGACCTCCACGCCCTGCAAGGTCTCGACGGCCTGGCAATAGGCCAGGCTATGGCCGACGCTCGTATCGCCGGAGACTCGTTCGGACAACGGTACCGCTTCGGTCAACCGCTGCTGCTCAAACAATTTCTCAACGCCGCGATGTTTCCAGAAATGGCGCACTTCGAGCTGCATGATGGGCTCGCCGGCCACCGAAAATCGGAAATGGCCCGGTTCAATGATGCCCGCATGGATGGGACCGACGGGAACCTCGAAGACCCCCTCACCGTGAATTTTCCGGAAAGCATACTCCCCTTGCACCCGTCCTAACACCCGATCCCAGGGAAAATCTTTTTTCAGCGGGTGGGACCCCTTCGGCCAATGTTCATGACGAACGAGTCGACGCAGATCGGGATGGCCGACCGGAATCAGTCCGAACAGATCCCGGATCTCCCGCTCGTACCATTTCGCCGCATGAAGGTGAGGAGTGATCGATGGAAATTCACGCTCATCGCCATGGAGATCCGCCGCGAGCAGCAGCCAGTCTTTGCGTTCCGCCAACGTGAAGAGATAGCAGAGTTCGTAGCGCGCTTCGCGAGGGCGATGATCGACCGCCCAGAGCAGCGACAGCGATCCTCGCAGATTCGGATTCGTGTGCAGAAAATGGGCGACCGTCGGCAGATCTTGCTTCTTCAGCCTGAGCATCGGGATGCCGTGCACGGCGCACACCTCGATCAGGGCCTGCGGAAATGCCGCTTGCATCTGCTCGACCGCCGGACGTGCGTCGATCATACGGTCACCTCACCACAATCACGTTGACGGCCCTGGTCAGCAGCGTCTGAATCGGATCAGGAAGAACGAATCCAAGCCCCAACAACGCGACGATCATGATCATCAGCGACACATGGCCGGCGGTCCACGACTCTCCCTGAGCGATACCGGCCGGGGGAGTGCCCCACACCATGGCCCCGACGCGAAACATAAACCCGCCGAACAACACCACGGCAAAAAACAGAAACAGCGCGACGATGCCGAGGCTGCGCATCTCATCCGAGATCGTCATCGTCACAAACCGTCCGACATGCATCGTATCGGAGGCAAAATCCTGCGCAGCCACCGCCGAGACGATCAGCAGTTCACTGGCAAAGGGTGAAAAGGGCGGCAACCCGACCAGGGCACAACCGGCCACCAGAATCGCCACGGCGGTAATCGGCTGCGCACGCGCCAGCCCTCGCACCCCGTCGATTTCCAGAGTGTCGAATCGCCGATGGATATTGCCCGCGACAAAAAAGGCCAGCGCTTTGGCCACGGCGTGATTGAGCAAGTGAAAGAGGCCGCCGAAGGTGCCGATCATCCCGCCGACTCCGAAGCCGATCATCGCCAGCCCCATATGTTCGATACTCGAATAGGCAAACAGCCGCTTGTAGTTGTGCTGAATCAGGATGAATAGAGAGGCCACGATGAACGAGAGCAGCCCGAAGGTGAGCAGCAGATTGCCGGTGAACTCCGGAGGAAGCGCCTGGTCCACCAGCGCCTTGCTGCGCAACACGGTATAGACCGCCACCGTCTCCAACACCCCGGCCAACATCGCCGCAATCGGCGCCGGCGCTTCGCTGTAGGCATCGGGCAACCAGGTATGCATGGGAACCAGGCCCACTTTCGTGCCATAACCGACGAGCATGAAAATAAACGCCAGCTTGAGCACATTGGGGTCCAATTGGTTGGCCACGCCGATCAGCGCGGTCATATTGAGCGCCGAGCTCGCATCGCCAAGGACCCGCACAGAGGAGTAATAGGTGAGCACCACGCCGAAGAGCGCGAGGGCGATGCCCACCGAACAGAGGATCAGATATTTCCAACCGGCTTCGAGGGATTCCCGCCTGCGGAAAAATGCGATCAAGAAGGTCGTCGCGAGGGTGGTCCCCTCCAACGCCACCCACTGCACGCCGAGGCTGTTCGCTACCGTCGCGGCGACCATCGCAAACAGGAACATATGGAAGAGAAAAAAGAAGTGACCGAGACGCTTCGGCGCGATGATGCCCCGGGCGACCCGATCGTCCATGTAGGACCACATGTAGAGCGAACAGGACAAGCCGATGGCCGTGATGATCACCAGAATAAAGTCCGAGAGCGCATCCACGTAGACAAAGCCGCCCAATGTCGTCACCGATCCCTCGGCCAGCATCTGCCTCGTCAGCGCCGTCTCGGCAACGGCCAACGCCAGCATCGTCGAAAAGTTCACGACGTGCAGGACCCGGGCGCGGTGGATTACCAGGCTGAGCAGACCGGCGAGTACCGGCCCCGTCAGCAGGACGATCACCGACCACATACAGCACCTACTCGCCGGCCATGCGTCATCGACCGACTCATTCCTTCAGCACCGTCAGCGTGCTGGTGTCTACGCTATCGAACGTATCCTGCAGCCGATGCGTGTAAATGCCGACAATCAACCCGGCCACCAACACATCGAAGAAGACGCCCAATTCAACGATAAGCGGCATGCCGTACGCGGCCGCCGTGGCTCCCAGGAACACTCCGTTCTCCATGACTAGAAAGCCGACCATCTGCGTGATCGCCTTCTGCCGGGCAATCATGGTGAAAAATCCGATCAGAATAATGGCCAGCGCAATGGCCAGAGAATCGCGCGTCAGCAGGTAGCCGAGCGGAATGATGGGCTGCGTGATAAAGAAGGCGATGATCACCAACGCGCCGCAGATCAGCAGGCCCGCCGGAATGTTGATGTTCATCCCCAGCTCACGGGAGACATTCAGACGCTCGATGACCTTCCGGAGAATGCGAGGCAGCACGATCACTTTGATGACGATCGTCAGGGCCGCCGCGAAATAAATGTGCTTATGTCCGGTCAGAAACGCAACGAGCGCGGCAGTCGCCGCCAGAAACGCGGACTGCAGCGCAAACAGATCCACACAGGCCGACAATCGACGCTGCGCCACGATGGCAAAACAACAGAGCAGCAGCAGGACCGAGCAGAGATCGACGAGTTGAGAGCCCAATTGGGTGGAAGCCGGCACCGCATTACCCTTTCAACGTATAGAAGAAGACCAGCGCGAGCAGCGACAGAATGAACGCCGCGCCCAGCATTTCGGGCACCCGGAACAATCGCAGCTTCGCGAACATCGATTCGATCACACCGATCACAAGAGCCAGCGCAGCCACCTTTCCGAGATACACCAGGAGACCGACGGCGATGGCTGACGGCGCCAGACTCGTGGCGATACCCCAGGGTGCAAAGACATTCACGATCAAGGTCATGAACACCAGCAACTTGATCCCGGCCGCCCATTCCATCAACGCCAGGTACCGCCCGGAGTACTCGAGCAGCATGGCCTCGTGGATCATCGTCAATTCCAGGTGCGTCGCAGGATTGTCCACCGGGACACGGCCGGTTTCCGCCAGCGTCACGATGAACAGAGCGGCCAGCGCCATCAAATGCGCAGGTGGGGCCACGACGACCCCTTCCATCAACGCGGACTGATGCACGATGGTGCTCAAATTCGTGGAGCCGGCGGTCAGCGCAATGGAAAGGATAGACAACATCATGGCCGGCTCGGCCAGCGTCGCGACAATCGCCTCGCGGCTGCTGCCCATCCCTCCGAACGCCGATCCTGCATCGAGCCCCGCCAGGATCAGAAAGAACGTCCCCAACGCCAGCAGATAGACGAGCGCAATGATGTTCCCGGCAAAATTGAGCGGTGTGTGAGAGACGAATACCGGCATCAACAACCCCGCCGCTACGGTCGAGGCAAAGACAATGTACGGCGCCGCGGTAAAAATCCAGGAGGTCGTCGAAGAGATGACGGGCTGCTTCCGGAACAGCTTGGCCAGATCGGCGTAGGGCTGAAAGAGACTCGCCCCGCGGCGGCACTGTAGACGTGCCTTGACCTTTCGGATCAGGCCGACGACAAACGGAGAGAGGGTCAACAACAGCGCAAGCTGAACGACGACCAGTACGATGTGGATGATCGACTGCATAGCTCCCGTCACTCAATGATCGAACGACCGGGCACGACACATACACACATCCCGCCGGCTCTCCCTACCCCGCCCATAACAACAACAGCACCAGCGTCACGAAAATGTAGGTGAGATACAGATGGAGACTGCCGGCCTGAATGATGCGCAGCCGGTCGGCTGTCGCCAGCAGCAATGTCACCACCGGCCAATAGAGGTATTTCTCGAAGACCGGTTCAATGTGCGACTCGAAACGCTGATGTTTGATGAAGTACTTCGATTGCTCCAGAAACTCCTGTTCCAGCTTCACCGTCGGCTGGTAGATGGTTTCGAAGACCTGCTTGATCGGTTGCGCGAAGCCGGTCGCGGTGTATTCCATGCGAGGCGTCAGATTCAGCCCGCAGCCCCAGGTCTTGTAATAGCGCGCGCGCAGCCCCTTCCCGCAGAGTCGGGCAATCAGCAACCCCAACGCCCCCGCCCCGACCAAGAGCATGGCGAGCACCGGCGTCGAGATGCTCGAAAACTCCACCGTCACCGGCGCCACCACCCAGCCGTCGAGCGCCAGCACCTGTGAACTGATGGCCGCACCGGTCAATGGAACCGTGACCCGATCCAGCAACGGAACGACCAGCATGGGCGCCAGCCCCAGCACAATGCAGAGCCCTGCTAAAAAGCCCATCCCAACCCGCATCGACCAGGGGACTTCCGTCGCATGGCGGGCATGGGCGCTGCGCGGCTGCGCCAGAAACGACATCCCGAAAGCCTTCGCAAAACAAGCCAGCGCCAGCGCGCCCGTCAAAGCCAACATCGCGGCGGCAATCGGCAACATCAACTTGAGAAACAGGGTCGGCAGTTGGAAGCTGAGAAACAAACTCTGAAAGACCAGCCACTCGCTGACGAAACCGTTGGTGGGCGGAAGCGCGGCAATGGAGACGGCGCCGATCAGGAAAAAGGCGCCCGTCCAGGGCATGCGCCGGAGCAAGCCGCCGTACTCCTCGATGTGTCTCGTATGGGTGGAGAACTGCAACGCTCCGGCGCCCAGAAACAACAGCGCCTTGAACGCCGCGTGGTTAATAGTGTGGTACAGGCCCGCCAGCAATCCGAGGGCAGCCAGTTCATGCAAGCCATAGGTGTGGAAGATCATCCCTGCGCCGATTCCCAGCAGAATGATGCCGATGTTTTCCACACTATGAAACGCCAGCAGGCCCTTCAGGTCATGTTCCATCAAGGCATACATGACACCCAGGAGCGCCGACACCGTACCGGCGACCAACAACGTGAAGCCCCACCACCAGGGGAATACCCCGCCCATGAAATCGAAGTACACCCGGATCAACCCGTAGATGGCGGTCTTGATCATGACCCCCGACATCAGGGCCGAGATGTGGGACGGGGCGGCGGGATGCGCGTAGGGCAGCCACACATGTAGCGGGACGATGCCGGCCTTCGCGCCGAATCCGATCAAGGCCGTGAAGAACGCGATCGATCGCAAGCCCTCAGGAAGTTGCTGGTCGGGGTGGCGAAACGCCTCGAAGGAGAATGAACCGGTTTCCTGGGAAAAGATCAACAACGTGAGGATGATGAACGCGGTGCCGACGTGCGTCATGATGAGATAGAACAACCCGGCCTCGCGGACGCCGGGCTTCTCGTGCTCCGTCACAACCAGCACATAGGACAGCAGGGACATGACTTCCCAGAGGATCAGGAAGAAGAACCCGTTGTCGGCCAGGACCACCAGGGTCATGGAGAGCAAAAACCCGTTGAGGAGGGAGCCCAACAATCCTACCGAGACCCGGCCCGAAAACTCCTCGACGTAGCCGGACGCGTAGATGGACGCCGCCACCCCCACCAGCGAGATGGTCAGGACAAAAAACGCTGCCAGCGGGTCCAGACGGATTGCGAAGGTCAGATGGGGAATGTTGGACGCAAGCGAGAGAGTCAGAGGAGCCGTTGAGAGGAGCCCCGCAACACCCAGCACAATACCGACGACACCCGCGGCAGCCGCACAGCCATGGGCAAAAAGATTCTGAAGATGGGGACGTGTTGTGCAGAGGGGCAGCAGCCCCCCCAGAAGGTACCAGACGAGAAGAACGCTCAGGAGGGCGGTCATCACGACACTACCCTCGACTCACGCGCAGCATCGCGATGCTCACCACTTACTCAAGAGATACGTCAGCTCTTGCATTTGTCAAAGTACGGAAGAAACCCGTCGTCTTATTTACTCATGTATCACCTTCCGTCGTTCGACGCAACTTGCGCACGACAGTCGAACGCTGCGCCACTGCTCGCGGGCACTCCGTCTGTAGGAATATGTGCGGAGAACTATGACAGCTTGTGGAGGGGCGTGAGAAGAGTCGGCAAGGCGTTACTTGCGCGCGTCTCCCAGCACACACCAGAGACGGCGCATGCCGGATTTCTGATCGGTCACGGCCTGGCCGGAGAAGAAACTTTGCTGCCAGGCCACGATGTCGTCCTTGGGGTGGGGTGTGGCCGTCCAGTAGATGCCGGACCGGATATTGCGAAATGGATGACCCGCGGGCAACGAAGGATCCTGCTGATCGGGATCGACCAGCGTTTTGATTTCGTCGATACTTGGGGCACGCCAGCCCTGCTGCCCGCCGACGGTTTTCGTGGGGCATCGGGCGACCGAGCGATCCCATACGTCAAACAGGTAATCCGGTTCGCGCTCCCACACCAGCCCGCTCGCCGAATCTTTCACCGCTTCGCCGTCCAGCATCAAGACGAACCGCGACGCGCCCTCGTCGGCATGGACCTGACCGGCCATGAGGCCGACGCCAAGCAAGATCGGAACAGCAGCGATGCGGCAGAGCGACGCCAAGGTACGCATAGTCCGGCAGTGTGCCCGATGTGCCGGGTCTTTTCAAGGAGAGCCAGATGAGTCGAAGGCGGTTACCAGTCCAGTCGTCGGTATTGTCGATGCAGGAGCATCGCGCCCCAGGCGAGCGCAAGCAGCATCAACACCGTCCCCATGCCGTACGACAGCTTCGCCAGACCATGGTCATACTGCAACCAGCCGAGCATGGTGAGGAGATTGTTCCAGTCGTGCGCATCGACTTCCTTGCCGGTGAACCCGCCGAGCAACAGGAGGTCCATCGCGCGAGCATCGTTGATGTAGGGCGCGACGTCCATGAAGTTTTCGGCCGTCCACCACAGGGCGACTGATCCACCGAACGGATCGCGGGTCTTGAGGAGAAAGGTGCCCAGACACACCAGCGGCATGAGGATCTGTCCCAGACTGCCGCCGAGGATGGTCATGAATCGCCCGAAGGGCATGAAGAGCAGATGGCCCGCTTCATGAAACGGTAGATTGACCAAATGCAACAACGATTCGCCCGTGTAATTCGTCTCGAGCGGCGTGGTCATGAAGCGCCAGCCCCACAGGACAAGCACGAGAAACGCCAGAACCCGCCCGGCGAAGTGGAACGGATTGACGGACTCCTCCGTCGTGAGCAGCCGGTCCTCGGCGAGTCTGAACCAGGTTGAGTCCTGAACCGGTGGGCGCGGTCTGGTGGCGGGAACGGGCCGTGGCGCGTGGGCGAGCTTCGCGAAAGTCACTCCGCATCGAGCACACTCAACCTGTTCGTCGCCCTGTTCCCATCCGCACTTTAGACACTGCATCGGCTACCGCAAAATAAACGGCTCCCAGGAGAAGGTCAGCACAAAGATCGCCAGGGCAATCCAACCCACCAGTACACGGATTCCCCCTAGTTCACGATGGGGATTCTGCACCGGTGGATGGGCCAGTCCCATCATGCCGGCAAGCCCCACCCACAAGAACCAACCCTTCCAGCCCAACCAGCCGAAGACCATGAGGATCGGCACGAGGGCGACCGCCACGCTGCGTTGCCGATCTCCTAATAACGCATAGGCCACATGTCCCCCGTCGAGCTGACCGATCGGAAGCAGGTTGAGCGAGGTGATAAAGAGCCCGAACCAGGCGGCAAACCCAATCGGGTGAAGGATCACATCCGCGGTGGGAGCGAGCGGGCCGATCACCACCCACGACGCAAACTGAAGGAGGAGCGGCTCGCCGAGATGCATGCCATAACTGGTTTGAATCGGCACCACCGTCGAGAGCCGAAGGCCCACCACCAGCGCGATCACCGCCACCACAAACCCGGCGATTGGCCCCGCCACGCCGATATCGAACAGTGCCCGGCGATCCGTCAAAGGCGCCCGCATGCGGATAATGGCGCCGAACGTGCCGACGAAATGCGGCAACCCCGGCACGAAGAGCGGCAGCGATGTCGGCACGCCATGGATGCGCGACAACACATAGTGACCCAGCTCATGCGTCACCAGGATGCCCAGCAGGGTGGCGGCAAATGGAATCCCCCGCCATAACGAGCCGGGATCATCGACCAGGAAGTTCCACGGGCCGACGAGTGGATTGGTGTTGGTTTGGTAGGCCCCGGCCCAGAGGACGGTAAAGACGGTAAGCAGGAACAGGAGCGCCGGAAGCATCCATGCAGAGAACTGCGGACGTTCCTCCTCCCATTCGTCCTCGTCGCTCTCGTCGGACGAAAGGGGAATCGGTTCGTCCGGAGACCGCGGCTGCTCCGACGAGTCGTCACGGTTCATGCCCGGCCTCCAGTCCTAGCAGGATGCGGAAAAAGACCGCCGGCGGCGTTCTCGCATCGCGAAGCGATTCACCGTACTGCACGAGTACGATTCGCCCCTTCGCTCGCTGCGGCCTTGCTGGACGGCCTTTTTGCGCATCCTGCGGGTGATTCTGATACCGACACGACGCACGAGTTGATCATAACGTCTTGCGCAACAATCGAGTTGTTCCGCACCCTGCTAGGAGTAGAACGGGTTGTGGAGTAACTCTTCACGAACCGTAGTAGCCGGTCCATGTCCCGGGAAAAGCCTTGTGTCGGGAGCCAGCGTCAACACCTGCTTGCGGACCGATTCCAGATGGGTCTCATAGAGCCCGGCTGGATTGGAGCGGCCGATGGAGCCGGCAAACAGCGTATCCCCCACAAAACAGATCGGGGCACCGGCCTGCTCAAGACGGTAACAGACCCCGCCCGGTGTATGGCCCGGTGTGGGCATGAACCGGATCGTCAGCCCGCCGACCGGCAGCGTCTCGCCTCCCTGCGGCACATGCAACACCTGCGGCGATGGCCGCCAGCTCAAGAGATCGAAATCGTCAGGGCCAAGGTAGACCGGCACCGGGTATGCCCTGAGGATTGCCTCAATGCCCTCGGCATGATCGGAGTGACCGTGCGTCAGACAGATGGCCCGCAACCGAAGCTTCCGCTGGGCCAACAGCGCCAACATCCCGCTCGCATTGTAGGCCGTATCGACGACGACGGCTTCTCCGCGATCATGAACGACGTAGCCCTTGACCTCATACCCGCCGATCGACCCAAACACGGTCTCCACATGTGGCACCGAGGAAGGCAAGGCCTCAGGAGTCCAACCGTCCACCACCTGTGTCAGCGGTTCCGTTCTCAGTCCAAGCGCCCGGGCAACAGCCTGGACCTGTTCGCGACTCCGTGGCGATTGCCCCCGTTCCAGCTCACTCACTTCGACTTCAGACAAGCCACTCGCACGCGCCACATCAGCCATCGACCGCTGCTGACCGTTGCGAGCCTTCTTCAGAATATCGCCGAGTTCGTCTTCAAGAGGCATAGGAGTCTCCGGCCTAAGAACCCACGAACGCGTTTAACTTTCCGGGACCAGCGTAATTTCCTTCACCTCACCGAAACTGGCCAGCACTTTCGACAGGGCCTCACCGGACCCGACGGCCAGAATCCGCAGCCGCTCGGGATTAAAATGGGCCTTCGCCGCCCGCTGAATATCCTCCTTCGTCAGCTTCACCACCCTGTCGCGAATCTGCTGCAGCCAATCTTTCGGCAGCCCGTCATATTCAAGATCCATCAAACGCCCCACAATGCTCGACGCGCTGGTGAAGGAAAACACGAACGAGTTCACATAGGCTTCCTTCGCTTCTTCCAGTTCGGTGTCGGTCACCGGCTCATTGCGCATCCGCTCCATGTTGGCCACGAAACGATTCACCACCTCCTGAGTCGAAGACAGCTTCGTTTCGGCGCGCATCAGCCAGACACCTTCATCGTACACACTGGCCCGCAGACCGCTGCCGACGGAATAGGCCAGGCCGCGTTTCGTGCGCACGTCGTTGAAGAGCCGGCTGCGGAACGAACTGCCGCCCAGAATGTCGTTGGCGATCGCGACCGCGACGTAGTCTGGATCGGTCTCCTTGATGGTCAGATGTCCCACCCGCAGGTGCGTTTGCGACGTGTCCTTGTTCACGAACCGTACGAGACCGGTCTTGGCATCGGTCTCGGACACAGCGGGAATCGTGACGGCGGGCACGTCGCCCTTGGCCCAATCGCCGAAGGCGGCGCGCAACAGGGCCACCATGTCGGCCTTCTCGAAGTCGCCGGTCACGCCGAGGATGATGCCGTTGGGATGAACGGTCCGTTGATGAAACGCCACCAGATCTTCACGGGTGATCGCATCGATCGAACGAACGGAGGTTTCACGGGCACTCGGATGGGTCGGGCCGTAGAGCAGCTTGGCAAACTCCCGCCCGACGATCGAGCCGGGACTGTCCTGCCGCCGCCTGATGCCTTCCAACGCCTGCAATTTCGCTAACTCCACCCGGCCCTGCTCGAACGCCGGCCGACGCAACAGATCGGCGAAGATCTGCAACCCGCGCTTCAGATCTTTCTTCAGCACATCGAGAGACGCCGAACCGGATTCTTTCGCAAATCCGATGGACATCGAAGCGGCTAATTGTTCGAGCTCTTCATCGACCTCATCGGGCGACATTCCGGTCGAGCCGCCCGTGCGCATCACCGCCCCGGTCATACCGGCCAGTCCAACCTTGTCCGCCGGATCCAGCCAGCTCCCGGTTCTCAGCGTGACATTGATCGTCACCAGCGGGAGTTCGTGATCTTCGAGCAGATAGACCACCATGCCGTTTTCCAGCACCACACGCTCCGCATCCGGCGGATTAAATTCCACCGTCGGGAACCGCATCGTGCGAGGATCATTCGACGTCAGGTCCGCCGCCAATCCTACCGTCGCCTGCAGGACGATCATGAAGACCATCGCCAGGACCGACACCCATCCTCTGTCTGTTCTCATTCGACGTCCTCCGCCATCTTCACGTTTCACGAGAGACGCTTCACGAATCACGCAGGTCATCGGGCCACCTCACCCGCAGCCGCCATTTTCTTGTCTTGCGCCTTCTTGACCAGGACACCGACCGTCCGGTTCGGCTTCGTCAAATACTGGGCAGCCACCCGCTGCACATCGGCCGGGGTCACCGCCGCGATCCGGTCACGCGCGTTCAGCACATACCGCCAGGTACCGGCCACAGTCTGATAAAAGGCCAACTGCGAGGCGAGGCCGCTGTTCGAACGCAGGGATCGCACCAGATCCGCATCGAGTCCATTGAGCACCCGCTCGAACTCCTTGGCCGAAATCGGCTCGGTCTTCAACCGGTCGAGCTCCTCGTAAATCGCGGTTTCCACTTCCGTCACGCTATGGGGCGCGAGCGGGGTCGCCGCGATCACGAAGAGGTTCGGGGCGCGGACGCCGGGATAATTCGTATCGGACAATACCGAAGCCGCCAGCCGCTTATCGCGCACGAGTGTGCTGTAAAGCCGGGAGGTCACGCCTTCGGTCAACACTTCGTCGATCACGTCGAATACGAAATCGTCGGGATGGCCGATGGTGGGCTTGTGGTAGCCGATCGCCAACGCGGGCTCGGCATCGAATTCGATTTCGACGCGTCGCTCACCCCGTTGCGGAGGTTCCTCCGTCACCAGGGATGGAACGGGAGGCGCGGCCGGAATTTTCCCGAAGGTCTGCTCGATCAACGCAATGACTTCTTTCGGATTGATGTCCCCGACAATCGCCACCGTCGCGTTGTTCGGTCCGTAATAGGTCTTGAAGAAAGCCTCTGTCGCCGCCGGCGTGAGGGACAGGATGTCCGATCCCCAGCCGATGGTCGGCACACCGTATTGATGCGCCTGGAACGCGGTGGAGGTGAACGTTTCATAGAGCAGGCCGTTCGGACTGTCGTCGGTCCGGAGCCGCCGCTCCTCCATGACCACGCCCCGCTCCTTATAAAATTCTCGCAGGACGGGATGCGCCATGCGGTCCGACTCCAGCGCCGCCCAGAGCGGCAGCCGGTTGGCCGGCAAACTGATGACGTAGCGGGTGATGTCTTTGCCGGTCGAAGCATTGAGACCCACGCCGCCGTGGCGCTGATAGAGCAGCGCCATCTCGTTGCCCACCACATACTCCCCCGCCTTCTCCTGCAACTCTTTGAAGCGCCGCTGTAGTTGCTGGACCGCCTCGGAGGGAACCGGGGTCTTGCCCTCCATTTGCGCGCGGGCCGCCTCTTCACGTTCCCGCCGGTCAAGCTCGGTCCCGACCATAGCCAAATCGTCCAAGACGGCTTGCTCCCGCTCGTAATCCCGCGTGCCGACCGTCCGGGTGCCCTTGAACGCCATATGTTCGTACAGATGCGCCAGGCCGGTCTGGCCGACCTGCTCATTCACACCGCCGACTCCGAACGTCATGTTGACGCTGACGATCGGGGCCTGATGCCGTTCCACCATCAAGACGGTCATCCCGTTGGCAAGCTTGTGCTCGATGACCCGGTCGGCCAGGCTCGGGGACCCGGCCTGACCCGGCACGGCTGCCGCAAGCAATCCGGCCAGGATAAGCGCACCCATTGTTCTCGCCCCTGTGATGCTCATCATATGAAAAGCTCCATCAGTTCCTCCGGTCGTTCAATAAACCAATCGGGCTGACAGGCGGCCATCTTCTGGCGGTTGCCCATGCCATACCCCACCGCACAGACCCGGATGCCTGCATTGTGACCGCCGTTGATGTCGTTGGTGCTGTCGCCGACCAGCACCGTACGGTCCTTCTCGACTCCGAGTTGTTCCATCACATGCACCAGCATGCCGGGCTCTGGCTTGAGACCGAACCCGTTGTCGCCGCCGACCACATAGACAAAGTGTTGCGGGCCGAGGCCCTTCAAAATCACGTGGGTATATTCGATCGCCTTATTGGTCGCCACGGCCTTGGGCTTGGCGGAGAAATGGGTGAGGACCTGGTCGATCCCCGGATAAAACGAGGTGCGATCCAGGCAATGTTCCAGATAATGTCCGCGAAAGACCCGAAGCGCTTCATCGTACAAGTCCTTGTTGCCTTCGCCGACCGCCAGCCGCAAGAGCTTCTTCACGCCGTCGCCGACGAATCCGAAAATTTCTTCCTGCGGGCGCTCCGGCACACCCAGATCGCGCAACGTCAAATTGACGCTGTCGGCGATATCCCATTTCGACTCGATCAAGGTGCCGTCGAGGTCGAAAATCAGCAAATCGATTTCAGCCTTCTTCGTCATTCTCGTGCCTTTCGCAACTCGGCCTGCAAGGCCGCCAACGACTCATGGCGCACTCCGTCCTTCTCTTCCAGCATGGCCTGCCGGACCACATTCAGCATCCGCTTCTGGCCGACATGGGGCGGGAGAATCGGCTCCATGATTTTCCATCGTGCCCCCTGCACCTTCACGCGGACACGCACCTGCTCCGTGCCCGGTTCCGGTACGAAGCCGGCCGTATCCAAGTACATGACGCCCAGCACATGAAACTCCACCGGCACCAATACCTCCAACCTGTTCACAATCTCCCACTGGCGAAAATCATCCGGCACCGAAAAGCCTTTGATGACGATGACTTTGCCCCAGGCCGGCTCTTCCTTCCAATCCACGAGGCCCGCCACCGCCTCGAAGGAACCGGCATCGAGCCGCACCCCCTTGTTGTCGAGGGAAAAGTATTTCTCCACCACCTTCGCCGGAGAATGCGACACCGCATTGGTTTGAGCCAGGCCCGGAGTCACAGAGGCCGGCAACAGAAGAACCGCCGCTATGAACGTGATGAGCACGCTGCGTCGTGGACTGTTCATGCGACTAAGCCACCTCATGCAATTTCATTAGATTCGTCCCGCCCGGTTGCCCGATTCTGGTGCCGGACAAAATGACGATGCGTTGTCCGCTCCGTGCCAAACCCTCGGCCTTCAAGCGCCGCTCAGCCTCGTTGACCCGCTCATCGGTCGTCGGAATCTGTGGCACGGTGTGGGGAAGCACCCCCCAATACAACGCCATCTGCCGGCGGACCGTCTCGAACGGCGTCAACCCGATAATCGGCGCAACCGGACGTTGCTTGGAGACCAGCCGGGCCGTCGTTCCCCGTTCACTGAAGGCGACAATCGCACTCGCGCCGATCGTCGCGGCAGCCGAGTAGGCCGAGAGCGAGATGGCCTCCGGAATAGAATCCTGTCCCTGCTCGCCCTGCGAGCGACGGACAAAACAGGGCCCCGTTTCGACTTCGGCCGCCCGTATGATCCGATCCATCACCTGCACGACTTCCACCGGGTAATGGCCGACGGCCGTTTCCGCGGAGAGCATCACGGCATCGGTGCCATCGAACACGGCATTGGCCACATCCGACGCTTCCGCCCTGGTCGGCCGCAAATGTTGTGTCATGGACTCGAGCATCTGCGTCGCGGTAATCACCAGCCGTCGTTGGCGATTCGCCGTCGCGATGATGCGCTTCTGCAGCACCGGCACGGCTTCCGGGCCGAGCTCAACGCCCAAATCTCCGCGCGCCACCATGACCCCGTCGGCGTGAACGAGAATGGCCTCCAGGTCCGTGACGGCCTCCTGCCGCTCGATCTTGGCGATCACCGGCACGTCGCCGCCGCATTCGGCAATCAATTCCTTGGCGGCCATGATGTCCTGCGCTCCACGGACAAAGGATAACGCGATATAGTCCACGCCCTGCGCCACGCCGAAACGCAAATCTTCCCGGTCTTTCTCCGTCAGGGTCGGAGCGCTCACGACCGTGCCGGGCAGATTCATCCCCTTATGAGACGTCACACGTCCGCCTGCCACCACGGTACACTCTACCGCACCATCGACGATTCGATCCGCCGTCAATTCCACCAGTCCATCGTCGATCAGTATTTTGGCCCCGGGCCGAATGTCCCTGGTCAGCGCCTGATAGGTGACAGGGATATCCTGCACCGTACCCGCGGCGATCACCGTCCTGGCACCGATCTGCCCGCCGGATCGTAAGAACATCGTCCTCAGCCGAACTCGCCGACCGGCGATGAGCTCCAGCACGCCGTCGATTTCGCCGACGCGAATGCGCGGTCCCTGCAGATCCTGAATGATCGCAATCGCCACCCCGTGACGATCGGCCGTGTCGCGAATCGTCTTGATCGCCCGCCCATGCGAGTCGTGCGTGCCGTGGGAAAAATTCAAACGGGCCGCATCCATGCCGCTTCGAATGAGCTGGTCGAGCACGACGGCGCCATCGCTCGCCGGACCGATGGTGCAGACGATTTTCGCTTTTCGCATGGCGCTGTTCTTCTGCCTTGACAAGATTGGCCCGGCACACCATCTTGTACGTGAACGGTGAGGCTCGATGCATCCGTGATTCGGTCGGCAACGGGTCATTCTAACAAACCCGTCACCATGCCGCAAAAGAACATCCATATACTTTTCGGTGATGAACCACGCTCAGTCTCATTAAAATTTACTTACGAACCAGCACACGAGGCTACGCATGAGCGCTTCGGACAGCCAGTCAACCGATCAGTTGGACTTTGTCACGATGCAAGGCTTGCTGACCTACGGAGAGGTCCTCGCGCAACGCACCTCGAGCGGCAGGTTCGTGCTGCCGCCTCCCCCGCCGCCCGCTGCCGACCGGCTACCGCGCGCCGAAGAAGCGATCGGCCGGATCAGAACCTTCATCCAGCAGGCGCAGGCCGGTCTGCACAGCGCCGAGGCCTATCGCACGGCACGCCAGGCCGTCAGTACCGACGCGTGCGGAGGCGACCCACTCGTGTTCTTTGCCGCCTGGAACTGGCTCCTGGCTCGCGGTGAACTCGCCCCATTGTATCGCGCGCCGATCGGCGCCACGCAGAAGCCTGCGCATCGCCGCCCGGTCGCCATCGTGCCGCGCGCTCAGTTGACCCCACAGTTGGCCGAGGGCCGCATTGTGCTGGATCTGGGTGATGACCGGTTCTGGCTGCTTCCCCGCGACCTCGGCGACCGCACGCTGTTTCTCACGATGCGCCATGGCGTCTCGGAAGTAGAGAGCAAGACCCATCGAGTGGGCCGGCGGCTGGCCAATGTCCTGGATGCCGATCGCGGGATACCCAGGGCGGAAGCCGTCGGCGCGGCGCTGGCTCGCATGGTGGGCGTGGTCGGACAACAATTGGGTTATCTGCAATTGCGCAACTATCTCGATCCGCGCACGTTCCTTCACCTCATCAGCCATAGTCCGAACACGGAACAACTGTGCCGGCGCATCACGAGGGCGCTGATTCCGGACCGTGCGGATGCCGTCCATCCCCATATCGAAGCCACGTTGGAGTCGCAGGATTTCGGCTGGGTGACCGGCATGGAAAAGCAGGCGGAGATCGACGCTGCCGCGCAGGCCTTCGGCGTCGATGCCAAGACCGCCAAGCGGCTCATTAAACATCCCTTCTATAGTTATCCCGGAGGACATTCGTTCTTCGACCTCTATATCGATGTGATCGATGGCCTGCATCGGCTGGGCCGTGCCCATCCCGGAGAAGTGCTCTGCCTCTATACCCACAGTTCGACCCTGCGCGCACTGCGTATCTATCTGGACCCTCGTCCGTTCCGCGAAGCGTTTTCCGAATTCGGCGAATACAAGGAGGGACAGGACAATGTCGTCCTCCTCACGCTGGAGAACGGCAAACTCTCCGGCTACTCCACGGCCGTCGGCCTGATTGAAAGTGAACGGGTCGCCCGCGAAGCCTGGGTGACGGTCGAGCGGGAGCGGAGCCAGCGCGTCACACTCAAGCCTCAACGCATCAAGCGCCTGCTGGCACTCGTGTCGGGCGGGGATTTCGGCGGCGGCGGAGCGGCGTTGAAAGAATTGCGCGTGACCGGAAACCGCTTCGGCCTGGAGGTCTTTTTCGTCCGGCACGGTTTCCTCGGATTGGCGAACAACTGGATCGATCCCGTCACGGAAGAAGACACACGCGGCATGGGCAGCCATGCCAGCAGCCCCATCGGCAGCAGCCGTTTCGAAGATTTCAAAGACGAGGAGGTCCAACGCGCCGCCATGCGGTCTCTTGCGCCTTATCTCGCAGACTCGGCGCTCGTGGTGCTGGGAGGCGACGGCAGCCTGCGGGGCGCCCGGGCGATTCACGAGACCTACGGGGTGCAGGTCGTCGGCATTCCCGGCACCATCGACAACAACATCGCCGGCACGACTTCCCTGGGGTTTCATTCGGCCATCGCGCTGGCCAATCAATCCATTGAATCCCTCAAGGCGACCAGCGCGGCCATGGGCAGCATCTTTTTCGTGGAGGTCATGGGAGCGGGGTCCGGCCATCTGGCATTAGCCTGCGCCTATCAGGCCCGGGCGGAAGGGATCCTCGTGAATGAACACCCCGACCCCGATGCCTACATTGAAGAAATTGTCCTGGGCACGTTGAAGCGTACCCTGGGTGTGCCCAACAAGAGCCACATCTTTGTCGTGGCAGAGCGAACTCCCCACCGGCACCACCGGGAAGGCGGTGTCCATGGGCTGGTCGACTATGTGGCCAACACCATCGCAACCTGGCCGCAACGTCGGGAGAAGTCCGGCCACTATGCATTGGCCACGGCCACGAAGGCGACGATCCTGGGGCATACGCTCAGGGGCGCCCCCCCGACACCGGAAGACAAAATGATCGCGCAGCATCTCGCCTACGAAACCGTCCGCCGGCTTGTCGAACAACCGGACACGATCGTCGGCTGCATGGTCGCGTACCACGATTCCAACCGGCTCGAAACGATTCCTCTCCATGCCGTCGCGCCCAAACCGTTCGACTGGGAGTTGTTCACCCGCATGCACGGGACGGAGTTGGCCCCCGACAGGGTCTAGCTCGGATGATTCATGAATGCCGTTGCGAGGCGTTCGAGACTGAAACCCGCCGGGGCTTCTCGCAGGGCGCACGGCGCGATGAATAAATCGCGCCACGTCTGTGCGCGCCGGCGAGTTGGTGAGCCGGCCGGTTCTTGATATCGCCATCCATAGCAGCCCATCGAGGAGGCCGAACGAGAAAAGCCCCGCCGGACGAGAGGATCGGACGGCGTAGCACGTTGACCCCTCCCATGTGACATGTTAGGGTCGTCCTGTTGATGCCACCGGTTGCGAATCATGATGTCCATTCGACGCATCACACGGCTTCTTCTTTGGCTCTGCGCCACAGTCGCTCTCTCCCTGGGCGTCTCCTTCGCGGCAGAACCGGGCCAGACACTCCTCGATGCGCCGACCCCGATCCTCACACCGGCTCCTGATCAGACGCCGCAGACACAGAACGGTTCCGTGCGCGCCGGACCCCGGACCACCACGCGCAGCGACCAGGCATCCATACCGCTCACTGCGCGAGAGACGCTGAGCGCTATTGAAACGCGGCATGGCGATCCGCCGCCGGGCTATATCGGAGGACGCACCTTTCAGAATCGTGAACGCGTACTGCCGCGCGGGCGCTATCGCGAGTACGATGTGCACCCCAAGGTGCCGGGGAAGAATCGAGGCGCTGAACGGATCGTCATCGACCAACGCACCGGCAAGGCCTATTACACTGCCGACCACTACCGGACATTTGTTCCGATGAATTGAGGAGACATGTCGCTCATTGCCCTCCAATCGATCAAGAAACCCTGGGCGCATCTCCTGGTGCATGCCGAAGGAGAGGCGCTCGATAAAATTCTCTCCGTCCCCGCGCACTTCGTCACCAAAACCGTCGCCGGCAAGAAATGTAAAACGAAAGCGGGCCTGCTGGATGAATTCAGCCGGGTCTTCTCGTTTCCGGACTACTTCGGCCACAACTGGGATGCCCTCGAAGAATGTTTGGCCGATCTGGACTGGCTTCCGGCCAAGGGCTATCTCGTGGTGGTGACGGATGCGGATCAAGTACTGACGAAACCCGACGAAGAAGACGACTTTGAAACCTTCGTTGAGATCTTGAGCGAAGCCGGTGAAGCCTGGAGCCTGAAAGAATCCGACGAGGCGACGGGAGACGGGCTGCCGTTCCACGCCGTGCTGGCTGTCTCGGATCGCCATAAACGGAGCCGCCACAATTGGTTCGCGCCGCCGTTGGCCATGGAGCGCAAACCACTGAAGTCCGGACCGGCCAAGGGCACAAAAAAAAAGCCCCCGCGGTAGACAATCGACTCAATCCACTTACGCCAGGAGGTTACGATGGGACTTCTCGATCAACTCGGACAGGCGGCAGCCGGCATGATGGGCGGCGGCGATAAGAGCCCTCTGATGCAGGCCGTAGTGAACCTGCTAGGGCAGAACAGTTCCCTCGGGGGGCTGAATGGACTCGTGCAGGCGTTTCAGAAGAACGGCCTGGGAGATATCGTCAATTCCTGGGTCAGTACAGGAAAGAACCTCCCGGTCTCGGCGGAGCAGATCCAGCAGGGCCTTGGCGGCGACCTCCTGAAGCAACTGGCATCTCAAGCGGGATTGAGCTCTGAAGCAGCCGGGAGCCAACTGGCCAATCTGCTTCCCGGGCTCATCGATCAGCTGACCCCGGACGGCAAGATGCCGGACGCCACATTGATTGAACAGGGATTGAATCTCTTGCGAGGAAAACTCGGGTAGGACTCGATTCCCGGCACTCATTTCAGGGTGCCGGGTGGCCCTTCCGCGCTAGCAGAGAGAGAAGAACCGCCCCATCATCCGTTGGGCCCACCGCGTCAGTCCCCAGGAGAGGTCGTGCATGCGTGAGAGCATCCAGACTCTCGGTGTGACGATTTTCCCCACACTCGCACTGAGCGAGGTGAAATGGTCCCCACAGAGCCCATGCGTTTCACTGGGATCCTCCAACGGGAATTTCTCCCGCAGAAACGCCGGCTTCCCGTCTCGTACACACCAGGCACAGAGCACTTTCACCACTTCACTCCGTTCGTTGCGATGCGACCATCCACGTTGGGGGCGCAAGAGTCGCACCAGCGGGCATCGGCCAAGAAGTATTCAATGTTTTCAGCAGGATCGTTCGCGTGAGCCAATCAGGCTTGTCCGTTGAGGCCGTCAATAGCGTGGCATTCCGGCAGTGATTGACGTTTTTTGTCGTTCTCGTTGGGGAATCCAAGAGCGATGACGGTGGGACGGTCGCATCCAAGCACACGCTTGCTCATTCATAACAGGCCACGGCGGCCAGATCGCTTCGACGGATGACGACAGATTCATGGCGCGGCAGCGAGCCTTCATCATATTCGGGGATCAGCGGATCCCGACCGACCGCCATTTGCTGAAAGTGATCGGAGCAGATTCCGTGGGTCTCGCGCAGATCAGCCAACGGAGCCTTTTCTCGCACCAACCCCGGTCGGCCTTCGCTCTGGCACCAGGAACAGATTACTTTCATCGTGTTCTCCTACGCAGTGATACCCAAGACTCAGCAAGACTTGCGCCATATGGTCGGCGGTCTCTAACTCCTTGTTTCTCTGTGCTAACATTGCCTTATACCGCTACGAATCATCGTGGGTGTATCTATTCGGATAATCGGCTGTATCGAATCGTGGATGAGTAGAGCCACCGGTGCCGACTCACAGAAGACTGTCCACAATTGACCGTTTTTATTTTCCCGTGGTAGGTTGGCGCCCCAACTCACGGCTCGATGAAAGAGGCCCATGAAAACACAACGATCGGAACAACTCTTCGCAGACGCGCAACTCATCATTCCCGGCGGAGTGAACAGCCCCGTTCGGGCCTTTCGCTCGGTGGGCGGGCAACCTCGGTTCATGGCACGCGCCAAAGGCTCACGGCTCTACGACGTCGACGGGAACAGCTACATCGACTACGTCCTGTCCTGGGGACCGATGATTCTCGGCCATGCGCCGGCGACCGTCACCAAGGCCATTCAACAGGCCGCCGGAAACGGTACCAGCTATGGCGCGCCAACCGAGTTGGAAATTCAACTGGCCACGATGATTCGCGAGGCCCTGCCGTCTATGGAGATGGTGCGGCTGGTGAGTTCTGGAACCGAAGCGGTCATGAGTGCCATTCGAGTCGCCCGCGCCTACACGAAACGCGACGGCATCCTGAAATTCGAAGGGTGTTATCACGGCCACAGCGACTACCTGCTGGCCAAGGCAGGGTCAGGTCTCACCACACTTGGCATTCCCGACTGCCCCGGTGTGCCGGAAGACTTCACCAAACACACATTAACCGCGCCCTATAACGACCTGGCCACCACGGAAAAACTGATCAAGAAGCACTACCGTCAGCTTGCCTGCGTCATTGTCGAACCGATCGCCGGAAACATGGGTGTGATTCCGCCCTCTCCAGAGTTCTTGCACGCCTTGCGCAAGCTGACCGATGCCCATGGCATGTTGCTGATTTTTGACGAAGTCATTTCGGGATTCCGCGTGCAATACGGCGGCGCGCAGACGCTGTACGACATCAAGCCTGATCTGACGATCCTGGGGAAAATTATCGGTGGAGGACTTCCGGTGGGCGCCTACGGCGGCGCGAAGGACATCATGAAGATGATTGCCCCGTCCGGACCGGTCTATCAGGCCGGCACGTTGTCAGGGAATCCGCTGGCCGTCACGGCCGGCATCGAAACGCTGAAGCGCCTCAAGAAACCAGGCACCTACGAACAGCTCGAACAGCGTTCGGTGGCCCTCTCGGAGGGAGTGGGGAATGCCGCGCGAAAGGCCGGGGTTCCGCTCACGCAAACCCGCGTCAGTTCGATGATGTGTGCGTTCTTCACTCAGGGGTCGGTCACGGATTGGGCATCAGCCAAGAAAGCCGACACGAAGGCCTACGCGAAGTTCTTTCACCAGATGCTGGACGCCGGAATTTACCTGGCCCCGTCACAGTTCGAGGCCGCGTTCATGTCGGTGGCCCATACGCCCAAAGACATCGACCGCACGATCAGCGCCGCTCAAGCTGCGTTCAAGAACCTCTGACCCGGCATGGAGCGCCGGGCGTTGCCCGGCGCTCGTGAAGCGTCGTTCGCGAATCCTGCATTTCGTATCGAAACCGATACGAAATGCATCCATTCAGATACAGATCGCGATTCATTCCCATCGAATTCACCGCACGACTTCAGGATGCTCAAAACGGTTTCCCAGCAAGGCCGCAGCGAACGAGGCCCCGAGGCGTGACAGTCTTACCCACCCACCCCGAGCCAGCCGAGGCAGGCTCTTGTCCCATGGGCGGTACGTTGAGGGGCCGAGGGATGCGAGAACGATGCTGGGGACCGTTTTCAGCATCCTGAGCTATTCGTCGTCGTCCTCGTCGTCCATCTCCAACGCTTCCTGCCGCTTCTGTTCTTCCATCGCGTTGTGCAGGAGCATGCGGACAAACATCGAATAGAGCGAGCCTTTTTCCAGCGTCCCGCCGGGAGGAATCGCAATCTTGCCTTCCTTGATCATGCGATCCATCCAGGCCTTTTGATCCGGAGCGATCAAGATCGGCACCTCGACCAGCCCCACTTTTCCAAACATATCCATGAGCGGCTCTCCTGTAGTAGTTCGTACGGTCTTAAAGATTAAGAGCACATAGCATATGGCTTATGGTACGAGCTCCGGAAAAATCAAAAGTCTCAACTATTCGCTATTGGCCATCGGCCATGCGCTCTTCAACGGAAGGCATTTGAGCACGCGGTTTTTCGGCTTGTCAACCGCAGCCATCAATGATCGTCGCATGGCACAGAGCGTGCTTTGTCCGACCCCGAACATTCGGAGGACATCTTTCCATGCTGCACAGAAACGAACGTGTTTCCCGCCTGCTCAGCCGGTTCACGCTGCTCTTCTTCGTCGCGTCGCCCGCCCCGCCAGTCGTCGCTGCCGTGGAAGAAAGTCGGTCCACCCTGCATACCTATACGCCGGCCGCCACCAACGACCCTGGGCCGTTTCACTGTAACGACTGTTGGGGGTTGAAACCCGAGGAACGTCAGCCGCTGCCGCAACATCAGACGCCACGGTATCGACGTGGACAGCATGAGCGGGGACCGCGCCCGCACAAGAATCCCTTCGCAAAAAAGTCGCGTTCTCATAGCCGTGGGCTTCGGTCCCTTCCGCGTCACGCGCTGTCGATGGGAAGCTTCGAACGAACCGTAGAACCCTGGCAAGTCCGCACCGTCGATGGCGATACGATTCGCTACGGAACAGATCGCATCCGCATTCGCGGGTACAACGCGCCTGAGTTGTCGGAAGCAGGCGGGCGAGAAGCTGCATTGCGATTGGAGCAACTGATGCAGGAAGGAACGATCAACATCGTCCCCCATGGCCGCGATGTCTACGGCCGGACCCTGGCCGATGTCTTCGTGAACGGCCAGAACGTGGCCGAGGTGATGACGGGGGAGGGATTTGGACGGAGGGGATAGGCCTAGAGCAGCACGGTTGGAGCCGAACAGGCCTGCAGCACAATAGGGACATAGGTTGGATGACTAACAGTGTCCTCCTACGGGTAATTCTTGACAGAGTTTATTGAAGTGAGGATAGTGTCAGCGACTTCGGTGCGCCAGAGATCCGGGTCTCGCCATCAATGGGCCACCGGCACGAATGTTACTGTTGGAAGCTACCTCATAGTCGTGCATCTGTCATGCGGAATGTCGAGCCATGAATGAACTAAACGTCTTCGTTAGTGTCGGGGGCACCGCCACAGAGCGACAGGAAGCCTTCGTCCGCGCCGTTGAGGACAGACTCCGGAGCGAAGGGATGATTCCACATACGGTCGGAAGAAATACCTTCAGCGCTGACGCGCCGCTAAAGACCGTTACCGAGCTGCTGGACAAGTGCTCAGGGACATTGGTCATAGCCCTCGAACGCTCACACTTTGCTTCGGGCACAGAAAAGCGTGGAGGGCCGAAGGAGATCACACTCACAGATGTCAAGCTGCCCACCCCGTGGAATCAGATCGAGGCCGCCATGACCTACGCCCGTGGTCTCCCGCTCATGGTTGTGGTCGAAGCTGGCCTAAAAAGCGAAGGACTGCTCGAACGTGGATACGACTGGTACGTGCAATGGGTACAACTGGAAGCCTCGGCATTGCATTCCACCGAGTTCAGCGGTGTTCTAGCCAGCTGGAAGCAGAAGATGGCCCAGACGTCGAAAAAGGTATTTCCGTCCAAGACGGCTTCGGACCTTACAGTCGCCGAAATAATCGGCGGCTTGAAACCAACTCAATTGTGGAGCGTCCTCGTTGCTTTGGCGACGCTTCTTGCCGGTGCGTTCGCTTTGGGTGGAAAATTCTTCGGTGCTCAATAGCTGCATACCAACATGTTGCCGCGGGCGGGCTTGTGTCCGCTGGTGAACCCAGAAAGAAAGGGCCGGCCCCTGAATTCTGGCCTCGTAATTTCCTCCGATGTCGCACAGCATCATGCATCTGTTCCAACAAGGCTTCGCATGCAAGAAGAACCTTTCGGAGAAACTACTGTAAGCAAGGAATTGCTGCTGGAGTTCTTCCTAACATTTTCTCGTTTTGAATATGCTCTTAAGGCTACCGGTTACTATAAACGGCGGCCTGTAAAACCTCCCGATTGGCCGAAAGCAGAGCCAGATTGGGACAGATTTGCTGCTTCTCTTCGAAAGATTTTCAACTCCACCGCGAAAGATGGCCTCCTACAAGCATGTGCCTGCTTTAATGATTCGCCTCCGGACCAACAGGTGCTTAACAGTCATGGGATTGCATGGGAAACACCAGTTCATCCCAACAATGAATCGGAGATTGAATTTCTATTGCGCATGGTGCGCTGCGTTCGAAACAATCTCCTCCATGGCGGTAAGTACAACAACGACGTTCATGAATCGAAGCACCGCACTGAAGCCTTTCTTAGGCATGCATTGACGATTCTCTCAGCATGCCTCGAACTTGCACCGCAACAAGCGGCGGCATTCCGAGAGGCACGTATGTAACAAATAGGGGGCAGGTCTTGCAATCAAGCATGGCTTTCCAGTAGCGCCTCCCGAGGCTCGTTCGCGTTGCCTAGACTGCCCTCATTTCACCTAACTTTAACGTGAACGCTGCCATACTCTCCTCCACTAAACTCCACACTCCCCGCCTTACACTCAGGCAGTGGCAAACATCCGACCTTGAGCCATTCGCTCTGATGAGTTCTGACGCCGATGTCATGCGTTATTATCCGGCGCCTTGGTCCAGAGAGCAGAGCGACGCGTTTGCCCAACGGGTGTTGCGACTGATCGACGAACTTGGCTGGGGTTTCTGGGCGGTTGAGGAACGGGTGTCAGGGCGATTCATCGGCTTCGTCGGACTACATGTTCCCTCCGACAAGCTCCCGTTCTCTCCCTGCGTGGAAGTGGGATGGCGCCTGGCCAAACCATACTGGGGCCTGGGCTATGCCACGGAGGCCGCGCAATCGGCCATCGCGTTTGGCTTCCAGCAACTCCATCTGAAAGAGCTCGTCGCCTTCACCGCCATCGCCAACCTGAAGTCGCGTGCGGTGCTGGAACGTCTCGGCATGCGGCTCGACTGCGAGTTCGACCATCCTCAGCTGCCCGTCGAATCCTGGCTGCGCCGACATGTGCTGTATCGTCTTCACTCGCCTGTGTGAGAAGACCCTCCTCCTTCGTTTCGAGTATCACCGCTCATCCGTCTTGCGACGACCCTCACTCAATAACGATCGATTGTCGGATTATCTGCCCTTCGTCATGACAAACGATTCGAGCTCATCGTACAATCCGCTTCGATGCAACTGGGAACACCTATCCCCATCCTCCGCATCTTCGACGAAGCGAAGGCGAAGGAATTCTATCTCGATTTCTTGGGCTTCAGACTGGATTGGGAGCATCGCTTTGAAGCGCACTTGCCGCTCTACATGCAGATCTCGAAAGATCGCTGCATTCTGCATCTGTCCGAGCATCATGGCGACTGCAGTCCCGGGGCGGCCATGCGGATCGAAACGACCGGTCTGGACGCCTTCCAGCGGCAACTTGCGGCGAAACAGTATCGATACGCCCGGCCGACCATCGACCTGACCCCATGGGACAGTCATGACATGTCGGTGACCGACCCCTTTGGAAACCGATTGACGTTCACTGATACCCGCGGCACTCAGTCCTAGGCCGCTGCTGTACGAGCATCATCGACGCGGATCACGAACGGCCGTCATCTCATCTCCCGACGAACTCATCATTCAGGAATTTTTGACTGGAGGACCGCCGCATGCCAACACACTTCTTTCATATTTCGCTCGCAATGTGTGCCGCACTGCTACTGGCATCCTGCGTCTCGTCGCCTTCACCGGAGGACATGACTCGACGCGCCGAAAACAATCGATGGGAGCTGACACATTGGGGTGATCGTTCGGTTCCCTATGGCGACGACGGAGAACCCGTGATCCTCTCGTTCAAGGATGGACGAGTGTCGGGCCATGCCGGCTGCAATCGTTATAGTGCAGCCATCGTCTTCGGGCCCCGCAGGGGAGAGGTGAAGGTCTTTCGAGGCATCACCACCCGTATGGCCTGCGAGCCCCGGCATATGGAGTTTGAAGCCTCGTTTATCAGGGCATTTGAAGCCTCGACCCGGTACCGCCTGGACGGCGAAAGCTTGTCGTTCGAAAGCAACCTCGCTCCGCCGTTAGAGTTTTACCGCCGCCCGCTGGACTGATCTGAAACTCTCGACCTCTCTTGCCGATCCGGACCCGAATCGATTCACTCTCCCACCTCTTTTTTCCGACGCCGTATCCCTTTTGATACGACAGAGTATCCCTTCTGATACCGATCTGCGTACCCCGCACAGACCTTTCCACTTTGCGGCTTCGCTTATCCCGCTCAGAATCGGTATCCCTCAATGCGGCTCTTCTCATCACACCCCGGCATCGGTTTTGCTCATTGAAATAGTAGAGACTGGAGCTTCACATCATGGCATCTGTGACACTCAACGCTCTCCTCACTCCTGGCTTCCCGGTCGCAGTTCTGTTCGGCGGCGACCATCTCCCGTCTCATGCGACCGGGCGCGCTGCCGCGATCCGTCAGCCGATCGGCGGGACACAAGACACACCCGAGCCGATGAACCGGCGCTGGTTCCGATATAAAACAATCGCCGTTGCGGAATACCGGAACTGGCTCACGTTCGTAGGCCACTGGGCAGCGGAGAAGCACCTGACCCTCGACTTCCTGTTTCCGGTCGCGCATGGAGGAACACTCGCAGGCAGTCTCTGGTGGGTCTGGGCGACGTTGGGGCACCCGTTCCACCCCGCATGGATCGCAGCGCCGCTTGCGATGATACTGACGGCCGACTGGACGGAACACCTCATTCAACTGGTGCAGCTCCGCCATTACCTCCCCTCGACTGAGGGTCGTATTCAGAGCCTGTGGGTCCGGATTTCCAACTGTGCGACGATCATCAAGCTGTGGCTCACCTTCGGCTTCTACGTCAGCCTGGCCGGACTCGTCGTCAGAATGATACTCACGCTCTCAGATCGTCGTTTGGTGACCGACGCCGGCGAATGATGATGAAACAAAACGTTGTCGGACTCCTTACAGTTCTCTCCGTTTATGCTATACGCATTGCCGAGCCGTGTCGTGAAGAGATCCACGGCAACGGAGGATCAGTCCCATTTGCTTTCTCTCGCCACCACCTCGTGCTGAGGCTGCGCAAGGGTTCAGTCTCAGAGGTGTGAGACTCGGGAGGAGTCCAACGGAGGAACCACCATGCCCAATCCCTCCACCTATCAATTCAACCTGCCGCAACGAGGGCGCCCATCCGATGTGATGCTCAACGAAGTCTGGTACCCCGGCATTCAAGCCTATTGGGAAACCAGCACGTCGAGCCGCATCTTCGACGCCATCTTAGGCATCAAAGCGCTGGTCATTCATGCGACCGCCGGTTCGAGTTCGGCCGGAGCCGTCTCCGTGATGAAGGAAGGCAAGGCGTCGTTTCACTGGCTGCTGCCGGATGAAGATGAGCCGCAGCATGGGCAATTGGTCTGGGCCTGTGCCCCGGAGGCCAGGGCTGCCTGGCACGTCAGGAATTCCTGTTCACACCCGAGCATCAACGACGGCGCCGACAAGGTCAACCACTGGTCGCTCGGGATCGAGGTGGTCAACCGTCAGGCCGGCAGCGATCGATTTTCCGACTGGCAAATCCACGCCACCGCGCAGATCGTGCGCTATTGCTGGGCCAAATATCCCAACCTGAAACATGTCGTCTCGCACGCGAAGCTGGACCCGGCCCGGCGTAGCGATCCGGGCACGGCTTTTCCCTGGGCGCGCCTCAAGACACTCGTCCTCACGCCGGAGGCGGAAGATGGGGTTCCGTCCGTCGCGTTGGACGCGCAACCGGCCTCCTCCATAAAATCGACAACCGGCCACGAGGGCTGTTGCCACGGATGACGCAGAGAGCCTGCAGTGAGGCCTTGACCTAACCGATGACCTCGCGTGAGATGTGTGTGCACCACCGGCCCTCGGCGCGAGCGCACAGGCTTGATCTGACGCAATTCGTGCGATAAGAATCACAGATCATCGCTGGAGGGTCCGTATGCGCCGTCGCCCATCCCTTGTCCTGTCTTTTCTCCCCTTCTTGCTTGGGTTTGCCTTCCTCTCCATCTGGCCCGCCTCAGTCTCCGCCGAACAGATCAAGGCCACGATTCCTGCCCCACAGACCGCATCCTGGTGGTCTGCGCGTCATGCGCGCGCCGTGGCCCGCATTCAGCAAGGACCTGTCGATCTGTTGTTCATCGGAGATTCCATCACGCAGGGATGGGAAGAGGATGGCCGCCGGGTCTGGGATACCTTTTACGGACGCCGTCAGGCGGTGAACCTGGGATTTAACAGCGATCAGACCGACAACGTCCTTTGGCGGCTCCAACATGGTGAAATCGACGGCATCACTCCCAAACTGGCGATCGTGATGATCGGAACGAATAACGCGACCAGGCGCGAGGATCCCCCGGAAGAAACCGCTGCCGGAGTCCATGCGATTCTGACTACGTTACGCACTCGCTTGCCGCAAACCAAAATCTTGTTATTGGCGGTGTTTCCCAGAGGCCAGTCCGCCAACGACCAACTGCGTCGCGTGAACCAGGCCGTCAACGAACGATTGCGGGCCTTCGCCGACCAGCGCCACGTGTTTTTCCTCGACCTGGGCCCGCGTTTCCTCGACAAGGCAGGACGCCTCTCCGAGGAGGTCATGCCGGACGCCTTGCACCCCAATGAACGCGGGTACCGCCTATGGGCCGAGGGCATGGAAGACCTGGTTAAAACATTGCTGGGCGAATGAAAACAGGTCGGTGCAGGGGCACTATCTCATCCGGCTGGAACAGCACCGGCGCGCTAGGATTCATGACATGACCGTTCGATTATTCCAAGACAGGACTGGTTGCCGCCAATGGCGAATCACAGGCACGTGGCTTGCCCTCTCACTGTTCTGTGCCGGCTGTGCCATCGAGCAGGAGATTTCGCGTACGCCGCGGACGGCGGTGGAGCAACTGCTGCTGACAGGAGCCGTGGATCAAGCCTTGACGAATCTCACACTGACGCTTCCGGCGCAGGCCGATCTGCATCTGGAAGTCAGCGGGTTTTACATCGATCGCGGGCGATTAAACATGCGTGACCAAACCTCCGGCACGGTGCAGGATCCCACCGTGGATTTCCTGTTCGTCCGGGATACGGTCGCGGTGGCGCTCGGCCGGATGGGCTATCGTATTCGCAAACGCGACGATCATCCTGCCTACCTCGTCCGTGTGGCCATCGAAGCGCTCGGCACCATGCAGGGCCTGACGTTTGTCGGCATGCCGCCCATCCAAAGCGTGGTCGTTCCCTTTGCCCTTCCTGAGCTGACGCTGTATAAGCTTCAGGCCCAAAGCGGCTATGCCAGATTCCACCTCGATGTCTTCGACAATCTCACCGGCGCATACAAAGGATCGTCCGCCACGATCATCGGTCGTACACACTACGATCAGTACACGGCCCTGTTTTACATCACCTGGATCGAGACCGATCTCACCGCGCCTCCCTAGCCCCGATTATTCATGAATAGTCCGGGCTAGCGGGAACAGCGGGCCATTGCCTTCTTTCAACCTTCCATGGGGAGGGTCCCTCCACTCAGATTGGGATAAACCACCCGCCCGTCCCCGCCCCTGCAAAACTTTACGCTTTGCTTGGCAAGTCGGATCTCTTCCTCAATACTAAGTCACGGCATCGGTCGCTCACTGACCGGGCCCGAAACTCTTTCCCTCCTGGTTCCGCCCCGACGTTCCGCCCGAGGGCGCTGTGACTTGGAGGAACGCCGCAACGATCGGAGTCTGTGCATGAAGTCTCGTCTGACCGCAGCCCTGATCGGCGTGGCGCTCACACTGACCGGCTTACTGGTCCTTGAAGGGGTATCGCGAGCCCTGCTGACGGCGCAGGCCGATCTGGCCCCGGAGCAGCCTGACTGGTATCGATACACGCCGGATTTGGGGTGGGAACGTCGCCCGCACTTCAAGGGGCTCGTTGCGGGAGAGATGCATCGGCATGAGCCCGCTCGATACCTGCGTGAATTCGATGCGCAGGGGCTCTTCGCCGTCGATACGGCACAGATCGGCGATACGACCCACAAGCGTATCCTTGCGATCGGCGACTCCAATACCTTCGGGTGGGGTGTGCCGACCCGTAATGCGTACCCGGAAGTGCTGGACGATCTGCGCCCGGATGCCGACGTGATCAACCTGGGCGTAAGCGGATACAGCTCTTTCCAGGGGTATACGGCACTGCTCAAATATTTCGACCGCGTCCGCCCGGATGTCGTCATCGCCTCGTTCAGTTTCAACGATCGTCGAGTGGTGCCCTCGGAAGCGGCCACCGACAGCCACGAAAAATTCGAGCGGGAGGCACTGCTGCATCGGATGGACTTCAGAGAGAAGATCTATCTGTACCGAGGCCTCCAGCACCTGCTGATCAGATTACACCTCATGAAACGAAGCGGCGACGGCAGCACGACCGTTGACGCAAGAACAGCGCCGACCCGGGTCTCGCCAGACCAGTATCGGCAGAATCTTGAGCGCATCGCACGATTCTGCCAGGAACGGCACGTGCCGCTGGTCTTCGTTGCATTTCAGGATAATCCGGCTCACTCCGAACATCTGCGGGCAGGCATCGCCCACCTGAATGCCGGACGGCAGGCACAGGCCGAAGCGGAACTGCGGATTGCCGTGAACATGGACAACTGGTTCTCGGATCTCGCCAGGAAATACCTCGCCGTAGTCCTGGAACAGCGCGGGGCGTCAGAAGAAGCGACGATCACGGCGAGCCTCACCCTCCCCGCCTGGAAACTGACCCACGGCGGGAGGCCGCTCCGCCTCGACAGTGAATACAACGACATCGTGCGAGCCGTTGCCCGCCGGCATGGCGCTGTCGTCGTCGAAGCGGGTCAGGTCCTCGCCCAGGACGCGAGTCTCTACCTCGACCTCGCCCATCCGGATGAACGCGGCCACCGCATCGTAGCGACGCTGGTGAATACTGCCCTCGACAGTCTGCTCCACCCGCCCCAGATCGCAGCCCAGCCTTGAGTCAATGGCTCCGGTTGATGGACGCAACGTCCGAACGTTGGTGGAAATTACGTTCGTTGCTCAACGCGTCGTCATTCCGCCCATGAGATAGGGAATAGGCGCTGCAACAACGGTGGGAACATGCCTTTGCGGGAGGAGAGGCGAGGAGGGCTTACGGTTTCTTCTTTTTCTTGTCGGCGGGATTATCGGAAAAGAGCAACCAGGCGAGGACGACGAAACCGATCGCCACGCCCGTCACCGCCAGCCATGTACCGAGTTTGTCCATTAGCTCCTCGTCTCTGGAGGTCCTTGTAACGCAGCCAAGGTGGGTTTGTCGAGTCGCTTTACTTTCAAGTTGTCATCCACCGTCACCAACTTGGCCGAGCCTTCGACCACCACGCGCCCGCTCGTCCGTTCTCTCATGACATGGGCAAAGGTGAGAGAAGCCTGGCCCACCGCCGCGAGGTTCGTGTCGATGGTTAAGGTGTCACCATAGCGGGCAGGTGACCGATAGTCCAGTTCTGCATGCACGACCATAAACTGCGTCCCGCCGTCCCGTAACTCTGCAACCGAGAGGCCTCGCTCTTCGAGATACTGCGTCCTCGCCCGCTCGAAATACTTCAGATAGTTGGCGTAGTACACCACCCCGCCGCAATCGGTGTCCTCGTAGTAAATGCGAATCTCCATCGTCGGCTAGAGATTGAGAACCGGAAACTTCGGCAACGAGGACTCGTTCACGCCCGTGAGTTTCATGACCACATCGGACAGTTGCTGCACCCGCTCGGATTTGATGGCCTCAAACCCGTGGCCCAACACCGCATGGTTGGCGGCGTCGAGCAGCGGCTTCATCTTGGGCCAATCGCGAAGAAAGGCCTGCCCCATTTGATCGCCAAGACCGGCCAGGGCCCGGAACTGGCTTTGCAATGGGAGCTTATACTTCCCGTCCACATCATCGAGGTAACAGGTGCGGCAGGTGTCGCGCATCGCGTCAGGCAATTGCTCCGGCTGCACATCCCAGGTCTTGATCTTGTACTGTTTGAACAGTTGCCGCTGGGCGCAGGCTTCCATTGCGCGCACGAGCGCCACCATGGCCCGCTCATGGTCATGGTCCACGTGGGCACGACGATGGGCATGCGCGAGCAGATCGAGCACTACCCCTTCCTTCACGTCGGCGGGATCCAGTACCAGCTTTTCCAAAAATCCGTTATTGGCTTTAATGAACGGCAGGAGCGCCTTTAACCCCGGCGGCCCGCCCCAGAGCGACGCCATATCGAGCGCCTTCAACGAGGTCTTCAGCTTGTCCCATGCCTGGCGGTAGTGAAACTGCTCCCACAACCCGTACCCCAACGCCAATTCGCCCAAGGCACGATACAGGGGTTTCTGTCCCCCGCTCACGCGAGCTTCCAGCGTATGAAACAGGGTGGCTGCGGCCCTGAATGAACCATGATTAAAGGCGTCGCTGGCCTCACGGCGCACCACGACCGCCGACTCATCCCAGGGATTGCCTTGCAGCCAATACTTGGCCAACCCGCCGATCGCGATCGCCTCACCCTCTTCGCGGCCCTCCGCATCGACCAGACTGATGACTCGCGACGTCCAGGGTTGGCTCACCGTCGCCAGCGCCGCGGCCATGGCGGGAGTCGCTCCGGTCAAATCGACCACCACCTCGCCCACCTGCACGGCCCAATTTCGAAAGAGGTCGTGAATAGATCGTGACAGGGCCTGATGACAGGCAATGACATCGGCCGGATCGGGCGTCACCACCCAGTCCCAGCGCTTCGGCATCTGCTGTACGAGCGGTTGCACCGCCTCCTCAACCAGCGTCTTCGCCGATTCCGGCACGAAAAAGCAGAGCAATTCCGGCTGCAGCCGGTTGATCACATACGCGGCGAGCGACGGCGCGTCGGTGAAGGCGAGGATGAGCGCTTTGACAGGAGTATCCGCAGGCATGACCGCGGACTATACCACTGCACTCCGGCTGCTTCAACGAACGACGCTTTCCTCACAGTTCTTGACGGTCCCGGGAAAGACGCATAGACTTCCGCGTGAATCACGAGACAACCCCGCTGCCCGTGACGGCTGAGGAGGTGCGATGACCTGGTGGCTCTGGGCCTTTCTGGGACTGTTTCTGCTCGGCAGCGAAATCGTCACACCCGGCGGGTTTTACATGTTGTTCTTCGGTATCGGGGCGCTGGTTGTCGGCGCGCTGGTCGGCCTGGGCATGATTCACAGTGAATGGATGTCCTGGCTCCTGTTTTCGGTCTTCTCGGTCGCTTCCCTCGTCATCCTTCGTCCCCCGCTCCGCCGTCTCATGACGGCCGACCGGGGCAACGTCTCATCGGTCGATACCATGGGCGGCGAAACCGCCATCGTCCTGGACGACCTTCCTCCCGGCGCCACGGGCAAGGCGGAATGCCGGGGCAGCACCTGGAATGCGCACAACGCCGGCGACAAGCCGCTGCTCAAAGGACAACGCAGCCTCGTGGATCGCGTAGACGGCATCACCCTGTGGATCAAACCTGAATGAGGTCGCACCATCATGGAGGATAGCGGAATGCCAGGCGGACTCTGGGTTGTCATTTTTCTTGCAGGCCTCGTCCTGCTCGTCATCTCGAAAACCGCGCGTGTCGTGCCGCAACAGAGCGCCTACGTCGTCGAGCGGCTGGGCCGGTACTCACGGACACTCGGCGCGGGGTTCCACATCCTGTGGCCGTTCCTCGACAGTGTGCAGTACAAACACTCGCTGAAAGAAACCGCCATCGATATTCCCGAACAGATCTGCATCACGCGCGACAACGTACAGGTCGGCGTCGACGGCATTCTCTATTCCAAGGTGCTGGATCCGCAGCGAGCCTCCTACGGCATCAGCGACTATCGCTTTGCGATCACGCAGCTGGCTCAGACCGCCCTCCGGAGCGAGATCGGCAAAATCGAACTCGACCGCACCTTCGAAGAGCGCACCAATATCAACAGCCAGGTTGTGAATGAGCTGGACAAGGCGACGGAACCCTGGGGCGTGAAGGTGCTGCGGTACGAGATCAAGAACATCACGCCGCCGAAAGACGTGCTGGCCGCGATGGAAAAACAAATGCGGGCCGAACGGGAAAAACGCGCGGTGATTCTGACCTCCGAGGGCGAACGCGACGCCGCCATCAACCAGGCGGAAGGCGAGAAGCAGCAGGTCATCAAGGCCTCCGAGGCGAAGAAACAGCAGCAGATCAACGAGGCCGAGGGCGCAGCCTCCGCGATTATGGCCATCGCCGGCGCCACGGCAGACGGACTCCGCAAAGTCGCCGAATCCACGCAAATTCCGGGCGGCTACGAAGCCGTGCAGCTGCGCGTCGCCGAGCAGTACATCACCAAGTTCGGGGAACTGGCCAAAGCCAGCAACACCCTCGTGCTCCCCGCCAACGTCTCGGATGTCGGGTCGATGCTGACGCTGGCGATGAACATGATCACGAAACGGTCTTCGCCCACATCTCCGGGAAAGTAAAAGACGTCTGCGGTCGTTTGACAGTGACTCGGGGCTTCCCTACAATTCCGGACGATGAAAGAATTTGCCATCAAGGCCTTCGACGACAGCGCCGAGATCAAGCGGCGCTTCGCGCGGGACCATGCCGACCGAATCGTACAGGTCGCACAGCTCATCGGCGGCGCGTTTCAGGCCGGACATAAAGTCTTGCTCTTCGGCAACGGCGGCAGCTCCACCGATGCCGCGCACATCGCCGCCGAGTTTGTCGGCCGCTATAAGCGCGAACGTGCCCCGTTGCCGGCCATTGCCCTCGCCACGGATATTGCCGCCATCACCTGCATCGCCAACGACTACGGCTTCGAGGAGCTGTTCGCCCGTCAGGTTCAGGCACACGGGCAGCGTGGAGATGTGGCGATTGCGATCAGCACCAGCGGCAACTCCCCCAACGTGTTGAAAGGGGTCGAGGCGGCCAAAGCCCTGGGCCTCACCACGATCGCCTGGACCGGCGGAACCGGCGGCAAACTGGCCGGCATGGTGGACTACGCCTTCGTCGTGCCTTCCACGCTGACCGCCCGCATTCAGGAAAGTCACATCACCCTGGGCCATGTGCTCTGCGAACTCATTGAGGATCACGTTCTTGCCAACCCGGCGTAAGCGCCCCACTGCAGCATCGACGCCCCCCGCGATCATCCGGCCGATCGATGCGTCGCGCCTGAAGACCTATCCGCTCCAGCGCCGACACAGCAAGGTGCAGGTCTCCAACTTTGCCAAGGTCTGGACCAAGGGTCGCTCGTTCGCCCGGTTTCTCGATTCGCTCCCCGATATCCTGGCGGTCAAGACGTTGCGCGAAGTCGCGAAGGCCATTGCCAAAGCCCATCGCAACGGCAAGCCGGTGATCGTCGGCATGGGCGCCCATGTGGTGAAAGTCGGGCTCGGCCCGCTCCTTGTCGATCTGATGGAACGCGGCATCGTCACCGCTCTCGCCATGAACGGAGCCGTGATCATCCACGACTTCGAACTCGCGTTTATGGGGCACACGTCCGAGGAAGTGGACGCGGAGATCGACTCCGGCCGATTCGGCATGGCGGAAGAAACCGGCCGCATGCTCAATGAAGCGATCACCCTGGGCATGAAAGAAGGCCAGGGGCTCGGCGAATCGCTCGGCAGTTATATTCATCGACGGAAACAACTGTTTCCGCATCGCGCCACCAGCCTGCTGGCCACCGGCTTCCGGCTGGGCCTTCCCGTCACCGTGCACGTGGCTGTGGGGACCGACATCATTCACATGCATCCGTCAGCCGACGGCGCCGCGATCGGGGCGGGTTCGCTGCTCGATTTTCGCCGCCTGGCAGCGGTTGTCTCCGAAATGGAAGGCGGGGTCTATCTCAATCTGGGGTCGGCCGTGATCCTGCCGGAGGTCTTCCTGAAAGCCGTCTCGCTCGGACGCAACCTTGGTCATCCGTTGACGAACATCACCACGGTCAATATGGATTTCCTCACGCATTATCGCCCCATGACCAATGTCGTGCGCCGCCCAACCCAGAAAGGCGGCAAGGGATACGCATTGACCGGCCATCACGAGATCATGGTGCCGCTGTTGGCCGCCGCAGTCATTGAAGAATTGTCCGGCCGCTGACTCTGGCCATTCAGCTTTCGCTCGACTATTCAACATCACGATCATGTTGTGAGTGCCATGTCACCCTCTCCGGAACCGCTGCTCACAATCTGGACCGACCTCAATCGCCGCTATTTTCAGGGCACCTTACCCCCGATTCCCATTGAATGGAGCCGCCGACTGACCTCCTCAGCCGGGATGTTTGTCTGCCGGATCGGACCCCGACAACCACTCACGCGCACCACCGAGGCACCAACCAGACGGCGCTGCATCAGACTGTCGGCGGTGCTGCTCAAACCCAACAATCCGGAGCCGAGCCACGAAACCGTCATGACCCTGGCGCACGAAATGATTCACCAGTGGCAGTACGATATCTTGAAGCGTCGCCCGAATCATGGTGCCGATTTTCGTCGCATGATGGACCAGATGAATCGCGACGGCCTGGGCATCACGATCTATCACTCGCTGGGAAAAGAAGTGGCTGCCTTGGCCAAATATGCCTGGCGTTGCCAGCACTGCGGCTGCCTCTATCAACGACAACGCCGGACTATTCAACCGAGACGCCACTTCTGCGGCGCCTGTCGGGGGCCGCTCCGCGAACTGCCTGCCGTGGTACCCGCCTCTACAGCGGAACCGGCCCACACATCTGCCGCAGGTCCTCAGCTCGGCTTTCCCTTCACCCCCGTGTAGGACATCGATGTCCGGACGATGGCCCCGACAAATTCTCTTCGGCGACATCGACGCCATGTTTGCGTCGGCAGCCGTTCTCGCTGATCCGTCGCTGGCAGGCAAACCGGTTGCCGTGGGCGGGCCTCCGCCTCGCGGCATTGTGGCAGCGGCGAGTTATGAGGTGCGTCGCTTCGGGGTGCGATCGGCGATGCCGACCATTCAGGCCATGCGGCTCTGCCCTCAGCTCGTTCTCGTACCGCCTGACCGGCCGCTATACACGCGTTTGCACCGCCAGCTTCAGGACATCACCGACCGGTTTTTCCCGGAAACCGAGTGGACAAGTATCGATGAGTTTTACGCGGATACGACCCGATTGCAAACGCGGCATCCCGATCCGCGTGAGTTGGGGCAGGCGCTCAAAATCGACATTACCCGCGTCACGGGCCTGACCTGCACCATTGCCCTGGCGTCCGGCAAGACCGTCGCCAAGATCGCCGCCGATGCGCATAAGCCCGACGGGCTCGCCGTGATTGAACCGGGCTCGGAAGCGGCGTTCCTCGCCCCGCTGCCGATTCGCTCCTTGCCGGGCATGGGTCCCAAATCCACTGAAGCCATCGAGCGCCTGGGCATTCACACCGTCGGCGATCTGCTCGAACCCCGCTTCGAACAATCCCTCATCCGCCTGCTTGGCTCGCGGCTGGCGGCGTTTCAATCACTCGCTCGCGGCCACGACTCCGATCCCGTGGTGGCCGATCGCGAGGCCAAGAGTATGAGCCATGAGACCACCTTCGACGAAGACACCAACGATCCGGCCTTGCTGGAACCGATCATCCACGGATTTCTCGAAACGTTAACGCACGATCTCCGGCTGGAGGGTCTGGCCGCCGGGTCATTCACCGTGAAGCTGAAGGATTCGCACTTTCGCATCACCACGCGGCAACGGAAGTTCTCGTCACCGGTGAACTACGATCCGGATATGTGGCCGGACATCCGCCTCGCCCTCGCCGAACTGCTGCAGCCGCGATCGCGCTATCGCCTGGTGGGCCTCGGGCTGTCGGATCTGGTTCCTGCTCCTGAACCCTTGTTCGACCGGCGGCAGCGCGACGCGGTCGCCATACTCGACCGGTTGATCCAGCAACACGGCACCGGCGTGGTTCGACTGGGAGGACTTCCACAGGGCGGGGACAGCCCAAAGAAGCGGGGACGTCGCACGGAAAACTGACCACCGGATTGCGGTAAGGCCGTCGTGGATTCGTGGTGGCAGACTTTTTCCACATCCTGTTAAGATGAGTTTTTCGCAGGCGAGACCACGATGCACACCAAAGTCACCACGCGACAAGAACTTGCCTCACGACTGGAAGAGCGCCGTCGGCAGGGACAACGCATCGTCTTCACAAACGGCTGCTTCGACCTGATGCACATCGGCCATATCCGCTACCTGCAAGCGGCTCGCAATCTGGGTGATGTGCTGGTGGTCGGCGTGAATTCCGACGAGTCCGTGCGCGCCCTGAACAAAGGCACCGATCGTCCCATTGTGCCCGATGCCCAGCGAGCCGAGGTTCTGGCTGCACTGGCCTGCGTAGACTATGTGGTGACCTTTTCGGAACCGGACCCCGGCGCCCTCATCGCAACCCTCCAGCCGGATATTCTCGTCAAAGGTGGAGATTGGTCCGTTGACCGGATTGTGGGACGGGAGACGGTCGAGGCCCGCGGCGGCCGCGTCCAGACCATTCCACTCGTTCCCGGAGTGTCGACGACCACCCTGGTGCAACGTATTCGCTCCACGACAGCGTAAAGACCGCTGATGAACTTCAGTTGTCAGAACAATCAAAAAATGCAGGATGGTCAAAAAATTCGTCCAGCGAGGCCGCAGCGAGCAAAGAGGCGAAGCGTACTCTGTGCTGTACGTTGAGCCTCTGCGCGATGCGAGAACGAAGCTGGCCGACTTTTTCACCATCCTGCTAAGGATATTGTGCCTCCCCTGATCCCCTTACATCTGACTCAGTGGCTCGCGCCGGCGCGAGAAGCCCTTCGCAGTGGCTCAGGCAAGCCCTGCCTCATGGGGTTGCATGGCTCGACCGCCGGCTTCGGCTTGGCGCTCCTCACGCACAGCCTGCCGTCTCAGCCCCTGGCCGACCGTTCCTGGCTGATCGTCGCCAAAAACGATGACGAGGCAGAGCGCCTCTATCGCGATACGCTGTTCTTTAGAACGCTCTGCGGACAGTCCGGAGACGACCTGGCGCTGTTCCCGAAATGGGAGACGCTGCCCTATGAATCGACGGTCCCCCACATCGATCTGGTGGCCCGCCGCATGCAGACGCTCAACCGCCTCTGCACCACGGCGCGCACGGTGCTCTTCACCTCCATCCCGGCCTTAACGCAGCGGGTGCTGCCGGCGCTGGTTTTCACCGACGCGATTTTGCAGTTTCAACCGAATGGTTCCCTGGAGCGGGAAGTGCTCGTCTCCAGCCTGTTGCGGTTGGGCTACCGGAAGGGATCGGTGGTAGAAATTCCCGGTGAGTTCAGCATTCGCGGCGGGATCGTCGATATCTATTCGACCGCCTATGCCGACCCCCTACGGGTGGAGTTTCTCGGCGACACGATCGAGTCGATCCGCTTCTTCGATCCGGCCACACAAAAATCGACCGACAAGATCAAACAGGCCTGGGTGCTGCCGGCCCGCGAATTGATTCGCCCCGAGGACGCGCCCGATGCCCTCGCGCCCCTGGCCGCCGACGCCGAATGGCATGCCCCATCGGTCTACGGGACCATGGACAGCCTCCTCGACTATTTCCCTCAGCCGCCGGTGCTCGTCCTGGATCAACCCGGCACGCTGAAAGCTCACACGGAGGAATGTTGGCAGGCTATCGAAGAAGGATTCCTGCGTCACGAAGATCGCACAGATCCGAATCCCTACCCGACACCGGACAACCTGTACCTCACTTGGGACCAGATTCTCGCCTCGACCCAAGGCTACGCCACGCTCGCGCTTGAGCCGGTCACCGCACCGGACGCGAGCTGGGACCCGGTCCTGACCTGCCCGGCTCAAACCCCCGCCAGCGTGGGACTGGGCCAACGCGGCACCGCGTTCAGCCATACGCTGGAGATGCTTGATCGCTTGCGCGAAGGCGGACCCGTCGTCCTGGTGGCCCGCAGCCAAGGCCAAGTCGGACGCCTGCTGGCGTTATTTGGCGAACACGACCGACCGGCTGTGGAATGGAAGCCCTCGGCGCTCTCGGCCGGCGGCGCGCAAAAGGCGCCGTTTTCAGTCTTGAACGGCGAAGTCTCGGCTGGTTTTCTTTCTCCCGATCTGCGACTGGTGGTCCTGACCGAAGAAGAGCTCTTCGCGAAGGGCGCCCGGCACAAACCGCAGCCCAAGAGCAAAGCCGCCACCTTCCTCTCCTCGCTGGAAGATCTGAACATCGGCGACTACGTCGTGCACATGCAATACGGCATCGCGAAGTATCAGGGGCTGCGTCGGCTCTCGGTGCAGGACTTCGACAGCGACTTTCTGGTGCTGGAATTCGCCGGAACCGACAAGCTTTATGTCCCGCTCGATCGGCTCAGCCAGGTCCAACGATACGCGGGAGCGGATGCCCACGTACCCCGCCTGGACCGCCTGGGCGGCACCAGTTGGGCCAAGACGACCGCGCGGGTTAAAAAAGACATCGAAGAAATGGCGCACGAGCTCGTCGATCTTTACGCCAACCGCGAGCTGGTTCATCGCACCTCGTACGGTAAAGACAGCATGCTCTACCACGAGTTTGAAGCGGCCTTCGAATACGAAGAAACGCCGGATCAGCGCAAAGCAATCGAAGACATTGCCAACGACCTGGCCTCGACCAAGCCCATGGATCGCCTCGTGTGCGGCGACGTGGGCTACGGCAAGACCGAAGTGGCGATGCGAGCCGCGTTCAAGGCCGTCGAGGAAAATCGACAGGTGGCCGTGCTGGTGCCGACCACGCTGCTCGCACACCAGCATTACGATAACTTCGCCGAACGGTTTGCGCCCTTTCCGACCCGCGTCGCCCTGCTGTCACGATTTCAATCTCCAAAGGACACGAAAGCGATCGTCAAAGATACGGAAGCCGGCCTGGTCGATGTCCTCATCGGCACCCACCGGCTGCTCCAAAAAGACGTGAAGTTCCGTAACCTCGGCCTTGTCATCATCGACGAGGAGCAATGGTTCGGTGTGAAACATAAGGAACGGTTGAAACAACTGCGCACCCAGGTCGATGTGTTGACCCTGACGGCGACGCCGATCCCACGCACATTACAAATGACTATGGCGAGTGTGCGCGACCTCTCGATCATCGATACGCCCCCGTCGGGACGACTGGCGATCCGCACTCAAGTCCTCCGCTTCAGTGAAAAAGCGATCCGTGAGGCGATTCTTCGCGAACTCGGTCGAGGCGGACAAACCTACTTTGTCCACAATCGGGTGGAGACCATGGAGCGGATGGGCGCCTGGCTCCAGGAACTGGTGCCGGAAGCCCGCATCGTCATGGCCCATGGCCAGATGGACTCGAAACCGCTGGAAGCTGTGATGCTGAAATTCTTCCACCGGGAAGCGGATATCCTCATTGCCTCCGCCATTATCCAATCGGGCATCGACGTGCCGACCGCCAACACCATCATCGTGAATCGCGCCGACACGTTCGGACTCGCCCAGCTCTATCAACTCCGCGGCCGAGTCGGGCGGGGCGGCGAACAGGCCTACGCCTACTTCCTGGTGCCGGATGAAGGCAACCTCTCGGAAGATGCCCAGAAGCGGCTGACCGCCATCCAACAGTTTACCGAATTGGGATCGGGCTTCCGCATCGCCGCAGCGGATCTTGAAATTCGCGGTGCTGGGAATCTGCTCGGCAAACAGCAATCGGGCCATATTGCCGCCGTCGGGCTCGATCTCTACCTGCAAATGGTGGAACAGGCGGTCCAACGCCTGAAGGGCCAGGTGGTGGAGGAAGAACCGGATCCCACGCTGCGTCTCAGCGTCTCCGCCTATATTCCAGAAGACTATGTGGCCGACAGCCACCAGCGCCTGTCGCTCTACAAACGACTGTCTTCCTGCGGACAACTCGGCGACCTTGCGCTGATGCACGGAGAAATCGAGGACCGCTACGGGCATCCGCCCGATCCGGTCGAGCGTCTGTTCGAGCTCATGCAAATCCGGCTGCTGGCCAAGCAACTCCGGCTGAGCTCTGTGGTCGAGCAACCGCATGCGGTCGTGATCACCTTCGATCCCAAGGCCACGGTCTCCGAAACCGCCGTGCAAGCCCTGATGGACCGATACAAGAAACGACTACGGTTTCTGTCGCCGCTGTCTTTTGAACTCCAGATACCGCATGAAGACTGGAGTTTGGTCTTTCCAGAACTCAACGCAACCTTGCAAACCCTCCACGTCTGTGGTACCAACAATCAAGGGCCACGCACGGCCTCGACCTGACCTTCGTAGAGGATGCTCCGCCCCGACCGCATGACGCCACCGCGCACACGACAGATTTCATCCTGGCAGACACGATTGACCAGCGCCGCGCTGGGTCTCTGCGCGCTCGGGTCGTTGGCCGCCTGCACCGAACCACCGCAGGAAGAGCCGGTGATCGCGATGATCAACGGCCGATCCATTACTCAATCCGAATTCGACATCCGCTGGGAAGACCTGTCGCAGGCCACGCGCGCGCGCTACGAAAAGGAAGGCGGGAAACGCCGTTTTTTGGATGAATTGATCATGCGCGAACTGCTGATGCAGGAAGCGCGCAAGCAGGGTTTGGATCAGTCCGATGAGATTCGCGAAAAGACCCTGCGCTACCGCGAGCAGCTGATTCTGGATGAGTTGCTCAAAGACCGGATTAAGACCAAGGTCGAAGTCAGCAAAGAGGAACTGGACGCCTATCTGGGGAAACACGCCAATCAGCTCCTGGCCAATCCCAAGGTGCAAGTGTCGATTATGCTGCTGCCGAACGTCTATGCGGCCAAGGACCTCAAACGGCAGGTCGAAGCCGGCGGTAATTTCACGCGATTCGCGCTGCGGTATTCGATCGATGAACGCAGCCGCGCCAAGGGCGGCGATCTGGGCCCGTATAAAAAAGGCCTGCTGGAACCGGAACTCGATGCGTTGATTCCTTCTCTGCACCCCGGGGTCATCAGTGATCCGATCAAGACCGCGCAGGGCTATTACCTCGTGAAGGTCAGCCCCCTGGAGCCGGAAATTCTGCAGGCAGACCAGGCCACCCGCGAACGACTCCGCCAGGAACTGTTGGCCGAGAAGCGCCGGAAACGGCTGGACGACGTGTTTGCCGAACTTCGCACCGGTGCCACGATCCGCCTGGCCGACGCAGCTCGTTACGTGACCGATGAACCAGCGCGCCCGTAACCGCCCGCGCACTCCCCTCCTGCATACTCTCCGTCTTCACCCGTCCGCGTTTTTCATCTCCAGAGCGCTCCCTTTCTGAAGCCTCGATTGTGTACAATCCAGCAACCCTATGAACGATCAATCGCTGTCCGCCCACACGTGCCTCCATGGCTACCGGTTCTTCTTGTCCCAGAAGGGCAGGCCTGCCCCAGGACTCGTTCGCAGCACGACCGGGCTCACGACCACAGGCGCGCTCTTTTTCTGCCTCTGCTTACTCTTCGTCCTGATCGCCAACGCGGAGGCCGCCAAGCTGGAAGATCGCATTGTCGCGGTCGTCAATTCCGACCTGATCATGCTGTCCGAATTGAAGCGCGACCTGCTTCCCGAGCAAGACCGGCTGCGCAAGCTGTACAAAGGCGAAGACCTGGAGCGCCGCCTCAAGACGGCTGAGGCCATGGGCGTCACGAAAATGATCGAGCGGAAACTGCAGCTGCAGGCCGCGAGGAACAAAGGTGTGGACGTGTCCGATCAGGAAGTCGTGCAGGCAGTAGAAGAGATGAAGAAACAGGGCGAGGCCATCGACAGCGCCGACCCGAACACCGCCAGAAGTATTCGCGAACAGTTGACCTTAATGCGAGTTGTCGACCGCGAAGTCCGCGGCCTGATTATGGTAGCGGACTCGGAAATGAAACGGTACTACCAGGAGCACCAGGATCGGTTTGCCTACCCCGAGGAATACCAACTCAGCCAAATCCTGATCAAGCCGCGCACGCCGGACGGCCTCTCCGCCGCCCATGGACGAGCCGAAGCGCTCCTGGCAACCCTCAAGCAAGGTGAACCGTTCGAGGATCTCGCCCTGCGCTTTTCCGACGGCGCGGATGCCTCGCGCGGCGGGCGGCTCGGCCTGGTTCGACAAGGCGAGTTGATTCCCGCGCTGGAACAGGCGCTGACATCCGTGGATGTGGGGCAGATCACGGGCATTGTGGAGACGGCGGAAGGGCTGCACATCGTGCGGGTCGACGACAAAAAGCCGCGTCAGTTTCGGCCTTTTGAACAGGTGAAGGCCGAAATTCAATCCCTCGTGTTTCAGCAGAAGACCGAGGATCAGTACCAGATCTGGATGGCCGATCTCAAAAACAAAGCCTACATCGAGATCAAGTTTTAAACTGCGTACGAATCTCGCCCCACAAGGCGTCCCGCCCCTCATGCGTTTCAGCCGAGTACAGCACAATCGGCACCTCGGGCCCCAATCCGCAAGCAGTTCGCACGGCAACGAGGCTGGGCGCCCGCTCGCTTTGCCGCAATTTATCGGCTTTCGTCAGGACGATGATCATGCCGCACCCCAGAGACTGGACCCACTGTACCGTCATCACATCCTGCGGCATCCACACACGTGCCTCGATCAACAGAATCACAGCCCCGAGGGACTGTCGCTGTTCGAGATACTGCTCGATCATCGGCCCCCATTGCGCCCGCATGGTTTTGGAGACCTTGGCGTAACCGTATCCGGGCAGGTCGACCAGCGACAGCAGGGAGAGCTTCGGATCCGAGGTGCGGACCGTAAAAAAATTGACGGCGCGTGTTTTCCCCGGCGTCTTGCTGACCTTGGCCAGCTTCTTCCGGTGAAGCAGGGAATTGATCAACGAGGACTTCCCGACATTCGATCGGCCGACAAACGCGATTTCCGGCAATCGGTCGGGAGGAAACTGTTCTGGGGAGACCGAACTTTTGATAAACTCAGCGCTGAGTAATTTCATGGTGATCTACCGCGTACCGACGTGCGGGATGTACGTTCACCTCCGGGGACAGGGGCCGGACCGGTGCAACACCTCGTATCCTCATAGATAGAGTGTCGGGAATGAGCAAGTCAACTGGCAGCCTGTTCGGCCGAATGCTGTTGTGGGCGACCATCCTGGTCGGTCTCCCCGCAGCCGCCTTGGCGTTGTATTGGCTGGTGACGCTGCCGGACGTCTCGCACCTGGCCAAACATCACCCCACGGAAACGGCGGTCATGGAAGCCCGGCGGGCTCAGGCCAAGGAACAAGGCCATCCTCTGCACATCAAATTCTCCTGGGTCCCTCTGGCTCGAATCGCGCCCGCCCTTCAGCGCGCCGTGGTCGCCGCCGAAGATGCCTCGTTCTTCGCGCACGAAGGATTCGATTGGGAAGGCATCAAAGATGCCGCCCTGTACAACCTGGAAGTCGGCGAATTCAAGCGCGGCGGCAGCACCATCACCCAGCAGCTGGCGAAGAATCTGTACCTCTCGTCTGAACGCTCCCTGCTACGGAAGGCTCGCGAAGCCCTCATCACCCGTTCCCTGGAACATCATTTGACGAAGGAACGGATCTTGGAATTGTATTTGAATGTCGCGGAATGGGGGCAGGGCGTATTCGGCGCGGAAGCGGCCGCGCGGCACCATTTCGGGAAATCGGCCAAGGAGCTGACGATCGACGAAGCGGCGTTACTGGCCGCGATTCTTCCCTCCCCGCGCCGGTATGACCCGATCCGCCATACCGCCTACTTGAATCGACGGCAGCACCACATCGTCCGATGGCTGGAACGGGGCAACGGACGCAGAGCCGGCTCACTCTCGACGAACCGACAGGCACCGGAGCCGCACGACCTCGCCCCTTCTGAAAACTGAACCATAACTTTACCAGCACGGTCCGCACGATGCTGCGGAGAGCATTCGCTACTCAGCATCCCCGACTGCCGCTACGTCTCGTTCCCCGAAAATCGCCGACTCGTGTCGATAGTATTTAAATTCGAGGAGATTCCGGGAGGGATCTTGGAGAAAGAAGGTGAGATGTTCGATGCGGGTACCGGCAAACCGCCGCCTGGGCTGTTGGTAAAACGTCAGGCCCTTCGCTTTGGCGCGATCGGCCAGCGCCTGCCATTCTTCTTCCTGCGTCAACACCAGCCCGAAATGACGCGGATAGACGCCCTTCTGCGGCACTGTCGACTGGGTGGAGAGATGGGCGACCAACTGGTGCCCGGCTAGTCCGAAGGTGACGGCGGAGGTGGATTCCCGACCCAGCACACAACCGAGACCCTCGACGTAAAATTGCTTGGCTGCGGCGAGATCGTGGACAGGAAATGCGAGGTGAAAGAGTGCCGGCATACGCTGATACCTCTGGTCACTGTATCAGCCTCTTGCGCGACTAGGCAAACCGACCTTTCACGTGCGGGCGGCCGTCGCGCCCGATCACACCGGCCACCATGTTCGGCGTACTGTGTCGAATGGCGAACCGGCCATCCGGCGAGAGCACCAACACCCCGGCCGTGCCGTGAATACGCTCTACGACCTTCCGAAGCACCCGATTTGCCGACCGCAGCGGACTCAGGCCGCTCGCCAATAAATCGCTGATCTCTTTCGCAACGGCCACTCGAATGATGCTCTCCCCTAATCCCGTCATGGAGACCGCTCCGGCCTCATTATCGGCATAGACCCCGCATCCGATCAACGGCGTATCGCCGACCCGGCCCGGCAACATCACATCCACCCCGCCGGTTGATGCGCCGGCAGCCACCGTTCCGTCGAGATCCAAGGCCACCGCGCCCACGGTTTCCTTGCCCAAGCTGCGCGCACGGAGGCGGCCCGTCTGCATGATCGCCTGATGCAAGCGCAACGTGTGCTTCAGCCCGGCCCGCGGCCTCAAGTCCTTGGGCTGTGGCCCTGCTGTCCTCTTGGCACGGGGCGCGCGCTCTAATCCGAAATAGTCCGCAAAGCGGGAGGCTGATTGCCCGACCAGCAACACATGGGCCGTTTTTTCCATCACCAGCCGCGCGGCAGTGATGGGATGGACGATACCCTCGATGGAGGCCACAGCCCCTGCCCGCAGATCGCGCCCTTCCATCATCGAAGCGTCCATGCGCCGCACTCCATCGAGCTGACGGTTCGAGCCTCGCCCCGCATTGAACAGTCCTGACTCCTCCAGCAGGCGAATGGCTTCTTCCACGACCGACAGCGCCGGGGTTCCGGCCATGAGTAGTCGGTGGCCCTCGGCCAAGGCGGTCTCGACGCAGGCGGCTTGAGCGACGGTCATGGCGCGGCGTCCCGCGCCACCGTGAATGAGCAGGATCGGTCGTGATGGTTTCAATTCAGCAGGAGATCTTTCACGCGGCGGCAGGCAGGATCTTGCATACGATCGAGGTCCGACCGGACGAACCCCAAACCGGTCACACACAGCTCGAAATTTTCCGACAGCTTCCGGAACAACGGGGAATCCTGCTCAGGGTCGTAGCTGCCGTACTCGGCGACCAACCCGTACGAGCGTTTGCCCGTCTTCACGTAATCCACCAGAAAATCTTTATGGTAGATGCGGCCCACGCTCTTGAGGCGGCGGAGATATTCTGGAAACAGGCCGGTCATGAAGAGTGTAAAGTCGCCGATATGGCGGTGCACTTCGCGCTCCCGCTCGAAGGATTGCGCTTCCAACAGCACTTCGGATTCGAACAGCATCTCGACGACGGAATCGACGGCGCGGCCCTGTGTATTCTGGATTTTGTAGAGTTGGTCGGTGTGAGCGAATTCGACGAGCAGGTTGGAGACGTACTCGGTGACATTCAGATCGGGCCACCCGAGGTGTTCGGTGAAGCTTTTTTCCGTCAACGCTCCGAAGAGCTGTCGGAGTGGATGGCTGCGAGAAACGGGACTTCCCATCTCGACCTCCCGGGCAATCCCTGCCCTTTGAAAATAGTATAGCAGACCATGCTCAACCCAAGCAGACTTTCTCCCTGACTCCTTATCGGCATCCGCGATCAAGACTTGAGAGTCGGAGCCGATGCTCCTCGCCGGCTGTCCAACAGGAACGTCACAGGGCCATCATTCAGCAATTCCACTTGCATGTGCGCCCCGAAGAGCCCGGTTTCCACCGTCAGACCATCCGCCCGCAGCCGACCGACCGCCTGCTCGTACAATGTACGCGCCTCCTCCGGTAGGGCAGCTAGGTCGAACCCTGGCCGCCGGCCTTTGCTGGTATCGCCGAGGAGCGTAAACTGCGAGACGAGCAACAGCGCTCCGCCGGCCTCGATGAGCGTACGATTCATCTTCCCCTGCTCGTCGCCAAAAATCCGCAGGGTCTGAAGCTTCTCAACGATATACAGCAGGTCGCGCTCGTCATCCCCCTTCGCGACACCCAACAGCACCAGGAGACCTGCGCCGATCCGGCCAATGATCCGGCCTTCCACTTCAACTGACGCGCGTGTGACCCGTTGAATGACAACCTTCATACATCATCCTTCACAGACCGACAACCAGCCACAATCACTGAGCATTCCGCAGTTGATTCAACGTGCCTTCCAAACTCAACAGGCGGCGCTTCAACGGCAATCCGCAAGAAAATCCACCTAGCGAACCGTCGTGCGAGATGATCCGGTGACAGGGCACCACGATGGGGACCGGGTTGGCCCCGAGCGCCATCCCCACCGCCCTGGCATACTGCTTTCCACCCACACGCATGGCCACCCATTGATAGGACCGCACCCGGCCATAGGGAATCCGTGTGATCGCCTTCCAGACTTTCCGCTGAAACGGCGTGCCGGCCGAACAATCCACCGGAAAAGAAAACTCGCGACGCGTGCCCGCAATATAGGCCACAAGCTGCGCGCGCGCCTCTTCCACGATCGATGCGGCTGCGCCGCCGGCCTCAGCCGGTTGCTGCCGGGCAGCAGGATCCGACGGCGACAAATCAATAGAGGTCACGCCCTTCTCGGAAGCCGTAATCCTGATCAAGCCCCAAGCGGTCTGAAACGTGATTACGTGCGTCATGTCAGGCCGCCCCAAACTTCTTCGCCACTCGTCCCAATTTCCGCTTCACCATTCCTAACACCACGTCCAATTCCTCCGAGCCGAGCATAATATGCACCCCGAGATATCCGATGACGCTGACTCCGATTCCACCAAACAAGGCTGCGGATTTCACGACCCACGCACCGTCCTGGTCCCACAGGGACGCATTCGCGACCCAGAGGCACATCACTGCGACCGGAATGCAGGCCCCCAGCACTCGAAAAGCCGACCATACAATCGAACCCCAATCGACACGCCCCAGACGCCGGTGCAACACGGCGACCAGGATACTCCCATTCAGCATGGAAGCCAGTGCCGTGGCCAGAGCCAGCCCCGCGGCATCCAGCAGCGTCATCAACCACAAGGACAACAGAATATTCGCCCCGACCGCAATCCCCGCAGTGACCGCCGGCGTCCTCGTATCCTGTAGGGAATAAAACGCGGAGACGATGATACGCACTCCGGCAAAGGCCCACAACCCGACGGCATAACAGAGGAGCGCCGTCGCCGTCGCCACTGTATCGGCTTTGGTGAACGACCCATGCTCGAACACCAGATGCACGATCGGGTGCCGCAAGAGGATCAGACCCAACATCGCCGGAAGAATGATGAAAAAAATCATTCGCAGGCCGAACCCGATCGTTGTCCGCAATTCATCAAGCGCCCCACGGGCGGCCTGCGCGGAGAGCGTCGGAAGAATCGCCGTCGCGAGCGCCACGCCGAAAATGCCGAGCGGAAACTGAATGAGCCGCATGCCGTAAAACAAATAGGTCGGGCCACCGGCGAAATACGAGGCCAGGATTGTACTCACGGTGATATTGATCTGCGTCACCGACAACCCCAGCAACGATGGCACCATCAACCACCCGATGCGCTTCACACCCGGATGACCGGGCTGAAACCGCAGACCGAACAACATCCCGCGGCCTTTTAAACCCGGCAGCTGCATCGCAAATTGCGCCACCCCTCCGACGACGATGCCGATCGCCACGCCGATGATGGGCTCCGGCAACCAGGGCGAGAGGAACATCATGCAGGCAATGGTGAAAATATTGAAAAAAACCGGCGAGAAAGCCGGCGCCGCAAAGGCGCGCAGTGAGTTCAGAATCCCCATCGCCAGGGCCGCCAGGCTGATAAAGATCAGATAGGGAAACATCATCTGCGTCAACAGCGTCGTCAGCGCCAGCTTGTCCGGACTTCCCCGGAAACCCGGGGCAAGGAGCCAGACAATCCCCGGTGCCGCCAGAATCCCCAGCAGGGTCACTGCGGTGACGATTGTCAGCAGCGTCGTGAAGGTGGCGCTGGCCAGTTCCCAGGCATCCCGCTTGGTCTTCAGCGTGTGATATTCGGTAAAGACCGGAATGAAGGCGGCGGACATCGACCCTTCGGCGAACAGTTCCCGCAATAAATTGGGGATGCGGTATGCGACAAAGAACGCGTCGGCGGCGGGGGTCGCGCCAAAGAGTCTCGCTAACACCATGTCGCGGACAAAACCGAGGATGCGGCTGGAAAAGGTCGCTACGCCGATGAGGCCCGCCGCCTTGACGACGGAACGGGTTTCATCCGGAGCTGGTCGAGATGGTTCAACGGAGGCGGCGGGATCCGACATTAATCGGGATTGTAGCGAAACCGAACGGAGCCGTCCATCGTCCGGCAAGAGCCAGCGATCACGTGTCCTGAATCACCTGATTCGACAGCTCATCGGGATTGTCGCCGTCACGCGCAGGACAGGCGCGCGCAAGGAGCGTTCCGCTGGCTTCGATGCCGCAGCAGAGGCCGCCGACCAGATCACCGACCTTCAGTCGTTCGACGACGACGGCGACGACCTCCTGCCACTGCGCATCCGAGATCCCATCGCGCAATGATTGGTCTGCCAACACAGAGACCTGCCGTTCGAGTAGGGAGATCAGCAGCAGAAGTCCTGTTCGCTCACGAGTCTGCGCGAGACCATGCTGAGCAAACGCTAATTTCGCCCGCAACTGCACCTTCCGATGCATCCGCTCGCGGGATGTGAAGAGTCGCAGCACCGGAGGCCATGTCCCGACCCAGGAACCGAGGGCATAGGCCAGCATGATCACTCCAAGCAACCAGACGGCATTCGCCGCATGCCACCCCCATGGGAGCCAGGTGGTTTCGATCGTCAGCAGGGCCGTCAGGGCGAGTACCGCACTCAGTAGCCCGGCACGATGGTGCGCCTCACGATACAAACCGGAGCGCCCGACGATCATCGGCACAATTTCAGCGCTGGTCCGTTGCTCGGCCGCCTCCACCGCCGCCTCAACCCGCGCACGCTCTTCATCTGTCAGCGTCGGCCGTCTACCAGTCGCCACTGGCGCCTCCTCCTCCGAAATCGCCTCCGCCCCCGGAGAAGCCACCGGATCCTCCGAACGACCCCCCGAAACCACCGGACCCCCATCCGCCTTGTTGCGTGCTGAACCAGGTCCCGTCAAACGCACTGCCGTCTCCCCGCCTGCGTGATCCGCTGCTTGACCCCAGCTTACTCAGCAGGCCGACCAGAACCAGGCTCACGGCCCCGGCCATCACTGCCGGTATCACCCATGGGGCAGCCAGAAACGAAAGGCCTCCCCCGACAACAGGCCCCAGCACTCGATGAGCGCGTGAGAAGAAGAGACCAACCACGACTCCCAGAATCACCGCGAAGGCCGCAGTGGCGAAGGCATCGCTCGAAGAAGGAGTAGCCGTCGGATGTTCCGGTGCACGGTAGGTCCCTTCAATGGTTTGCAAGATGGCTTGCACACCGGCCGTCACGCCGGCCGGGACATCTCCGGCTCGAAACCTTGGTACAATCTCGTTCCGGATAATCTGAGCCGACCGTGCATCCGTCAGCACCCCTTCCAATCCGTAACCGACCTCTATGCGAATTTTTCGATCCTTGATCGAGACGAGAAGGAGGACTCCGTTGTCGGTCCCCTTGCGGCCCAACTTCCACGCCGTCGCGACACGATGGGAAAAATCAAACAGCGGCTCACCTTCCAACGATGGAATGATGAGGACCGCCACCTGATTGGACGTGTTGGCTTCGTGCGCCGCCAGATCGGCTGAGAGTCGCTCTGCGACGGCAGGCGGCAGGGCATGCGCCTGATCCACGATACGGCCGCTGAGGAGTGGCACATCCAGCGCCGCAGCTGGGAGGCTCGCCACCCCTGTGAGCCAGAGCCACCCGATGAGGAGCCCCCACCCCGTTCGCCCCATCAGCCGCATTGCAATCGCTCCCTGACTTACGAGACCGTCGTTAGAGTTTTACTTCGGGTGGCTTGGCCACCGCCTTTTCGTCAGCCACGGTGAAATTGGCCTTCTCCTCCAGATGCAGGAGAAACTTGGCGGTGAGATTGGTGGGGAAATAGCGAACCATCTTGTTGAATTCTGCAACCTTGTCGATGTACCGCTTGCGTGCCACGGTGATGCGATTCTCAGTACCTTCGAGTTGGCTCTGAAGATCGCGGAACCCTTGATCCGCCTTGAGGTTGGGATAATTCTCGGCCAAGGCAAGCAACCGCCCCAGCGCACTCGAGAGACCCTGTTGAGCCTCTTGAAACTTCTTAAAGGCGGCCTCGTCCTTGAGCAACTCCGGCGTCACTTGAACGCTGGTAGCCTTGGCACGCGCCTGCACGACGCTTTCCAGCGTCTCTTTCTCATGCGCGGCATATCCCTTCACCGTATTCACCAGATTCGGAATCAAATCGGCCCGCCGCTGATATTGGTTGATCACTTCACTCCAAGCCGCCTTGGTATCCTCATCAAGACCTTGCAAGTCGTTATAGCCACAGCCTGGCAGAGCCAGCACGGCCGCAAGCAGCACGACTCCCCCCATCAAACGCGTCAATGACATGAACATGCTCTCCTCCTTCGCGCCGGTCGTAGCAGACCACGCATTCATAGGACGTAAGGCTTTCACCGGCGAAGTCAATCGCCGGCGGGACCCGCGAGATGTCGATTCCTTTATAACCTTGCTATACTTGCCCATTCTTAGTCGATCAGCACACAACGGGAGGCGGCATGGCGCTCGATCGTTCGACCGATACTCCGGGCGGTTTTCAAGTCCGGCATCGAGCCTTGGGGGTGTTTCAAGGCAGCTCCATCGGGCTGGCCTTTTGGCATCCATCTTCTCATATGCCGGAGTATGGGCTCTGCCGTTTTGCCACTGAGGCGAAGGCACAAGACTATGTCGATTTTCTCTCCTCACCGGCATGCCCCGAACCATTGAACCGAGCAGACCTGATCGTGGAACCCTTCGATCACATCGAACACGACCGCCTCACGACTGAGTATCCCCAGGCCTCCGCCTGGGAAACTCCACTCTAACAGAACATTGAAGAGCACGCTGTTTCGCACGTAGCAAGTTGCTCGCTGACGTCCGAGCAGACTTTTCACGTGATTGGGCGGCTCTAGGCAAACTGGAGCGGAGCACCTGAGGAAATAGGCGAGGTTGATACAGCTAGCTGGCGGAACCTGCTCCGGAAGATTCAGTCTTGGCATGCACAAACGCAAGAAGTCGCTTGTTTTCTTGCGCCGACCGAAGAAATTTGAACGCAATACCGCGGGAACTCACAGACCGGACCATCGCAGCCACTTCGAGCGGCGTCTGGTCGTTCTCAAGCGCGATCTGAAGATAAAAGATATCGTCCATATGCACCAGAGCTTGGCTCTCAATGATGCACCCGCCCATCGAAATGTCCAAGACGGTTCCTTCGCCCCTGACTTTGCCGCCAGAGAAGGACAAAAACAGGCGCACGGGAATACGCAGATGTTTTCGCCGATCGAGCATCTGCGCCGGATAACGGCGTCCCAATCGGAAGGCCTGGAAACGGAAGCTACAAGACTGACAATGGAACGGGGCAATACAAGCAAGCGACTGCAACCGCTCCATCAGCGTGGAGCAGCGTGAACGAAACACATTGTCTTGGCCGCACTGCGGACACGTGAGGGGTTGGATCATGCTGAATGATCGGCGGATGTTAGCGCCGCTCTCCCGAATACAAGATACTCTGCCGGACGCCGGTCACGGCTCCACCTGAATACTCGCCACAGATGGCCTTGAGGCAAAACCGACCGCGGACACAGATCACAGCAACTTCCCACAGTCTGTACACCACCGGCCTAGGCGCAGCGGAATGGCGCTGTCAGTTCAATCGATAAAGGATGGGGGGAGTTCTGTCAAGAAACTCAACGGTTCGCTCCAGAAGGAAGGCAGATTCACTGATTAGCCCTTCTCTTTTCAGAGGCCAGTCAGCGTAGATCTGCCGATTTCAGCTCCGCCGAATTGACCCTGTGACTCGTCATGTTCCGAGCGTGCATCGCCGCCACAACTCTCATCGCACACCTCATTTTGTACAGAACGCTTCCCCTTCGCTCCGAATTTGTCCAACCGTGAAATGTGAACGCCCTGATATTTCGACACAATCAGGATTAAATGGTTTTAACGTCTCACTAACACCTCTTTAATCTCGCGTTGCTACTCTCTTTTCACATGGGCACGGCCTTTAGATAATAAGGGCGCAATCCTAAGGAGGTGGGAACCATGACATGCGGACGATGCAAAGGGTTAATGGTCGATGAGTGGAGGCCGGACTTTTCGCCGGAAACGTTTGTGTGGCGTTGCATTAATTGCGGATCGATTGTCGATCCACTGATTGAACAAAACCGTCGAACTCGGCTCGCTGAACAACTGTTATTGGAACCAGTCGCAGTATTGCAGTAATCGGGGAGTCGCAGGACCGTCCTGACAAACGCCCCGGTCCTGCGGCGGTGGTGGACGAGTAGAATTGTCGCTGCGGCCTTCAAACCGGCCGTAGCGACGATGAAGATAGAGAGAGAACTGATTACCTACTCAGTAGGTTCGACGTCCGAACGAGGCGAGGACCGATCCGGCAAGCCTGTTCAATGCATTGCTAGGTGGAGAACTCGGCCCAGAGGACAGTGTGATCAGAAGGATCGGTCGCACGGCGTGGCTCTAAATCGACATCAACGAGCTGACACCTCTGAGCCAAGGGCGGCGTTGCCAGAATATGGTCGATCCGCCATCCTTTATTGGCGGCAAGGGCACTGGGTGCACGGTAGTCAAAAAACGTGAACTGCTGGCGATCTGGATACAGTCTGCAGAACACATCTTCGAAGCCCCACGCAACCGTCTTCCCATAGGCATTGCGCGCGTCTTCGTGGTAGCAGACATGTTTCAGATGTTTCTCCGGGCTGTGGACATCAATGGGTCTTGGGGCCACATTCATGTCTCCACACCAGATCGCCGGCTCCTTCGGGGAGAGATGAGTTTCGAAATGCTTCCGTAACCGGTCGTACCAACCCAGTTTGTATTGGTACTTGGGCGAATCGATCTCGAAACCCTGCGGAACATACGTGTTGATGATCGGGATGCCCTGAATCACCACTCGCAGAAGACGTGCATCTTCCGTCTCGCCCCCGTCATCGAATCCATACGAGATTGCTTCCGGCTTCGTGCGGCTGAGAATCGCAACACCATTGTAAGCTTTCATGCCCCGGAAGGTGATCTCATAACCGGAGGTCGCGAGCGCAGTCAGAGGAAATTCGCTGTCCTGAACTTTTGTTTCCTGCAAACAGAGCACATCAGGCTGATGGCGTTCGAGCCACTGCAGCACGATAGGGAGGCGCTTGCGCAGCGAGTTGACGTTGAAGGTGGCGACTTTCATACGGCGGGGATTCTAGCAGAGCCCACCCGCCGCAACAACTGAAGCATACAGAACAACAAGGCCTGTGATCGGACATTTCCCGATCACAGGCCGCAATTGTCGAATATCAGCGTTATCCGGCTCTCAGCCAACCGGCCGACCTTAGTTCCGCATCGCCCCCGTCACGTCGTTCTTCATCCCGCCGGCCTCGTGAGCCGCATCGTCGGCAACACTCCTCGCTTCTGCCGCCTTCGCGCGCGCCGCGTCTTTCTTGGCCTTGACCTTGGCCTTCATGTGCTCCTTCTTCGCCTTCAAGTCGGCCTTCGCTTGCTTTTTCTTCGCTTTCGCCTCGTCCCGCTTCGCCTTCATCTCGCTCTTCACCGATTCTTTCTTGGCTTTCAGGTCACTCGCCAAGTCTTCCTTCTGAGCGTTCAGGTCGTTTGACAGTCCGCTCATGTCCTGCTTCATCCCCTCGGACATCTTACCCAGCCCCATATCATCGGCCACGGCGAACGAACTCATTCCCACAAATGCGACGGCGACCAACACAGCAATTGACCTTCTCATCAACAACTCCCCCTTGGTTGAAATATGGTGTCCGGCTCTATGGCGAACCGGCCGTCATGCAGGACTCATCAATACCGTGAAGGGGCGAGTTTGCCAATTGTTTTGCCGGTTTTTGCCGAGACCGCGAATCCAAGCAGGACAAGCCGGCGGCAGAGGCTTCACAAAATTCGGCAAGAAACTGGAAGGATCGTCGCAAGACCTTACGGCCGCACGGCGATGAGATAGCGCCTGAGAATGGCTTGTTCGACCCGTGAACGACCACGGTCGGGGGCCGGAAACCTGAGCACCAGATGAATACGTCCTGCCTCAGGGAGTTGGATGGTAATACGTGGCTCAGGAGACGGCGCTTCCAGCAGGTTTCGCTGTTCCAGCAATTTCATCTGTCGGCCCATTTGATCCATGAAGGAGGCGCACTCGACTTTTGCGGCATTGAGCAGAGCTTGCTCAGCGGCTTGCCAATCGTCCGTGCTCTGAAGCGGAACCGACAAAACGTAGAGGCCGTATTCCTGCGACGGGCTCTCTTTGATCAAGGGATTTCCAAACAGAAGACTGTTGGGAAAGACCACGGTGCGACCGGTGTAGAGATGCGATGTCTGACCCGGCCCGATTTCCAACAGCTTCGTCGCAAAGACGTCGTATTCCAGGACAACGCCTCGATAGGTGCCCAGCTGGATACGATCACCCACACCGTACACCCCCCCGCCGACACGCAAAGCCGCCCCGCTCCAGCAGAGAATCAATTCCTTTGTCGCCAGCACTACGGTAGCCGCCAGCGCGACCAGAGACACAGCAAACGCTTCCAACTCGTGGGCCCAGATCACAACGAGCCCCACAAAGAGCCCCAGCACCATGCTGTTGCGCGCCGTCACGATCCATCGTCGCTTCGCGTCGATGGTCAACGTGTGATTGCCTTTGATCCAACGGACCAGAACCGTGCGTGCGATGAGCAGAATGAGGAGAAGGAGGATGGACTTCAGAAGGTCGAAGAAGACGCTCGATCCGATCACCGGCAACAGTTCGCGCATAATGTCGTGTGTCCGCCTTATTGGGATGCGGTCTCATCCTCACTGGTGCGAGGAACACATTCTTCCCGTTTCCAATCTTTCAGCAACTTGGTCTCATCAAACGACAGCGTATAGCGATAACAATAGAGCGGCTCCCGGTACGGTTCGTCATTACCGGCCAGGCTCTTTCCGAACGGCGAGGGCGAGGGCGGGGCTTTGGTTTTCTTGCCGGCAGTCAGGCTACCGGGATCCCAGGGATGCACTTCTCGATCCCCCATAGGCACGCGATAGGTCCAGACGGTGTCACCACCCAGCACCGGTGTCTTGGCCGTACTCGGAGGACCGAATTTTTCTGCAATATCGTCCTGCGTGAGCTTCTTCACCCCCTTGTCCAAGTACCGATCACGCCAAGGCCCGCCGCAACCGGACAACATTGCGACACACAGTAGGAGCAGGAGGGCACTCCAGCGACCCGGGCACACCATTGCCTGCTTCGTCTCGCGTCTCAACTGGCTACCGTTCCGAATCACGCTGTTCACGAACCCACCGGATTGAACAATACATCGCATAGCCCTGCGCCATCATCCCGGTGACGAGCAGCCCCAACGCAGTTTGAAGCCACATGGTGTTGGGAAATTCCAAGCCGTAAATACCAAGCATAAAGCCGCCGGCAATGAAGACAATACCCATGCCGCGCGCAATCAATGCATTGGTCCGTAAATCAGACATCCTTCGCCCTCACGCCCTTGCGCCCTTGCGAATCTGTACGCTACACCGGCGCATCCCATCGGTTCAACTCTGTGCCCCCGCCATCACGATTTCGGTTTTGCCCGAATCGCGCCCGCCCTCCGCTCGAGCCCTTCTGCCTCTCCGACCCGCCCCAGCTTGCGCAGCGCACTCGCATAGTCCTCAAGATTTTTGGCCACATCCGGATGGTCGGGCCCCAAATGCTTCTCCCGCACCGCCAAGGCCCGCGCAAATAAGGCCCCCGCTTGCTCCCCGTCGCCTTGCGCCAGATACATCGCGGCCAAATTGCTCAGGGCCAGCGCCACCTCTGGATGGTCCGTTCCCAGAAGCTTCTCTTTGATCGAGAGCGCCCGCGTCAGGAGGCGCTGCGCATCGGCATATTGTCCGTGCTTTCGATGCAAAACACCAAGGTTATTCAACATGGCCGCCACATCGAGATGGTTCTCACCGTGCACATCCTGGTAAATCTTGAGCGCCTCCAGATACACCGGTTCAGCCTCGACGAATTTTCCCTGCGCGCTGTAGGCTTGGGCCAAATGGGCCAAGGTCACCGCAACCCGCCGATCATGTAGGCCGAACTCTTCTGCCTTATGCACGGCGGCAGAGAAAATTTTTTCCGCCTGCTCATACTGCCCTCGCTGCAATGCCGTTTCACCTGCCTGCATCGCAGCATCCCACGTCTGCTGCCCGCAGGCCAGAGTCACCAGCAGCAGAAGCGCCGATGCACCCGCGGCAACGGTTCGTTTCATGCTCGACCCATCTGCTCGACAATGGACTCCGCCGGATACGTCACGATCTCCGCGAGCGTCGGATGATAGTGGGGAATGCGCAGCAGGTCCTGTGCGGTGCCATGAAAATACATCACCGCAATCAACTCATGAATCAGTTCCCCCGCCTCCGGCCCCACAATCTGGGCGCCCAGCAGGGCACCGTCGTGCGGGCGACAGAGCAGCTTCACAAATCCATGCACGGCGCCCAGACACATGGCCTTTCCATGGTCGGCAAACGGATAGGACGCCGTCAGATAAGGAATCGCCTCTTCACGACACTGCCGTTCACTCATTCCCGCGACCGCAATCTGAGGTTCGGTGAACACGACTTCGGCATCCAACCGGTGATCGATCACCCGCGCAGGCTCATTCGGATGCGTCGCATTGAACCCAGCCGTTTCGCCTTGTTGAATCGCTAGATGCACAATGGGAGTGAGATCGTTGACGTCACCCACGGCAAAGATGTGCGGCTGAGAAGTCCGCATATCCCTGCCGACCACCAGCCGGCCGTCGATCACCCCTACTCCGGCTGCCTCCAGATTAAGCGCCGTCAAGTTGGGGCGACGACCGAGGGCTTGAAAAATAATCTCGGCTGATCGCGCGTGGACAGCCCCGCCCTGCACAAAATGCACGGTCTTCTCAGACGGGGTTGAGGTCACACGTTGGAACGACACTCCGGTGATCACCTCGATCCCCTCCTCCTGAAAGGCCGCCGCCAGCGCCTGACCGATGTCTTCATCCATGTCGGACAACAGGGTCGTGCTGCGCTGCAGTACGGTGACCTTTGTGCCGATTCGGGTAAAAAATTGAGCGAACTCGACGGCGACCAGGCCGCCTCCCAACACCAGGAGCGACGCCGGTTGGCGACGAATATCGAGCATCTCATCGCTGGTCAGATAACCGGCTTCGTCCAGCCCCGGAATGGCCACCTCAGCCGCACTCGACCCGGTGGCAATGACGAATGCGCCGCCGCGAATCCGAACATCTCCGGCACGAAGTTCGTGGGGTGAGAGAAACTCGGCGCGGGACTCATACAAGGTGAAGCGCGGGTCTCGCAGTGCGGCGATACGGTAGTCGGCGAACTCTTGAACCAATCGGTTCTTGCGATCGACGATAGCCGACAGATCTGCTTGGGCAGTGACCGGACTCAGCCCGAACTCGCGCGCGCGCTTCATCAGCGCGATGATTTCAGCCGACCGCAGAATCGTTTTGGTCGGCATGCAACCCCGCAGGATGCACAGCCCCCCGAGCGGACCCTGATCCACGATGGCCACATCGGCGCCCGCGTCGCGAGCCGTCCGTGCGGCGGCATAGCCGGCCGATCCGCCACCGATCACCACGACATCGTGCCGCCGTTCAGGCATGTGAGAGAGTTGTGATGACATTCCCGGTCCGATAGACTGTCCCGCAGGCATCAACCCGCAAGGATACACTATGATGAAACCTGGTCGCTATCGTCACTACAAAGGGAACGACTATGAGGTGCTGGGCGTGGCTCGGCATTCCGAGACCGAGGAGGAGTATGTCGTCTATCGGCAACTCTATGGAGCAGGCGGGCTGTGGATCAGACCGCTGGGAATGTTTCTCGAATCGGTGACCATCGGCGAGACCGTCGTCCCTCGATTCCGACGGTTAGAGGAAGGTCCAGCGTGAGAAGGTCGCGGCCTGTCCCTGACGACGCCCGGCTTGGTCGATCACGCTCCACACAATCGCGCTTTCGACCAGGAACCGTCGTCCGCTGTTCGAAATTCTGACCCCGCGGTAATTATCCACATACCCCTGCACGCGAGCCCGTTCAAGCATCCACTCCCGCTCGGCACGATTCACAGCTTCAGCCGTCAGGCGGGATGGAGTCTGCAGGAGCTGCTCCCACGTCGTCTCCCACAAGGTCAGCGCGAGATGCGATCCGTAATTCAGGATCGGATCCTCCTGCGCACCGTGCGAGACCACCACAAAAGGCGCCATGAACAACGCATGGGCCTGCTCCTCGGGCCCGCCGGTCCTGAGCATCAAGTCCCGCCCGACCCAGTGGCGATAACTGTTCAATAGCAGCTGGGACCATTCGACGACCGATGGCTGACTCCACACTTGATTCGGATCGTCCATGGCCTCCTCGGCGGAATAGGTCGATGCATTGTGCCCGGCGCATGACTGACTTGCCGGTAGTAGCACGCCTCCTCGCTCCATGCCAAGCAGGTTATGCGGCGCGCTTTCTTAAATGACGGACAAACAACCCCTGCCCGTTGCTGCCTATCAAGGTCATGACCAGATCACCGCGTTGCAGCCTGGTTCCATCTCCCATCGCCTCAGGATCTTGGGTGATGACCCTGCAGGTCCAGGTTTCCACCGTCTCAGTGTGCCCCCTCGTCTTGAGCACGACGCGGCCTTTTCCTTCAACTCGATAGGTCATGTCCAACGGCACCGCCTCAAACAGCTGGTCCGGATCGCCGGAGAGGGGCTGGAGCGAGTGGGCCGATTTGGCTCCGCCGCGATGCGAGTATTGAAAGGCTTGATGAGGAAACAGATATGGAGCCTGTGGGTTTCTGAACCGATACGAGGAGTCGAAGGCAACCAGGTGCCAATTTCCGGGCAGATCGTCGCCCGCACAGGTCCGTGAAGAGTGTCCGTGAGTGGCAAGTCCTGTTCGCATCAGCGACTTTGCCACAGGGTGGTCCTTCGCCTCGGCCGGACACCAACCGGCCACACCCAGACAGCCCGCTACCACGAACGCTCCAAGCCATCGTGCCATACGATCCTCCGTTTCAGAAATGATCTCTCCGGCCCCATGCCCGGAGCCTGCCCGAAGACAAGCCTGGCAGGGATCGAAGATTGTCAGACACTCAGCGAGATTAGGGTTCTTTCCGTACGTCTGTCGCCGTGGACGGGGCGGGAAGCGCTTTGGGAGCGCGCGGCAGCACACGATACTCGATCAACCGGCAAGTACAGAACGAAACCTGCCGCCATTCGGCGGTAATTTTCACGATCGCCGATCCACAGATCGTGCAACCCAGCGCCCGGGGATCGCGTTTGATCGTCCAGCGGGGAATCGTGATGCGTTCGGCGTCGACCGGTTCCTGTTCCATGCCAACCTTATCGGTCCTCGGTTTTAAAATCTAAAGAGGCAATTTCTTCCGGCCCCCCTTTGCCCTTGATGCCATAGGCCTGCTCGCATATATAATAGGCACGCATCGCGCCTGCGCCTTCAATCACTTGCGACGGCGCGGGTCTACAAGGAGTATCGCCATGGCTGCACAGACGTTATTCGAAAAAATCTGGAACGACCACGTGGTTCGGGCGGAACCGGACGGGACCACATTGCTCTATATCGACCGCCACTTAGTGCATGAAGTGACCTCACCGCAGGCCTTCGAAGGGTTGGCCGTGGCGGGCCGAACTCCGCGCAGGCCGGGCGCCGCGCTGGCCGTCCCCGACCATAACGTCCCGACGACCGACCGCCGCGTTGCTATCGCCGACCCGATCAGCGCCAAACAAATTCAGACGCTGGACGATAATTGCAACACATTCGGCATCACGATGTTCGGCATGAACGACATTCGGCAGGGCGTGGTCCATGTCATCGGCCCTGAGCAGGGGTTCACGCTGCCGGGCATGACGATCGTATGCGGCGATTCGCACACCTCGACCCACGGAGCCTTCGGCGCACTGGCGTTCGGCATCGGCACCAGCGAAGTCGAACATGTCCTGGCCACGCAATGCCTGGTTCAGAAACGCCCCAAGACCATGGAAATTCGTGTCGACGGGCAACTGTCGCCCCGCTGCTCCGCCAAGGATGTCATTCTGGCCATCATCGGAAAAATCGGCACGGCCGGCGGAACCGGGTACGTGATTGAGTACACCGGGTCGGCCATTCGCGCGCTCAGCATGGAAGGCCGTATGACCCTCTGCAACATGTCGATCGAGGGTGGAGCACGCGCCGGCATGGTGGCACCGGACGACACTACCTTTGCCTATATCAAAGGCCGCCCGATGGCTCCCAAGGGCGCCCTCTGGGATCAGGCCGTGACGGCCTGGCGGCAACTCGCCACCGATCCCGGCGCGAAATACGATGCCGTCGTAGAGTTGCGAGCCGAGACGATCGCCCCGCAAGTCACCTGGGGCACCAGCCCGGGGATGGTCACTGGAGTGGATGGGAACGTTCCGGACCCTCGCACCATGGGGGACGACAAACTCCGCCAGGCGACGGAACGGGCCCTCGAATACATGGCGTTGCTGCCCGGCATGCCGATCCGCGACATCAAGATCGACAAGGTATTCATCGGATCCTGTACCAATTCCAGGATTGAAGACCTCCGCCTGGCCGCCTCCTTCGCCAAGGGGAAAAAAGTCGCCAGCACCGTGCATGCCATGGTAGTTCCGGGGTCGGGGCTGGTGAAACAACAGGCGGAACAAGAGGGACTGGATCGTATCTTCAAGGAGTCGGGATTCGAATGGCGGGAAGCGGGCTGCAGTATGTGCCTGGCGATGAACGCCGATGTTCTGCAGCCGGGGGAACGATGCGCATCAACCAGCAACCGGAACTTTGAAGGGCGTCAGGGAGCCGGCGGACGGACTCACCTAGTATCGCCGGCAATGGCCGTGGCCGCCGCCGTCGAAGGACATTTCGTCGATATCCGTCACTGGTCGTAAGCCCGGACACATGTTGAACCGACCGCGGCGCGATTGAGTCGGCGCCCGTCAGGCACGAAGCCGAAGAGGACACACGAGGACATATATGGACGCATTCACAACACTCACAGGACTGGTCGCTCCGTTGGACCGGCTCAATGTCGATACCGATCAAATCATTCCAAAACAGTTCTTGAAGACCATCAAGCGGACGGGCCTGCGCGAAGGACTGTTCTACGATTGGCGGCGGCTGAAGGATGGCTCGCAGGATCCCGCCTTCTTCCTGAATCAACCCCGCTATCACAACGCCACGATTCTGCTGGCGCGGGACAACTTCGGCTGCGGATCGTCACGCGAACATGCGCCCTGGGCGCTGCTCGATCAAGGGTTTCGTTGCGTCCTCGCCCCCAGCTTCGCGGACATCTTCTACAACAACTGCTTTCAAAACGGCATTCTCCCGGTGATACTGACAGGGCCAGAAATCCAGGCGCTCTTCGAGGGCGTGACGGCCCGCGAAGGCTATCAGCTGACGGTGGATCTGGCGGCACAGCAAGTCACCACGCCGGACGGCGCGTCCTACCATTTCGAGATCGATCCGTTTCGAAAAGATTGTCTGTATCGAGGATTGGACGCGATCGGCCTCACGCTCCAACATGCCGGTCGGATCACGGAATACGAACAGCGCCGCCGCACACAAGCCCCCTGGTTGTTTCAAGACGTGCGCTAACCGTCGGGAAAGGAACGCCCTATGACGTGGTGGGAAACCATTCTGTTTCCGGTAGCCTGGCTGTGGAGACCGAAACTTCTCTTCACGTTGCTCTTTTTCGGCGGGGCCGCTTATCTGCTGATCATCTTCAACTGGAGTTATTCCGACGGAGACCGCGTGGGCTATCTCCAAAAGCTTTCTCGGAAAGGGTGGATTTGCAAGACCCAGGAAGGCGAACTCGCCATGACGACTGTGCCCGGCGTCGCACCGGTATTATGGAGTTTCAGCGTGTGGGATGATGCCGTGGCCAAGAAACTCGACGGGCAGATGGGAAAACGAGTGGTCCTCCATTATAAGGAATTCCGCTATATCCCCACCACCTGCTTCGGGGAAACCGCCTACTTTGTGGATCGCGCCGAAGTCTTGGATTGACGGCCCCATTCTACACGCCATCACAGCCACTTCTTTTGCTTGAAAAAATACAGCATGGCCAGCCCGGTTGCGGCCATGACACCCAGCACGGCCGGGTATCCCCAGGGCGATTTTAATTCCGGCATGTGCTCGAAATTCATCCCGTAGATGCTGGCGATAAAGCTGAGCGGCATGAAAATAGTCGTGATGATCGTCAACACTTTCATGACGCCGTTCAAGCGATAGCTCACGCTGGAGAGATACACTTCCATCATGGACGACACCATTTCGCGCAAGGTCTCGATCGTATCGCCGATCTGAATGATGTGGTCATAGACATCGCGGAAAAACACCTTCGTCGAACCCTGCAGAAATTGACCGTCCGAGCGCGACAGGTTGTTCATCACGTCCCGGAGCGGCCAGACGGAGCGACGCAGAAACAGCAGTTGCCGCTTGAGGCCGTGGATATCGCGCAATGTCTCCGGACCGGGGTTCGTGACGCACAGATCCTGGAGCGCTTCAATTCTTTCTCCCAGCGTCTCCAGAATGACGAAATACCGGTCCACAATCGAGTCCATCAGGGCGTACAAGAGATAATCCGCGCCGGCATGACGTAACCGGCCTTTCCCGTTCCGCAGCCGTTCCTTCACACCTTGAAAGACATCCCCGCCGTTCTCTTGAAACGACAGGAGAAAGTTCTCACCGAATACCAGGCTGACCTGCTCGACGTTGATATCGCCCTCCCGGTCCCCTTCGTACAGCATCTTGAGCACCACATAGCCGTACGAGCCGTAGTCGTCGAGTTTCGGACGTTGGTCGGTATTCGCGATATCTTCCAGCAGCAAGGGATGGAGGCCGAACATTTTCCCGAAACTCTCCAGCACCTCCATCTTGTGGATGCCGCCGACGTCCACCCATCGGACCGTCGGCTCCCCCGTCATCGCGATCTCGTCCGGTTTCGACACCGTTCGCTCTTGAAACTGTCCCTCGCCGTATTCATACACCGAGATCGTGACCGTCTCGGACTTTTTTTCGCCGATATGGACCAACGTGCCGGGCGGCAACCCTGCTTTGCGGGAATGTTTGTGCTTCAACTTCATGGTCAGTCCAGCTTGTACGCGGAACCGGCAGGAGGGTCAAGAGCCGGGCGCGGCATCAAGCCACTCCGGGCTTTGTTCCCGAACCAAGACCTGGTACGGTGAAGACATGCAGCCATCACCCTTCTCTGCGAACCTGGAGCCCCTGTGACGATGGATCATGAACTCAGCATCTTGTCGGAGGCCATGAGGCGGGCCGGACGTGAAGCCCTTCGATTGGCGGACACCGGATTCGACACCTACACCAAGCCGGATCAGTCACCCGTTACCTCTGCCGACCTGGCGGTCAATCAGATCCTTCGAGACCATTTGTCGGCGGCATTTCCGGAGGACGGCTGGTTGTCGGAGGAAACCGAGGACAACCACAATCGCCTGACCAGATCACGGGTCTGGATCGTCGATCCGATCGATGGAACGCGCTCATTCGTGCGAGGCCTGCCGGAATTCTGCCTCTCAGTGGCGCTCGTTGAGCAGGGCATGCCGGCCGTTGCAGCCATCTTCAATCCCGCGACCGGTGAATTCTTCTCGGCCATTCGCGGCCAGGGCATCCGCGTTGAGCGCCAGGCAGAAGCCGGCCAGGCTCCGTTCACCCCGCCGGAGCGCCCACTCGCGCTCGTGAATCCATGGGAACTCCGGGTCGGCCGCTTTCAGGCCCTGGAGTCCCATCTCCATTGCCGTCCGATCGGATCGATTGCTTACGCCCTCGCCCTGGTCGCAGCCGGACAGGCCGATGCAGTCGTGACGCTGGAAGGGGGCAATGAGTGGGACATCGCCGCCGGCGTCCTGTTGATCGAAGAAAGCGGAGGGCGCGCCACCACGGCCGCAGGCCATCCGTTTACGTTCAACCGCGCCGATCCCAGGGTGAAGGGCACCTTGGCCATCGGCACAGACCTGACCACACCGACGCGCACACACCTCATTCAACTCAGTGCCGCAAGTAGAGACCTTCGCGCCCCTCTCCCTTGACCCTTTCAACCGCGGCCGCTTCTCTGTACGATGACCGTCTCGCATACAGGATGGAGGTTTTCCATGAATGTGGCCTTGCTAGGCACAGGGTTGCTGGGGCAGGCGGTGGCCGAACGGCTGCATGCCACCGGTCATCACCTGTCGGCCTATAATCGTACCCCTGAAAAGACCCTGGCGCTGCGGCAACAGGGTCTTCACATCGCCTCGACTGCGGTAGAAGCCATCGCCGCTGCAGAGGTGGTCATCCTCCTGTTGGCAGACGCGGCGGCCATCCGTGCCGTGCTGCTCGATCCCTCCACCAGCCAGGTGCTCGGCGGACGCACCATCATTCAAATGGGCACGATCGGCCCGTCGGAAAGCTGCTCGATCGGAGAAGAGATCGAGCGCCTCGGCGGACAGTACTTGGAAGCGCCGGTGCTGGGAAGTATCGCCGAAGCCAAATCGGGCGCCCTGCTGATCATGGTCGGTGCGACTCCGGAGCGTTATGCCACATGGGCACCGCTCCTGCAGGCCCTCAGTTCGGATGTGCGCCTGATCGGCCCGGTCGGAAAAGCCGCCGTGATGAAGCTGGCGCTGAATCAGCTCATTGCCGCAGAAACGGCAGCGTTCGCCCTCAGTCTGGGACTCATTCGCCGTGGCGGGGTCGATGTGGAGAATTTTATGGCGGTGTTACGCAAGAGTGCGCTGTATGCACCGACGTTCGATAAGAAGTTGCCTCGATTGGCGGAACGCAACTATGCCAGGCCGAACTTTTCGACCCGCCACCTGCTGAAAGATGTGGAGTTGACCCTCGCCGCCGCAGACAGCGCCCAGCTCTCTCCCGGCGGACTTCCGGGCGTCCGATCACTGCTCAGCGACACGATTGCCCTGGGGCTGGGAGATGTGGACTACTCAGCGCTCTATGAACGGGTGGACCCCGTTGCCGGCACGTGACTCTGGTCTCTACTGGGATGCGCGCGCGCCGGGCACAGGCTGGTTCTCGACGATCGATTGCATCTTCATCACGTGGAACGTTCCACCGGCCTTGGTCGGCGCGGCATCACTCTCGATGCGAGTGTACCACCAACGACCTTCCCCTTCCGAGTAGTCTGGCGACAGGGTGATCTCGAATCCGCCTTCCCGATCGTTTTCCCGTTGAGCCCAGGCCCCGGCCCAACGGTGATCGGAGAGGACATCCGTCCGAAACCGTCCATCCTTAAAGTCATACGAGCCGTTGCCGAATTGATCCAATCTCAACGGCACCACCATCCCGCTTTCCTCATATTCCCATTCGCCTGCAAGGACCGCATGTTCAGACCGATGGAGGGAAATTTCCCCCGACACAGGCTCCGCCCAGGAAGCCTCCTGTGGCCGTGGCGCATGACTACAGGCCTGCAACACCAGCGCACCGAAGCAGATCGACAAGAACGACAGACGGTTCAACTTCATCGTGTGAATCCCTAGTGTTTCCGTACGCACTCTTCTTCTTGTGTTTCTTCGAAACTACTTATTTACCACGCATACCCGCCTGTCTCAAGCATCATGTGAATTGTGGCTCATTTCAAGCAGTTGCATCAATTGTCTCATATTGCGCCACCAGCCGGCGGCGCAACCATTCGAGGCCAGCGGGTGAGCCCGCGGGAACGTCACGCCTCACCCGGCCGCCTCCTATCCAGGGCTGATTCCTCACCCTGGATCGTCTCAACCGACAGGGCGCCAGTGTGTGGAAATTGATCGGGCTGAGTGGTCGGGAAAAAGACCACGTGAGGGCGATGACGAGGACCGTGTCCTGGCAGAGGCGGTTACGCTGAAACGGGCCAGGCTAACCGGCGGCAGTGTCGTGCGAGAACGCCGCTGACGGCCTTTTACCGGAATCCTGCCAGCTTATGACCTGAATCGTTCGATCGCCTGACTGGCTCGCTCCAGATCCTGGTCGGTCTTCGCCATACAAAACCGCATAAACCGACTCCCCTCCGGCCCTTCGAAGAACGCTTCGCCCGGCACGCCCGCCACGCCGGTCTTATCCAACAGATACAGCGCGCGTTCGCGACTCGTCTTTCCTGGAAGCCGGGACACATCTGCCAGCACGTAATAGGCACCCTGCGGCACGGCAGGGGGCAGTCCCGCTTGGGCTAACGCGCCGCAGAACCGATCGCGCTTCTGCTGATGCTCCTTCGTCAGGTCGCTGTAAAACGAGGGGCCGAGCGCACGAATCCCGGCGGCGACACCATGCTGCAGCGGGGTGGGCGCGCAAACATACAACACATCACTCATCGCGCCGATGGCCTTCGCCCACGTGGCCTCCGCCACGCTGTAGCCGATGCGCCAACCGGTGATACTGAACGTTTTCGAGTAACCCCCGATGGTAATGGTTCGGTCGGCCATACCGGGGAGAGACGCCATACTCACGTGTTCCCGCCCATCGAACACAAAATATTCATAGATCTCATCCGTGATCACCATCACGTCATGGCGACAGGCAATCTCCGCAATCTGTTCCAACTCCCGTCGTGTGAAGACTTTTCCGGAAGGGTTTCCCGGAGTGTTCACCACGATGGCCTTGGTTCTGGATGTGATCGCCTGCTCGAGGCCTTTGAAATCCACCGTCCAGTCCGGCGGTCGCATCGACACACAGCGGGGCACGGCCTCGACCGCAACGATCGCCTGAATGTGATAGGCGTAGAAGGGCTCAAAGAGAATGACCTCGTCGCCGGGATTCAGCAACGCCATGCAGGTGGCCTGAAACGATCCGGTGGCGCCGGCACTCACGGTAATATTGGCGTCCGGATCCGCCGTGATTCGATTGTACGCAGCGAGTTTGTCGGCGATGGCCTGCCGCAATTCCAGAATGCCGTCAAAGCGTGAATAGATGTTGTGCCCTTGGGCCATCGCCTGTTGCGCGCCCTGCACCACGACCGGAGGAACAGGGGTATCGCAAACGCCCTGAGACATATTGATCCCGTTCACCTTGGCGCAGGCGAGGGTCATGGCACGGATATCCGATTGAGCCAAACGAGCGGTCCGATCGCTTTTCTTCATCACTATCCTCAAAAATCGTGGTCTGGTTTCCACCGGCTTAGCGGCCGGAGGCCGTCTCCCCGCGATTGCGCGAGTCAGAATCCCGTACCCGTTCCTAGCGGAAAATGCAACCGGCGCCGCATGCCTGCAGCGGGGCAGCTACAATGCACAGACCGGCTTCATTCACGCACCCGAGGGGAAGCCAGGAACGCCTCGCCGCCTGACTCACTCGTCCTGGTATGTGCAGCCGCTTGATGGGACTCCGCACGGAATCGATGGTAATGACCCAGCACGCGTTCGACATAGAGCTGCGTCGCGGGAAGCGCCGGCGTGCCGAGCGTCTGCCTGACTCGCGTCTCACCGATATGGTACGCCGCCAGCGCCAACGAAAGGTCCCCGTCGAACCGGTTCAGGAGCCGCCGAAGCAGCGCCGCGCCCGCATGGATATTGTCCTTCGGATCGAACGGATCCAGCACATGGAGCGCCGCCGCGGTCAGTGGCATGAGCTGCATCAACCCGATGGCCCCTTTCGACGACACGGCGTCCGAATTGAAATTCGATTCGACTTTGATCACGGCTTGCAAGAGGGCCGGGTCAAGCCCGTATTGCGCGGCAGAGTGGGCAATGAGTGCGGCGATGGTTTCGGGCGAGCGCGGGAACGGGATATGGCTCATAGCAGGGTCGATTGCGACCCGGCTCACCGGAGGCATCATCACCACCAGGCATCCGGCTACCACAAACGGGCAGAGCACGCGGGCGACACGCTCCCAACGGGAATTCCATTCCGGCTCTTGCATGATCGTGCGAGGACTCGAGCGGCGTGGGCCGGGCTCGTCCTACCGGGGCTCCTCATCAAGGCTTCTGATGAGCACGGCTCGGCCCTGCCGATCGAACCAGGATTGGATGCGATCGCCCACATGGGCCGGTCGATCGATCCTCGTGTTTTGATCATGGGGGATACGATGTTCCTGCCCGCGAACATCGCGGACCAGATACGCTCCCCCTTCCACGGCTTGTACCTGACCGACTAACGACCCGCCCGGCTGGTCGCCGGTCGTGGCTGCAGCCGGGATTTGCGCACCGAGCGTTCCCGTCACGATGCCCATGCCAAGATTTTCCTGCGGAGAAGGCGCCTGCAGGGCCGACTGTGTACAACCCATGACGAAGAGCCCCATGGGAAGAACGAACAACAAACGACCGCACACCGTGAGCAAGGGCATCATGGCTATGACCTCCAGGGATGATTGGTAGGGAAGCCGGTGCAAGAGAGACCCGCGCACCGTCACGTCACTATTCCATGGAGGGGCGGAATGCTCAAGAAAATGACACAAATCAGCTCAGAGGGAAATCGATGGAAGATCTGGGAACGAGGTTACCGGGAAACAGGACGCGACACGGTGATGTGACGTTGGTGATGCCACAGGTAGATCGAATAGAGCGTCGCCGTCAGCACAACGCCCATAAGCAGCATGAGACATAACACCGCGAGAGCGCCACCCGTGGCATTGTGATAGCTCCCGTAGATCACGTGCAACGGCTGGTCGGTGAAGGGACTGAAGTGGGACAACCACCCAAAGACCAATCCTCCGCCTCCGATGATGGCCCAGAACAGGGGCCCGACAACCCCTCTGTTGGACAGCCGTATTCCCATTCCAATGACGAGGTAGATGGCGGCGACGACGAGCACAAAACCAACCGATTGCCCATCGAGCGGCCAGTGGAAGTCTCCCCGAATCATGTGGTCGAGCGTATGCACCCCGTTCAGCCAGACAATAACCAGGATCAGGCGGACCAGGGAACGATCCACGCTCATACGTTCGCCGGCCTGACATCCGGGCCGTCCCCACTGACGCAACGCATATGCTCCTTCAGCCAGCAACGATCCATCACCACCTGCAGCCCGGCCCGGCGCGCACGCTCAGCCGCCGCCTCGTCGATCACGCCCTCCTGGAGCCAGACCGCCTTGGCCTTGATCCGGATGGCTTCATCGACGACCGCGCCCGCCTCTTCAGATCGTCGGAAAATATTCACCATATCGACCGGACCGGGCACAGCGGAGAGTGCCGGATAAGCCCGCTCCCCCAACAGGTCCGACTCGCGCGGATTGACCGGAACCACTACCTTGCCCTGCTGCTGCATGTAGGCGGCCACGCGGTATGAGGGTCGGGCCGGATTCGACGACAATCCCACCACGGCAATCGTCCGACATTCCCGGATCAGCCGCGCGAGCCATTCCTCCGAGCCCTCACCTGTCATGGAGCTCCCCAGAGATCTTCCAGTCGCTGCGCCCGCCCGCAGTTATATTTGTAGAATTTGTACCGGACCGGATTCTTCTTATAAAAATCCTGGTGATAGTCCTCGGCCGGATAAAACGTCGAAGCCAGGGTGAGTTCCGTAACAATCCTCCCTGGGAGCCGCCCGGATTGCTCGATGGCGCCTTTCGACTCCTCCGCCAGGCGCTTCTCCTCGTCGCCCTGGTAAAAGATCACGGCCCGGTATTGGCTGCCATGGTCGCAAAACTGTGCGTTCGGCGTGACCGGGTCCACATTGTGCCAAAAGGCGTCAAGCAAGGCGGTGTAACTCACCTTGGCCGGATCGTAGACCACCTCCACCGACTCGGCATGACCCGTTCCACCGGCAGAGACCTGCTCATAGCTGGGGTGTTCGACCCGCCCGCCCATATATCCGCTGGTCACCGATATGACGCCCGGCACTTTCTCGAACACTTCCTCCATGCACCAGAAACACCCTCCGGCAAAATACGCTTTCGCCGGACCGGCAGGACCCGCGGCCTGCCCGACCGAAGCCAGTGAACCTGCCAGCACCATCGCCAGAACCAGCCACGTATACATGCCTCGGCGTATCACGATATTCATAGAATAAGTCCTCCCTGCAACTGACCCGCCTCCTCGCTGTTCATCTTACCAAAGTACGTGAGCGACTGCGGTCGCAGCGCCAAAGCTATACCTCTTATCTACGAGCATCGCAATCGATTGGATGTTTCTGTATGATGGGCAGGATGAGACGACTGGCTTCGCGTGTGGGACTGGTGGCGGTGCTGACGCTTTCCGGATGCGCCTCCTGGTTCATGAAAGGGGAAGCGCCGGAAGTCCTCGTGACCAACGTCACGCCGCTCGAGGCCAGCGCCTTCGAGCAGCGACTTCAGGTGGATCTTCGTATTCGGAACCCCAACGACTTCGATCTTGCCGTCACCGGCATCGACTTTCGCCTGGATCTGAATGGAAACCGGCTGGCCCGAGGCCTAGGCAACAAGGAATTGGTCGTGCCACGCTTGAGTGATTCGGTCACATCAGTCGAAACAAGCACCTCGACCTTACAGGTCGTCCGACAGTTGCTGTCCTTCTCCGGCGATCAGCCACTCACTTACCACGTCACAGGCGTACTTCATACCAAGGAAGGCCGCCTTCCTTTCGACAACTCCGGGGTGTTGTTGGAACAGGGTGCCCTGTCCGGTTCTCCCCCTCCCCAGTGAGAAACGGGCCCGTGACGCGTCGCTCCTCTCCATAAAAAAACCTCGGAATCAGGTCCCCCAAAGTTTTTCTCTCCCCAACCAGATACGGTTCACGATTCACGGCGGCGTCCTGCATTCACGACGAAGCGTTAGAAGCCGACGCAAAACGTACTGGTAGTCCATTGAAGGAATGTGCGAGAACAGTTCTGTGGCGAAGGGGATCGCAAACCGCTTATAAGCTGTTCAAAAAGTCCGTCCAGCCAGGCCGCAGCAATGCGAAGGGGCGAGGCCACATGCTTCTTATCCACCCACCCCCAGCCTGCCGAGACAGGCTCTTTTTCCCGCGTGCGGTACGTTGAGCCTCGGAGGTTCACGACGCGCGGAATAAAGCGCGTCACGTTTGTGAACGCCGCCGAGATAGTGAGGCGGCAGTGTCCCGCTGGGAGGTTGTTTCAGCCGCCTGCTAGACCCCGCCCCAGGAGCGCGCCCCCTGGACCAGATCCGGTTGCTGCTGTTCGAACTGTTTCATCATGAGCCCGATGGCTTCTTCCGGACTGTCCACGGAAGCGATAAGCCGCCCACCGAGTTTCTTGAAAAATTTCTCCTCGGCCGGCGTGGCCCCGACCAGAATCACCGGCTTTCCCGCCTTGAGCGCGAGCGCCACCTCCGACACGGTGCCGGCCCCCATCAGCCCGCAGACCACCACCACATTGCTGGACATGACGTTGACGTTGTTGCGGGCATTGCCCATTTCGGTGATGATGGCCAGATCGACATACTTGGACACGCGTTCACGAGCCGAAGGCAGCACCCCGATCGTCAGGCTGCCGGGAACCTTCTTGGCGCCCTGACAGGCTGCATCCATCACGCCGACGTCACGACCGCCGGTCAGCACCACCCACTCGCGTCGCGCAATCAATTCGCCCAGCACGCGAGCATTGTCGACATCTTTTTTCCTGGCCTTGGCCGGCCCCATGACTCCTACAATGTATCGCATGCCTATCCTTGGGTTCGCCCGCCGCATTGCGGCTGCCACCAGCCGGTCACCGCCACCGTCGCGTAATAAATGGCCCAGAAGTCCGGATCGTCGGCAAGCCTCCCATACTGCTCCATATCGGACTCCGTCACTAGTCCTGTCGCCACATACTTCGATTGAAGCTGCTCGGCAGACAATTTCATCATCTGCGGAATCAGGTCGCCGCCTGCGGATAAATGCCCCTCGTGTTCCACCGTCACCTGGTCCAGGTGGTGGCGCTGGAACAACACGGGCAACTTCGCGCCTAAGGCATGGTCCATCCCGAGGGACGTGAACATCCGCTCGATCGCCTCGCTTACTCGCCCGAAGGCCGCCCGGGCCTCGTCCGGTCCGGCCACGGCGCGAGCCGCTTGAAAATCCGGCTCTTCGATCACGACCCAACCGCCCGGTTTGACGCACCGCAACATCCGCTCAAACGCCGTCTGATAGTCCGCGATATGAATCATCACATACCGCGCATGCACCAGATCGAACGCGGCGGGCGGAAACTCCATGTCACAGATATCCCCTTGCAGGATTTCGATGGTTGAGCTGCCGCTCCCGCGCAAGAACCTCGGGTTTGTATCGACCGCGACCACCTTGCCGGATGGCCCGACCCGCTGCTCCAGCCAACGCACGATGGAGCCGGCCCCTGCTCCCACTTCCAGGCAGTGCCACCCGGTCGTCAGTCCGGTGGCTAACATCCGTCGTTGCGTGCCCGGATCGAAGATCCGCTCCAGCATCTGCAACCGCTCTAATTCACGGGCCTCTTCAGTGGCATGAAACACGTAATCCGTCTTCAGCATCTCGTATCCTTTGTCTGGCACAGAGATGGGCCCCGGGGCCCGAACCGGCGCGGGACTCTAAAATCGAGACCCCGTCAATGTCACGTCGGCCTGCGCCCATACGGCACGAAACCGCGTTTCTTCCTGGGTTGCATCCTTGTTCTGAGCCCGCAGGCTCTGCATCAGTCCGTGCAACGCCCATCCATTCTCGGGGTTGAGGCGCAAGTCTTCCCGGTACACGGCTTCAGCCTCGACCGGACGTTCCGCCAGCAGCAGAACCGCTCCCAGATTGTGGCGAACCGGCTGAACCCAGAACGGCGGCTCGCTGTAGGGCAACGACGCCTCCAACTGCAGCGCCTCGCGCAAGGCCTGAATTCCGGCCTCGTATTGCCCGCGCCGCGCGGCCATTTCCCCGACCAGGATCCGTTCGGCCACCTTCAACATCGTGCGACTGATCTTGCCTTCCGCCGTCTTGGCTCGAGCGAAGGGCTTCATCGCCTTCCGGAGATTCGACAATTCCCCCTCAGCGCTTCCGAATCGCGTCGTCGCGGCAAAGGCCAACCCGCGCGAAAAATGCCAGAGACCTGTGGTGAGCCGCAGACTCTTGGACGGCGGCGGGTGTCTGATCAGGTCGCCCCACTGGCCGAAGCGGGCCATGGTCAGCAGCACCGTCGGCGCATACCATTCCAGCGACGGCTCCTTGGCAATCTCGTCAGCCGGAACCTTCACCAGGAGATCCCGCGCGACTTGCAGGGCTTCCGCGCTTCGGCCTTCCATCATCAAGGAGGCATTCAGGAAATGGAGGTTGTGCGCATAGTATCCCGATGCGTAGTTGCCCTCAAGAGGGTGACGGGACAAATACTCATGATCCACCATCGCGGCGGTCGCATTACGCTCCGACGCCTCCCGATAACGCCCCAGCCGCATGTAGATATGCGCCGGCATATGCACCAGATGTCCGGCACCCGGCATCAGCGAGGGCAACCGCTTCGCACAGTCGAGCGCGCGCTGAGGGTCGGGCGAGGCTTCGACCGCATGAATGTAATAGTGACAGGCACCCGGATGATCAGGATGCTGCCGCAGTGCCGCTTCCAAGATCGCCACGATCTCCTCCGTCCCCGGTTGAGGCCGCCCATCCGCGCGCCAGTAGTCCCATGGCCGGAGCACCATCATGGCTTCAGCCGCCAGGGTTGCGGCATCGGCATCATCGGGAGCCTCCCCCGCAACCTGACGCATCGCTTTGGCATAGGCTTCGTCCTTCACCTTGCGGGTGACCGATTTTTTAGCCAAGTAGCGAGCGGCAAGGGCTTCCACGTAGGCTCGCTCCCTGGCGGTGGCCTGCGACAGACGCGCAGTGGCCTTCTGAACCGCCTCCACGGCACGGGGCTCTACCTTGGGATCCATGGCCGCGTTGATGTTCGGCCCCAGGCTCAACGCCACACCCCAATAGGGCATGGGCGCATCGGGATCGAGACGGGAGGCCTCGGTGAAGGCCGTAATCGCCTCCTCGTGATTGAAGGCATAGACCAGCCGGATCCCTTGATCGAAAAATTTTTGAGCGAGGTCGGACGTGGTAGTGATCTCGTGATGTAGGGTGCCGAGATTCTCGAACAGCGTGACTTCCGCCCGCGCGACTCCACCCGAACCAGGCAAAGCCAACCCCACGACCATCAAGCCGTGAACCAGCGCCCTCGCATATCCCCCCTTGACCATGGACCCCTCTCCTGCTCGTTTCTTCAGGTGTGAGACGAACAACGCCGTCATCCTGCGACGACTCCACCGCCCCACAGAACGGCACAAATTAGCAGTCCCGTCGAGAAGTTGCTAGCCCGCACTCCACATCACGCGGGACGGATGGATGCATGAAGTCTGTAGGAAGCGACAAGAGGCGCTCGACGGCCCATGAACCGCCAAAGCATGAAACGAATCTTAGGCGTTGAGGTAGGGAGCCTGGGATGCTTCGGTAGAAGCCTCCCGTCGGTCTCTCGAAGATTTCTTGTCACGGTCACGGTATGGAATCGCGCGTGACGGCACGAGGGAGAGCTCCAGCTCGGCAGGCTGCGCCAGCTCCATGTCCTTGCCCATGTACATCAAGACCTTCTGCTGGGAGGTCACCAGAGCCCGCAAATCTTGAAGCTGCGCCGTCAGCTCCTCGACCTGAGCCTGTTGCGTCGACACCTGTTCCCGCAACTGATCGACTTCTGCCTGGGTGGACCGGGTATGTTCGATCACCCACTCCTTGAGCTCACGAGCCTGCGCGGTCAACGCACGTTGCACAAAGCCCGCCCGGTCACGAAGCCGGAAGATCACGTCCCCGACCGAGCCTTCCCAGCGTCGAGCCGGAACCAGCCCGGTTTCAGCCTCGGCCGCCTGCTCGGCATGCCGGGCCACCGGCGCTCCCAACCACTTGGAGACGCGCTGTCCCAACGGTTGCACCGCTCGCTCCTCGGACCGGCCATACTGGCACCAATCCTCGAACCGTTCGGTCATATCCTCCAATTTCACGAAGACTTTGCTGATGGTCGCGCGCAACGGCGAAGGTGCAAACGGATTCACGCCGCCCTTCTCGGACTTGTCCGGAGCGAAGGTGAGGAGATGAATCGGTTTTTCGGCCAAACGCTGCTGCTTACGCTTCATAGGGACACCGGCATCTTATCGGTCGGTACTCGATCATTCATTACTCTTTCCAATAGTCCGAGTCAATGGCCGGAACAGGTTTTTTGCCGTCCGGATCCCCCGGATTCCCGTGACCTCGACCAGGCTTAGAATCGAGTGACGCTTGAAAAATTAAAGCCGTTGATCCGCATGGCAGGCACCAGGAACTTCCCGGTTTCCGACGTGACCGCTTCAACCGGGGCGGTGTAGGTTTCCACCTGGTTGAAGGCCCGCAGGGGGCTCTCGTGAAACCGGAAGTTCCGGACGGCCGACGTGATCTCCCCGTTTTCAATGAGGAAGGTGCCATCCCGCGTCATGCCGGTGAGTGTCAGGTCGGACGGATTAACGGGGCGGATGTACCAGAAATTCGTCACCAGGATGCCGCGCTGGGTCGTGCGGATGAGGTCGTCCACCCTTGTGCCGACAGGACGTTCACCGGATAAGTAGGGAGACTCCAGCGTCGTCAGTGGATCGATCCCATGTTCCTGCGCGGTAAACCGGTCGTGCAACAACTGGTTGAGCACCCCCGCCTCAATCCAACTGGATTCGATGACCGGGAGGCCCTCACTCGTAAATCCGTGGCCGAGAAGGTCGGCATGGGCCGGCTGATTGAACAGGGACAGTCGACGGTCGAGGATCCGGGTGTTCAGTTTTCTGCTGAACGGACTCGTCCCCTTGTAGAAGGATTTCGCATCCAACATCCAGATCATCCAGCTCAGCAGCCCGGCGACGGCCGCCGGCTCCAGGATGACCGTGTACCGGCCGGGCGGCAATTCCCGCGGTTCGTCCGCCCCTCGTTTGGCTTTGATGATGGCCGCCAGCGTGCGCTCCTGCACATGCAAACGATCGATGGATCGATGGGCCGCCGCCGACCAGCCGGTGGCCTCGCCGGCCTGCACCGTCAGACTGAACCGCGCCTCGGTGCGTTCCTCGTAGGCCCGCAATCCCGTGTCAGCCGCCAACCCCACGATGGCCGTGCTGGACGACACCGTTCCGGCCGCGTTCAGATTCTCCATCTTGCATTGGCCGATGGCCTCACGCGCATAGTCGAGCCGTCGTGCCGGTCCGGCTGCGCTCGTTTCGGGACGCGAGGTCGGCAGCGATAGATAGGTCTGTGGCCCGACGGGAGGAAGATATTCGGGATCTTCGGGAGAGATGCGGGCAATGCACTCGGCCTGCTTGAGGGTTTCCCGCACTGCGCCGGCGGTAAAATCCGTCGTGCTGGCCGTGCCATGTTGTCGCCCGAAGGCCACCGTAATCGACAGGGCGCCGCGCCGCTGATTCACATTCTGAATGACCTGATTGTTCGCGAAGCGAGTCGTGCCGCCATGGACATCGCGCAACGACAGATAGGTGTGGTCACCCGTCGAGTGACTCATCACCAGCTCAGCCAGGAACTCAAATTCCTGCCGGCCCGTCAACTTCGGCCATGATGGAGTGATCGACGACGTCATTCGTTGGCCTTCGCTTCTCCGGCAATGACATCCACCCGCCTGAACCGGGCATGGGAGGCGGCATGGGTCATCCAGCCCGATTGGCCCGGTTGGCCTTTGCCGCAGGTAATGAATCCATACCGGCGACGATGGCTGCGATCGGCGACGCCGTCGCATCGGCCCCAAAACTCAGGGGTAATGCCATGATAGATCACATCCCGCACCATGTGCGTGCGGCGACCGTTCTCAATCAGCCAGAACGCATCGCCCCCGAACTGAAAATTGTATCGTCGCTGATCGATACTATAGGAGCCGTGACCTTCGATGTAGATGCCCCGCTTCACATCGGCCAAGAGTTCATCGAGCGTCGCCGTGCCCGGCTCCAGCCCGATGTTCGCAATACGCACCATCGGCACGCTCCCCCAACTATCGGCCCGGTTCGATCCGCGTGAACGCTCCTCGTTGATACGCGGCGCCACCTCGCGGTTCGTGCAGTACCCGACGAAGAGTCCCTCCCGCACGATGTCCCACTTCTGGCAACTCACTCCATCGTCGTCGTACCCCGTCGCCGCCAACGTGTGCGGTTCAGTGTTGTCGGCCACCAGGTTCACGTGAGACGAACCATACCGGTAGGTGCCGCGTTTATCCGGTGTCAGAAAACTCGTACCGGCGTAATTCGCCTCGTAGCCGAGCGCGCGATCCAATTCACTGGGATGTCCACAGGACTCATGCATCGTCAACGACAGATGCTCCGGATCGAGCACCAGATCGTATCGCCCGGCCTCGATCACCGGCGCCCGCACCTTCTCCACAGCCTGCTCGGCGATGCGCGCGCCTTCGCTCGCAAAATCGGTGTCGCGGATCAACTCATACCCCATGCGTAAATGCGGGCTGTTGAACGAACGCGTGGCAAAACGTCCATCCTGAACCGCTGTGGCACTGCACTCACCCTGCACCGCCAGCAAGCTGAACTCAAGATGGGAGCCTTCGGTAGAGACAAAGAGTTTACGGTCACGTTGGGCCCAGAAACTGGCGTGGCTTCTGACGACGCCCTGGTGTCGCTGAATGACATCCATCGTGCTCAGCAGCAACGACGTTTGTTCTTCCAGAGGAACCGCGAAGGGATCCAGTCGACAGGGAGTGACGATACGATCGCGATGCACGGGCTCAGGCGCCAGATGTACCTTCGTGATGGCGAGCGAGGCCGATCCTTTGGCAATTTCTACGGCGAGGTCCGCCACACGTGGAATTTCTTCGAGGGAAATGACGGAGCTGGCCGCAAATCCCCAGGCGCCTCGATGCAGCACCCGAATGCCGAACCCACGATCGGTGCTCTCGCGTATGTGGGCAATGCGCCGGTCTTCACCGCTGATCGTCCGCGTCGTCGTATCGAGCAGACGAATATCCGCATACTCGACCCCGGCCGCGCGCACACGAGACAGCGCCAATTCGGCCAACTCGTCCCACAGCGGTCCACTCATAGCAGCATCTCTCGTTGCGGAAGGAAGCCCGGAAAGTCTTGCGTAGTATAACAAGATCGCGGGGGCCGATTCCTGCCTTTTCATCGACAGGCCGTTCACCTATGATGCTCGCCCTATGTTCTCCCCCGAACAGACACCGCGACGGCGAATCATCGAGCTGCTGACCGGCACATTGTTATCTTCCCATCAATTGGCTCAGCTCCTCGGCATGCCGGAACGCCAGGTGGAGGACCATTTGACGCACATCGTGAAAACCCTGTCTCGCGATCCCGCGCGGACATTCCTGCTTGAACCGTCGGAATGCCAGGATTGCACGTACGTCTTCCGCGATCGAACCAGACTCACCCGTCCCAGCCGCTGCCCGCGCTGCCGCAGCGAGGCCATTACATCCCCGCGATACGGCATCCGCGAGGAAGACCGCGCGTAATAGACATGACGGAACAGGACTGCCTTCTTGCAACCGCCGATGTCTTGAGCGAGACTACGCAGAGGCCTCATCTCGTGACGACATTGCGCGACATGTCAACCGAAAGGACCGCCGCATGAACAGAGTCGCTGCCTGGATCATCCCGAGTCTCCTCCTGGTCCTGCCCGCCTGCGGTCCCGACCAGGCTGCGCTGCTGCTGGAGACGGCCCAGTTCGAAGAACGCCAGACCAATCGAGCGCACGCAAAAGAACTCTACGAAGAAATCGTCCGTCAGTACCCAGACAGCCCCGTCGCGAAAACGGCGCGTGCACGACTGACTGAACTCACCGACAAACCGTAGCGGCAGCCATTTATCCCCTTGTGTAGCCGCAGGATGCGCAAAAAGTTCGTCCAGCAAGGCCGCAGCGATCAAAGAGGCGAATCGTACTCTTGTGGTACGGCGAGCCTCGACGAGAAGCGAGAACGCCGCTGGCGTAATTTCTCGGCATCCTGTTAACCCGGATTATTCATGCATGCCGTCGCGAGGCGTTCGAGACGGAAGCCCGCCGAGGCGGCTCGCACGTCAGGCCGACACAGGCGTACTGGCAGTCCGTCGAGGAGGCCGAACGAGAACAGCCTCGCCGGGCGAAGGGATCGGACACCGGAGTAGGTATTCATGAATAGTACGGGTTAAGACCGTCGCGGAAACCAGGGAAAGAACGCGTTGGTCGTTCGCTGATACTCCGCATATTCCTCACCACGGCTTGCCATGCTCTGCGCTTCCGTCCAGGGAATGCCGGTGACCTTCAGCAGCGCTACGCCCATGACCATGGGACCGATCAGCGTCAGGCCCCAGCCTCCCGTAGGAATCGCCAGCGCCATCCACACATAACTCCACCAGTGCAGCCATTCGAAAAAATAGTTGGGATGCCGTGAATAGCGCCACAGACCGATCCGGCACACACGACCGGTATTCCACGGCTTGCTGCGAAACGCAGCCAGCTGCCAATCGGCCACGGCCTCACCCGTGACCGCCGCAGCCCACCAGAGAAATCCAATCAGGTCCCAAAAATGAAACGGCGGATGGGGGTTCTGCATGACCACAAGCGGCGGGAGAGAAAAAAACGCGATGGCGGCAGCCTGGAGCTGGAAATACCAGAACATGCGCGAGGACTCGTGCGCGCCCCATTGATGGCGCAAAGCCCGATACCGCCCATCCTCCTGCTTGCGCCACACCCGGTCGATGAGCACGTGAGTGCCCAGGCGGACGGCATAGAGAAAGATCATCAACGCCACCAGCAAGCGCCTGGCCGGTTCTCCCGCGGCGGAGCCTGCGTACCACCACACCACCAGTGCCAACCCGTAACACCATCCCACATCGGCAATGGACGCGTTACGTCTGCGGCGTTCGACTAACCAGAGCAGGACCATCAAGGCTGCGGACGCAGCCCAGGCGGTGATGAGGAGGGACAGGGGATCTCTCGCTGTCATGCGATCAGCTACCGGACATGAACCGCAAGCGAACCGGATGCACCGCACAGAATCGGACAATTGTACTATGACGGCTTCCATCAAGACAGGGCCGCCGGAGTCGAATGGCATTCGGATTCAGAGGCAGGTATGATTCACCATCGGCACTGCGGCAAGCACTGTCACATCACACCGGAGGGACCGTTATGAACATGGGTTTCGTCAAAGTGCTGATCGTCGCGATAGCCTTCGCAGTTGCACTCCCGATGCAATCCGAGGCCGGCGAGAATGCTCCCCCGAAAGCGGCTCACCCTGCAAAGGGTAAGACGCTCTTCATCAAACACTGCGCCGGATGTCACGGAGTCCAAGGCAAAGGGGATGGATACAAACTACTGGGGCCCGATCCCGCAAATCTCACGGCACCGGCGACCAGAAAAAAATCCGACCGTGCCCTGCTGGCAACCATCCATGAGGGCAAACCGAACATGCCGTCCTGGAAAGGCCTTCTCTCCGAACGCGACATTCGAAACGTGCTGGCGTACATTCGCACCTTGCCTCACTGACCTACCGATCGCCCGAGGCTGAGCCGTCCCAGGGATCGTCGCCGACCGAGAAGTCACCATTGAGCCAGTGACGAAAACCGGGCAGGCGGAACGACAGCAGCGCCTGCATCTTGTCGCTTCGCATTGAGAGGTCCGGAGGACGCGGCGGGCCGTGATAGTCAGCGACTGACCCGGGTTGAATCCAGGGCCGGAGTTCCGGATAGCGCCTCGCCAGCAACTCACCGATTTCCCATCGAGACAACCGTTCGCTCCCCCCCAGGTGATAGAGGCCCGCCCGCGGCTGAGCCGCAAACTCCCAGAGAGCGCGCGCTAATGCTCCAGCCGGAATGGGGCAGCGAAACTCGTCTGTAAAGAGCGTCAGCTTCGCGCCTTTGGCCGCGGTTCGCAACATGTCTTCGACGAAACTCCGGTCACGGGTCGGCGACGTGCCTGCTGTCAGCGCGATACGAACGACCGAATGGGCTGGGTTTTCGAGCACCATTTGCTCCGCCTCTGCCTTCGTCTGCCCATACACGTTCAGGGGATTCACCGCATCCGTTTCGACATACCAGCCCTTCGCGCCGTCGAACACCTGATCGGTAGACAGAAAGATAAAGGGGATGTCGCGTGCCAGTCCGGCAAGCCGTTCCGTCGCCTCCACGTTGATACATCGGGCCTGCGCCGGGTCCTGCTCGCAGGCGCCGGTTCGGCTCAAGGCCGCACAGTGAATCACGAGGCTGGGGCGGCACTGGCGCCAGAGCTCCTGCACCTGCGCCGAATCGGTGAGGTCTGCCTCCGCCCTGGTGACTCCGCGCACCTCCCACTGCGGAGCCCAACGAGCGGCGGTCCTGACGAGATAGCCACCGATCAGGCCAGCAGCACCGGTAATCAAGACGGTCGGTTTCATGCGTGACTCCGGCCGAGCTGCCGGATCTCCGGCACTTCGATCACCCGACTACCGGACGGTGGCTGTTCGATCGCCCATGTCATCGCGATGAGCATCTCCTGAATTGTCACCAAACCTAACCGTAGAGCGGCGGCTCTCGTTCCCGGGAGCTGCTCCATCAGCCGATAGACCGGCTGCAGCGCCAACGGCCACCAATGACCCGGGCCGAGAATATACCAGGGCCTGAGGATCGTCGCGACCAACCCCGCGGCCGTGATCGCCGCTTCGCATTCGCTGCGCACGGCAATATAGTCCCGCATGATGGGAGCCGGATGCGCCACGCTGACATAGACCATATGTCGCACGCCCGCTTCGCGGGCTGTACGGATCGCTGCCATGGCCGAAGGCCCGTCAATGGCGCGGAACTGCGGGCCTTTCCAGGGTGCAGGTTTCGGCACACCCACCAATTGCACGAAGGTATCGGCACCCCGCACCTGCTCAACGAACGTCCCGCTCTCCAGCGGATTGCCGACGACGATCTGGCATCCGGTGGGAACCTTGCGGACTGATTCCGGCCGAGCCAGGGCGGTCACTTGATGACCCCGTTCAAGCAACAACGGAATGAGCCGCGCGCCGAGATAACCGGTTGCGCCGGTCACAAACACGCGCCGGGTTTTGACGGGCGTCGTCATGGATGCGTGAGAAGTGCGGGCCGAGCACTCATAAACCCGGCCCAACCGTCTGCTTGATGCATCTCCTCGCGGCCCTTCGCCACGAGCCGGGCCGCTGCGGTCGCGAGCGCCGCCTGATCTTCCGCCGACAGCCCGAGATTGGTCTTGATATGGGTCACGCGGTCGCCCAATGGATCGCTGTCCGGCAACTGGCGTAACGCAATGTGCCAGAAGCGGCAGGTCCCGCCGTGTCCGTTCATGCCCACCTGAAAGGTCCCGAACATCGACGCATCCTGCTGTGACACAGGAATCCCGGCCAGCTCCAGCACGTTGCGCCGATGGCCTCTGAGCAGAGCCGCAGCGGCGGAGAGCGGTTTGCGCTGCGCATTGAGCTGACGGCCCGTCGCATCGATAGAAACGACCAGACACCCGCGGGGGAACCGGTCGGCCATCGATTGCTCCGATAGCGCCTCGTTCACCACCTGCATCAGCGTCCGGATCCCGAGATTGTCTGCAGCCCCGCCGTCATAGGCCAGCAGCGGGGGCTGCCCGGATGGCGCGCCCTCTGCCTGCCCATAAGGAATGGCCAGCGGTTCCAACACACCGGGATACGCGGCGGACATATACGTCGCACGCGCAATGCTGAAGGGAGCGAGGGGCTGACCCAGCGCAGCGAACCGTTCGTCGGAAATGACGAGCGGGTCGCCGGTGAGGGCATCGGTGGCATTCAGCAGAAGAATCGGTTGCGACGGATTGAGATCGGCGAAGGTTGCACCCCGAAAAAGCCGGTCGTCCAGGACGCGAATGACCTGTTCGGCTGGAACCCGATCGGTCAAGGCATACCGGATCGCGTTCTGGGGAACGGTATACCAGGGGCCCAGGATGGCTCCCTGAAAATCGCGGCCCACCAACTCCACGAAACCGTTTTGAAAGCTGAAATCGCGGTAGCCCTCCAGCGCATAGGACGCCGCAGGCAGTGCCCCGCCGGATACCGCAGACAGCACATCGACCTGTTGGAGCACACCCAGCCGGTCGAGTTCTTTCATCACCGCCGCGCCGAAGACGGCTGCGCGGCTCCCTCCCCCGGAAAAGGCCAACCCGACGAACCGGCCATCCGCCAGTTCCTTCTCTCCCAAGTGCAGCGTGGCTCTCGTGTGAAGGGGGCGAAATTCGGGAGGCGATACCGGGGGAGGATCAATGGCCGTGCAGGAGGCGGAGGCCAGGGCAAGCACCGCCAACCAGCGGCTTAGGGTACGTCCCCGTAACATGCTCATGGATGAATCTACGGCCGAATGCGGAAAATGGATGTGCCTCTAGTAAGAAATCCTGGCTTTGGGGCGGACACCGTACGAGCATACAGCAGCCATGTGACTCTCAAAGACTCATAGACTCGCGCAGTGGCCGTCGCAGGCTGTTCAAAAAGGCTGTCCGGCAAGGCCACAGCCAGCGGAGAGGCGATGCGTACCCTCTGCGGTACGTGGAGTCTCTTCGCGCCGCGAGAACGCCGCCGGCAGCCATTTTTCAACAGCCTGCTAACTCCTGGTCAGTTTGCGATAGCGTATGCGATGCGGCTGGTCGGCTTCTTTGCCGAGCCGTTTCTTACGATCGGCTTCGTATTCGCTGTAGTTGCCCTCGTACCACACCACTTTGCTGTCGCCTTCGAACGCCATGATATGGGTGGCGACACGGTCTAAGAACCAGCGATCGTGACTGCTGATGACGGCGCAGCCGGCAAATCCCTCCAACCCCTCTTCCAACGCGCGCAACGTGTTCACATCCAGGTCGTTGGTCGGTTCGTCGAGGATGATGAGGTTGGCCCCTTCTTTCAACATGCGCGCGAGATGCACGCGGTTCCGCTCGCCGCCTGACAGATCCTTGACCTTCTTCTGCTGATCGGTGCCGGCGAAATTGAAGCGGGCACAGTAGCCGCGGGCATTCACTTCGGCCTTGCCCAGCATGATCGTGTCTTGTCCCTCGGAAATGATTTCGTACACCGTCTTGTTGGGATCGAGCGACCGATCCTGATCCACGTAACCGAGCTTGACCGTTTCGCCGATGCGAATGGTCCCCGTGTCCGGCTTCTCCTTGCCGATAATCATGCGGAACATGGTGGTCTTGCCCGCACCGTTGGGACCGACGACGCCGACGATGCCGCCCTTCGGCAGGCTGAACTCGACATTTTCATAGAGGACGTTGTCGCCGAAGGCCTTGCTGATGCCCTTGGCCTCAACCACCAGATCCCCGAGCCGAGGTCCCGGCGGAATATAGATTTCCAGATCGGCGGCCAGCTGATCCTGCTTCTGATTGACCAATTCCTCATACCGGTTGAGACGCGCCTTGCCCTTCGACTGCCGGGCCTTCGGCGACATGCGAATCCATTCCAACTCGTGTTCGAGCGTTTTCTTGCGCTTGGATTCGGCCTTCTCTTCCTTCTCTAACCGGTCCTGCTTCTGTTCGAGCCACGCCGTGTAGTTGCCTTGGAAGGGAATGCCGGAGCCGCGGTCGAGTTCCAGAATCCACCCCGCCACGTTGTCGAGGAAGTAGCGGTCGTGCGTCACCGCGATGACCGTGCCCTTGTACTGTTGCAGGTGCTGCTCCAGCCATTGCACGGATTCCGCATCGAGGTGATTGGTCGGCTCGTCGAGCAGCAGAATGTCCGGCTCCTGGATCATGAGGCGACAGAGGGCCACGCGGCGTTTTTCACCGCCGGACAACACACTGATCTTCTGATCGGCAGGCGGGCAGCGCAGCGCATCCATGGCGATTTCGAGTTCGCTTTCCAGCTCCCAGCCGTTCGCTGCCTCGATCTTTTCCTGCAGCTGCGCCTGCTTGTCGATGAGCTTTTCCATCTCATCGGGGCCGGCCTCGCCCATACTGTTGCTGACCGCTTCGTACTCGTGCAGCAGCGCCACCAGCTCCTTCTTCCCTTCCTCGACGACCTCTTTGACCGTCTTGTTGAGGTCGAGTTGCGGTTCCTGTTCGAGCAGTCCGACGCTGTAGCCCTTCGAGCGAGTGATCTCACCGACGTAGTTGGGATCGGTCCCGGCAATGATTTTGAGCAACGAGCTTTTTCCGGATCCGTTCAAACCCAGCACGCCGATCTTGGCGCCGTAGTAAAAGCCCAGGTAGATGTCGCGCAGGACCTGCTTCTTCGGCGGATAGACCTTGCCGACACCGACCAGAGAAAAAATCACCTGCTTATCGTTCGTCGCCATGCGTTCCCCTATCTGATGGTGTGGTACTGTGTTGAGAAGAATACGTTGCGCGGCCGCTTACAATGAGTGCACGAGTTCGGCCCCGGCCTTCGCCCGGGCGGCCATGTCGGCCAGGCCGGCCCTGACCTCTGCGGCTGTGCGGACCGGATTGGTGAACGCGACCCGTCCCCCCTGCATCCGCTCGGCGGTCTTGATGCGCAGATGAAAACCCAGACGATCCAGCGCGGTCATGGTCACCTGCTGCGCCTCCAGCTTGCCGTACACCCGGGCCAGGAGCAACAGCGTGGCTGTCTGCTGTTCATTCATTTCACGGATCAGCCCAGATGCCTGATCGGCTAGTGGATCCACCGCAGCGGCCGTATAGTCGGACGGAACGACCCAGCCCATCGAGCCAAACCCGCCGACGAAATAGATATCTGCGATCGCCATGCGAAAGAAGCCGAAGTCGTTGAAGTCCACCCAATAGGCGGCGTTAGCATGCCGGGCCAGGTAGCGTTCGCGAACCGGCGCACTCTCCTCCTTCGGCACACGCGTCACCGATCCCATCAACGTCACCCTGGCGGCACCCAGAGGATCGGTTCTACTTTCCGGCGGCGTCACCAGCAGACTGGCGCGTGGATCGCCCAGGAGGTTCTGCGTGTGCATCGCCATGGTGCTGATGAGAAACAACGGTTGCCCCTGGTCGTCGAGGCCATAGGGCATGACGGACCCGAAGGGCCAGCCTGGTTGTTTACGCGAGATGGTCGAAAGGCCGCCCGTCTGCTGTAGATAGACCAGAGTCTTTGCCCGCTCGGCATGGGACGGTTCAGGGACCTCAGGACCGTCGGAATCCGGCCCGCTATTGTGTTGCTGCGTTGATGACAAGGATGCCTCTTTTCTGTGCAATAAGCTGCACGACACCTTACCTGGATGCTTCCGGAATTTCCACTGAGCGCGGGGGGAACGGGACCGGCACAACGTCCGTCAGATGCCGAGATCTTCGGTGAGTCGCACTTCGGATTCATCGAGGATGTCTTCCAGGCAGGTGAAGCAGGTGAACGGGAACTGACTCACCGGAATCGCGCACACTTCGCCGACCGGCGATTCGTCCAGCGCCGGGCCACCGCACTCTTTATGGATCAAGACCAGCATAGGCGCCCCTCTATCGCGATCGGCTCACCAACTGCCTGAACGTCTCCAAATGGTCGGGGCTGCTCAGACGGTGATCACCGGTTTTGAATAAGACGTCGATGGGAAATTCAGGATCCTGTGACAGCAGGTGCTGCACGAAGGTCCAGCTGCCGTCGGGCTTGATCACTGTATCCTGCAGCCCGTGCAGAATGGTCGTCTTGACGCGACGCGGCATGGTGAGGCGACGGCTCCAGAGGGCCTGGCTGTCTTCGACCCAGTGCCAGGGGATCGGCGCCTCTCGATGCATGGGCTCGTCGTCCCATGGCATGGAGCCGGTGGCCTGCCACTGCTCACGCCGCTCATTGGAAATCTGAGCCGCGCGCAGATCCATCATATTGAACGCCGGGGCGATGAGAATCAATTCTTCCACCGCCGGTTGCTCCTGCGCAACCAGCCAGGCCAGCCATCCGCCGAGGGAGTTACCGACGATCGTCACCGGAGGCCCACCCGCCAACAGATTCGTGACCGCTTCGGCGTCTTCCAGCCATTGCAGCAGGCGATATTCACCCCACACACCGCCCGAGTCGCCCCACCCGCGAAAGTCAAAACAGCAGAATCCCCAGCCTCGCTCCTGACACCATTGCGCCAGCGCCTTGCTCTTATTGCCCCACCGTTTGGAGAGAAACCCGGTGATGAAGAGAAGCTGGCGGTCCTTGCCGACGACACGATCGCCACGGAGAGTTGTGCCGTCTGCGCCGGTGAGTGTAAACGGATCCATCCCGAGCCTATCTCACGGCCTTCAAGAGAAAACTGCCCAGCTTGCGCAACACCGGCTCCGGAATTTCATGGCCGCCCCGAAACGGCTGCCAATCGACCGACACACCGGCCTGCAGAAATTCATCCCGCAGCCGTTCAGCCATCGCGTAGGGCAGGATCGGGTCTTGCGTGCCATGGCTCTGAAACAGCGGCAGGCCTTTGCGTTTCGTCAGCAACGGCGCCCACTCCTGTTTTGCCACCAGGGTCCCGGAGAGCTGGATGAGTCCGGCATAGGACTGAGTGCTGTGGAGCAGTGCGTCACAGGACAGCATCGCCCCCTGTGAGAAGCCGCCTAACACCGTGCGCTCGGGATCGGCGCCGAGTTTCTTTTGTATCTCATCCAGCAGCACTTTCATATGCTCGCGCGCTTCGGTAAGCCCGCGCGGGATTTCGCCGGACATGTCCCGGACTTTGCCCGCCGCTCGATCGGCTTGGATACGGGCCATGTCGATCATCCACCAGGCGCGCGAATCGCCGAAGCCCATCGGAATTGAAATCGGCGCTTCAGGAAAGAGAAAGCGTGTCCCGGTGGGCGCATCGAGATATTCGCTCAGCGGCACGAGATCGTCGCCCGGCGCACCGAAACCATGGAGCAGCACCACCAGCGGGCCGTTGCCGCCGCCTTTCCCGTCGGTCCCGCCCGTCAGACGAACCGTGAGGCCGCCGAGTGTGTCCATACGCATCGACGTGCTTCTCCTATTCCGAGAGTTGCGTAGATATTCTCGCACCGCTATCGGCCGAATCAACAGCGATGCCCCTGCACCGGCGCCCGATCACCAGCGCCCAAGCAGACGTTCGCGACATGAACCGAGGATTACTGGCCAAGATACCAATATTGAAGGAAGGAAATCACCGCGAGGATGCTGGCACTAAATACCGGATTGAGAACCAATGGCGTGTAGGCCCCTTTCTGAACGTGCTCGATGTCCTCTAGTGCCAGGCGCAGCTGATCTGCACAAACCTTTTGTTGCGTCCCCATTCCTGTTACAGCAAGCAGGTGCTCACGAAAATATCCAATGGCAAGGTCACGAGCTTGTCTGGCTCTCGATCTTAGAATGATCGTACTACCGGCCGCCAGACCAGCATAGATGAGCCAAATCATAATCAGCGCGAGAGGAAAATCCCAATTGTCGAAAAGCCGATTCCGAGACAATATCATAAAGAACAAGGCGATGAAGGGGCAAAATACGAGTTTATGCACCGCGTGAGTTTGATCCGCAATGCACCTCACCATAATCAAACCTGGAAGATACCGACGATCTAACTCGAACCGGGAATGAAATTTAGCAAGCGTCTTATCCGGCCACCGTATGGATGTCGTCTTGAGTCGTGTTATGAAGCTCTGGCTCAGCAACACGGCATCGAACACAAACATGTTTAAGAAGACCATCGATAAAACTGCCGCCCACGTCACACCAGCCACTATTTTGCAGTTAGTAATTCCTCGGCAGGGGCTGGATGGCGGACCAGGCGATGCAATGACAGCCAAAATGATGAAAATGAGAAATAGATAAATTACGAGTAAGCTCAGAGATCGGACGACTCGGTTTCTATAGAGAGCGGCCCGTGAGTAATCGTGCCATATTCGAGCGATGCTCGCACTACCATCGGTTGGTTGCGGTACCGACTTAATCCAAATTATGGACCTAAGAAGCACCCATACCTGTTCACGTAGGCTGCCTTTGGGTCTATAGGAAGGGAGCGCAAATTCTTCTTTCAATTCACTCTGACTGGATCGAAGCGCATAGTAGGCTCTGACCAAACATCCAAGACACCATGCAATCACGAGAGAGCGGATGATGATGCTTGGCCAGGTGCTCACCCCGTCGGAAATGCTGAACGGCTCACCCTCCCATCTATCCTCCAGAATCACCCGTATCAGCCGATCCACTCCTCCCACGACCGTGAAAGCTCCGACACTGGCTATTATTGTCAGCGCAACGACCCTCCAATGCCATTTGACTCTTTCAGCGACATCGCCCTTCGCCCAATTCCACATTTTCCCAGGCAGTTGAGTGAACACGACAAGACTCACTAGCACCGCCACCAGGAGCCAGAACACAGTGTGACGGAATCGAAGGCGATAATCCGCGTTCAAAAATTTCCACCAGGGTCTCATCCCCAGAGGAAACAGTTCACGCGGGGGCTGAATCATTTCTATTTCTCCCACCCGCGACGGGACGGCTCCTCGGTCAGCAGAGAGGTCGACTGGACCATGGCGCCCGACCTCGAATAGTCGTGGACAAAGCAGCGCGGAGAACGGTTTCGGACTCAAATCGATTTCGTATCGGTCAAATAGTAACTCCATACTCTCAAAACCAGTTTCCGGACACACCATTGTCGATGGTGTCGACGACCGCACAGACCTGATGTGGCCCAAGGCTCGAAGCATCGTAAAAAAACCTGAGGTCTGATAACTGTTCCGGAAAGGGGGGATATCATGCTGGATTCCACTATGGAGATTCAGACCAAAGGGTGACGCGACAACGAGGTTGCGCGCCCACTTTGATTCACGCTCCTGAAAAAACCGCGCATCCAAATCAGTTGTAAAAAAAATCGCGTTGGGAAATTCTTCTCGAACAGCCCTCAGAATGAGCAAGGTGTCATACACGTCGCTGCCGAGCACCCCGATCGCCTTCGGCGGCTTCCCAATGGACCCGCTGGCCTCGTCAGCATCCTGCTTCATTCTTGCAACTAACCTGCGCAGATAATCCAGCTGGCTCTCCCCATCCGGGCGTTCGAGGCCTTCAAACGTCTTATCTTGATGCTTCTTGTCATTCGAGTTCGATCGGCCGCTTTTTTTATCGTTCTCTGCCTCCCCGCTTTTCTTACTGGCTCCTGGTGTCAGGCCATCGAGGCCGCGGAGATAGGAATAGCGGGAGATCCTCATCTCAAGCGCATCCCAACGTTCTGGGTGTTCTATCTGGGAACGAATGGCCCGAGAGATAGATTGGCACTCCCTAAACCGTTTATAGAGGACAGCGTCACGCCGATTCCTTTCTGCCCCCTCGTCCATACTCTCGACTTTATTTAGTTCATCGGTAATATTCTCACTAGCAACCACACAAGCTGCCGCTCTGAAAACAATTGGAAGCGCTCGGCCATAGAACGTGTCCCATTCTCCGATAAGTGCAATGGGATCTTCGCCTATTTTGACCTGTCGCCTTCCAAGTTCTCCCACCAAGGCGAGAGACATCTCTTCATCGCCCTCGACGGTATGCTCGAGGACAACACCTGCATTAGCCAGTTGGGCGGCCAAATTTTTCCTGCACGATTGACCCCCTTCGCACCTATGGGTATTGGCTTGCCCATTCGAATCAATCCCTTGCAAAAGAAGTTCAGGAGAGGCTGTGGCCCAAGGTGAATAAAGGGCGATCTTGAACGACGTAGGGCCCTCAAGAGATCCTATGTTCGGCCACCATTTAGGCGCAGCCTGATCTCGTGCGTTCTGTAGCATAACCCTGAGCATGCTGGAGCTAGGTGGGCCGATAATCTTAAACTCGAGCTTGGCCATACACTCTACAGAATGCCGCCCTCCACAGACATCGGCCCAATACTGGCTCGCAAGCAACCCTGAAATTTCATTCAGTCTATTCAACGGCCTCTCTCCCAGACTGTCATCCGTCGCCCAGACTAGGAGAACCCGATCGTAGTGCTGCTTGTGATCCTTGTCCTGATGACATTGTCTAGTCTTTCTCGCCTTATACCACTCGAACGGAACGAGGCTCTGCCCAACCTCGAAGTACCCGATGTGCTCTTCGTCGGCCGGCACAAGGCACGCCACACCGAGAGCGGAGAGTGCTGCATAGCGGTCGCGCAACCGCTTCTCATGGTTCTCGGCATATGGACTTCCCTCGGTAATGATGATGAGAACCCCGATATGCACCCCGGGGTCTTCCCTGCTCTCAAAATGAATACTGGAGAAACTGTGGTTGTGGCGTGGCTGTTCGGTACGGTCGCTTTGCTGATGAGATTCTGCCGCCTCTATTGGATCCTGCCAGAGTCGCGCTTGAATCAGTTCCGCTTCCCGGCCTATGGCTGGTTCAACCTCAGGGCGTGAGCTGAGAAGAGGCTCACGCACCAGCCAGAGCGTAGCTAAGGCCATGGCCAGTCCGACGACTGTTGTGATGGGAATTTTTGATTCTTCCCGATCCCCTGCCATAAGAGCCCCTCACATCCCTGTGGCTGGACTCATGGATGTAGCACCCACTGGTCGATCCAGCAAAAGCTATGCCTGCATCTAAGCTCCGCTGAACCACAACTCTCCAGGGCTAGAGGATGAACTAATAAAGGATTACTGGTGCGCGCGATGCTCAGCCAGCGATGAGGGAAAGAGTATCTTCCTCGATACGAGATGTATCTATTCAGATAAGTACAAGAGGCTAGGTCTTTGCTCGATGACGTGGTGATGCTACGACGAGCAGCTGACGCTGAGGTGTTTACCCCAGTTCGGGGGCGCGGCGGCGTAGGAATTCATGCCGGGTTGCTCAGTATAGGGCTGTTGCAGCAGCGCCAGTAACCGTTCAACCTCGGAATAGTCTTTCTGCTGAGCCTTCTCGATGGCCCCTTGGGCGAGATAGTTGCGCAGGACGTATTTGGGATTCACCCGATCCATACGAATCCGTCGCTCTTCGTCGCGACTCTGCTCGCTCTGCAGCCGTTCGCGATACTGAACGGCCCAGGTATCGAACCGCTCCGGATTCAGGAAATGTTCCCGCAGCCGTTCGTTCTTCGCGCCCGCGTCGGATGAAAACATGCTCAATTCACGCCAGAAGATCGTGTAATCGACCCGGCTGCCGACCATGAGCGATTTCAGTTCTTGCAGCAGGGCCTCATCTTCCGCGCGGTCCTCCACCAACCCCAATTTGGCACGCATGTGGTTGTGATAGTGCCGATCCACGCTGGTCTGGTAACCATCGAGCGCGGCTTTCAGCTCTTCCTTGGGCGCAAACGGCAGCAGGGTTTGCGCCAGGCAACTCAGGTTCCAGAGTCCGATGTAGGGCTGCTGGTTGAAGGCATAGCGCCCGTTATAGTCCGAGTGGTTGCAGATGAAGCCGGGGTCGTAGTCATCCATGAAACCGTATGGGCCATAGTCCAGCGTGAGGCCCAGGATCGACATATTGTCGGTATTGAGCACGCCATGCGACCAGCCGACCGCTTGCCAGTGCGCGATCAGTTTCGCCGTGCGCTGGACCACCTCGGCAAAAAAACGGGTATACTTGTCGACTGCCTGCGCAAGTTCAGGGAAATGCATCTCGATGGTGTAATCGGCCAGCCGCTGCAGATGCTCGTGCTGCTTCCGGTAGTAGAAAATTTCGAACGTGCCGAAGCGCACATGCGACGGCGCCATCCGGACGATCGTCGCCCCGGTTTCGATCTGTTCGCGATAGACCTTGTCGTCGCTGCCGACCAGGCACAGCGCACGCGTCGTCGGGATGCCGAGTCCATGCATCGCCTCGCAACAGAGATATTCACGGATGGCTGAACGGAGCACCGAACGCCCATCCCCGTCGCGCGAGAAGGGCGTCATGCCCGCGCCTTTGAGGTGCAGATCCCAGCGTTCCCCGCGGCCGTTCGTCACTTCCCCCAGAAGGATCGCCCGGCCATCGCCGAGTTGCGGCACATAGACACCGAACTGATGGCCGGAGTAGAGCATGGCCAGCGGTTCCATGCCGGGAATCAGCAGGCTCCCGCCGAACACCCCGGCGAACTCCGGTCGCGCCGCTTCCGCCGGGTCGAGATCGAGCAACTCCATCGCGGCCCGGTTCGCGCTGATGAGAAACGGCGCGGCCGAGAACGGCGTCGGGCTCACCTTGGCGTAGAAGACCTCCGGCAGACGCGCGTAACTGTTATCGAACGTGAGGGTTTCGAGACTATGGACTGTCATCCTGCTTCGTGATCCTGAGGGTTACCGGAAATTGGCTTCGATGTCCGATTCCAACGTGAAGACAAAAATGCGCTCCCCGACCACGGTGTCGATGTCGGTAAACAGCGCCGTCACTTTCGCACCGATCAGATCCATCACTTGTTCGCAGAGCCGTTCCCGACCTTGCGCGATGAGGTTCTGCCGAAGTCGTTTCACCATATCGATACCTTCGGCCGTTTTGGCCAGCTGGCGTTCTGCGGGTGTCAGCACCCCCTTCAACCGCACGACAAGCATGTCCCGCACAATGAAGACGCGAACCTCATCCGGGCCGCGGCCCAGAAATTCCTGCTCGAACTTGATGATGGCCGTCCGGACAGCGGCTTCCTTCTCTCCCTTGCTCGCCACAGGCAATAGATCCTTCTGAATGGTTGATCGAGACAACGCGCGGCCGATTATAGTCACCGCCATGTGCAGACTCCAACCCCCTTCAACCGCTGTCGGCAAACGGTCCGGCACGACGCCGGCGACCAGGCCCATCGGTCTTGCCAGCAAGCCCTGCGGCGCCGACTTTTTACTTGCAATTACAAAGGCGCGCGGCTACATCTACCGTAGTTTTCCGGTGGTGCCGCCGAGAGGCCGTGAATCGCGCGTGGCCCGGACCCACCACATGGATGTGATGAGACAGGCAGTAGGGTCTTGCCGGTGTTTCCCTTCAGGGAAAAGCCGGGGACAGTGCAGGCCAGTCGTTGGTTCCTTGTTTCAAGGACCGTCGGCTGGCCTTTTTCTTTTCATGAGTGCCATGGGGTCGGCATGTCGTTTCTCGCGCTCGTCCCGCTGTTGCCGTTGTTGACGGCCTTCATCGTGATGACCGGCGACCGTGCGGAGCAGGACCAGAATGCCAGAGCCGGGCTGCTCCCCGTCGCGGCGGCATTTCTCGGGTCCCTCATCGCCCTGGTTGCGGTCACCTCCGGAGATCCGGTCACCATCCAGTTCTACGATACGGCCTCCGTCGCCAATCTTGCCTTCCCCATCGGGTTCTATATCGACCGGCTCAGCGCGGTCATGATGGTTCTCATCACCGGCGTGACCATGCTCATCTACCGCTATTCCATGGGTTACATGTATCAGGATCGCGGATATCGCCGGTATCTCGGGATGCTCGGTATCACGACCGCGGTGCTCCTCTGCATGGTGTCCAGCGCCAACCTGGTCATGTTATTTGTCTTCTGGCAGATCCTCTCGTGGCTGCTGTTTCTGCTTGCACACAACCACGGGCATGCCGCCACACTGTCCGGCGCGACGAACACGTTTACGATGTTGCGGCTCAGCGATGCGGCGTTTCTGGCCGGTATCGTCCTGGCCTATTCGCTGTACGGCACATTCGAGTTCCAGACATTGTTTGCCCGCGCCGCGGACACGCCCGTCACCCTGTCCCTTTGGCCGGACCTCGGCTGGGAGATGAACGGCGCGACGGCGGTGACCCTACTGATTTTCGTCGGCGCCATGGGCAAGTCGGCACAATTTCCGATCCACACCTGGCTGCCGCGCTCCCTCTACGCGCCGACGCCCATCCACGCACTGCTGCACGCGGGCATCATCAACGCCGGGGGATTCCTGCTGAATCGTCTGGCCCCGCTCTACGGTCTGAGCCCGACCACCCTGCATGTGGTGTTCGTCATCGGCATGCTCACGGCGATTCTGGGAGCCACCATGATGTTGACGCAGAACGACATCAAGAAGACGCTCGGCTTTTCGACGATCGGCCAGATGGGCTATATGATCATGGAATGCGGGCTGGGCGCGTTTTCCCTCGCCGTGTTCCATCTGATCGCCCACGGTCTGTTCAAGGGCACGGTGTTCCTGAATTGCGGGAATGTGATCCACAAGGCTCGCCAGGAACCCTCGTTTCCGCCAATCGACCGCGAGGCGGAGGAAAGCGAATTCTCCAATCTCACCTGGTCCACCGGATTCCTGACGACGCTGCTCTTGCCGCTCGTGATCCTGCTCGTCACGCACGGTGTCTTGCGCATTCCGCTGATCGATTCACAAGGCACGGTGATTTTCCTGTTCTTCATCTGGGTTACCTCCTCGCAGGCGATTCTCTCCCTGACACGTATTCGCGCCGTAGCCTCCTGGAAGGTGTCCGCCGCCATGCTGGTCACGCTCGTCATCGTCGTCTTCACATACCTCTTTGCGGTGGAGAGCTTTACGCATTTTCTGTATCCGAATCCGGAGGTGGTGGCGTCGTATTTCAAGGCCGCGGCGCTGCCGGGCCGGCTCTTCGACAGTCTGGTGGTCGGCACGACAGTGCTGACGATCCTCAGCTGGGTCTATCTCTATGCGCATGCGCATGGGCGCACGGTCAAAATTCCCGGTTGGATCGACGTCTTCCTCGTCCGTCTCTATGTCCTGTTCATGAACCGCCTCTACCTGGATCAGCTGTATCTCAAGTTCGGCCGGATCGTGACGCTCGTCGCCCATCACCTGGAAAAGCGGCTGTCGTGACCATGCAACGCAGCCACACGAACAACGGCGCGGCCCAGGCTGTCGGAGGCCTGCCATGATCAAGACCTGGATGACACCGTGGCTGCTCATGGCCGTTCCCTTCCTCGGCGCGGCGCTCAGCCTGCTCCTCCGCACGTCGTTCCAGCGAATGAAGACCTCAGCCCTCCTGACGACGGTCGCTAGTATGCTCGTCGTCATCGGGACGCCCTGGGCGCTGGGCGACACGCTGGCCGGTGTGCCTTTTCTCTGCCTGCTCCCGCTGACGGCGTTTCTTTCGCTCCTCGGCCAACCGTTACACCGCGACAATACTTCGGCCTGGACGACGACGCTGGTGCTGCTGGGACTTGGGCTTGGCATCCTCACCGCTCAAGCGCCGGCGCACGACGTCATGCTCTTGATACTGCCCGGCTTGCTCTGCATCCTCCTGTATCGGTATCAATCCGGCGCCACGCCGGAGACCTGGCGGGGACTGTCGGCCTACGGACTGAGCATGATGTCGGCTGCGCTGGCCCTGTTGCTCCCGACACCGGCCTCGACGGTGGCTCTGTTGGTCACCTGTGCCACACTGCTGCCGCTCCTGCCCGTTCACAGCGGATTCATTGCGACCTTGACCGGATTACCGGGCAATCTCCCTGCGTTCCTCGTCTTCCTGCTGCCGACCGTCGGATTCCATACCCTGCTGATGCTGCTCCCGAACCTGACCGGCACGACCCTCCACACCGTGGCGATTCTGGCATTGGCGGGCGCCGTGTACGGTTCGCTCCGGGCGCTGATTCAGGCGCGCCCGCTGCCGCGGCTTTCCTACGCCGCCCTCGCGTTTTTCGGCCTGCTCTGGTGGTATGTCGCCGACACCGGCACCGCCCCCATGCAAGCCACGGTCTATCTCAGCGCCGCGGGGCTCGCGGCCAGCGGACTGCTGCTGGCCTGGTATGCCATCCGGGCCCGGTATGGCGATATCGATCTCCGCGCACTCGGCGGGCTCGCCTATCCCATGCCGCGCTTCAGTACCCTCTTGGCGCTCCTGGCGCTCGCCGCGCTGGGCATGCCGCCTTTCGGCGTGTTTTCCGGGTTCCTGGGCATGTTGCTCCTGCCCACGTTTACACCCTCCGGGCCCTTTGCCGTCGTCATGATCGTCTGGCTCACAGCCTCCTGGTATTACACCGATTTCCTGCAACAACTCATCTTCGGCCGGCAACGCATGGATATGCGATACGACGACTTGCGCCAGACGGAGTTCGCCTCGTTGGTGTTGCTGCTGTTGTTGCTGCTGGCCCTCGGTACGGCCCCCTCGCGCTTTTTCGACTCGTACATACCGACACCCCCGGCCACTGTCGCCATGCAGGAGGGGACATGGATCCGGTGATCCGCGCCGACGACCCGGCAGACCTCGAAGCCCGCCGCATGGAACTGCGAGGCACGATCCGTCTCGCCAGCGAAGTCATCGCGCAGTATTGGCCGATGCGAACCTTCGTCCATCACAATCCGCTCCACAGCCTGGAGTATCTCCCGTTCACCGAAACGGTCCGACGTGGCCACCAATTCCTGGGCGGCAACGGGTATCTCCCCGGTGACGTGTATCGGCGCTATCTGAAATCAGGCAGGATTCTGGTCCGCCATATCGACGAGGCCCTGGCGGCCCTCGCGCTCGAGCAGGAAGTCGATCTCGGCCCCTGCCGCATTGCCCATCGAGAAGTGTTGCGAGCCTGCCTGACCCATGGTCTCTCTACCGCGACCGACGAACCACTCGATCGATTGATGGAACGTGAGCCGAACGAGGAGCAGGTCGAGGCACTGGCCGAACGACTGGGCTCGTTCTCCACACCAACGGTGGCGGAACGGATGGCCGCCACGGTCCGTGCGGATTCGGATGCTCTCGGACATCATCTCACCCTCTCCAACTGGTGCGACCAGACACTGGGCACCCGGATCGTCGAACTGATCAACAGCGAACTAATCAAATGGTGCGAAGCGTTTCTGGACGAAGGCCACGCCACCTGGCCGATGCCGGGTCGGGATCAGGGCCTCTACGCCGCCTGGAAGCAAGTGGCCGGGAAAGAATGGACAACGTGCGGCATTGCGGACAGCCGCCGGAAAATTGCGGCGCTGCCGGAACATCCCGAAGACGCCGTATTGGACTGCCTGGACGCGCTGGCAATCCCCGTGACATTCCGGCAGGACTACCTGTCGCTCCAACTTGCAGCCCTCCCGGGTTGGGCCGGCTTCATCAAATGGCGCGCGGAAGAAACCGGCTATGCCTGGCAGCAGGCCTACCCCGTCGGGCTGGTGAAGTTTCTCGCCGTGCGCTTGTGGTATGTGCGCGAACTGGTCCAGAAAGTCTGCCGGGAAGAATTGGGCATCGACGGGGACTATCCCGCGGTGATGGCCTACATGGCGCAGCAGTCGCATGCGTACTTCATGCACAAGGAATGGGCCGCCGGACGACTTCCCGCCTCCATGGCCGACCGTGTCGCCCGGCTGCATGCCGACACGAGACACCGTCAGCAGGGCACGCCGGCCCTCGCCCCTGAATGGGAGCCACTCACCCATCACGATCAGATCGAATTCGGACCGCGCCGCGAACGGGCGGCCCAGCGGCTCATGGCGCGACGCCTGCTCACGCTGGCCCAAGCGCTCGAGATCGTTCCGGCCCTGCTGATGGACGGTCCGCTGACGGCCCTTCGCACCTTGCTGGATTGGATCGACGCCTTTCCGGAATCCGCGCATGGTCCGGTGTGGCTCAAGGCCTTCGAGGCCGGGTATCAGGATCACCTCTTCGGCATGTTGCTGCGCGCGCCGGTCAAACCCCAACCGGTCTCCGCCGAGCACCATCCGCCGGTGCGGCCCCATTCCCAATCGGTCTTTTGCATCGATGTGCGCTCCGAGCCGTTCCGCCGCCACCTGGAATCCACCGGCGCGAACGACACCTATGGGTTTGCCGGTTTCTTCGCGGTCTTCATCCGGTATCGGGCCTGGGGCAAAGAACACGAGACCGAGCAGTTCCCGGTCATCATGCGCGCGAAAAACGAGGTGCGGGAGATCCCCCGCAGCTATCTGGATCACTACGTGTCCAAACACCAGTCGCGCGCGAAACTGGTCCACGCGGGACATACGCTGCTGCACGATCTCAAGGAGAACGTCGTCACCCCCTATGTCATGGTGGAGTCGCTGGGCTGGTTCTACGCGCTGCCCATGATGGGCAAGACGATGTGGCCCGCCCTCTACAAACGATTGACCAATTGGGTGCGGCGGTTATTTGTCCCCCCCATCGCCACGATTCTTACGGTGGACAAACTGGCGCCGGCCGAAACCGAGGAAATGATGGTCTCCGAACAACGGGCCTTGATCTGGAAAGCGCTGCGCGACCGGCTCGGCCTGCATGGATCGCAGGTTGATGCCGAATTCGTCGAGGCCCTGCGGCGACGCGCGCTGGACGACGATGCGCCGGTGGAACCGTTCCTCAGCGACGCGGCCAAATCGGTCGATCTCTCCGCCGACCAACTCACCACCTTCCTCGAAGAACTCCAACGGCACTACCGGATCAATCGCCGCGCGGCCTCCCGCCAGAAAGAACGGATCACGCGGACCGGCTTCACGCTCGAAGAACAGGTTCTGACCGTGGAAACCGCCCTGCGCATGATGGGCCTGGTGAGAAATTTCGCCCGCCTCGTGCTCTTCTGCGCCCATGGCAGCACCACCGAGAACAACCCGTTCGAGTCGGCGCTGGACTGCGGCGCCTGCGGCGGAAACGAAGGCAAACCAAACGCGCGCGTGCTGGCGGCGATGGCCAATCGTCCGCCGGTGCGGGAACGGCTGGCGAAACGCGGCATCGAAATCCCGTCAGACACCCACTTCCTCGCCGGGCAGGTCGATACCACGACGGACGAGGTGCACCTGTTCGATCTCGAAGATGCGCCGCCGACCCACCGCAAGGACGTGGCCCGACTGTACGACGATTTACGCGAAGCCGCGCAGTTGACCAGCCAGGAGCGCTGCAGCCGGTTCCCCGATGTGAGGACTGTCCTGCCTCTCAACCAGGCCTCGGCGCATGTAGCCGGACGGAGCGCGGACTGGAGCCAGGTGCGGCCGGAATGGGGCCTGTCCGGCAACACAACTTTCATCATCGGCCGCCGGGAGCTGACCAAGGGATTGAACCTGGCCGGGCGCGTCTTCCTTCACTCGTACGACTATCGGGAAGATCCGACGGACCGCTGGCTGGAAGTGCTGCTGACCGCGCCCCAAGTGGTCGCCCAGTGGATCAACATGGAGCATTATTTCTCGGCCGTGGACAACGAGGTCTATGGAAGCGGAAGCAAGATCTATCACAACGTCGTCGGCCGCATCGGCATCATGTCGGGCCCCTGGAGCGATCTCCGGCTCGGGCTGGCCCGGCAAACCGTCATGAACGACGACCTGCCCTATCATGAACCCATGCGCCTCCTGACGCTGGTGGAAACCTCGCGCCCGCGGATCGAGAAACTCATTGCGCGGCACGAAGTGCTGCAACATTTCTATCACAACGAGTGGGTGCACCTGGCTGCGCTGGACCCTGAGGACGGCATCTGGTACCGCTACATGCCCTCGGGTGTCTGGCGCCGCGTGAGGAATCCCAGTGACACATAGATTGCAACCGGCATCACCTCGGAAGAGACCTCTTTTCAAAGGAGTGGAGACATGGCCGCACTCACGTTGCATCCCATGAAAGAAATTCGCGTCATCGTGTCGGGTGAGCACCGGCCCTTTGTCACCGAGTTATTGGACAAAGTGGAGGCGACCGGCTACACCATCATCGGCAATATCTCGGGGAAGGGCCATCATGGCCTGCGTGAAGCCCATTTCATGTTCAGCGAGCAGGAGAGCCTGGTCATGATTATGGCGGTGGTGCCGGAGGAAAAGGTGGAACCGCTGCTGGCCGGGCTCCGGCCGCTGTTCGAGCGACATTCGGGTGTCATGTTCGTCTCCGATGTCGCCGTCAGCCGGCGCGAATATTTCGGCAAGAAGAGCGCCAAGTCCTGACCGGCAGACCGGGAACCCGCGGCTGGTGAGCCCGCGGGCCGGGCAGCCGACCTTGTCTTCTCACCGGTGATTGTCTACAATGTGCCCCCGTTGGCCTGTAAGAGGAAGGACGGCACGTGAAGGGACTACGGTTTGAACGGCTCGGGCGAGATCGCCACTACAACATCATCTTCCACATCGGCAGCAGTTATGTGCCGGTGAGCGACGAGACCATCGAAGAGCTGAAGGCTCAGACCCTGCTGTCCTCCGAGCGTTTCCTCGACCTCCTCCTCGACAAAATCGGGTACACCAGTTACCTCAAAGACCAGATCCGCACGGAGCTTCAAGCCTCCGGAGATCCCATGACCCAGATGACCGTCCTCCAGGGCGCCATCCGGGAACTGTAACCGGCTGCTGAAAATTCCCTCCAGCTTCGTTCTCAGTCGTCCGTCCACCTCGACGTACAGGAACAGTACGCCTCGGCGTCCGAACTCCCTGCGGCCTGGCTGGAGAAAATTTTGAGCAGCCGAGTGGTGCTGATCTGTGACATTCCTGTCAGGTCGGCAAAAGGCAATGGAGAGATGACGACTGTTGGAAAGGCCTTCAGAATCCCACTCTGAAATCACGGAGTAGGCGATCGTTGAGTCGAACGCCTTTGGGGATACGGCGGACCGCCCGCGCCCTGGCAAGCAAGGACTCAGCATCGATGGGGGTGCTGGGAGTCATCTGTTCGAGGTAAGAAATGACCTCGAAATTCAAACTGCGCCGATGCTCGGCCGCAATGGACCCTAGCCGATGCCTCCCGAGGGGTCAAGCGGACCAGACGCGACGGATACTCACAGCCTCTGGAAATCGGGTCATGCAGAAGCCCCTCCTTCAAGGCGCCATCCGTGAGCCAAAAAACTCGTCGCTCGTGAACCGTCTCCCATAAATAAAGCGCTCTGTAGCTCCTTCCGCTACCTACACCGCATCCGCAAGTTCTTAATTTGATTTGTCGCTTAGAGATCGATCGATGAAATCGATCGGATAAGATCACCGGCTAGGCAAGCTGGATAGACAACTGATTGGGTGACAAGTTTGCCTTTAGGGATAGCCTCATCTTGAGTTTCTACGTATGGACCTTGGAAGAGCAAGTATGATTCAGGGACTATCGAGGCTACACTAAGCGGTCGATATGCAACTATCAGGACCCTATCATGACATCTGTCCATCAAGGGCTGTCCGATCGCAATGGCTGGGAGAGCGATGGTCTCAGTTGGCGTTGTCATCTCCCCGACTGGAGAACCTACACCCGTGGAGGGTGACGACTTCAGATCATTCTCAGATTTCAAGAAAACCGTGAAAACTGCTCCGGGCAACTCAACAGATGAGATCAATGCGCAGATCCCCTTCTTGGTGGAATCTTTTCGCAGATCTTGCTGGCTTACACGGGTAAACTCGCATAAGCGATGTGCAATAATGGTGCAAATGGGACCCGTTTTCTTAGAGAGTGCCATACCATTATGTGAAAGATTCGTGCGTATCTTTCCGTCTTGGGAGAAATGGGTACGCCCATCTGGATGGTAGGAAAACTTGATGCCATATTTGGTAGTTCCAAAAGGAATGAAGTCGCGATCAGAAAGACCACCTGCTTCATTACGAATTCCAGTGGCGGCACCGACTAAACCATCACACTTCAGGTACGGCAGATCTATGAACAAACTGCCGTCCCTTTTGTTGTACCCGAGTGCAAAGATCTTGTAAGCACCCGAAGGTGTTTCTACCGCTATGACATGTCGCCTTGATTCGTGGATAGCCATGAACTGTTAGCGGTCCAGGGTTTGGGCAACAACCGTCCACATAACCTCTCCAGAGGAGCTGAGATGATGTGCTTCCCCTCCGCGCGTCGATCGAGGTCCTTCCAAGGGCGCGCGATCCGCGAGCAAGGAAGCACATCCCTCGGCTGCTCAATCCCCTGTCTGGCCGCTGGCGAAGAGGGCGTTCATGATGGCGTTTTTTTTGGTGGGATCTTTTTCGAAGCGGATGGCTTTGGAGAAGTTTTCGGCGGCACTTTCCCGCTTGCCCTTGGCGGCGTAAATCCTCCCGATGCCGTAGAGGGCCTGGGCCTCCTCCGGGTTGGCCTTCACGGCTTTGCTGAAGGCCTCCATGGCCTCCGATGCTCTCGATTGCTCCATCAACAGCCAACCAAGCGCGGTATGGGCCGAGGCGAGTTCCGGATTGAGCTGCGTCGCTTCGCGGTATTCCTTGAGGGCAAGATCGGTCCGCCCCTTGGTCTCATAAACTCCGCCGAGGGCGAAATGGATTTCCGCATCTCGCGGATTGAGCCGTAGAGCTTCTTTGTAGGCTTGCAGCGCCGGTTCGAATTTGCCCTGCTCCGCAAGCGCACAGCCGAGATTGGCATGGGCCAGCGCGTCGTGGGGATTCAGCTTGATCACTTCGCGATATTGGGGAATGGCCATTTCAAGCCGCCCCTGCTCCTGGTAGGCCACGCCGAGGTTCGTGCGCGCCGGCGCAAATGTCGGAGCGAGCTTGACCGCCTCGCGATATTCCTTGATCGCCATCTCCAAATGCGCCGCCCGCTCGTGAATCTGGGCCAGAAAATAATGGGGATAGGGCGATTGCGGAGCCAGCTTCGCGGCCTCTTTGTAGGACGCCATCGACTGTTCCGACTGGCCGGACTGCGCCAGAAACAATCCCTGCACCAGATGCGTCTGAGCATTGCCGGCGTGCCGATCCGCGATGGAGTGCACCCACTCCCGGACGCGCTCGATGTCGTCCGTCTCCTGCAGCGCGCGGGCATACACCCGCCAGGCGTCGGCGAATTCCCCGCGAATCAGGTGGGTGACGTTCAAGGCGAAGTACGGGCGAGGATCTTTTTCACCGGCGGTCTCCAGCGCGCGGGCCCATTCCGACGCCTCATACCCGACCCGGTCCCAGTCGTCTGCCAGGAGGGCCGTTTCGATTCTGTCTTGGTGCGTGCTCATGATGAAAGCGGCGCGCCGCTCAGCGCGTCAGCGCGTCCTGCACATCCGGCGGAGTCGCCTGCATGCGCGCGCCGAGAATGGGATATCGTTCGGTCAGTTTCTGTTTCATGAGCCAGGCGATGGTGCGATAGGACCAGTGCCCCTTCACCCCGGAACGCAATTTCGCAATGTATTCCGCTTCCGCATAGTCCATCTTGAAGAGGCAGCGCACGGAAAATCCGAACGGGATGGCATACATGGCCGCTTCCTGGCTCGATTTCCGGAGTTGTTCGATATCGGATTTTACATGCCCCATGGCTTTGCGGTATTCGTGGTCGAGCCCCGCTTCCGCCAGAATGGGCGGTGTCTCGAACCCGTGCACCGTGGTGAAGTTCTGCTGCACCTGCTGGCAGCGCCGGTGCCGGTGCATGTCGCGCCACCCGCCGATGTCCATCATCACATCGAACACAAAGGCATACCCGCTGCGGAACTCCTTGATCAATTCGTCATGCGGCCCGCGTTTCTGAAAGGCGATTTCGATGGTGTCCTGCTTCTGTTTCTCCGTCCAGTCCCGCACGACCGCGAGGATCTTTCGATAGGGGGCTTGCGAGGCGCGATAGAGCAGCGTGGCGACGACTTCGTCGAGCGGATGGTGCGGCTCGATCAAGTCCACCGGTTCCGCGGCGCCCCAGGCGGTCGGTTGATCCAACCCGGTGCCCTTCAGCGCTTCCTTCGCATACCGGGCCAGGTCGCTGTAGACCTCTGCCTGATACACATTCGGTTTGGCATACCGCGCGAGGGTCGGCGCCATGGGTTCGCCCAAGCCTGCCGCCTGTCCGGACAGTTCGCCCCAGAGATTGACCGGCGCTTTCCGACAGGCTTCCTGCAGCTCTTCTCCCAGCAGGCGAAGTTCCGGCAGCTGAGACGACAACAGGCGGGTAATCTGCTTTTCGAGGGTGCGAATGCTGACGACCTGGCCGACGTTCGTCTGCGCCGCCAGCGGTAGCAGATATCGGGTCACATCGAATGCCCGCGCGGTGATCGCCCGTTGATAGGCTGCGGGGGTCATGTGCTCGGGTCGAGGCTCCCGTTCGGTGAGAAACTGGCTCAAGGGGTCATGGAGGGCACGGTAGACCGTCGCGAGACTTCGGAGAATGCCGAGATACGTCGCTTCGGTCTCCTGCCCGCGAATGGTATCCGGTACGAACCAGCTGGTCGACGCAAAGTTCTGATACCGGCTCGACTTGGCCTGTCCGTCCCACACGGGTTCATCCTCCAGGCGGATGGCGGCCAGCTCGGAGATCTGTTCGAAGCAAATGATCACATGGCCCAGGTCCGCGATCGAACCATGGCCGTAGTCGAAATAAAACTGTTCCCAGAATTTTTCAGAGGAATGGCCGTGGACCCATTTGATGCTCTCTTCGATGGAGTCCGGGGACCGGCTATACCGCGCGAGGGCATAGGCGGATTTTTCCGGCGGCATCGGAGCCAGGGCGATCACACGGCGGCCTTGAGTAGTCATAGTCTTAGAGAAGCGAGTCCAGCGGCTTGTGATTGAGCAGAGTACTTGTGGACGCCCGTGTTTACAAGGTGGGCACTATACTCTCGCAGAAAGGCCGGCGCAACACGGTCGTCTCTCGTCTCTTCTCGCTCGTGAAGCCCAGAGCGAGATACGGATGACGCTTCACGAGATACGGAGCTTGCCGCGTTGACTTGCCCGCTGGACCGCCGCTATAGTCCCGCTCGAACTCCCGGGAGACCCAATAACAGAGCCATGATTAAAGCGATTAAGGGTGTGAAAGATCTCCTGCCTGAGGAGTCCCCTCGCTGGCGATTCATCGAAGATACCGCCAGACAGTGGGCCCTCCGTTACGGCTTTCAAGAGATCCGCGTCCCGATTTTCGAGACCACGACCTTGTTCGCGCGCAGCATCGGCGCCTCGACCGATATCGTCGAGAAGGAAATGTACACCTTCGCCGATCGCGACGGATCGTCCCTGACCCTGCGCCCGGAAGGGACGGCCGGGACAGTCCGGGCATTCATCGAGCACAACCGGGCCGCCGATCCGCGGCCGCAAAAATATTGTTACGCCGGGCCGATGTTCCGCCACGAGCGTCCCCAGGCCGGGCGTTTGCGGCAATTTCATCAGTTCGGGGTGGAATCGTTCGGTGTGGCCGACCCGCGGGCCGATGTCGAAGTCATGTCGCTGCTGTGGCGACTCTTGTCCGACCTCACGCTGCCGGGATTGACCCTGGAAATCAACAATCTAGGGTATGCGGAGGACCGGGCCCGGTACAAACCGCTCCTGGTAGCGTTTCTGAACGGTGTGGAAAGTCGCCTCTGCGGGAATTGCCAGCGCCGGATCGAGACGAATCCGTTACGTGTTCTCGACTGTAAAGTTCCGGAATGCCGATCGGCTACCGAGGATGCTCCCTGCCTGGCCGATTCCTTGTCACCCGCAGCGCGGGACCATTTCGAGCGCGTGACGACCGGCCTGCAATCGGTGGGTATCCCGTTTCACATGAACACTCGGCTCGTCCGTGGCCTGGACTATTACTGTCTCACCGCATTCGAGGTTACCTGCTCCCATTTGGGTGCGCAGAATGCCGTCGGTGCCGGTGGACGCTATGACGGTCTCGTCGAACAGCTTGGTGGAGCCGCCGTGCCGGCGGTCGGATTCGCCGTCGGGCTGGAACGGATTGCACTGATGTTACCGGAGACAGTGGTCGTGCCGGCCATTCCTCGGGTCTATGTCGCTGCTTTTGGCACTCAGGCTGTCGGTGTCGGATTTACGCTGCTCGATGAACTCCGTCGAACCGGAGTGCCGGCTGACATGGATTTCCGTGCGGCGTCACTCAAGGCCCACTTGCGTCAGGCCGATCGCCTCAATGCTCTCTATACGATCCTCCTTGGTGACGATGAAGTGACGAAAGGTGTCGCCACCCTCCGGAATATGCAGACAAAAGCCCAGGAAGACATCCCGATTTCAGACCTCGCCACCGCCCTCCGCACCAGGCTCGTCAACAGGTAATTCAGAGCCCTTTTTCTAGTTGACTTTCCCTCCGAGAATTCGTACGCTCCGCATTCTATTTTACATCTATAAGTTATTGATTCTTAATCACTCTTAAAGATTATCCACAGACAAAATTCCTATGAGCGCCAAGAAGTTCGGCATCCTGTTATCCACACCCCCCTCACACCCCAGCGTCGAGACGGTGGCTCAGCTCGCTTCTGAGGCGCTGACCGAAGGTGCTGATCTCTATCTATATTTCATCGATGAGGGAGTGAAGAATCTTCGTGACCCTCGTTATACCGAACTCGTTGGCCGAGGTATAAAATTGTTTGTCTGCGCCTATGGATGCCAGCAGCATGGAGTCTCGACCGATGCTCTCGATTCCCGCATTTCTCTCTGCGGCCTGGTCGTGCTGTCGAATATTGTGAACGGCTGCGACCGGTTTCTGGCTTTTACATGAGACGATTGTCTGAAGGAACGACTGTGGCGGCCACTACATCCATCGTGCTGATTATTCGTGAAGACCCGCGAACGTCTGCTCGTCCGGTCGAGGCCTTGCGCATCGCATTGGGATTGGCTGCCGGAGAGAACCCGATTACGGTGATTCTCATGGGACAGGCCGTTCAGCTGCTGGCGGAAGAGACGGATGATATCGTCGATATCGAGATTCTCGAAAAGTATCTTCCCTCCTTCGAGCATCTCCAGATTCCGTTTCTCCTGGTGTTTCCATCCGGCCCGGCTCCCGAGCTTCAAGAGGGATTCGCAGTCACTGTCGGTTCTTCTGAATCGGCCCGGCAGGCCATGGCCGCAGCCGACCGGGTATTGGTCTTTTAACTTCTATGGAATCTCATGTCTGCCCGTAAAACGTTGTATCTACTCCGACGACCGATTTCTGATCCGGCTCAATCCCTGTTGCCTTCCGCATCGACGGATGTGTCGTCAGGCGTCTGCTCGTTGGTCCTCCTGGAAGAGGCGGTGGGGTCTTCACCGGCGTTCCCCGGACCGATTTACGTGCTTCCATCTGCATCAGGCAGTGCGGCAACCGCCGCTTCCGGAAAAATCATCTCCTATCGAGAGCTAGTCGGCTTGATTGCGGAGCATGATTCAACCATTGTGCTGTGATCCGGCTCTCTTCTCTTAGTTATCTTCCTAATAAAGAGAAGAACCGGAGCCGTCGGAGTAGGAGTAGGCTATGTGGGTTCTGTGGATGAATGCGAAGAGGTCCGTGGGCGTTGACGATCGAAGAGCCTAGCCCATGTTGATGAGATGGTGTATAAGGCAGGGGGCGTTCAGGGATAAGGTGAGGGTACGTGTGCACGGAAAAGATGAACAGTCGGCCGGTCTCTCAGATGTCCACAAGAAGCGCGCGCGTCTTCTCATTGAGCGATCAATAAAACCAGGGCTTCCTATGTATTTATCCACACCTGTGTATAAGGCTGTGAACATTCATAAGATATTGAGTTTATAGGACTAATTAGATGTGGAATGACGCCCTGGTGTACATTCAGGAAAAGGTTCCGAAGCAGGTCTTTGAAACCTGGTTCACTCCTGTTGTACTCGACCGGATTGAAGAGACGACGGCGTATCTTGCAGTCCCGAACAAGTTTTTCGGCGAGTGGTTAGGAGAGCATTACCGCGATCTCCTGGCGGAAGCGGTTTCCGTTGCGCAAGGGGGCGGCCACTTGGACGTGTCCTTTGTCGTCAATCACAAGCAGGCTCCCTCCTCTTCGCCCGCTCAACAGGAGAGTGGGCCGGCGGATACGGCCGGGCGTGGATTCGTTGCGTCTCGATCAAAACGCGGCGTGCAATTGAATCCCAAATATACCTTCAAGAGTTTCGTGGTCGGGGCAGGAAACCAGTTCGCCCACGCGGCCTGTATGGCCGTGGCCGAACAACCGGCCAAAGCCTACAACCCCCTGTTTCTCTATGGTGGTGTGGGATTGGGCAAGACCCACTTGCTGAATGCGATCGGCAACTACCTGGCCGAGCGGAGCGACCTCCGCATCGCCTACCTGACGACCGAGCAGTTTACGAACGAAGTCATCAATTCTATTCGTTATGACAAGATGATCGACCTGCGTAAGCGGTATCGCAACGTCGATATGTTGATGATCGACGACATTCAATTTCTGGCGGGCAAAGAGCGGACGCAGGAAGAGTTCTTTCATACGTTCAATACCCTCTATGAAGCCCATAAACAGATCGTCCTGTCGAGTGACCGCTTTCCGAAGGACATGCCGGACATCGAAGAGCGGCTCCGTTCGCGGTTCGAATGGGGGCTCATTGCCGACCTGCAGCCGCCGGACGTGGAGACCCGCATCGCCATCTTGCGCAAGAAATCCGAGGACGAACGCATTGCGCTGCCCGAGGATGTGATTCACTTCCTGGCCACCACGATGAAGAACAACATTCGTGAGCTGGAAGGCTCGCTCGTGCGGGTCGGGGCCTATTCCTCGCTGACGGGGCAAACGATCACGCTCGACATGGCTAAGAACGTCTTGCGCGATCTCATCGGGGACAAAAAGAAGATTGTCTCCATCGAAGATATTCAAGAGGCAGTGGGGTCGAAGTATCATTTGAAGATTGCCGATTTGAAATCGCGCCGTCGGAGCAAAACGTTGGTGCACCCGCGCCAGATCGCCATGTATCTCTGCCGGGAGCTCACCGACGCCTCATTTCCTGAAATCGGCCGCCAGTTCGGGGGTAAGGACCATACGACGATTATTCACGCCTGCCGGCAGATCACGAAGGCCAAGGAAGCCGACAGCACCCTGCACACGACGCTGGAAGGCCTGAAAGAACAGATCTTGAGGGCGTAAGGCCCGCTGAGGGAGACCGACCATGAAGGTACGCATCGGACGAGAGGAATTGTTGACGGGATTGCAGCGGGTGCAGGGTGTCGTTGAAAAACGAAACACCATGCCCATCCTCTCGAACATTTTACTGGAAGCGAAGCACGACGGCGCTGAAATTGTCGCCACCGACCTGGAGATCGGGATGCGGGGCCTCTACAAAGCGACGGTCCTCGAAGCGGGCGGCGTGACGATTTCCGCCCGCAAGCTGTACGAGATCATCAAGGAGTTGCCGAGCGGTGAAATCGAACTCACGTCCGGCGACAACAATTGGACGACGATCCAGGCCGGGAAGAGTCAATTCAAGGTGGTTGGTCTCCCGAGCGGCGATTATCCGGCGTTGCCCTCCATCGAACGCGAGGGGCTGACGCCGCTGGCCGGGGCGGGTCTGTTGGAATTGATTCGCAAGACGCTGTTTGCCGCGGGCGACAATGATGCGCGATACATCCTGAACGGCCTGCTCGTGAGCTTGACGACAACTGAAAAGAAAACCACGCTCCTGCGACTGGTCGGCACCGACGGCCATCGCCTGGCCGTAGCGGAGCGCGAAGTTGGTACCCCGAATGCGAAGCAGCCGGCCCAGGATATCAAAGCGATCATCCCGAAGAAGGCGGCGCAGGAAATGCGGCGGCTGCTGGAAGAGGGGGGCGACGAAGAGCCCTTGATCGGGTTCACCAAGAATCTCATGATCTTCCGCAAGAGCGGCCTCCTCCTCACCTCCCGCCTCATGGAGGGGAATTACCCCAATTACCAGCAGGTGGTCCCGAAAGAGAGCGGCAAGCGCATTGTGGTCAATCGCGGGCTGCTGGAGAGCGCGTTGCGACGGGTCTCGGTGTTGTCGAAAGACAAGGCCAATGCCGTGAAGGTGTCCTTTGCTCCCGGCGGCATGACTCTGTTTTCGAGCAATCCGGATTATGGAGAAGCCACGGAAGAACTGGTGGCCCGATATGAGGGTGAGGCGCTCAATACAGGATTCAATGCTCGTTACCTTTTAGATGCATTGAGCGTCATGGATGGAGAATCGGTCTCGTTGCAAATGGACACGGCCTTGAGCCCCTGCCTGATTCAGGAAGCCGAGAGTCCCGGATTCAAATGCGTCGTGATGCCGATCAAAATTTAGCAATAGGAATGCCTTTTTACAGGATGCTCAACGTGGCTGTCCGGCAAGGCCGCAGTGAGTGGAGGGCCGAGGCGTACCCTTGCGGTACGTGGAGGGCCTGCACGATGCGAGCACGCCGCCGGCGGACATTGTCAGCATCCTGCTAGGAGCTGAATGGCCAAGGACGACCAGCAGGACAATTCTGCCAAGCCGAAATCCGACAGTTACAGCGCGGATCAAATCAAAGTTCTCGAAGGACTCGACGCCGTCCGGAAGCGACCGGCGATGTACATCGGCAGCACCGGTGTCGACGGGTTGCACCATCTCGTCTATGAAGTCGTCGACAACAGTGTCGACGAGCACATGGCCGGGTTCGGTGAAGCGATCGAGGTCACGATCCACATCGACGGCAGCGTCACGGTCGTGGACAACGGGCGCGGCATTCCCACCGGCATGCATTCTACGCAGAAGAAGTCCGCCGCCGAAGTGGCTCTCACCGTCCTGCACGCGGGCGGCAAGTTCGAGCAGGGCGCCTACACGGTCTCCGGCGGGTTACACGGAGTCGGCATCTCCGTCGTCAACGCGCTGTCCGAATGGCTGGAGCTGGAAATCTGGCAGGACGGACAAGTCTTCGAGCAGCGGTATGAGCGTGGAAAACCCCAGGCGCCGTTAGCCGTCACCGGAAAAACCAAACGCCGGGGCACGAAGGTGCGGTTCATGCCGGACGGCCAGATTTTCGAAACGCTGGAATTCAGTTTCGATGTGTTGGCGCAGCGGCTCCGCGAGCTGGCCTTTCTCAACAAGGGGCTCTCGATCACGCTCAAGGACGATCGCAAGGAAAAGGAACAGGTTTTTCATTACAAGGGCGGGATCGTCTCCTTCGTCGATCACCTCAACGAAGCCAAGACCCCGCTGCATAAGCCCATCTACGTGCAGACTGAGCGCGCGGACCTGATTCTTGAGGTGGCGCTGCAATACAACGACGGGTATGCCGAGAACCTCTTTTCGTTCGCGAACAACATCAACACTAAAGAGGGCGGCACCCACCTGGTGGGCTTCAAGGCTGCGCTGACCCGCACGATCAACAGTTACGCCAACGCCAACGATCTCCTGAAGAAAGACACCGAATCGTTGAGCGGCGACGACGTGCGGGAAGGCTTGACCGCGGTTGTCAGCGTGAAGGTGCGGAATCCGCAGTTCGAAGGGCAGACCAAGGCGAAGCTCGGCAACAGCGAGGTGAAGGGCATCGTCGAGGCGGCTGTGAACGACGCCCTCGGCACCTACTTCGAAGAGAACCCGCCGGTCGCCCGCAAAATCATCGGCAAGGCGATCGATGCCGCGCGTGCCCGCGAGGCGGCCCGGAAAGCCAAGGACCTGATTCGCCGGAAGAGCGCCTTGGATGGCGGGTCGTTGCCCGGCAAGCTGGCCGACTGTTCGGAGAAGGATCCGGCGTTGAGCGAACTTTTCATCGTCGAGGGTGATTCCGCCGGCGGGTCTGCCAAGCAGGGCCGCGACCGGAAGTTTCAGGCGATTCTTCCCCTCAAAGGAAAAATCCTCAACGTCGAGAAAGCCCGCTTCGACAAGATGCTCAGCAGCGACGAAATCCGCACGTTGATCCTGGCGCTCGGTACCGGAATCGGCCGCAAGAAAGAGGATTCCGACAAGCCGGACAAGGAAGCCTTCGACATTGCACGGACACGCTATCACAAGATCGTGCTCATGACCGATGCCGACGTGGACGGCAGCCACATCCGCACGCTCCTGCTGACCTTTTTTTTCCGCCAGATGCCGGAGCTGCTGGAGCGGGGCTACATCTACATCGCCCAGCCTCCCCTCTTTAAGGTCAAGAAGGGCAAGACGGAGCGGTATCTCAAGGATGAGCCTGCGATGAACGAATACCTCGCGGACTTGGCGGTTGAAGAAGTCGAAGTGGCGCTTGAGAACGGGCGGGAGTACCTGTCGGGCCGCCGCCTGCTGCCGACGCTCAAGAAGTTGATCGCCTTCGAAAGCCTGCTGCACAAGGTGAATAAGAAACATCACGAAGCCAATATGTTGCGGATATTTGTCGACGAGCCGGGGTTAACGCGCGAGGCGTTGAAGGATCAGGCCGCGTTGACCACGATCGTCGCCAATGCGAAGGCCACGCTGACGCTCGTCTACCCGAAGGCCGAACCGACCGTCGACATCCTGGAAGACGAAGAACATCAATCCAGCAAGTTGGTATGCAAGGTCGCCACGGGCGGGATCGCGTATCAACTCGACGTGACGCATGAGCTGGTCGGGTCCGCCGACTTCCGCGAGCTCCAGAAACAGGCGCCCTCGGCTATGGGCCTCGGCAAGCCGCCGTACAAGATCAAGATTAAGGGAACCGAAGTCCATAAGAACGGCTCGGCCGAGCTGGTGCAAGCGATCCTGGAAGAAGGCAAGCAGGGGTTGAACATCCAGCGGTACAAAGGTCTTGGTGAGATGAATCCCGGCCAGTTGTGGGAAACCACCATGGATCCTGAAAAGCGGACGCTGCTGCGGGTCAAGCTGGAAGACATGACCGGCGTGGATGAGATTTTCACGATCCTGATGGGAGACGAAGTGGAACCCCGCCGAAATTTCATTCAGCAACATGCACTGGAAGTCAGGAACTTGGACGTATAGCTGGTCCTGATTGCGAAGACGACAACTTGGTTGTGTGAATTCGGAGGATGCTCAAAATGGCGCTTCGGCAAGGCCGCAGGCGAGAGAGGACCGGAGGCGTACCCTCAGGGGTACGTTGAGGACCTTCTTGAGCCGAGAACGAAGCCGAGGGACATTTTCAGCATCCGTGGAGGGTAGATGCCGCCAGATGAACGACTAGGACAGATTGCGATCGAAGACGAGATGCGCTCGTCGTACCTCGATTACGCCATGAGCGTGATCGTCGGTCGCGCACTCCCCGACGTGCGGGACGGATTGAAGCCGGTGCACCGGCGCATTCTGCACGGCATGAACGAAATGGGTCTGGCCGCGAACCGGCCGTACAGAAAGTCGGCCAAGATCGTGGGCGAGATCATGGGTAACTACCACCCCCATGGCGATTCCGCGATTTACGACACCCTTGTGCGCATGGCGCAGAACTTCAATATGCGCTACATGCTCGTCGACGGACAGGGCAACTACGGCTCGATGGACGGCGACGCCGCCGCCGCCATGCGGTACACCGAAGCCCGGTTGACCAAGCTGGCCGAAGAGCTGTTGGCGGATATCGAAAAAGAGACGGTCGATTTCGGCCCCAACTACGATGAATCCCGTGTCGAGCCGTTGGTCCTGCCGTCCCGAGTGCCGAATCTGCTGGTCAACGGCGCCGGTGGAATCGCCGTCGGGTATGCGACCAACATTCCCACGCACAATCTGGGTGAAGTGATCGAGGGACTGCTCCTGTTGCTGGAGAACCCCGACGTCACCATCCCGCAGCTGATGAAGAAGATTCCCGGGCCCGACTTCCCGACCGCCGGGTTCATTTACGGCACCTCCGGGATCAAGGATGCGTACGAGACGGGACGCGGGCTGTTGACGGTTCGCGCCAAGGTCGCCATCGAGACGGACGAGCGCACCGACCGTGAACGGCTCATCGTGACCGAAATTCCCTACCAGGTGAACAAGTCGAAACTCATCGAAAAGATCGCCGACCTGGCGCAGGAGGATCGCGTCACGGGCATCTCCGATATCCGCGACGAGTCGGACCGCGAGGGTGTGCGTGTCGTGATCGAGCTGAAGCGCAACGAGATTCCGCTCGTGGTGTTGAACAACCTGTATAAACACAGCCAGTTGCAGACCACCTTCGGCGTCAACATGCTGGCGCTCGTCAACAACCGGCCGGAGGTGCTGAATCTCAAGCGCATCCTGGAAGCCTTTGTCGAGCACCGGCGCGAAGTGGTGGTGCGGCGAACGGCCTATGACTTGCGTAAGGCGGAAGAACGCGCCCATATCCTCGAAGGTCTCAAGATCGCGCTGGATAATCTGGATGCCGTGATCGCGCTGATCCGCCGCTCGCAATCTCCGGATGTGGCGCGCACGGGTTTGATGCAGCAGTTCCGGCTGTCGGAAATCCAAGCCAACGCCATTCTCGAAATGCGCCTCCAGCGGCTCACGCAACTGGAGCGCGACAAACTCGTCGAAGAATACCGCGAAGTGCTGAAGACCATCGAGTATCTGCGCTCGGTCCTCGGCAGCGAGGCCCTGGTGCGGAAGATCATCCAGGACGAACTGATCGAGATCAAGGACAAGTATCAGGACGAACGGCGCACCAAGATCGTCAAGGAAGAGGCCGAGCTGACGCTCGAAGACCTCATCGCCGAAGAAGAAGTGGTCGTGACGATTTCCCATGCCGGGTATATCAAGCGGAACGCCGTCACGCTCTATCGGGCGCAGCGGCGCGGCGGCAAGGGCAAGATCGCGATGGGCATCAAGGAGGAGGATTTCGTCGAAACGCTCTTTACGGCCTCGACGCATGACTCATTGCTCTTCTTCACCGATGCCGGCAAGGTCTATTGGCTCAAAGTGCACGAAATTCCGGAAGCCAGCCGGGCCGCGAAGGGCAAGGCACTCGTGAACCTCCTGGCCCTCTCGAAGGATGAGAAGGTCACGGCTTCGCTGCCGGTGAAAGAGTTCCGTGCCGATCGCTTTATCATCATGGGGACGAAGCTGGGCGTCATCAAGAAGACGGAACTGTCGGCCTACAGCAATCCGCGCCAGGGCGGCATCATTGCGCTCTCGCTCGATGCGGGCGACAAGCTGATCGGTGTGGACCTGACCGACGGCCAGCGTGAGATTCTGCTGGGCACGAAGCAGGGCATCACCATCCGGTTCAAGGAAGAAGATGTGCGCGCGATGGGACGCACGGCCCACGGAGTGCGCGGAATCACCCTTGAGCCCGGCGATGAAGTCATCGGCATGGAGACGATCACGCCCGATTCGACCACCGCGATCCTCACCGTGACCGAAGGCGGGTACGGCAAACGGACACCGGTGAATGAATATCGCGTGCAGGGCCGCGGCGGCAAAGGCATCATCAGCGTCAAGACGACCGAGCGAAACGGGCCGGCTGTCGGATTCCTCCAGGTCCGTGACGAGGATGAGATCATGTTGATGGCGGCGCAGGGCAAAGTGCTGCGCTGCAAGGTGGACGACATCCGTGAAATCGGGCGCAACACCCAAGGTGTCCGCCTGCTCGATATGGATGGAGATGAGGATCGTGTGGTCGCCGTCGTGAGACTGGTCGAACGCGAAGAAGGAGTGCCCGAAGAGGGCGAGTCATGACTCCTTGGAGCCGCACCGGTTTCAAGCGGCTCCCCCCACCGTGGTTATGAACCATCCAACTCCGCCATCGGCCGGGGCTCCGACCAGAACTCCGGCCAAGCGTCCGCTGGACACCGTGGTCAAAATGGCGCTGGGCGTCCTGTTCGGCTCCTTTGCTTTGATCTGGGGCGGGATGTTTCTCAGCCGTCCGGATCGGTCGATTCCCCCCTATAGCATCGGCTCCCAGGAGCGCACGGTGGTAGCGGTGCATGTGCCGTCCTGGACCAGCGACACTGAGATCGAAACCCTGATCGAGCGATTCCGGAAAGTCGGCGCGGAAAACCGGAACTTCGGCAGCATGAAAATCCAGCCCACCACCCTGGATGATCCCAAGGGGCGTTATCAGCATATTGCGATTTACATCTTCACCGATGAGGGCTGGACGGAGCCGGAGGTGCTGCATAAGTACGTGACGGGTGACGATGCCACGGTGCGGGACGGGTTTGAGGGATCGGTACGCGGATTGTACCGGCTCGATGAACAGGAAGAGGAAGGCCGCATCGGGCCCGTTCGCAGAGGGAAAGACAGCGCGGCCACCGCGGCCTATTCGCGGCAGTTGTTTAAGGGGACCGTCGTGCGGAACGCGGCGGCGACTCCGGCTGACTCAACGCCTGCGCCATGAGAGTGACCAGGTGTTCACGCAGGGCTTGGTCCTGAATGCCCTGAGCGTGGAGCGTGATTTCTTGGAGTAACTGGGGCGACGGTTGAATTGCAAGCGGTTCGGGGTCAGTAGTCGATTCGGCAGTCGATGAATGGTCTGCGGTGAACTCTCCGATGCGCAAGACGATTTCCGTCACCAATGGCTGGCCCGCCATTGCATTGACCTTCTCCAGCAGGACCGGTTTGAGGAAGGTGAGTTGCTGTAGCCACACCGAGTTGTGCACCAGGACGTAGAGTTTCTTGAACCGGACCTGATCGGGGCGCGTGTGGGCCGCGATCGGCTCGCCCACGATGTCGGGCCATTGGCGCCGCAGGCGCGCTTCGAACATCTTGCTCTCCAATCCCAGCCTGTGGGCGACACCGGCTAAGATAGAACTGAATGAGTCGAGTCTGCTCTGTCCACGCATGGTGGTATGATAACAAAATGTGCCCGAAGGAAATAGCTCGCGCGAGCCCACAGGATGCATGATGGTTCGTCGCGAAAGTGCGGAGTCGCGAAGCGAGACGGGCGCGTGGAGCCGTAAGGAAGGGAGGCATCCTTGAACAGGATGTCGACCGGCCGAGCGGCGAGCCCGCCAGCCGACAGGCCTGTCGCAGCCGCGAACCCGCGATTGCAGCAGAAGCGCTCATGCATCATGTGGGCTAGTATGAGATGACGAAAACGCACGACAAAGAAGACCAGTACAAAGTCGTCGCCACCAATCGCAAGGCGTATCACGACTACTTCATCGAAGAGAAGTTCGAAGCCGGGGTCATCCTGAGGGGGACTGAGGTGAAGTCGTTGCGGGAAGGTCGCGTGAACCTCCAGGATAGTTATGCCTCGGTGGATGACGGCGAGGTCTACTTGCAGCATTGTCACATCAGCCCCTACTCGCACGGCAATCTGATGAATCACGACCCGCTCCGCAAGCGAAAGCTGCTGTTGCATCGCAAAGAAATCAACAAACTGATCGGGAAAACCCAGCTGAAGGGCCTCACGCTCGTCCCCTTGCGCATCTACTTTTCGAAGCGCGGCCACGCCAAAGTGGAGGTAGCCTTGGCGAAGGGGAAGAAACAATACGATCGTCGCGAATCGATCAAAGCCCGTGAAGCCGGCCGCGAAGTCGAGCGCGCGATCAAGCAAAGGAAATAAGCAGCTTCGTCCCTCACACCTCTCTTCCTCCCTCCCTCCTTTCCCGAGAGAGTCCACGAGCTCTCGGTTGTTCCCCAGAGTTTTCGATGCAATCCCCCGTCCCGGCAGGTCATTGAGAGGCCTGTGACCCGTCGCGTATGTCCCTATAACCACAACTGACTGATCTGTAAGAATAGGTGTCCTTCCGGCTGAGGGGGAATATTTGCTCTTGACTTAGTTCTAATTAGAACTATTATACTGGCGTCGGCCCGCGCGGCTGTTCGCCGGGCGATCTGAGCGGTGGGCAGAGTCAGGCGGTCAATGGTCGATCACGGGAGGGTACGAAAATGAAAGCACTATTCAATACAGACGACGGTTGGTCCGGCTTGATTTTGCGGCTGACCTTGGGGTTGGTGATGTTGCCGCACGGGGCTCAAAAGTTGCTGGGTTGGTTCGGTGGATTCGGGTTCGACGGGACGATGGGTTTTTTTACCCAGAAAATGGGGCTACCCTGGATCGTCGCATTTCTGGTTATCATGGGGGAATTTTTCGGCAGCCTGGGGTTATTGGCCGGTCTGTTGACGCGATTCACGGCGGCCAGCTTTATCGTGATCATGCTGGGGGCCATTCTGACCGTGCACTTGCCGGTCGGATTTTTTATGAATTGGTTTGGGCAGCAACAGGGAGAAGGATACGAGTATCACCTCCTCATGATCGGGTTGTCCGCCGCGTTGCTGGTGACGGGAGCCGGTCGATGGTCTTTGGATAAGCTCATCGCGGAACGGCTCGGGTAAGACAGAAAAGGAGGGACGGCGATGATAGTTGTATTGGGTGCCACAGGACATACTGGATCGGTAGTTGCCGAGACGGTGCTGGAACGAAAGCAGCCGGTGCGTGTAGTGGTGCGGTCGGCGGATAAAGGGGCCGTTTGGGCAGCCAAGGGAGCGGAAGTAGCCGTTGCCTCGCTGGATGACCAGGCTGCTCTGACAAAGGCGTTGCGAGGAGCATCAGGCGCATATCTGCTGATCCCGCCGAACTATGGCGCGACGTCATGGCTGGCCGAACAACGGCGGCGTATAGACCGGATCGCGGAGGCCGTGAAAGCGAGCGAGGTTGCGCATGTTGTACTGTTATCGTCCATCGGCGGCCACCTGGCGGAAGGAACAGGGCCGATTCGCGCCTCTCGATATGGTGAGCAAACGCTGACCTCGGTGGCGCGGAATGTGACGATTCTGCGGCCCGGTTACTTTATGGATAACTGGGCATCGGGTATCGGGATAGCCAAGAAAACTGGCCTGTTGCCTTCGTTCATTCCGTCGCAGATGAAGATGCCGATGATATTCACCAGGGACATCGGTCGTGTGGCGGCAGATCGCTTGATTGCCGCCGGCGTAGGCCATGCGATTGTGGAACTCGCGGGCCCCGAAGAGTACAGTCCTGAACAAGTGGCCACTGCTCTTGGCGGGATTCTCGGGCAAGCGGTCGCCGTTCAGGCCGCACCGTTGAGCGCGGTGGTTCCGACATTCACATCATTCGGGTTCTCCGCCGAAGCGGCTGGATTGTTTGAAGAGATGTACGCATCTTTTTCCAAGAGCGCCGTCGGGTATGAGCGTCCCAAGTCACTCGTGCGGGGAACGTTCTCTCTCGCAGAGGCATTGCGGGAGATGGTGTAAGAAAGGAGGCCGATATGCGAACAGAGACAATCAACGCCAAAGAGCTTGTGGGAGTCTATCAGGCAGGATCTCATCATATGGTCGGAGACGGATTCCCCGTGCGCAACATGATTCCTGGCGCCGGGGTCGAGGAACAACTGTCTCCCTTCTTGATGCTCGACTATATGGGGCCGGAGAAATTTCCGCCGACCACGCGCCGGCTCGGCGTGGGCGAGCATCCCCATCGAGGCTTTGAGACGGTCACCATCATGTATCACGGCAAGGTGGCGCATCGTGATTCGACAGGCAGCGGCGGCGTTATCGGCCCCGGTGACGTGCAGTGGATGACGGCGGCCTCGGGTGTCGTGCACGAAGAGTTGCATGAGAAGGAATTCGCGAAGCAGGGCGGCCTGTTGGAGGGGATTCAGCTGTGGGTCAATCTGCCGAAGGCGTTCAAGATGACCGCGCCGCGATATCAGACGCTGGTCGATGCGGAGATTCCTGCGGTCGAGCTCGATGGAGGAGTCGGCCGGGTACGTGTCATCGCCGGAGAGTTTCGCGCGGTGAAGGGTCCGGCAAAGACCTTCAGTCCGGTCCACCTCTACGACCTGCGGTTGAAGGCGGGCCACCGGACTGAACTCAACTTGCCCGAGGGATATAATTCGTCCCTGTTCGTGCTGCACGGAGAGGTCGTGATGAACGGGTCGCAGACGGTACAGGAAGTGGAAATCGCGCTGTTCGGTCAGCGAGGAGAGCGGGTCGTTGTGGAGGCGAAGCAGGATGCAACCATCCTCGTGCTGAGCGGCGAACCGATTGCCGAGCCGATCGCCCGGTACGGTCCGTTCGTGATGAACACGCGCGACGAAATTATTCAGGCCGTGCATGACTACCAGGCGGGAAAGATGGGGCATTTGTCATGACCGGTCAGGCGCTCACGGTCGATGTGTATTCGGACGTGGTGTGCCCCTGGTGTTACATCGGCAAACGGCGGCTGGAACAGGCGCTGGAATCGGTCCAGGTGCAGGCGACGGCGCGCGTATTCTGGCGCCCGTTTCAGCTCAATCCGACCATGCCCAAGGCCGGCATGGATCGCCGGGTGTATCTCGAAGCGAAGTTCGGCGGGCCCGGCGAAATGAAGGCGATCCAGGATCGCGTGGCAGCAGTGGGAACGAGTGTGGGCATCGAGTTCGTGTTCGACCGGATTGCGCGAACACCGAACACGTTCGATGCCCATCGACTGATCCGGTTCGCTCAGCAACAGGGCCGTCAGGATGAGGTGGTTGAAGAACTGTTCCACGGGTACTTCACGGAGGGACTGAATATCGGGCAACCTGAGATACTGGTCTCCCTCGCCGTCCGGGCCGGATTGGATGGAGAAGCAGTCGTCCGTCTGCTGCACGCTCAGGAGGGCGTCGATGCCGTGCGGCAGGAGGAGGCCCACGGCCATCAGCTGGGCATCAGAGGGGTTCCCTATTTCGTGCTGAATGGAAAGGCTGCGCTCTCCGGTGCCCAGCCGGTGGAGACGTTCGTCTCTGCGATCAAACAGGTTACGGGGTAAGGAGGTCCTGCGATGCCGGTTCAAGTGTATGGATGCAACCACATCGTCATAGAAGTCACCGACGCCAAGAAGGCCGTGAAGTTTTATTCAGACGTGTTCGGACTCAAGATGTTGCGCGGTGGAGAAGGCGCGGCCTGGTGCAAACTGGGCGAACATCAATTCATGGCGATTTTTGAAGTCGAGCAACTGCAGCCGGATCGCGTGAAGCATTTCGGGTTGATGGTGCGTGATGCGGAGCAGATCAAAGAAGTCCGGCGCAAGCTCACCAGGAAGTACAAGCTGAGGATGGAGCCGCATTTCCGCTGCGATTTCCGTGACCCCTGGGGGAACCGCATTCAGGTCGGTGATCTATCGGACGAGTCCCTGGTCTGGCTCCTCCCCTATCAGGAGGTCCAGAAGGCGGGAATCACATTCTCCAAGCCCTCGCGTGTTCGGCAAGGAAGGGAGTGACAGAATGCCTGATCTAGAGAAGGTGCGAACGCTTGCGAAAGATCTCACCAAGACCTATCCTCGCAGCCCGCGGGAAATGCTGGGAGGTTATGTCATCGGCGCGCGGTGCGCGGATAAATGCCGGGCGTTTCTCCTGGGCATCAACGGGGACTATAACTATTGGCCCTGCTCGTTGGCCGGCCTGTTGTTCTCGTTCACGGGCATTACGCCGGAGCAATTCAAGGAGGTCGTAGCCACCGGGGCGAACGATGAGGAACTGGCCGCCTGGCTCAAGGCTCAGAGCAAGGTACAGGACCAGCAGGCAATCATTCAGTGGAACAACAAGATGCGGGACCTGCGTCTTTCCGAGATGGCCCCGCAGGTGCAAGCCTATATGGAAGACTACATCCCGAAATATGTGCCGAGTCACCGCCCCGTCTACGTGTATTTCGATGTGTACGATCTGGAAGAGAAGCGCTTGTGACAAACGGATGTGTGGCTGACGCCTGAAGGAACTCGACATGCCGGATGCGACATGGACTGAGATCGGTTCGGTCGATGAACTCAAGCAGCGCCCCCTCCAGCAGATCGTCTGCGGCCAGACAACGCTCGCATTGAGTTATAAGGACGGCCGGTTCGCGGCGATTTCAGGGGTCTGCAATCATATCGGCGGGCCGCTGGGTGAGGGACGGCTCGACGGCGACTACGTCGTCTGTCCCTGGCATTACTGGAAGTTTCACCATCGCACCGGCCGGGGCGAGCCTGGATATGAAGGTGATCAGGTTGCGACCTATGCCGTGAAGGTAGAGGATGGGCGCGTCTTTGCCGATCTGACTCCGGTCACGAAGAGACAGAAGCTCCCGAAACCATCGCACCCGCTGGCGCGCCCGATCGTTCGAGCCGACGGTCCCATTCGTGTACTGGGCATCGCCACGACGGCGATGACGGCGGACCAGCCGCGCTTCAGCGCCTCCGATGCCCTGCTGGAGGAGGCACTCGCGTATGCGCGCGAACGCCTGCAGCTCGACACGCAACTGATCAAGCTACGGGACCTCTCGTTCCGGGCCTGTGAAGGGTTTTATTCCAAGTCGGCGGAAGCCTGCACCTGGCCCTGTTCGATTACGCAGATGGATCCGACCGATCAAATGGACCGGGTGTACGAAGCCGTGGTGCATTGGGCGGATGTGATTCTGGTATCCACCCCGATCCGATGGGGCGGAGCCAGCAGTCTCTATTACAAAATGGTCGAACGGATGAACTGCATTCAAAACCAGGAGACGATCGCCAACCGGCACCTGCTCAAAAATAAAGTCGCCGCGTTCATCATCATGGGTGGACAGGACAATGTCCAGGGTGTCGCCGGTCAACTGATGACCTTCTTCGCGGAAGTCGGTTGCCAGTTCCCGCAGTTTCCGTTTATCGCCCATTCGCGCGGATGGAGCGCGGAGGACATGGAGCGGAACAACAGCGAGGTGCAGAACAGCCGGGAGTTGCGCGAGGGGGCTCAGGCGCTCGTCGCCCGCGCGGCGGAGATGGCGCGGCTCATGGTGGAGGGGCAGCTGGCGATGCAGCCGCTCACGCGGGGTGGCCGCAAGGCGCATCAACTGGATAGTGAACCGACGGGATAAGCAGGGCGGATTCGCAAGGAGGCGGGATCATGTCAGGTCAGGATCACATGCGCACACACCTGGGCAATCTGTCGCGGTCATTGTTGCGTCTGCACAAGGCGTTGCTGGACAGCGAACGGGTCTCCTATGAGCGCGTGCATGGGCGGATAGAGACGAATGGCGCATTCTTTCAGCTGGTGTTGGGCGACGCGTGGTTCGCCTGGTTGCGCCCGCTGTCTCAATTGATGGTGAAGATCGATGAGCTGTCCGAGGAAGAGAAGATCGAGGACCGGACGGAGATGACCCTGGCAATCGACTCGGTGCGGACCATGTTGACGCCGTCCGAAGAAGGGAATGGATTCGGCCGGCATTATTACGATGCGTTGCAGCGCGAGCCGGATGTGGTGCTGGCGCATGCGGCAGTCAGGGCGCTGCTCCGGACATCGTCGCCCGGGAAGGAGTCGATCACATGAAAGCGCACTACCTCGGCCATGTCGTGTTCTATGTGAAAGATCTTGGACGGTCGCTGGCATTTTATCGCGATCTGCTTGGATTCCAGGAAGTGGGGAGAATTTTCAATGGCGCTGCGGCGGCGCTCACATCCGGCCGCACGCACCATGAGCTGCTGCTGATTCAAGTGGGCGATGCGCCGGGTCCTCCATCCGGGCGACGTCGAGGCCTCTATCATATCGGCATCAAAGTCGGCGACAGCCTCGATGAGCTGAGGGCGGCGAAGCGGGAGTTGGAATCCGCCGGCGTCTCCATCGACGGGATGAGTGACCACACGGTGAGTCAGAGTTTGTACTTGCGGGATCCGGACGGCAATGAGGTCGAGCTGTACGTGGATGCGGACGAAGCCTTGTGGAAAAACAATCCGTCGGCCGTCCTTGCGCCCATCAAGCCGCTGTCGCTCTAGCAGGATGCGGAAAAAGACCGCGAGCGGCGTTCTCGCATCGCTTCGCGGCTCACCGTACCGCACGAGTACGATTCGCCTCTTCGCTCGCTGCGGCCTTGCTGGACGGCCATTTTGCGCATCCTGCGGGTGATTCTGATACCGACACGGCGCACGAGTTGATCATAACGTCTTGCGCAACATTCGAGTGTTTCCGCAGCTTGCTAGGCCTGGCCAAGACCTGCCGGGCTGGATCACCTGTGTCCCTTTCTGCGGCAGGACGCAGGTGGAAGCTGGCGCATTTCTCCTCAACGGTGCCGATACTCGTTGTGCCGCAAGTGGCAGAGCGAGCCCTTCGCCTGCTGGAGATGGCAGGAGATTTGCCTCTGATGCGTGTAAGTGATCGGAGCCCGGCGGTGCAAGAATGTGTGCGGAAGTGAAATCATTCGGTTAAACAGGAGGGCAGACCATGGAAGAACCAGTCATTGCAGCGAAGCAGCCGGCCGTGTTGGAGTTGGAAGCAGGCACGCACTATTGGTGCCGGTGCGGGCGCTCGAAGAAGCAACCGTTTTGTGATGGCTCTCACAAGGGAACCAGTTTCACGCCCATGGAGTTCACGACAACCGAAAAGAAAACCGTGGCCTTGTGCCAGTGTAAGCACACCAAGAATCCTCCGTTTTGCGACGGGACCCACAAATCGCTCTGAGTCCCCGGTTGACCGGCGTGCAGCGTGTGACACAAGAGGTGAAGCATGGGTGAGGCGGCGAGCGAGAACGGGTATTCGATCACGCTGACAGAGCGGCGGCTGGTGGCGGAAGGGACGATGGCGTTCTACTTCGACAAGCCGACGCAGTTTGCCTTCACGCCGGGTCAGTTTGTCGACCTGACGCTGCCCCAGCCCTCTGAGACCGATGCGGCGGGCTACACCAGGGCCTTTTCCATCGCGAGCGCACCGCAGGAATCGACCCTGATGGTGGCCACCCGGCTCCGCGATACCGCCTTCAAGCGCGAACTGCAACGTATGCCGCTCGGCTCAACCGTCCGGATGGAAGGGCCGTTCGGAAAATTGGTGCTGCATGCCGACCAGACCCGCCCCGCCGTGTTTCTGGCCGGCGGGATCGGGATCACACCATTCCGCAGCATGGTGGTGCAGGCGGCGATGCAACGGTCGCCGCACCCCATGGTGCTCTTCTACTCCAACCGGCGACCGGAGGATGCGCCGTTCCTGGATGAGCTGCAAGCCTTGCAGGACAAGAATCCTCACTATCGCTTTGTGGGCACCATGACCGAACCCGCGAAATCTTCCCGTCCCTGGCAGGGCGAGACGGGGTATCTCAACGCGGCTCTGCTCTCCAAACATCTCGTGAACGTGGAGAAGCCGATCTACTACGTGGTCGGCCCGCCGGGTATGGTCGGCGCGTTGCGCACGATGTTGAAAGGCGCCGACATCGACGACAGCGATATTCGCACCGAAACATTTGCGGGCTACTAAGTCGGTCAGTTCGTACGGCCTCTGATCAGAACGGACCATGCAGTCGTTGAGTCACGCTGAGGTGGAAGGCATACTAACCCCGATGGACGACCGGTTACCCCAAGGGACCATTCAGGTAGACAGTGCGCGATATGGCGCTCTGCTGCAGGTGGTGGAAGCCATTGCGAGCCATGCTGACTTGCAGGGGTTGGTGCAGGATCTCGCCCGCCTGCTGCCGCTGCTTGTGCCCGTCAACTTTGTCGGCCTCTCCCTCTACGATGCGCAACGCGACATGATGCGGCTTCATGTGTTGCGAGCGAACGTCCCGGCCGACATTATCGGCGGTCAGGAATCTCATCCCTCCGACACGCCGGCCGGTCTGGTGTGGCAGACTCAGCAGCCGGTCATCCTGAGCGATCTGGCTGAAGAACATCGGTGGCCGAAGCTCATCGCGTTGATGCGCGAGGATGCCGTGCAGTCCTGCTGTCTGGTGCCCCTGACCTCCGCCGTTCGCCAATTGGGCGCGTTGGCATTTTCAAGCCTGGAGAAAGATGCGTACAGAGTCTCTGATCTTGAACTGATGCAACAGATCGGCCGGCAGGTGGCCGTGGCCGTTGAAAATGTGCTCAACCGCGAAGCGGCGGCGGCGGCCAGGCAAGATGTGGAACGGCAGCGGGATCGATTCAGTCTACTGCTTCGCATGACCAATACGATGGTGTCCAAACTCGATCTGCAGGATGTATTCAGCGCAGTGAGTCTCTGTCTGCGCGAGATGGTGCCGCAAGAGTATGCCAGCCTGATTCTGTGCGACGGCAAGAACGGCCGCGTCCGCCTCCATGCCTTGGATTTTCCTGAAAACCAGGGCGCGTTGACCGAGGGGGCAGTGTCCGATGTTGCCGGTTCTCTGGCCGGCCTGGCGTTGGAGCGGAGGCGCCCCGCGGTCGCCAACAATCGGCCTGACCTGAAGGCGTTTTCGCACGCCGTGCCTCAGCTGCTGGTCATGAAAGGCTTCCACTCCATGTGCTCCTTGCCCCTGTTGTCGCATGACCGCGTGATCGGTTGTCTCAATCTGGCCAGTCGGCAGGAGCAGGCGTTCGGCGAACAGGACGTCGAGTTTCTGAGTCAGGTGGCCGGACAGATCGCCCTCGCGGTGGACAATGCCCTGGCCTATCAGGAGATCACCGAACTCAAAGATCGACTGACCAAAGAGAAGTTGTATCTGGAAGAAGAAATTCGCCTTGAGCACAAGTTCGACGACATCATCGGCGACAGTCGCGTGCTGAAGCAGGTATTGGGGCAAGTCGAAATCGTGGCGCCGACCCAGGCGACCGTGTTGATTCAGGGCGAAACCGGCACGGGGAAAGAACTGATTGCCAGGGCGATTCACCGGCTCAGCGGACGGAACCAGCGGACCTTCGTGAAGCTCAACTGCGCCGCGATTCCGACCGGGCTGCTGGAAAGTGAGCTGTTCGGGCATGAACGGGGGGCATTCACCGGGGCCATTGCCCAGAAAGTCGGCCGGTTCGAATTGGCGCACGGCGGGACGATCTTTCTGGATGAGGTGGGAGAAATCCCGTTAGAGCTGCAGTCCAAGCTGCTCCGTGTCCTTCAGGAACAGGAATTCGAACGGCTCGGCAGCACACGCACCGTGCACGTGGATATCCGGCTGATCGCGGCCACGAACCGGGATCTGGCCACGCTGGTGGAGGACCGTGAGTTCCGAAGCGATTTGTACTACCGGCTGAACGTGTTTCCGATTACCTTGCCGCCGCTCCGTGAGCGTCGTGAGGATATTCCGGTGCTTGTGCGCTATTTCACGCAGCATTATGCGGCCCGCATGAAGAAGCACATCGAAACGATTCCCGGGCCGACGTTGGAGGCCCTCTCCCGCTATCACTGGCCGGGGAACATCCGGGAGCTGGAGAACCTGGTCGAGCGCGCGGTCATTCTGACCCAGGGAACCCACTTGCAGGTGCCGCTCTTGGAACTCAAAATTGAGGCGCGGCAGCCTCCGGCGCCGAGCCCTACCCTGCAGGAGGCGGAACGCGAGCAGGTCCTGCGGGTCTTGCGCGACACGCATTGGGTGATCGGCGGGCCGGATGGGGCTGCCGCTCGCTTGGGCCTCAAGCGCACCACCCTCACCTCGAAAATCAAAAAACTGGGCCTCTCTCGCCCTAGGGAATAATGGTCGGGTCCCCTACCATGTCACATCCGACTCCTGATTCAATGTGAGGGGAGGAGTCGCTCGTATATCACACCAATCACCAAGGAGGGCAGCATGAGGATGCACAGCACAGTCAGGGCGGCGATCGGGACGCTGGTCATTGCCGGGGCGCTTGTCGGTGCCGGTTGTCACCGACACCATACGCCGACGGAGCGAGCCGACTGGATGACGGGCAAGATCGCTAAACATCTGGACTTGGATGAACAACAGAAGGCCAAGCTGGCCGCCGTGAAGGACGAAGCGATGGCCGTACGCGCGGAGTCGGAGAAGGAGCGCAAGGCGACCATGGAAGAGGTCATCGCTCAGGTCCAGAGTGACCGGCTGGATCAGGCCAAACTGGCCCGGCTGTTTGAGCAGCACCAGGCGGGACAGACCCGCCTGATGCAGCGCGTGTTGCCCAAATTGGCGGAATGGCATGCGACCTTGCGGCCTGAACAGAAGGCCGAAGCCGTGGAGCACCTTCGCAAGTGGATGGACCGGTACGGAGACCACTGAGTCGTGACCCTTCGGACCTCGACCATTGCGGCGGCCGTCCTCGCGTCGGTGCTGATCGCCGGATACGTGATCCTCGATCGGCTGGTGTGGCAGGACGGCCTCCCAGAGGGACTGATCCAGGCCAATGGGCGGATTGAAGGAGACCACGTCACCGTTTCCAGCAAGTTTCCCGGGCGCATCGTAGACCTGGCGGCGCGCGAAGGGAGCCAGGTTCACAAAGGCCACGTGCTGATCCGGCTGGACGACGCCCAAACGAGAGCGAAGGTCGATCAGGCGGCACGGCTGGTGGACAGCATGATGGCGCAGGTGGAAGCGGCCCATACCGCGCTTGCGGTCCTGAACCTCGAAGTGCCTCTGAGCATCGAAGCAGTGGCCGCCAAAGTCGCAAGCATGCGCGCCGTCATCCGGAAGGCACAGGCGGTCGAATATGAAGCCCGCCGGGACACCGACCGCATCCGAGCCCTGCTTCCCGAGCAGGCGGTGTCGCAGCAGCAGGTGGATCAGGCTGAGGCGCGCTGGAAGGTGGCTGTCACGGAGATTGCCGTGGCGAAAGCCGCCCTTGACCAAGCAAGCAAGGAACTCGCGCAGGCCGAATTGGGGTGGGGACGAATACGATCGAAAGAAGCGGAGGTCGCGGCGCTCGAACGGCAACGCGACCAAGCAGATGCGACGTTCGCGGAGGCCCGTAGCATACTCGACGATCTGACGATCGTGGCTCCGACGAACGGCACGGTGACCACTCGGATGGTGGACGTCGGAGAGGTCGTGGCAACCGGCGCGCCCCTGCTCGAATTGGTGGATCTCGACCGCCTCTACCTGCAGGTCTATGTTCCGGAACTCCAAATCGGTAAAGTCCGCCTCGATTTGCCCGCCCGCATCCATACGGACGCGTTTTCCGACCGGTCGTTCGAGGCGACGGTCCGGTACATCGCTTCGAAAGCGGAATTCACGCCGAAAGAAGTCCAGACTCCGGACGAACGGGTCAAGCTGATCTATGCCGTTCGGCTCTATCTCACCGAGAATCCTGACCATCGGCTGACGCCGGGTCTGCCGGCGGACGCGGTGATCCGCTGGAAGGACGACGTGGCCTGGTCGAAACCTCGATGACGAAGCCCGCTGCCTCGTCACCGGAGGTGGTTGTCCGTGTGTCCGGCTTCGTCAAGTGTTACAAGCAGCATCTTGCGGTCGACCGCCTGGACCTCACCGTGAAGAGGGGTGAAATCTATGGCCTCATCGGACCGGATGGTGCGGGCAAGAGCAGTGTGATGAAAGCGATCGCCGGGGTGTTGCGATACGACGGGGGATCCGCCGAAGTGTTCGGGACCCTCGTGGATTCCGAGCGGGCGGCGGAACGGGTGAAATCGCGGATCGGATTTCTCCCGCAAGGACTGGGGCTGAACCTCTACCCCGAGCTCTCCGTTGAAGAAAACATCGACTTCTTTGCCAGGCTGCGGCTGGTCCCGGAGCCTAAGCTTCGCGCGCGCAAGTCCCGGCTGTTGGCGATCACCCGCCTGGATCGCTTCCGCAGCCGGCTGATGAAACAGCTCTCGGGCGGAATGAAGCAAAAGCTCGGCTTGATCTGTACGCTGATCCATGAGCCGGAGCTGGCCATTCTGGACGAGCCGACGACCGGTGTCGATCCTGTCTCCCGGCGGGACTTCTGGGCCATTCTCGCCGAATGGCAGGCGGACAAGGGCATGACCGCGCTGGTGTCGACCGCCTACATGGACGAAGCGGCCCGCTTTCACCGGCTCTCGTTTCTCTCTCATGGACGGGTGCTGGCATCGGGCACTCCTGCAGAAGTCCACTCACTGATCCCGGGCCTTGTCGTCACCTTCGAATCGAGCCCGCAACTGGAAGCGGTTGCCCGGCTGAAGCGCCGGTATGCCCAAGTCGAATCCCTGGGCCCCTCGCTGCACGTGTTCACCGCAGAACGGGAGCCGGAAGCCGCCGTCGCGGGGATCCGGCAGGCGCTGGACAATTTACCGCTCGAGCACGTCCACACGGATGAGCCGGAGCTGGAAGATGTCGTGGTGGCGCTGCTGTTGAAGGAGCGAGAAGAACAACCGGCAGAGTCGGCAGGATCGGACCACTCCTGTCACCCCACGGGCAGGCAGCTGCTCGACGGACTGGCCGTCGAGGCCAAGGAGCTCATTCGGGACTTCGGTTCGTTTCGAGCCGTGGATCGGGTCAGCTTTGACATGAAGCAGGGTGAAATCTTCGGGTTGCTGGGCGCGAACGGGGCGGGCAAGACGACCGTCATCAAGATGCTGACCGGAATTGTGCCTCCGACGGCCGGTGAGGGCCGTGTAGCCGGCGCGGATATGCGCACGGCGGGCGGTGCCATCAAGGAGCGCATCGGCTACATGTCGCAGGCGTTCTCCCTCTATCTGGATCTAACCGTCATCGAGAATATTCGACTCTTTGCCGGTATCTACGGGTTGGCTCGGCGAGAGGCGCAGCAACGGATGGAGTGGATCGTGGAGATGGCCGGCCTGACCGGCTACGAGGATGATCGGACGGGGCGCCTTCCCATGGGTGTGCGGCAACGTCTGGCGTTGGGTTGCGCACTCGTTCACAGCCCACGCGTGTTGTTTTTGGATGAACCGACGTCAGGAGTGGACCCCATCGGCCGTCGGCGTTTCTGGGAGCTGCTGTCACGGTTGGCACGCGAGGAAGGAGTCGCGATTCTCATTACCACGCACTACCTCAGCGAAGCGGAGCATTGCGATCGGCTGGCCCTCATGTATGCCGGACGCATCGTGGCTGAGGGGACGCCGGCACACCTGAAAAAACAGGTCGAGCGGGACATCGGGCAACTCGTGGAGATGGTCGTCGACAAGCCGGGGATCGCCCTCGCGCACGTAGTGGCAGCCGGGTTCGCCGGCGCGGCGCTCTTCGGCACCAAGATCCATGTGCTCTCGCGTGATCCGGGTCGCGACGAGGGACGTCTTCGGGATGTCCTGGCCCGCTCCGGGATTGCGGTTGGATCGGTGCGGACGCGGATGCTCAGCTTGGAGGACGTCTTTGTGTCACGGGTGATGGCACTGGAACAGGCGGCGCAAAAGGAGGTGTCAGCCTGAATCTGCAACGAATCAGCGCCGTGGCGCTCAAAGAATGGAAGGAGACCACCAGAGACCGGCTGTTCTTGCTGTTGGCCTTTTTGTTGCCGGCCCTATGGTTGGTGGTATTCGGGTACGGGTTGAATCTGGATGTCGAAAACATTCCGTTCGCGGTCCTGGATCGGGATCGGAGCGAGTTGAGTCGGGATTATCTCCACCGGTTCATGCAATCGCGATATTTTTCGTTTCAGGGGTATGCCGATGATGAACGTGCCCTTGATCGCCTGTTGACCGAGACGAAGATCCGGGCAGCCATCATCGTTCCCGAGCGGTTCCAGGAGCAGTTGGCGGCGGGGGAACCGGCCTCCGTGCAGACCTTGCTCGACGGGACCTTTCCTCTCCATACGGATATCGCCAAAGGTTATGTCATTGCCATCAACCAGGCGTTCACCGAGGAGCGACTGATCGAGTACCTGCGCCGAACCCGTGGTCTCACCCAGGAGCAGGCCGATGCGCTGGTGCGTCCGCTGACCGTCGAGGTGCGCTATCTGTACAACGAAGAAGTCCGGAGTACCTGGTCCATGGTGCCGGCGCTGGTCATGTTCACGCTGATGCTCGCCTCGCCCCTGCTGACGGCGCTGGGGGTCGTGCGGGAGAAAGAAACGGGTTCGATTTACAATATCTATAGCTCCACCGTGAGCCGCGCCGAATTCCTGACCGGCAAGCTGCTTCCCTATATCGTCATCTCACTCGTGAACGTCTGCGTGTTATGGCTGATGGCCGTCGGCCTCTTTCAGGTGCCCTTTAAGGGAAGCTTCCTCCTGTTCTTTTCGGCGTCGGTGCTGTTCGTGTGCTGTACCACGGGGATCGGCCTGCTGATTTCTCTGCTGGTGCAGACGCAAATGGCGGCGCTGATTATCACGATGGTCGTGGCGATGATCCCGACCATTCTCTTTTCCGGTCTCTTGGTGCCGGTGGCCTCGTTAACTCGAGGCGCGAAGGTGCAGGCGCATCTGTACCCCGCCATGTATTACACCAACATCGTGCGTGGAAGTTTTCTGAAGGGTGTGGGCGCGGACGTGCTGTGGACCGACCTGCTGGCGCTGGCGATGTTTGCCGTCGCGTTGAGCGGGCTTACGTATCGGCTCTTCACCAAGAGGCCGAAGACATGAGGGGTGAGGCATGACGGCCAGGCAGCAGGCAGTCACGTGGGGGCGGCGGCTCGCGGCGATGACGTGGAAGGAAATCTTGCAACTGTCGCGCGATGTGCCACTGTTGTTGTTTCTGTTGTATTCGTTTTCACTCTCGGTGGTGGTCAGCGGAGCCGGGATCACGATGCAGCTGACCAATGCGGAGTTGCTGGTGCACGATGCGGATCATAGTCACTCGTCTCGTGAACTTATCCATCGGTTTCAGCCCCCCTATTTCAAATTCGCCGGGGAGATCAGCGATCCTCGCGAGGGGCTCCGGCAACTGGACCAGGGCAGAGTGATGGCGCTGTTGGAGATTCCGCCACGATTTCACGAGGCCTTGATGAGCGGGGAACGGACGGCGGTGCAACTCCTCGTCGATACCACCAATGCCCCCCAGGGTCTCTCGGCAGCCGGGTATAGCGTGCGAATCGCCGGCCTGTTCGGGACCGAGACGGGCTTGGCCTCGGCGGGTCTTTCCGGAGCAGAGGGAGCCTTACCACGGGTCTCCAGCGCCCATCGCGTCTGGTTCAATCCCACCCAGGATGAACGATGGTTTCAGTCCATCGCACATGTGTTACGCATGACGACCATCTTTGCGGTGTTGTTGCCGGCTGCTGCGCTGGTCCGTGAAAAAGAACGAGGCACGGTGGAACAGTTGCTGGTGTCGCCGCTGTCCCCCTTTCAGATCATGTTTTCGAAGGTGCTCGCGATGTCCGGGGTCATCCTCATCGCGCTCAGTCTCGCCCTGTACGGCGTGTTGCACCCCGTCTTTCACGTGCCGATGAAAGGTTCGACCGGGCTCTTTTTTCTGCTGACCACCTTGCATGTGTTCACGACGGCCGGATTCGGATTGGTGGCGGCGACCATTGCGAAGAACCAGGCGCAAGTGGGCATGATGACGCTCTTCGTCGTGGGCCCGATGCTGTTGTTGTCGGGCATCACCTCGCCGTACGAATCGATGCCTCAGTGGGTGCAGACGGTTATGACGTTCTCCCCTTTGCGGTACTACATCGACATCACCTACGGCGTGATGCTGAAGGGAGCAGGCCTGGACCTGCTCTGGAAGCCCGTCGTCGCCATGCTCCTATTGGGAGGAGCGTTGTTCGGGTTTGGAATGTGGCGATTCCGACGGCAATTCCAATGAACCAATACCCCCGCCACCCGCGTGCCACTTTCTGACAGTCGGGTGCGATGGATCGGATGGATGTGAAGCATAGACCGATCACAGAGGGGGCGAACGGTCGAGAGCGCAACACAATCACCAACCACTGGAAGACAACAGGGCGGCTGTGGTTCATCCATCGCTCGGCCTGCCCTTCATGGAGGCATCTTATGCACACGCTGTTGGTCATGGTCATGCTGAGTCTGCTCATGATGGTCGCTCCTGCCCAGGCGGACACGCCGGGTGCGTGGAGCAAAGGTGCGCCGTTCCCGGAGCCGTCCGAAGAGTTGGTCGGCCTGTCGACCGGCGGAAAATTCTACGTGTTCGGTGGACTCGGGCCCGGCTGGATCCCCCAAGGCCTTGTGTACGAATACGCTCCGTCGGCTAACAAATGGACCAAGAACAAGCCGATGGCGCTGCCGGCGCATCATGTGGCGTTCACTGAACTCAACGGAAAGTTCTACGCCTTCGGCGGCTTTGTGCCGCCACAGTCGGGACCTCCGGCGTGGGTGCCGATCAACAACGCCTGGGAGTATGACCCGGCCCACGACAGTTGGAAGGCCTTGGCGGCCATGCCATCAGCACGCGGGTCAGCTGTTGCGGCGACGGTCAACGGGAAGATCTATGTGATCGGTGGCGCAGCGATGCATCCTGGTTCCAAGGAAGCCGCTCTCTATCCGACGCGACCCCATCGGTCGGTGGGCACCGTAGAAGAATATGATCCCAAGACCAACAGCTGGTCCGAACGCTCGTCTATGCCGACAGCCCGCAACCACGCCGCCGTCGGTGCCGTAAACAACAAGATCTACGTCATCGGCGGCCGCCTGGGAAGCGCCTTCATTTTCACCGCCAGCAACACCAATGTGGTCGAGGAATACGATCCGGCGACCGATCAGTGGGGTCTGGTCAGGGCCCGCATGCCCACCGAGCGGAGCGGAGGTGCCTGGGGGGTCTACAACGGGCGCATCTACGTGGCTGGTGGAGAACATCAGGACGGACATCTCATGGCCGCATTCCGCGCATTGGAAGCGTACGATCCGGCGACGAACAGCTGGTCCGAGCTTCCGATGATGCCGATGCCCAGGCACGGCTTGGCCGGTGCGGTTGTGGGCCACCGGTTGCATCTGGCGAGTGGGGATATTCAATCTGCCGGCATTACCGGGATGCATGTCGTGACCGACGCGCACGACATCTTCGAGTTCAGCGATCGATGAGCCCCATCCTCTAGCCGACCGACCAACCGTCTCTGCGTCATGGGTCCCATGGCGCAGAGGCGCGACAACCTACGACCCCAAAAATCCCGAAGCGAAGTCCTCGATCTGTTCTCTGCCCTCCCTGACGATCTCCTTCGTCACCTGGCGAACCCTCGTCACCGTCGCATCGTCACTCAATGACTCATGCGGATGCGGCCTGTTGGTGATCGACAAGGTTTGCCCGTTGTTTCAATTGGTTACAGATATCGACAGCACAGGCAGCGAGGTGGAATGACCTTTGCCATTACCTGAAGTAGCGCTGCATGAGGGATTAGGAGGTGAGGCCATGAAAGACATGACGCTGTGGGGATGGTGGTACGGAATGCTCGTGACCCTGCCGCTCTTCGTGGCAGGGCTGTTCCTGAAAGATCGAATGGCGAGTGCGGTTCCGCAATGGGTGCGGAGCCACCGACGGTAATTCATATCAAGGAGGTGTGACATGTACAGCTTTTTCAGAACGGATGAGTCCTGGGCGGGTTTGATTCTTCGAGTGGTGTTGGGTGGAGTGATCTTCGCCCACGGTGCCCAAAAATTGTTGGGCTGGTTCGGTGGGAATGGCTTCGACGGCACGATGGGCTTCTTTACCAATGTCATGCACTTGCCATGGATCGTGGCGTTCCTGGTCATCATCGGCGAATCCATCGGGAGTCTGGCCCTGATTGCCGGATTGCTGACGCGCTTCACGGCGGCCAGCTTCATTGTGATTATGCTCGGCGCGATCATGACGGTGCACTTGCCGCAGGGGTTCTTCATGAACTGGTTTGGGCAGCAGCAAGGTGAGGGTTTTGAGTTCCATCTCCTGGTGATCGCCATGAGCCTTGTGCTGCTGGTCGTCGGTGGCGGCAAGTGGTCGCTGGACGCCGTAATCGCCCGGTGGCTTGGTGAGGAATCCCCGGCTCTCAAGGCGCGGGAAGCGAGTTTCGCTCTGCGCACGTTCTGAGCGTCATGGTGGGGCCGGGCATCGGCCCGGCCGGACTCAAGGGACGAAGGGGTCCACGATCATGCTGAAGATTACGGTGTCGAATACGAACCCGGGAACCACCTTCGTTCTTTCCGGGCGGTTGGCGGGTCCCTGGGTCCGGGAGCTGCGGGATTGTTGGTTGAAGCAGGAGTTCGACGGGCCGGTCCCATGCCACGTCGATCTCCGGGAAGTGACCTTTATCGATGAGGCGGGCACGACGCTTCTGTCCCAGATGTACCGCATGGGGGTCACGATTCAGGCATCAGGCTGCCTGACCAGGGCCATCGTACAGAATTTAGGCAAGACAGGCGTTCACAATCACGGATGAAAGGAGTCAAACGATGACACGCACAATGGTTATTCTCGGTTCAATGGTTCTCAGCTTGTCGATGGCGGTGCCCTATGGATTCGCCGCCGAAGGCGGGGGCAAGAAGGCCACGCACATGAAGGTCAGCGGGGTCGTGTCGAATGTGCAGTCAGGCATCACCACCGTGAAGACCCCCTGGGGGACGATGAAAATCGCGTCGACGCTCACGCCCAAGAACCTTGAGGTCGGGGAAGAAGTGGACATGCAGGTCAATGAAAACAATGCCGTGATCGATGTCCATCGCAAGGGAGACAAGGCCCATTCCCATCGCTTCGTGACCGGCAACCTGGCCTATACCTCGCCGGATAAGAAAGAAATCAAAGTGTGGACGCCGGAAGGAGAGAAGGCCATCGATGTGCAAACCGGAAAGTCCAAGTTGTCCGCCTTGGAAGAAGGGGCACCGGTGACCATCGAGTTGAACGAAGCGGGCAAGATGATCGACATCCATCGCTTCACGGTCGAGATGAGCTTTGACGAGCACCCGCGCACGAAGCCCGGTTATGTCATTCAGGTGGACGGCACGGTCGTCAAGTTTGATGCGAGCCTGGCCTACGTGAAGACGCCGGCCGGACAGTACACGCTCTTGAAGAAGTATGCCCCGGCCGATGCAGCGGTCGGCGATCACGTGTCCCTCTGGATCAATGAAGAGGGCATGGTGATCGATGTGCATGGAAAAGATAAGGCCAAGGCCGGGACCCATCGGCTGATCTTCGGCAAGTTGATCCGTACGGGGCCCAACAAGAATCAGATCAAGCTCGCCACGCCGGAGGGGGAGAAAGTGTTCCCGCTGGAGCGGATGGAAATCAAGACCAAGCCGATCGCCGACGGAGACAATATTGTCGTCGAGCTGAACGAAGAAGGAACTGTGATCGATCTGCGGAAGGCGCAATAACCTGAATGGGTCTGGCGGGTGCCCTGCTCCCGCCAGGCCGCAGGTGGGTCGCGATCAAACCCTGCGTCTGAACAAGTGTCAGATGAAGGTGGAAGTCAAAATCGAACATATTCAAGGAGGCATGCCATGCCGGTTACGTTGATCAATGTGTTTTCAGTCCCTCATACCAAAGAAGCGGAATTTGTGCAGTGGTGGCAGGAGGTCAAGGAGCACATCACGAAGCAGGAGGGGTTCATCAGCGGAAAATTCCATACAAGCATCAAGCCGGACAGCAAATTTAACTACATCAACGTAGCGCTCTGGGAGAACGAAGAGGTGTACTGGAAGGCCTACGAAAAGAGCGTCACGCCGATGAAGGCCAAGCTCGGGGAACTGGGGGTTGAAATGACTCCGGCGCTCTATCGCGTCGCCTTCGAGTACTGAGTGCGTGAGATCACACCAAAGGGAGGGCCGTATGAGTATGCAAAACACATTCAGGGTGGTCGTCGGAACGCTGGTCCTGGCCGGAGCGCTTGTCGGTGCCGGGTGCCATCGTCACCATACGCCGTCGGAGCGCGCTGACTGGATGACGGGCAAGATTGCGAAACACTTGGACCTGGATGACCAGCAGAAGGCGAAGCTGGCCGTCGTGAAAGACGAAGTGATCGCTGCCCGGGCCGAGTCACAACAAGAGCACCGGGTCATCATGGAGGATGTGATCGCGCAGGTCCAGAGTGATCGGTTGGATCAGTCCAAGGTGGCCCAATTGTTTGAGCGGCACCAGGCAGGACAGACCCGCTTGATGCAGCGCGTGTTGCCGAAGGTGGCCGAGTGGCATGCGACCCTGCGGCAGGATCAGAAGGCAGAAGCCGTGGAGCACCTTCGCAAGTGGATGGAACGCTACGGAGAGCACTAAGCGATGAGTCGAACTGACGATCACCATCGAGGGACAAGCGCGCTGGTGATGAATACTGAGCGGTCAATGGACGATCGCCAGAGCCCAACCAAGGAGGGTGCGATGCGACACATGAAGGGATTTTTCGCCACGTTGTTCACGGCCGGCCTGATTTTTTCGGCCAGTCCCCTATTCGCCGAGGTCGATGACGGATCACACATCACAAGCACCTCGCCGAAAGACGGGGCACAAGTGGGAGAGACCTTCGAGCTCACCTATGAACTCACCAAAGGTTCCAAGGCGGCTCATGGGCATGTGTATCTGGACGGCGAACCGCAGAAGAAGTTTCCCGGCACATTCAAAGGTCTCAACAAGGGCAAACATGAGATCAAGGTCCAAGCCGCAACCCATGACCACGACCATTTGGCCGCGACCGATACGATCACGGTAGAGGTGCAATAACGGCAGCTCGGAGCGGGGAGGTCTCGGCCTCCCCGCCCCCATTCTGCAGATGCCGAATCGGAATGGATTTGTTCGGGACCTGCGAGTCGAGGTGCGGTCATCAGATCTGTTGATCCAGTCGGACGCGGCGATGTCAAGAGCTATACGCACAGTTCAGCCAAGTCGGACGTCACGAGATGCGCACCGTTTCGTGTGAGCTCCTCCGCATGGCCGGTCCGATCGACCCCGATGACCAATCCAAATCCGCCGTTGCGCCCGGCCTGCACGCCCGCAACGGCGTCTTCCACGACAATGGCTCGCGGTGGATCCACCTGCAGTCGCCGTGCCGCTTCGAGGAAACCATCCGGTGCCGGCTTCCCCGCAAGATGGAGTCGTTCGCTTTCGATGCCGTCAACTCGAGTATCGAAGTAGTCCGCGAGGCCGGTCTTTTGTAGGACGGCCGCGGTGTGCTTGCTGGCTGAGACGACCGCTGTCCGCACCCCCTGTGCTCGAAGGGTCCGAAGAAATCGCACCGCGTCGTCATACAGCTCGATGCCATGCTGTTTGAGATGAGCTTGGAAGTACCCGTCCTTCTTATTGCCGAGCCCCTGGACCGTTTCCTGCTCCGGGCCATCGTGGGCGGTGCCATAGGGCAAGACAATGTTGCGTGATTCGAGAAAGGCCCGTACCCCGTCGTACCGGAGCTTGCCGTCAACGTATCGCTGATAGTCGAGCATGACATCAAAGGGTCGAAAAGGGACCTGTTCGCGGGAAGCTTTCGCCTGCAGGTACTCATCGAATAAGCGTTTCCAGGCGGCTGCATGCACGACGGCGGTTTTTGTGAGGACTCCGTCAAGATCGAAGAGCACCGCATCGAACTTGGTCAGATCAATGGACCGTGGATGGAACGGTTGTTCTCCGGTTGCGCCTTGTGTCATCCTCGATCTCCCTTGCGTGTCAGTCTGTGCGTCGGCATACGGGAGAGGTGATAGCCTCTGCATGCTACCATTCTGCCCCTCGGAGATGTGAAGGAACGTCAAGATGTGGATACCTCGCGACAAATCGATCCTGTCAGGACCGGATCGAGGAGAAGAAGAGGCGAAACCGGCTCCCCCGTTATTGTCGGCCAATCTGCCCTTCGCCATTGACCCAAGCTGGGTTCTGGTCGAATCAGGGTTCGAGCCGGGGTGGGAGCATGAGATCGAGTCGATCTTTACGATGGCGAACGGCTATGTGGGGACGCGGGGTTCGCTCGCCGAACGCACGAGCCTCTCCTCCCCTGCCACCTTCCTGGCCGGAGCGTTTGAGGCCTCTGAGGCCCCAGGAGGTACCCTGGAGCTCACGAAGCTCCATGATTGGACGCAGCTTCGCGTGCTGGTGGAAGGGGTCCCGCTGTCGCTCGAAACCGGAACCACGCTCGATCACCGACGCATCCTTGATTTGCAGCATGGTCTGTTTTTTCGAACCTGGCGGCACGAGGATGAGCAGGGCCGAGTGACGGCCCTCACCTGCGTGCGCGCCGTGTGTCATCACGATCGACACCTCCTGCTCCAATCGGTCACGATCACGCCAGAGAATTATTCCGGTACCATCTCGATCGAATCTTTCACTGAAGGGCCTCAGCCGGGGACACCATGGTCTTCCAGGGTGGAGGGCGAGGCAGCCGTGATCGTGAGGCGGACGGACAGGGGAACGACGATCGCCATGGCATCTCATGACAAGCTGCGACATGAGAACAGTCAGGAGGGAGCGGGCAATAGCCCGGTCGAAGGATTTGCAGAGCAGTGGACGTGGCGGGCCCAAAGGAGCGAGGCGGCCCGGTTCAATCGCTCGGTTGTCGTCTATTCATCCCGCGAGGTACAGGATCCCGCTGTTGCAGCCAGCGAACATGTTTGTCGAGCCTCCGAGGCGGGGCTGGATGCCCACATTCTGCAACATGCGGAAGCCTGGGAGGATCGTTGGCGCGCCAGCGGAGTGGAGGTAGCCGGCGATGAAATGGCGCAGCGCGCGCTACGCTTTGCCCTCTATCATCTCAATAGCGCCGTGAATCCGAAGGACGAGCATGCGTCTATCGGAGCTAGGGCTCTCACCGGCTCCATCTACAAAGGGCACGTCTTCTGGGATACGGAAATCTATCTGCTGCCGTTTTACACTTTTACCGATCCTCCGGCAGCGCGGGCTCTCTTGCAGTACCGTTTCCATACTCTTCCGGCTGCCCGCGACAGGGCGCGGCGGCTGGGATATCAGGGAGCGTTGTTCGCCTGGGAGTCCGCCGATACCGGAGAAGATGTCACGCCGGATACGGTCATCGCACCGGATGGTCGGGTGGTTCAAGTGCTCACAGGGATCCAGGAGCACCATATCAGCGCCGATGTCGCCTATGCGGTTTGGCAATACTGGCAGGCGACGGCGGATGAGGCCTTTTTTCTCGCGGCAGGTGCGGACATTCTCATCGAGACCGCACGATTCTGGGTGAGTCGTGGCCGGTTAGAGCCGGACGGGCAGTATCACATTCGAACGGTCATCGGGCCGGATGAATACCATGAATCCGTGGATGACAATGCGTACACCAATGTCATGGCGCAATGGAACCTGGAGCGGGCCGCGGACACGGTCGACTGGCTCCGCTCGCGCCGTTCCGATGTCTGGCCTATCATATGCGAGCGCTTGCAGGTCAAGCCCGATGAACCGGATGCCTGGCGTCGGACCGCGGAGCTCATGACCACCGGATTCGACCGGTCGACCAATCTGTTCGAGCAATTTGCCGGTTTCTTTCAACTGGAGGAGGTCGAACTCCAGGCGTACCGCACCCTGCCTGCGCCCATCGATGTGATGCTCGGGCGCGACAGGACGCAAAAGTCCAAAGTGGTCAAGCAGGCGGACGTGGTCGCGCTGAGCGCGCTCCTCTGGGAACGATTCCCGTCTGCAGTGCATGAGGCGAACTTTCGTTATTATGAACCCCGTACCGCACATGGCAGCTCCTTAAGTCCCGCCCTTCATGCCTTCGTGAGCGCCAGGCTCGGCGATTCCGACCTGGCCGCGCGTTATTTTCGGGACGCTGCGGCGATCGATCTTTCCAATCACAGGGGTAATGCGGCGGGAGGAGTTCACATCGCTACCCTCGGGGGGCTCTGGCAGGCCGCTGTCTTCGGCATGGGGGGTGTCAGGCTTCGAGAAGACGGGCTTGTCATCGACCCGCACCTTCCATCGAACTGGGATCGGTTGTCGTTCCCGCTGCAATGGAGAGGTCGGAGCGTCTCTGTGACGATCGATCACGAGCCGGGACAGGTGACCGTCGATCTCCGGACCGGCGAACCAATGACCATTGAGTTGAGTCATGGGCCGATCCAAGAGATCATTTCGAACCACCTCTACGTCGCCCATCGGACAGGATCCGGCTGGGGCGCATGGCAGGAATCGAGGCGTCGATCCGGATAAGTAGAAAGGCAACCAGGGAAAGTGCCTGGCCGATTGATCCGATCGGCGAGGCCTGTGGTCGCGCGGCATTGACCATCAACGGTTCACGATAGGAGGATCGCATGAAACGGAATGCTTCAGCAAAATGGCAAGGAGATCTCAAAACAGGCAAAGGGACGGTCTCGACGGACAGTGGTGTCTTGAGCGAGACGCAATATTCGTTCAGTACGAGATTTGAGAATGGAAAAGGGACGAACCCGGAAGAGCTGATCGCGGCGGCCCACGCCGGCTGTTTTACGATGGCCCTTTCCGGACAGTTGGGCGCGGCGAATCTGGTCGCTGAGCAACTGGCGACCACTGCCACCGTCACGATGGAAAAAGTAGAGGCTGGCTGGACCGTCACGGGCGTGCATTTGTCTGTCACGGGCAAGGTGCCCAAGGCCGATGCCGCCAGTTGGGAGAAAGCGACAGCGGCGGCCAAGGCCGGCTGTCCTATTTCACGGCTGCTCAACGCCACGATCACCATGGATGCGAAGTTGGAGAACTAGACCTCATGGCCGTTTCGCAGGATCCTGACTCTGTAGCGTTTCTCTTCGATCTGGACGGCACGCTCGTGGATAGTGTTTACCAGCATGTGCTGGCTTGGCGTGAGGCCACCCAAGCGGCAGGAATTGAACTGCCGGTTTGGAGGATTCACCGTCAAATCGGCATGAGCGGTGGCCTCATGTTACATGCGCTCTGGCGGGAAACCGGACGGCCCGTTTCAAAAGACGAGGCGGAGCGCATTCAGCGGGTGCATGCCGACGCCTTTGCGAAACAAGCCCCATCACTCCGGGTGCTGCCCGGGGCGCAAGCATTACTGAACGCATTGACGGCGGCTCACGTGCCCTATGCCATCGCCACCAGCGGGCGACTGCAAAGCGCGCAACATACGTTGAAACTGCTGAAGCTTCCTCCCGGAACTCCCGTGGTGACGCGCGATCAGGTGCAGCGCGCGAAGCCCGATCCTGATTTGTTTCTGGCTGCCGCTGAACAACTTCGCGTTCCGATTGCGAAGTGCATCGTCGTCGGTGACAGCGTGTGGGATCTCTTGGCGGCCCGTCGTGCTTCCGCGCTCGGGGTGGGGCTGTTGTCGGGAGGTTATGGGAGGGAAGAACTGGAACGGGCGGGCGCCTATCGTACCTATGATGATCCGGCGGACCTCTTACGCCACCTGGACGAATGTGGCGTACGGCCGGAACCACCCGTGTAACTTGTCGAAAGCGTCGAGTCGATGGCCGAGAAGACCGAAAAAAACAAGATGCTGGGAGGGGAACTCTATCGTGCAAGCGACAAAGAGTTGCTCGATGAGCGACGCGATGCCCAGCAGCTACTGGCCAGGTACAACGGGGTGCCGGACAGTGGTCACGATATGCGTACAACCCTGCTTCGACATTTCCTAAGTGCCGTCGGCGAAGGAACCGTGGTCCTTCCCACCTTCACGTGCGACTACGGGTATAACATCAGCCTCGGCCGGAACGTCTTCATCAATTATCACTGCATCTTTCTTGACTGTGCTCCTATCGCCATTGGAGATGATGTACAGATCGGCCCTGCCGTGCAACTCTATACGGCGCAACATCCCATCGATGCCAAGGTGCGTCGCTCCGGCCTGGAATCCGTAAGCCCGATTCGGATCGGCAACGATGTGTGGATCGGCGGCGGGGCGCTGGTGCTGCCGGGCGTCACGATCGGAGATCGCAGCATCGTGGGAGCAGGCAGCGTGGTCGTGCACAACGTGCCTCCGGATAGCCTTGTCGTCGGCAATCCAGCCCGCATTGTGCGAACGTTGGTGTAAATTCCGATCTGGAGAAGGATTCGTTCATGGAAAAACCTGCTGATGTGACCCACCCCATTCATGCTCTGTTACAGCGGCGGTGGAGTCCGCGCGCGTTTGCGGACCGGATGGTGGAGCCGGAACAACTGCAGAGCCTGTTCGAGGCGGCGAGGTGGGCGCCGTCGTCGAATAACGAGCAGCCTTGGCACTTCATTGTCGGAACGAAAGCGGATCCTTCCGCGCACGACCGTCTCGTGGCCTGCCTCAAGGAGGGCAACAGGAAGTGGGCGTTTCGCGCCCCGGTCTTGATATTGTCCGTCGCACGGCTGAATCTTGAGGACGAAGGAGCCCCAAACCGGCATGCCTGGCACGACACGGGGATGGCCGCGCTCAGCCTCTGCTTGCAAGCGACGGCGCTGGGATTGGTGACTCACCAAATGGCGGGATTTGAGATAGAGAAGGCCCGCACCGATCTCGGCATTCCCGCCGGGTATGAACCGGTGGCGATGATCGCCGTCGGATACCCGGGCGACCCGGCATCGTTGCCGGACTATCTGCGCGAGCGGGAATTGAAACCGCGGGAGCGGAAGGCTGTGACCGAGTTCGTGTCTCACGGAAGGTGGAATGGCCCGCCCGAGTGGCCGACCAGGTGATGGTCCTCGGTTACGCTCACCGTAGGCGCAGCATCTCGTTGCCGCCGCGTTGAAGCTCATACCCCACCCGTTCGATCGAGAGGTGATGGCCCTCTTGACGGAGTTGCTCACACACCGGCTCCAGGTGCTGTGACCGCTCAGCGCGGAGCGCGAGTAGAGGGAAAATTCTCACTTCCCGCGCGACGCGCAGCAGCGCTCGAATGGCAGCGAGGTGAAACGCTGCATCGAAGTGGTCCGAGTAGAGAAAGAGAAAGTGCGACGACAGTGCGAGGTCGAACCGGTCGGTTTCGAACGGGAGGTTCGGCAAGGCGCCGCAGAGATATCGACCTGTTCCCGTCCCCCCGCTGTAATCGGCGACAAATTGTTCCATCACCGCGATCCGGTTCCGTCGTAGATCCTCCGGGTCGCGATGATAACTCCAGACCCAATTCTGCGGCGTCGCCCGCACCTGCTCAATGACGTGATCCAGGGTGGAGAAGAATTGCCGTTGGATCTCCGCTCCGCCGAATTGATACAGTGGGTCGATCGACCGGACGTCGCCACCGGCCGCCGTGAGTTCAGCATTGAAGCTGGACGGTCCGGCGGCACAGTCCAGAATGCGGCTCCGGCGGTCGGCCGCGCTGAGTGAAAACATCAACTCATATTCGCGCAGCGACCGTCCGAACGGCACGGTCTGCTCAAGACGGATGCTCATGGGCGCACTGTATCAGACGTGGTCTTTACGAGACCATCGGCCTACGGAGAGTGATCTGTGGATGAGCCGGCCGATGGCGAGTGGCAGGACGGGAATGGAGGCGTGGGCATGGAGTTGTTGAAGGGCAAAGTGGCCATTGTGACCGGGTCGTCCAGCGGGATCGGCCGCGCCATCGCCGAACGCCTGGCGCAGGACGGCGCGACGGTGGTGGTGAATTACCATGCACATGCGGAGAAGGCCCAGGAGGTTGCCGCAGCGATTCAGGCCAAGGGTGGGGTCGCCGCCGTCATCCAGGCGGACATGAGCCGGGTGGCTGAGGCGCAACGCCTGGTGCAGGAGACGGTACAGCAGTTCCATCGCCTCGATATTCTGGTCAACAATGCGGGCCGGTTCATTCCAAAGAAGTTGGTGGAGACGACGGAGACGGAGTTCGATGCCATTCTTGCGCTGAATGCGAAGGGGCCGTACTTTGCGATGCAGGCGGCGGCAAAGGTGCTCAGCGACGGTGGGCGCATTGTGAATATTTCGTCGGCGCTCACCCACCTGAAGTTTCCCGGCGCCACGGCGCATCTGGGGAGCAAGGCGGCGCTGGAACAGTATGGCAAGGGGCTCGCGCAGGAACTGGCGCCACGCGGCATTACCGTCAATACCGTGTTGCCGGGCTTTACCGATACCGGTGTGTTGACGGAGCCATACCGCGAGATGGGTCTACAATCGTCACCCTTCAAACGGCTCGGGCTTCCGTCCGACGTGGCTGATGTGGTGGCATTTTTGGTCAGTGAGCAGGCACGGTGGCTGACCGGTCAGGTCATTCAGGCCGGCGGCGGGTTGGTGATGTAACGTGTAACAGGATGCGGAAAACGGCCTCCAGCGGCGTTCTCGCTTCATGTAGAACCTCAACGTACCGCAAAGGGTACGCTTCGGCTCTCCATTCGCTGCGGCCTTGCTGGAGAGCCCTTTTGCGCATCCTGCGTGCTGTGTAAATTGGAATTTTTCCGTAGCGGATCAAAGGAGGATTCATGGCAAGGCAGAACGTTTCGACCGGTGGACCATGGGAAGCGAAAATCGGGTATTCACGCGCGGTGCGAGTCGGTCAGTCGGTGCAGGTCTCCGGAACGACCGCGATGACGGCTACGGGGCTTGTCGGCAAGGGTGATCCCTACGCGCAGACGATCCAGGCCTTGAAGACGATTGAGGCGGCGCTCGTACAGGCCGGCGCGTCGATGGCGGATGTCGTGCGCACGCGCATCTACATGGCTAATATCGATCAATGGCAGGAGGTCGGACGCGCGCATGGAGAGGTCTTCGGCTCGATCCGGCCGGCGACCACCATGGTGGAAGTGAAACGGTTGATCGATCCGGATATGTTGATTGAAATCGAAGCGGACGCGATCGTGTCCTAACCGTATGCGGAAAATGTCCGCCAGCGGCATGTTCAGGAACCGGAAAACGTGAGTCGTGAAGGGTGACATGTAAGGCGACGTGAGACTTCTGTTCCGGAAACGTGCGACCTGTTTACGTGTCACGCCTCACGAGTTGCTGGATGGCTTTTCTCCACCATCTGCAGTTTGGATAGGTGAAGTCGTATGAACCAGCCGTCACCGGAAATTGCTCACCTGTGTAAGATCGATCCGGTGATGAAGCGGGTCATCGGCGAAGTCGGCCCTTATGCGTTGTCGCTTCGAGCGAGGCGTTCCCCGTTTGAGTCGCTGGCCCGCGCCATTGCCTATCAGCAACTGCATGACAAGGCGGCGGAGAGTATTCTCAGGCGGTTCATCGCGCTGTTCCCCGGCCGGCGCTTTCCCCGTCCGGCTGACCTGCTGGCGATGGCGCCGGAGACTATTCGCGGCACAGGATTTTCTCACGCCAAGATTGCCGCGCTGCATGATCTGGCGGCCAAGGCGATGGATGGAACCGTGCCGACCACGACCGTCATTCAACGGCTCGAGGATGATGCCATTGTCGAACGGTTGATCGCGGTGCGCGGGGTCGGACGGTGGACCGTGGAGATGCTGCTGATTTTTCAGCTCGGCCGACCCGATGTCCTGCCGGTGGATGACTTTGGCGTACGGAACGGATTCCGGATCGCATACAAACGAAAGGCGATGCCGACCGCGAAAGAGTTGTTGCGGTATGGAGAACGCTGGAGGCCCTATCGCACGGCCGCAGCCTGGTATCTCTGGCGCGCGGCGGATCGGGCGAAAGTGGTGCGAACAACTCTGCCCGTGGTGAGGGCTGCGGGGAAGCGAGCTCCGAATGGCTGACCTGCGCAAAAGACTGGATGCGAATCGAGCCGGAAACTTCTATGTCGATTCCACCTGCATCAATTGCGATGCCTGCCGACAATTGGCTCCGTCGAGTTTCGAAGAAGTGGGAGAATATTCTGCGGTGACTCATCAGCCGGCCACTGAATTGGAAACGAGACTGGCCTATCGCGCGTTGCTCGCCTGCCCGACCGGGTCGATCGGGGCCGAGCATACGAACCATACCCTCTTGAGTGCCGCGAAGGCCGACTTCCCGCTCCCGATCGAAGGGAACGTCTACTACTGCGGTTTCAATTCGGAAAAGTCGTTCGGGGCGAACAGTTTCTTCGTGCAGCATCCGGACGGCAACTGGCTGATCGATTCGCCGCGGTATCTCAAACCGCTTGTCGATGTCTTCGATCGGATGGGAGGCCTCGCACAGATCTTTTTGACCCATGAAGACGATGTGGCGGATGCCGCCAGGTATGCGCGCCGGTTCGGAGCCCGGCGGATCATCCACCGTGCGGATGTCCATGCGATGCCCGAGGCGGAGGTGATCATTGAAGGACCGGAACCTCGCTCGTACAGCGAAGACTTCCGCATCATCCCCGTTCCCGGCCATACGGCGGGCAGCCTCTGTCTGCTGCATCGGGACCGGTTTCTGTTTACCGGCGATCATCTTTGGTGGGACCAGGAGGCTAGGGAGCTGGCCTCCCCGCAGCAGTTGGTGTGGAATGCAGAGGCCTTGCACCGCTCAATCGAGCAACTGACGAACTGTTCATTCGAATGGGTGTTGGCCGGTCATGGCGGCCGCGTCTGGCTGCCACAATCCGAAATGCGGGCGGCGGTGCGCGAGCTGGTCGAGCGACGACAATGAGGCGGAATCAGATGGGTTGGATGTGCGCTCTGTCATGGACCGGTCTGCTCTTCATGGCGAGCGTCAGCCTGGCCGGCGCCGAGCCGGGTCATCGGACGGGAGACCAGGCTCTGATTGCGGCGGCAGAACGCAACGATGTCGAGGCTGTGCGACAGCTGTTGAAAGAAGGAGCCAGCGTCCGGGCCCGTGATCCGCAGGGGCGCACCGCCTTGTTGGCTGCAACCTATCGGAACCATGTCGAGATCGCGAAGCTACTGATCCTGACCGGCTCCGATGTGAACACGCAGGATGCCATGCAAAACAGTCCTCTGCTGTTGGCCGGGGCCAGCGGGTATCTCGACATTCTGCGAATGACGTTGGCTGCCGATCCGGACTTTACGATCTACAATCGCTACGGAGGCACCGCGTTGATCCCGGCGTGCGAACGAGGCCACGTGGAAGTCGTGAAAGAACTGCTGAAGACCAAGATCGACGTGAACCACGTGAACCGGCTGGGCTGGACGGCTTTGTTGGAAGCCATCATTCTCGGTGACGGAGGGCCGACACATCAGACCATCGTCGGATTGCTTGTGGCTGCAGGGGCCGATCTCAACCTTGGCGACGGAGACGGGGTGACGCCGCTCCGGCATGCCAGGCAGAAAGGCTACAGAGTGATCGCCGACATTCTCTTGTCGGCGGGGGCGCGGGAATAACCGGCAGAGTGGACCGTCGATCTTCTCTCAGCTCCCTCGATAGGTGCTGTAGCCGAAGGGGCTCAGGAGCAGCGGAATGTGGTACGGCTGTCCCGCGTCGGACAGAGTGAAGATGACGACCACCTCAGGGTAAAAGCTCGTCACGTGCTGTGAGCGAAAATAGGTCGAGACGTCAAATGTGAGACGGTAGACTCCGGGCTGAAGTCGCTGCTTTGCCGGATAGAGATCGTTGCTCCGGCCGTCCGCATCCGTTCTGCTCTTGCCGAGTAGTTTCCAGATTCCCGCCAACCCCTGGCCTTCCAACGTGACGGGAATGCCCTGTGCAGGTCGGCCTTGCGCAATGTCCAGCACATGCGTGCTGATTCGTGACTCGGCCATTCTTCTTCCTTTCATCGTGGGACAATTATTGTCCTGAGGCAATGGCCATCAGTCCGGGAATTTTCAATGCACCGACCGCCTCCTGAATCACAGGAATCACCGCCGGTCTTGTAAAGCCCTTCCTCCATGCCAACGCAATTCTGCGTTCCGGCACCGGCTTCATGAACTCCAGGACAGCCAGCCGTTTGCTCTGATGTTTGGCCGTGACGGCACTGCAGGGCATGACGGTGATGCCCAGTCCGGAGGCCACCATCTGACGGATCGTCTCCAGCGAATTGCCCTGCAAACTTTCCGTGTCCGACCGGCTGAGTTCCGGGCAGCTCTCCAGGACCTGTTGCCGGAAACAATGTCCTGCGTGCGGTAAGAGCACGCGCTCCGTGCTCAAGAGTGCCGAATCGATTTTCGACCGTTTGGCCAGCCGGTGATCGGCGGGCACGACGGCCTTGAACGGTTCGTCATAGAGGGCTTGGGTGAGAATGCCCGGTTCTTCGAACGGTAGCGCGATCATAATCACGTCCAGTTTGCCGCTCTTCAGCATGGCGGTCAGATTGACGGTCAGATTTTCTTCGATTTCGAGCGGCATGCCGGGGGCGCGCTTGTGCAGCAGCGGGATCAGGTCGGGCAAGAGATACGGCCCCACCGTCGCAATCACCCCGAACCGCAAGGCGCCGACGAGTTGGTTCTTCCCCTGCGCGGCGAGCAGTTTGATCTGATCCGCCTCCTCCAGCACGCGTTGAGCCTGATGGACGATCTGCTCCCCGAGCGGCGTGAGCTCGACGTGATTCTTGCGTCGCTCGAAAATCGCCACCCCCAATTCATCTTCCAGTTTTTTGATGGCCAGGCTGAGGGCCGGTTGTGTAACGAACACCCGATCCGCCGCCCGCCCGAAATGACGTTCGCGCGACACCGCCACGATGTATTGCAGTTCCGTCAGGGTCATGGCTTCTCTCCACTATTGATAAGTTCAGTTTATCGTGACTCCATAGACTATCAATTGGACTGATTCTCAGGCAACCGGTATCGTCTCTGTATGACCTCGCAACAATGCAGCCATGGAACAAGGAGGTGGGGTATGCGACAGATTGTGATAGCCGTCGGTATGGGGTTCGCCGTGATCATGTTGCAGGCGTGCGCGACGCCGTCGAGGCCAACGGGTCATCAGACGGTGGCCTTCTCGGAAGGGCAGCAAACGCCCCTGTCGGAAGAAGAATTCCTTCAAAAGGTCGAACGGCACATGGAGCGCCAGGATCGGCCTGGCACGACTCTGCGGTTTCGATGATCCATACGGAAGGAGCATCGAAGGAAGAAGGAGCAAGGGAGGAGATCATGGGCAAGATGAGCATCAAGTGGATGGTCGGTACAGTGGTGGTGGCGACCGTCGGGGCGATGGGCTTGGCGGCCACCAGGGTCATGGGTGAGCCGTCGGTGGCGCAACCAGGCGCCGTTCCCGTGGCACAGGAGGTGCCGCTGGGATTGGAGGATCCCAGCGGATATATTCCGGCCGACAACCCGCAGACGGCGCGGAAACTCGAGCTGGGTCGCTGGCTCTTTTTCGACAAGCGGCTTTCAAAGAACGGAACGGTGGCGTGCGCAACCTGTCATATGCCGGGCCTGGCCTTCACGGATGGGCAGCCGGTCTCGACGGGCATTTACCGGTTGCAGGGCGGACGTAGCGCCCCGACGGCGATCAACCGGGTGTATAGCAAGGCGCAATTCTGGGACGGTCGAGCCGACACGTTGGAGGATCAATCAGTCGGTCCGTTCGTCAGCCCGGTTGAGCACGGGTTTCTCGACCACCATGAGTTGGTGAGCAAGATCAAGAGCATCGAGGGCTATCGGATGCTCTTTCGGGAGGTGTTCGGCCGCGAGGTGACCGTCGGCGATGTGGGCCGCGCGATCGCTGCTTTTCAGCGGACCCTGTTGTCGGGCAACAGCCCGGTGGACCGGTTCGATATGGGCGGCGATGAGCAGGCCTTGAGCGATTCGGCGAAGCGAGGGCTCGAACTGTTTCGAGGGAAGGCCCGCTGCACACGGTGCCACTCCGGGTTCAACTTCTCCGACGAGAAATTTCATAACCTCGGTATCGGCTGGGATACGAACACCGTCGATTTGGGGCGCTACATGGTGACGAAGAATGCCGAGGATATCGGCGCGTTCAAGACGCCCACGTTGCGAGAGATCGCGCGTACGGCGCCGTACATGCACGACGGCCGGTTTGCGACGCTCGAAGATGTCGTCCGGTTCTACAACCAGGGTGGCATCAAGAATCCGCACCTCGATAACACCGTGATCCCGCTCGAACTGACCGGGCCCGAGCAGCAGGATCTGGTCGCATTCTTACGGTCGCTCAACGGCGAAGGGTGGCAGCACGTGGCTGCGCCCGTAGAGTTTCCGAAGTAAGCCGTACGTGTACTGATTGGAAGGGCCGGGGTCGTGAGGCTCCGGCCGTTCCATCCGACTCTCCGGGCTGCTTGCAAATGGTGGCCCCGTACGGGTAACAGAGAGAGACAACGATCCCTTCACCGCCGTCCCTGGATACGCATTCGTGATTGCTGCTGCCTCCCGCTGGATCGACCGCAATATTCTGGAACTCGCGCGCGACTTCCAGCTCTCCTATCTGCCGCCGCTCATGGTCTATATGGCCGCCGGGATTTCCGGTCTGACCGGCATCGTCGGCACCTTCTTCGTCAAAGATTATCTGGGCCTGTCCGCGGCCTTTCTTGCCGCGTTGGGATTCTGGGCGGGCATTCCCTGGGCGCTCAAGATGCCGTTCGGACATCTGGTCGATCTGTTGTGGCGCTGGAAAAGTCTCCTTGTTTATTTTGGCGCCGGGGTGATTGCGGCCAGTCTGTTGATCATGGTCGGCCTGATCGGTCACCGCGAGGCGATGGTCGCCGTGATGCCGGCCGAAGTCTGGTACGTGCTCAGCGTGTTGTTGTCGCCGATCGGCTATGTGATTCAGGACACGGTGGCGGACGCGATGACGGTCGAGGCCGTGCCCAGAGTCGATGAGCGAGGGGTGCCCATCGATGAAGCCAGGCTGAAACTCATGCACACCACGATGCAGACGCTCGGGCGTGTCGCGATTATCAGCGGGGGGATTCTGGTTGCCCTGATCAATCTATATCTGTTCAACGGCGTGGAAAATATGCCGAAGGAGCAGGTGGCCTCGATCTATGAGCAGGTGTATCTGATGGCGTTGGTGATCCCGGCCGTATCGGTGCTCGGGGTCATCACCGCGTCCGTCCTGCGGGTGCGAACCAGGCGGCGGCTTCTCAGCCAGGGTATGACGCCAGAACAGGTTGCGAGGCTCACGGACCGGGCCGCTGAACCGACCAAGCCCAATTGGTGGATTCTGGGTGGCAGTCTGGCCTTCGTGCTCTTTACCCTGACGGTCGGAGTCGCAGACTTTGCCTACAGTGAAGAAATCGTGTTCGCCGGGTCGATGGCCATCGTCTCGTTGTTGATGGTGCGCCTCACCAGGGAGCTGGCTCCCGACGCGAGGCATGTGCTCGTGGGTACCGCGCTGGTGGTTTTCGTGTTTCGCGCCGTTCCAGGGCCCGGCGAAGGGGCGACCTGGTGGATGATCGATCAGTTGAAGTTCGATCAACAGTTCCTGTCGGTGCTGTCGCTCATCGGCAGCGCTCTCACGCTCGCGGGCATGTTTCTGTTCCGGCGATTCATGGCTGAGCGGTCCATTGCCTATGTGGTGGGCTTTCTCACCCTGGCGGCATTCTTCCTGGGCTTGCCCATCGTCAGCATGTATTACGGGCTTCACGAGTGGACGGCGGCCGTGACCGGCGGGCTGGTCGATGCGCGGTTCATTGCGTTAGTGAATACCGCTCTGGAATCGCCGCTCGGTCAGATTTCCATGATTCCCATGCTGGCCTGGATCGCGAACTCTGCGCCGGCGAATCTCAAGGCGACCTATTTTGCCGTGATGGCGTCCTTCACGAACCTTGCGCTGTCGCTCGGCCAACTGGGGACGAAGTATCTCAACGAGCTGTTTGTGGTGACCCGGGAGGTGCGCGATCCCGTGACCAACGCTATCCAGACCCCTGACGACTATAGTCAGCTCGGACTCCTGTTGATTGTGCAGGCCCTGCTCGGCCTGGCCCTCCCCTTCGCCGCCATTCTCTTTGCGCGATTCTCACGGTATCGCAGCGCCTGAGCGCACGGAAGTAGATCGTCATGAACACCTTCCAATTTCTCGCCGATCACGGCGCCTCGGTGCTGTTCTGGGTGATCTTCGTTGAGCAGATCGGATTTCCGATTCCGGCGATTCCTCTCCTCATTGCGGCTGGTGCGCTCGTCGGGGCCGGGAAAATGAGCCTTGCCATGGCGTTGCTCGTGCCGGTGGCCGCTGCGCTCCCGCCGGACCTCGCCTGGTACTATCTTGGTCGCATCAAGGGCGGCAAGGTGCTGGGTTTTCTCTGTCGCCTGTCGCTTGAGCCGGACTCCTGCGTCAGGGACACGGAAAATCTGTTACACCGGTACGGGCCACGTGGTCTGTTGCTGGCCAAGTTCATCCCCGGTTTCAATACGGTGGCGCCGCCGCTGGCCGGGATTGTCGGCATGGCCGCGACGACCTTCGCACTGTACGATGTCGCGGGCACGTTGATCTGGGCGGCAGTCAGCGCCGGAGTCGGCGCGTTATTCAGCAATCAACTCGAGCAACTGGTCGGGTTGTTGGATCAAGCGGGCGGACTGGTGTTCGGGGTGCTGCTCATCGGCCTGACGGGATTCATCGGCTATAAGTTCTATTATCGGCAGCAGTTCCTCAGGCATCTGCGCATGTCGAAGATTTCCGTGGACGAGCTCAAACAGCGTCTGGATGCGGGCGAGGCGATCAGCGTGGTGGATGTGCGGCATCCCCTGTCGCTGCAACTCGATCCGGACACCATTCCCGGTGCGATCAACTTCACGTTGGAAGAGATCGAGCATCGGCACCAGGAGATACCGCGCGATCGCGACATCGTGCTCTATTGCACCTGCCCGAATGAAGTCTCCAGCGCCAGGACGGCGTTTCTGTTGAAGAAGAAAGGCATCCACCGTGTGCGCCCGCTCGAAGGTGGTCTCGATGCCTGGCGAGAACGGCAGTATCCCGTAGAGCGACGGGTGAACGCCGGTGTAGGCGGCTGACGGCGTACCGCGGCGCGGGATGCGGGAAGGTCGCTAGGGGGTGTCTCTAGCCCGGATTATTGATGAATGCCGTCGCGAGGCGTTCGAGACCGAAGCCCGCCGCGGCTTCTCGCAAGTGAGGCTGACGCAGGCGTACTGGCAGTCCGTCGTGGAGGCCGAATGAGAACAGCCACGCCGGGTGAGAGAATCGGACGACGGAGCAGGTATTCATGAATAGTCCGGGCTAGCTTGCAGAGGAGTGAACGCGTGACACGTCTGGTGGTGCTGATGATCGCAGGGACCGTGCTCATGTCGAGCGGCCGTGAGGCAGGCGCATGGCCGAAGATGTCGACCACTGTGAGCGAAGCCATGGTCTGGCTCACGAAAGGGTCCTCCCGTTCGAAGCCCGCACCGTTGAAGTACAAAGTGGTGGGAGTCTTTCAAAGGAACAAGCAGTTCGTCGGTGGTTCGGCCGTCGCCGACGTGACGAAGCAGGTCGAGTTCGAATTCAAGTGGCCGCTGGAGGATGGGGTGTCGCCAAAAGTGCTGCCGGATATTCCGACGAAGGCGGAGCACTATCGCGATGGCTCGGCGGTCTGCCCGGCACCGATTCTGAAAGGGGCCTATGAGCATTTTGAGTTGAAGAGCATTCTGGTGATGGGACCGATGTTCGGGCTGGTGGGTGAACGGAGAACGCCGGATATGGAGGAATATGTCGGGGGTGGCGGCTGCAAGGGCACACGCCTGGTTCAGGGGCAGGTGCGCGAGGAACAGGTGCTGGTGACACTTCCTCCGGAGTTCCTCGCGGGCCAGTTGTCTAAGGGACAGGTCTTCACGCAACAGGATCAGGGATGGACCTGGACCTTCACGCCGGTTCCGTGAGTTTCCCTGCCCTGGTTTCCCACCGTACCGTTTCTCTCCTGGCATCCCCTTGACCTGTGCTGTATGATGAGCATCTAAGACGTAATGAGACGTGAAAAGTGAAACGCGAAAGGAAGCGGAGAAGTAGCCGAATCCTTTCATGAGCGAATGGCCTCTCACGTGTTGCGTCTGACGCTTCACGATCACCAAGAAAGGGGGGCGACCGGTTTCGACGGGGATATTGACGCCATCGTCGCATGTCGAGATCTCGGGAACTCGTAAAATTCCGGGAAAAACGCAACTGCCAACCAAGAACTGGCACTCGCAGCCTAATTTAGGCTGAGACGTCGTTCCATCTGAGGTCCGCGGGGGTGGAATGGCGCGATGCAGCGGACTGGTCCCACGCCGGTGCTCAGCGGCGCGGGGCGAGACAATACTGGGCTAGCGGCGATTCTAAGCCGGCCGATAGGCGTGGGTCGCTGCGAAGCTTAAAGAATCGGCTACACATGTAGACGCGATGTGCCGACGATCTTCGGACAGGGGTTCAACTCCCCTCGCCTCCACCAAACTAAGCCCCTGAGTCGTACGACTCAGGGGCTTTTTCATTGTTGCCGGTTGCGGGCCGATGAATGTAGATTCGCACACCGATGGAACAGGCAACCGCATGAAAGGAACGATGACATGGGTGACGACCTGATCAAGTATCTCGGTCCGTTGGCGGCGCTGGCCGGTGTGTGGGAAGGCGATAAGGGGGCCGACGTGGCGCCTGATGACAACCGGGGGACGGAACACAATGCCTATCGCGAGCGGTTGACCTTCGAGCCGTTCGGTCCGGTCAACAATCACGAACAACAGCTCTATGGCCTTCGTTATGCGACCGTGGCCTGGCGGTTGAGCGACGGGGCGCCGTTTCATGAAGAAACCGGCTACTGGTTGTGGGATGCGGCGGCGAAGCAGGTGCTGCGCTGTTTCATCGTGCCGCGCGGTGTCACGGTGCTGGCCGGAGGAACCGTGGAGCCGGACGCCACGTCGTTTCAGATTTCGGCGGATGCCGGATCGGATACGTATGGCATCTGTTCGAATAAGTTTCTGGATCGGGAGTTCAAGACCGTCCGGTATGAACTCACGGTGACCCTGCACGGCCCGGACAGTTTCAGCTACCACGAAGACACGCAGCTGAAGATGAAGGGTCGGAACGACCTGTTCCACCACACCGATACCAATCGGGTAACACGAGTCAAATAACGCAGGTAGGACTCCACGCGAAAATACTGAGTCCCGAGCTTGTAAGTGAGCTCGGGGAACGTGGTAGAGTGAATGGGTAGATTTGAAAGAGTAAGACCAGACCGCTCAGGTTCTGAGAGTCTTGAAGTAGAATCGTTTTCAGGAAGGAGGATATGGATGAGAAGATCATTGATGGCATTGACAGGGTTACTTTTGATGACGGGCTGCGCAGGTTTGCCGCAGACCTCGAGAACTGCGATTATCCATGAGGTTAAATTTGAAGCCAATCTGGCGCCGGCGGATCTGACCGTACACGTCGGCGACGAAATACGCTGGGTGAACCATCGGACGCTCCCCGTGCTCATCGATATTCCTGGTCTGAATGCAGACATGTTGTCTTGTGATCGTGGCTTCACCGGCATGATGGGAGGAGTGACCGAGCTGAAGGAGTTAGAGCCAAGCAAGAGCGCAAGCCTCTGTTTCAGCAAGCCTATTGTCATTAGTTACAATGCCCGCATGAAATCAGCCGACCCGGGGGGCATGAAGATCGAGCCCGGCACCATCCGGGTCGTCGGCTCCGCCCAGTAGTCTGTACTTACGCGGCGGACGCCGCGTTACCCTCCCCTTCGCCCCGGGGCTTGTCGCACAGCTCCGGGGTGCGAGAGAGATCCTCAGACCAAAGATTTCGATTAGGCGGATATTGTCCCGGCAAGCCCGCACTGTCGGCGCGGCACGGTTATACAGGGTAGAGGCGGCCGTCTGACTGCACAAGGGTGAGCGTTACAGCACCGTCGTCCAGGACGGACTGACGGCGAAGGCGGCATTGATCAGGCCGACGTGGGAATAAGCCTGCGGGAAGTTCCCGAGCTGGGTGCGGGTTTCGGGGACGAAATGTTCTGAGAAGAGCCCCAGATGGTTTGCGCCGGTCAGGACCTGCGCCATAATCTGCTGCGCTTCCGCCATTCGTCCGAGCCGCGCGAGTCCCTGGACGACCCAGAAGGAACAGATGACAAAGCTGGATTGCGGCCGGCCGAAATCGTCGGTGCGCAGGTAGCGGAAGTAGAAGCCGGTTTCCTTCCCGCCGGCTTGCACGGCCAGCGCGCGCGCGATGCTCTGCATCGTGGCTTCACACACCTCTCGGTTGGGAAAGCCAAGAATTGCCGCCTGGGCCAGCGAGGCGTCGTAGGTGTCGTCTTTGGGGCCGTTGCGCAGCGAGCCGTCTTTTGATGCGGCCAGCAGTGCTTGTGCGGCGCGCGCGCGCGCCGCATCGAGGTCGAGCGTCAATGACGGCAGACAGCCCGCCTTGTGCATGCGATGGGCCCGGTCGAGTCCTGCCCAGCACATCAGATTCGAGAACGAATGTTCCTGCCAGCCGTTGCGGATCTCCCACAAGCCTGCATCCGGTTGGGCGATGGTGCGGTCGCAGAGTCGGGCGAGGTTGGCGACGAGTTGTTCCTGATCTTTGGTCCGCAGATCGTAGAAGCGGTTGTCGGAGAAGATCGGGGTCAGCGCGAGGACCAGTTCGCCATAGACATCGTTTTGGATATGTTCGGCGGCCTGATTGTGATTGCGCACCGGCGCGCTTCCGCAGAAGCCGGCCCAGTTCCGGTGTTCGGTTTCCGGCAGCGGGAGATCCTGGCTGAGTGTATACACGGGCGCGAGTCGCTCCCGCGAATGTTCATGCGTATAGGCGATGTTGAGCAGGAACTTGAGAAACCCTTCCATCTCTTCGAAGTGTCCGAGGTTGTGGAAGGCGGTCAGGGAAAAATAGGCGTCGCGCAGCCAGCAGTACCGATAGTCCCAATTCCGTGGGCCGCCCGGTTCTTCCGGGAGGCTGGTCGTTAAGGCGGCCAGGATGGCACCCGTGTCTTCATAACAATGGAGTTTCAGTGCGAGCGCGGAACGAATGACTTCTTCCTGGTGCAGCACCGGGATCGAGCAATGTTTCACCCACATGCGCCAGTAGCGGGTCGTCTGGTCGAGGAACTCGTGACTGACCTTGGCGAGATCGTCTTCGATGCCCAGGCCCCAGGTGAGCGCAAAGTACGTTTTCTCGGTGAGGGCGAAAGGGCGTTCCTCGTACAAGTAGGTCAGGGGCATGTTGGTCAACAACCGGAGGTACTCCCCGCGGATGTCGTACCGGACGTGGCTGTTGCCGCGCATGCCGCGGGCATATTCTTTTCCCCATCCCGTGACCGGGCGGCAACTCACGCGGATGGAGGGAGTGCCGGCGAGCGGTTCGACGATGCGAAAGAGGGCGGCGGGACGGTACACGCGGCCGTACTGTTCGAAGCGCGGGCAGAAGTCCGTGATCCTGAAGGTGTCGCCCTTTGACGTGGAGACCTCGGTCACCAGGATATTTGTATTAGGAAGGTAGCGTTGCGTTGTCTTGACTTGAGCGGAGCTGGTAGGGCTTGATATGGAAAAGTGCCCTCCCTCCGGATCGAGGATTCGACCGAAGACCGGGTCGCTATCCGGTCTCGGCAGACAGAGCCAGTCCACAGACCCGCTTTCATGAATATGGGCGGAGACGTGGCAATTGCCGATGAGTCCGTAGGGGTACATGCCCCCGACCATAAGAGATTTTCGTCTCAAAGTAAACTGCAGGAGCAAAAATGCGGCTGTCCCTCCGGTTTATCCTTCCCCTCTTGCTGGTTTTGGGAGTCGTGGCGTATAGCGTCGTGCCCCTCGTCGATTCGCTCACGCTGAAGTGGTTCACGCGCGACCTCGAAAGCCGATCCAAACTACTGGCCAGCACGATGGAAGTGCCGTTGGCGGACCTGGTCGTTTCGCGTTCACGCACGAAGATCTTCGCCTACTTTCACAAAGTCATTCAGGACGAGCGGCTCTATGCGCTGGGTTTCTGCGATACCCAGCAGCGTCTGCTCTACCAGACGTTGACCTATCCCGACCAGCTGTCCTGCGAAAGTCTGGCGCATCTGGCGCCGGGCTCTTCGGAAGTGGTGGAGTTTGCGCAAGGACCGTTGCACGTGGTGGTCGCGACCATTCAGTCCGGAGGCAAAGCGCAGGGCCGGCTGATGCTGGTCCACGACATGAGTTTTGTGCACCAGCGCAGCACCGATACGAAGTGGTACATCTTTTATCTCTTCGTCGGACTCGCCGGGTTGATTTCCGCGGTGACCGTGCTCGTCGCGCAACTCAGCTGGCGAGGCTGGGTGGCCGGGGTGCGGGCCATGTTGACCAGCAAAGGGTTGCCGCCTGAATCCGCCGGAGCCCATTCGTCCGAACTGCATCCGGTGGCGCAGGATCTCCATGCGCTGGTGCGGGAATTGGAAGCCGATCGCCGGATGCGCGATGAAAGCCAGATCACCTGGAGTCCCGCCAGCCTCAAAACCATTCTGCATGAGCATCTGTCTGGCGACGAAATTCTAATTGTCTCCAATCGCCAGCCCTACATCCACAATCGGCGCGGGCAGAAAATCGAGGTGCAAGTGCCTGCCAGCGGGCTGGTGTCCGCCCTCGAACCGGTGATGCGGGCTTGTTCGGGCGTGTGGATCGCTCACGGCAACGGTTCAGCGGACCGGGAAGTCGTGGATAGCCGGGATCACGTACGGGTGCCGCCGGACCATCCTTCCTACGACATTCGCCGCATCTGGTTGTCGCCCGATGAAGAATCCGGGTTTTATTATGGGTTTTCCAACGAGGGCCTCTGGCCCTTATGCCACAATGCGCATGTCCGTCCGACGTTCAGGACTTCCGACTGGGAACAGTATGTGGCCGTCAACGAGCGGTTCGCGAAGGCGGTGGTGGAAGAGGCCAAGACGGATGATCCGGTGATCCTCGTGCAGGATTACCACTTTGCGCTGCTCCCGAAGATGGTGCGTGAGAAGCTGCCGAACGCCACCATCATCATGTTCTGGCATATTCCCTGGCCCAACTCCGAGAGCTACGGCATCTGCCCGTGGCGGCAGGAGATTCTGGAAGGCTTGCTCGGCAGCAGCATCGTCGGGTTCCACACCCGTGAGCATGGAAACCATTTCCTGTCCTGCATCGATCGCATCCTTGAGGCGCGCATCGACCGCGACAGCTCCACGGTGTCCTACGGCGGGCGCCTCACGGCGGTCAACCCCTACCCGATTTCCATCGAGTGGCCGTCGCGCTGGTTGGAGAATCAACGGCCGGTGCCGGACTGCCGGGTGCATATCCGCGAGCGTCATGCGATGGGACCCGATCGGCTGGTCGGGATCGGTGTCGACCGCTTGGACTACACCAAGGGCATCATCGAGCGATTTCTCGCCGTCGAACGATTGTTCGAGCTGCAGCCCGAGTGGGTCGGCAAGTTTTCCTTCATTCAGATCGCGGCGCCGAGCCGGACGATCATCGACCAGTACCAGCATTTCCACGATCAAGTCTACGCGCTGGCTGAGCGCATCAATAAGCGATTCGGCCGCGAAGGGTATGAGCCGATCGTGTTGAAGGTGAAACACCACGAGCCGCCGGATGTGTATGAGTATTACCGGGCTTCCGAGCTCTGCTTTGTCACGAGTCTGCATGACGGCATGAATCTGGTGGCGAAGGAATTCATCGCGGCCCGTGACGACGAACAAGGTGTGCTGATCCTCAGCCAGTTCACCGGAGCGGCGCAGGAGCTGCCGGAGGCGTTGGTGGTGAATCCCTACGATATCGACCAGTGCGCGGCGGCGTTGCACATGGCGCTCTCTATGCCCCCGAAGGAACAGCGCGCCCGTATGCGGAGCATGCGCGGACTGATTCAGGAGTTCAATGTCTACCGGTGGGCCGGTCGTATGCTCATGGACGCGGCCCGGATGCGCCGTCGTATCCGCGTGATGAAGCAGGTGGGACAAGCTTCGGGACGGGGGCGGTAATCGCACCGATGCAGGACGTGCTCAGCACTCCAGGCAAGCGTGTCCTCGATCGGCTGGCCGGCCAGGCCGAGGCGTTGTTTGCGTTCGATTTCGACGGCACGCTGGCGCGAATCGTTCAAGACCGGCATGCCGCCGTCCTTACCCACCCTATTCGCGAGGCCCTGCACGCCCTGGCAGTGACGGCGCCGACGGCGGTCATTTCGGGACGCTCACTTGCCGACCTCAGCCCGCGCGTGGACGGCATCCCCGCGCATCTCATCGGCAATCACGGGCTCGAAGGGCTGCATACGTCGGAGCGGGTCATGCACCAGGCCCAGGATTGTTGCCGCGCCTGGTTGAAGACGGTGTCCAAAGACGAGCGAAATCTGACGCGAGCGGGAGTGGTGGTAGAGGACAAGACCTATTCGGTCACGTTTCATTATCGTCAGGCTTGCTCACCGCAGCTCGCGCGTGAGGCGATCTTTCATACCGTGTCGATGCTGGCCCCTGCGCCCAGGCTCGTGTTGGGCAAAGCCGTGGTGAATGCCATCCCCTCCGGCAATCTCCACAAAGGGTCGGCGATGTTGGAATTGATGCACCAGCTGAAGAGTTCCGGTGCTCTGTACGTCGGCGATGACGATACCGATGAGGATGTGTTTTCGCTGCCGGATGAGCGCATCGTCACGGTGCGCATCGGAAAGAAGGCTGCGACTGCCGCACAATGGTATCTTGCGCGGCAGTCGCAGATCGGACTCTTGCTACAGTATCTGACCCGGGCCCGAGGCCGTCTGGCGTCGGCCTAGCTCCTGATACTCATCGCCCTGGCGCCGGAACCGGTGGTTGTACCTGCTAGGTTTCCTGGGCCGTCACCCCTTTTTTGTACTGACCGTAGACGTACACAGGAATATTCAGGTCTTTCAAGGCCTGCTGGAGCAAGGGATAGACTTTCTCCCATTCCAGTCCGCCGACTCCCGTTGCCAGACGAGGCAGCGCCACGCTCTTCACCTGATGCTCCTGCAGTTCCTTCTTCAATGCCTGGAGCGCATGATTGACGTTGGGTAAGGTGGCCTTTCCGGGACGATCCTGATCGCTGGCCGGCGGCTCTTGCGTAAACAGATTGATGATGACCGGGGAATTCGGGCCTTTCCAGGACCAGGCGCCGCCCGGTTTGGGATTGTAGGTTTGGCAATAGTGGCGAAAATCTTTGTACATGCCCGGCCACTGCTCACGAAGCGACAAGGCCAAGCCCTGCTTGAAATTGTCGTGGGGGGCAATGCCGTGTGCGATCGCGCCGGCGGTGGATAAGAGAATGTCTCCGGTCACTTCCTTGAGCATGACTGACGCCTCCTTGATGTGGGGATAAGGTCATTTCTTATCACATAAGGCTGCGTCCGGTTCAATCAATGGAGCGGGGGAAGAAATTTAATTCGCGACCGGGAGTGTGCTCGTGCTGTCGCCGAGGCAGTCGCTCGCCATGTCGGCGTGCAGGCCTCTGTTTCATGAAGAGATCGTGCGAGGAAGCGCTGGTCTTGGTCAGTGGAAGGAGGCACTATTGTGGAGAAGGGTGACATGAAAGCCTATCGCATCGAGCCCGGCTGCCGACTGGCATTAAAACGGTTCGATCCCGATGACACCGGGGCGTACAAGAAGAACGAAGATGGAAAGGCGAAGGCCAAGGCGGCGGCGGACGAACTCATTGCGACACTCGATCAATTGCAGGAGCGTCTCTATGCCAACGGCTCGCGCGCCCTGTTGATCGTGCTACAGGGCATGGACACCAGCGGCAAGGACGGCACGATCAAGCACGTCATGTCCGGGGTTAATCCGCAGGGCTGCAAGGTGGTGACTTTTAAAACGCCTTCCGCAGAAGAGCTCTCCCACGACTTCCTCTGGCGCGTGCATCAGAAGGCGCCCGCCAAGGGCCAGATCGGAATCTTCAACCGTTCGCACTATGAAGACGTGTTGATTACGCGGGTGCATGGCTGGGTCTCGGACAAAGTCGTGACCCGCCGCTTTAATCAGATCAAGGAATTCGAGGAACTCCTTGCCGAGAACGGGACGGCCATTCTGAAATTTTTCCTCCATATTTCGAAAAACGAACAGAAGGCCCGCCTGGAAGCCCGCATTCACGATCCCGAAAAGCGGTGGAAATGGAATTCCGGGGACCTGGAAGAGCGCAAACTGTGGGACGAGTATATGACGGCGTTCGAAGAGGTGATCGCGGCCACCAGCACCGACCAGGCCCCCTGGTACATCGTGCCGGCCAATCGAAAATGGTATCGCAATCTCGTGGTGGCGGAACTGGTTGTTCAGGCGCTGACGACGATGAAGCTCTCGACCCCTCCGGCTCCGAAGGGAGTGAATTTCAAGACGCTGAAGATCGTCTAGCCGGCTGCTCTAGGGGCAAGCTTCGCCGGTTCAGGATGGTGCCGGCCGCCACGCTCGGCTACACTGCAGCTTGTCTTGCAGGCGCTCGTCTAACCAGGAGTGTGGATCATGCACAGAAGATGGCCGATTGTTGTCGCGACCGTTGCCTTGAGTCTCGCTCCACTCTCTGCCCGCGCCGGTGAGTTTGAAGGTGTGCTCCACATGACGACCAGTCACGCGGACACCGATATGAAGAGCGCGATGGACTGGTATCTCAAGGGTGACAAGGGCCGCATGGAAATGTCTCGCGGCGAAGGGCGCACGAGCGTCATGATCTTCGACGCCACGACCGGAACGATGCAGATGGCGATGCCCGGGCAGAAGTCTTATATGGAATTCAGCCTGGCGGGCGAGCGTGGGGAGCATCTCGCGCAGGCGTTCGAAAATCAGGTCGTCGAGCGGACGGGGAAGACCGAGACGATTGCGGGATATTCCTGCGAGATCTGGCGCATCACCGACAAGGAACAGCATCGACTGAAGAGCCACGTCTGTGTGGCCAAGGGGTTCGGAAAAGCCGCGACGTTCTGGGCTGACCCGAAGGATGCTCGGCGGTCTTCGCAGCCCGGCTGGATGAAGCAACTCGCCGAGGAGGGAGGATTCGCCATCCGGAGCATTCAGTATGACGAAGCGGGCAAGGAATCCATGCGCATGGAAGTGACCAGCATCGACAAAAAGAGCTTGGATGCCGGCCTCTTTGCCTTCCCGGCTGACTGGGCGAAGCAGGACATGTCGGCGATGCAGGAACGGATGAAGGCGATGCGCGAGCAAAAGGGGCAGGGTAAGGCGGATCTCTCCAAGATGCTGGAGGACATGAAAAAGCGCAAAGCCGCGCGCCGCGGTGCGGGTGAGCCAGCCGGTGAGGCCGGGCCGCAACCGGATATGCAAGAGATCATGAGGCAGCTCAGCGAGGCGATGAAAAAACAGCAGGTACAACCGCAAGGCGGGCAGTAGCTCCGCGCATCCGGACTGAAAGGAGAGCGACATGCGTACGGTCATGCTGGGTCTGGCGGGAGGCGTCTTGCTGACGGCTGTTGCGGTAGTCGTGTCGGCGAGTGGTTTTGAGGGCCTCATGCTCCTGAATGAGACGAGCGACGGGACGACCATGCAGCAGCAGTGGTTTCTGAAGGGCGACAAGCTGCGGTTTGAGGAAACGGGTCCGGATGCGGAAAAAGGCGCCATGATCTTCGATGCAAAGAAGAAGGTGATGTACAGCCTTCAGCACGGCGAAAAGATTTATATGGAGATCCCCACGGGGGAGACGTCCAAGGCTGCGCCGGACAGGTCGGAGGATGTTGTAGTCATCAAGACTGGAAAACGCGACCAGGCCGCGGGGTATCCGTGCGAGATCTATCACACGAAAGACAAGTCGGACGGCAGCACCGGCGAGCTCTGTATCGCGAGGGGAATCGGGAATGCGGCCATGTTCGGGATGATGAGCGCGCAAGCGGGCGGTGCTTCGTTGTTGCCGGGGTGGATGCGTGAGCTGTTTAAGGACGGCGGGTTTCCGATCAAGGGTGTGGATCGTGACGCCAAGGGGAATGAGGAGGCTCGCTGGGAAGTCGTGAACATCGAAAAGAAAAGCCTCGACGATGCATTGTTCCTCCCTCCCGCCGACTACAAGAAACAGGACATGGCCGTGATCAGGCAGCAGTCCGGCGATGCGATGAAAGAGGGGCGGTCACCGGCGGACCGGTAAGGCTGCATGCTGCCTGCCACCGGATGATGGCGGTCGGTCTGGCCGCCATCGGGACTCCAACGACACCCTGTATTGACAGAACTTTTCGAGGAGCGTAGATAGGATTTGCGGCCCGACTCCATCGTGGTAGCTGGGAGACCGGACAGACCGCGCGGCTGCCGTCTAGATCTCCCACTGAGTCCCGCAACGGAAAGGAGGGTGGACGATGAACGATACGACTCCACCTGGCCCGTACGGCCTGCCGGATTGAAGGCAAGCGTCTCGTCGGTTCTGTCGGCCGGTTCTCTCTCGGCTATGCCTCGCGGCATCGAAGACGCACCGATCTCCATCATCGCGTCATGCCCCTAAGCGGAGAACTGGTTTTGATCTCTACACGTCGCCTGTTGATGACAGGCTGTTTTTTTCCGGCGAGATGTTCTTCCCTCTTGTTCGACTCGGCGGGTCTTCATGGGCCGCTACATCACGGACAGCACTCGGCGTCCTAAGCGCCACCCAAGGGCTCCTGTCCAAGCAGGGGCCCTTGCCGTAACGAGAGCTCGAACCGGCCTATCGGATTCGGATCAGGAAATATGACTAGGGCCGATTTTTCTATTGACAGGATTTTCTAAGGAGCGTAAGACGGGATTGTGTATTCCAAGGGCTGTGTTAACCGTGACGAGGCGATGGACAGTGCGCGCCTGTTCGGGAGACCTCGCCACTCCTCAACCGGGGAGGTTCACAGATGGAAGAACTTACGCCACCGGACTAGGGCGGCCCGCAGAGTTGAGGGTGGGCTGATCGTCGGTCGGGTTTGACGATCCTTCGCTGGCTTGTGCCTCTCGGCACTATCCGATAACCGGATAACAGCCATCCAAAAAGAGAAGGATTTGATCCAAACACGAGGCACACAAGTTTCCTGGGATAGATTATCCCCCGACGGACATCCTGATACCCTGTCTTCTCGAACGGGTCCTGAGGTTCCGACAATATAATCGATTTTCGGCGTCCCAAGCGCCATCCACGGGCGACCTCCCACCGCAGTGTAGGGTCGCCCGTGGCATTTTATGCGACCCGGTCTTCCGCCCTTGTTCCGTCCTTCTTCCATGGCATACAGTCCCAAGAGTTGCTGATTCTGAATCACGTGCCGTGCCATGGGAGGTCCCTATGTCTTTTCTTGACGTGTTTGTTCGCGGAGATTTCATCGATCCTGCCACCTTGGTCGGGGCTGCGTTTTACGCGTTCTTATTTATCCTGATTGCCTGGTTCCTCGCTCGTATGATCAGGTTGGGCGTGCGCCGGGTGGCGTATCTTCTGAGCGATCAGGCGGCCTCGACGTTGCTGATCAGGCTGGGGCAAGTGGTGGTCTATACCCTGGCGGTCATTCTCTACTTCAACGCGATCCCACAACTGCACTCCGTAGGGACGGCGTTGCTGGCGAGTGCCGGTGTGGCGTCGATCCTCTTCGGTTTGGCGGCGCAGACCACGCTCAGCAACCTGGTGTCCGGCTTTGCCTTGCTGTTCTATCAGCCGTTCGAGGTGGGCGATCGTGTGCAACTGTCTGCACCGACCGGACTCGAAACCGGCGTGGTCGATGAGATGACCATGGGCTATATTTTGGTGAAGACGGTCGATGACCGTCATATCGTGGTGCCGAATAGCGTCGCTGCCCAGCAGATCGTGGTGAAGCTACGTGCGTCTTAAGAGCAAATAGCAAATGGCTTATAGCCAAGACAGTGACGGGACCGTTCTCTTTCCGAGCCGTAGGCCATCTGCTCTGTGCCGAGCTCAGATGCGGTCCGGGAAGTCGGAGATGATCCCGTCCACGCCCAGGTTGCGCATGCGTTGGATGTCTTGCGATTCATTCACGGTGTAGACAAAGACCTGTCGTCCGAGGTTGTGATACGTCTGCAGCAGCATGGGTGTGACCGTCGAAAAGTGGAGTCCGACATGGGAGGCATCCAAAGCGACGACATCGGCTACAGGGTCCGGCGGCAGCCGGCGGTGCTGCAAGACCATAATCTTCGCGTCGGGATCGGTTTGCCGCACGCGCTGCAGCTCCGGCATCAGAAACGACGCATAGATCAACGGTCCGGGGAAGCCGGTGCGCTTGACGATCGCGCAGGCCTCGTTGCCGATTCCCTCCACTTTGAGTTCCAGAATCATACCGATTGCGCGTCCCGCAACGTCCAAGGCTTCCTCCAGCGTGGGGACACGCTGCCAGTTCCCCGCATCGAGCCGTTGGATTTGCTCAAGCGACATCTCGGACACGTGTCCGCTCTTGTTGGTGGTGCGGTCGATGGTGTCGTCGTGCAGCAACACAAGATGGCCGTCGCTGGTTGCGCGAAGGTCGATTTCGATGAGATCTGCGTGAAACGAGCGGGCTTTCCAAATAGCGGCGAGGGTGTTCTCGGGGGCGTGGCCGGCGGCTCCCCGATGACCGATGCGAAGGACGGTGGCGATAGCGACCTCGCGTGAGATGCCCTGGGAGAGGGCCCTCCCCGATCCTGCGTTGACCGGCTGCAGGGAGGGGCTTTCTTTTCGAACGCCACTTCCCTACCATATTTCGCGTAAGTCTGCAAAGAACGCCGAGGGGCTCACCCCCGGTGAGTTGGTACGATGGTGAGCGGCGGACCCGGTCCCGGCTCTGCCAGGATCGGATGATGTGGCCGGAGGTGACTTGGATCAGAGCGAGTGATGATGCAGAATACATTCCCCTTCCGGTGACTCCTCTGCGAGTCGCCCTGTGTGAAAGGAGGCTGCCATGCTTGTCCAGGATGTCATGTCTACCGGGGTGGTCACGGCCAGGCGAAATGAGTCGGTCCGTAGCGTGGTCACCAAGATGCTGAGTCGTCATTGCGGCGCCATTCCGGTCGTCGAGGACGGTGAGCTCTTGATCGGCATGGTGACGCTGCGCGATGTCTTGATTCCTCTTTATCCCAATTACGGCGAATATATTCATGACAATGTGCACAGCCGGGATTTTGTGGAGATGGAGGAGGGCTATGCGGACGTCCTCACTCAACGAGTTGAGGAGGTCATGAGCCTGAATCCGCTGACAGTGACGCCACGGACCCCGGTGCTTGAAGCCGCGTCCTATATGGGCTTGAAAAATTTTCGCCGGATTCCGGTGGTCGAGAAGGGGACATTGGTCGGGATGGTCAGCGTGGGCGACATCAATCGAGGGCTCTTTTTCGAACGAGGGCATGCCGTGATGGATGAACACAGGGTCGCACAACCGTCAGGGCGATAGGGCGGTTGCGGGACCGAACGGGCAACTCGTAGAATAGCCCCTTGTTGAAACGACCGACGGCTGTCACCGTCTGCGAAGGAGATGTCATGAGTCTGGCCGACAATAAATGTATTCCCTGTCGAGGCGGAGTCCCTCCCCTCCCCGTCGATCGTACACAGACCTTGTTGCAAGAGGTGGGGCGTGGGTGGTCGCTGAATGCCCAAGGCCATCTCGAACGGCTTTATACATTCAAGGATTTTGCGCAGTCGCTGGCATTTGCGAATAAGGTCGGCGCAGTGGCTGAAGCCGAGGGCCATCACCCGGATCTGTATGTAGCCTGGGGAAAATGTAAAGTCGAGATCTGGACACACAAGATCAACGGCCTCACGGAGAGCGATTTTTATCTGGCCGCCAAAGCGGATCGAGAGTTTGAACCGTTCCGGGCGGGGGCCTAACCAGGAGAAATCATGGCGCATCTACTGCGACAGCCGATCCTCTCGCTCGGCGCGGACGTTCTCGCTCGGCCTCCTCGACGGATTGCGGTGAATACGCCTGCGTCGTCCTCTCTGCGGGCGCCCGCGGCGAGCTTCGGTCTCGACTGTCTCGTGACGATGTCCATGACTTCTCCGGGTTTGGCCCCCGCCTTGTGCCGGCTGGACTGGGGATCTTATGAGTAGCTCCCAGGCCCAGGTGGCGCTCGTCAACATGCCCTTCAGTTTTTCGAAGTATCCTTCCATTCAATTGGGCACGTTGTCGGCGCTGTTGAAAGCGAAGGGCATCGGGGTCGAGTGTCATCACCTCAATGTGCGATTCGCGCACAAGATCGGGATTCCTCTCTACGAATCGATTTGCGAGAAACGCGCGCTGTTCGGCGAGTGGCTCTTCTCCTATCTGCTGTTTCGCGACAACCCCAAACGGGCCGAGTATCCGAGGGTGTTCAAGCCGGTGTTCGAGCAGATTGCCCGGGAGAGCGGCCAGCCAATTTCGTTCTTCGAGGAGATGGCCACGCGGACCGCGCCGCAATTCCTGACCGGAGCCATGACCGGCATCGATTGGGGCCAGTACAAGATCGTGGGGTTCACGTCCACCTTCGATCAAAACGTGGCCAGTCTGACCATGGCGAAGCTCATCAAGGATTTGTATCCGGACGTGAAGATCGTGTTCGGTGGCGCCAACTATGACGGCGAGATGGGGTTGGAATACTTTCGCGCCTTTCCGTTCATCGACCATGTGGTCGTGGGTGAAGGTGAGGTGACGTTCCCAGCATTGGTGACCCATATCCTGAGCGGATCGGCCGGGCCCTGCCCGAAAGGGGTGACGTATCGGGAGCAGGGCGACATTCGATGTGAGTCGAATACCGCGCTCTTCACGGAGTTCGCACAGACCGGCCCGCCGGACTACGACGACTATTATCATCTGCTGGCCGAACTCGGCACTGAGGCGTCGCGCGGCCTGGATCGTATTCTATTGTACGAAGGCTCACGCGGTTGCTGGTGGGGTGAGAAGCACCATTGCACCTTCTGCGGGCTGAATGCGCAGAGTATGAAATTCCGCGCCAAGTCGTCTGAACAGGTCGCTCGCGAGATGGCGTATCTGTCGAGTCGCTACGATACGACACGGTTCCGGCTGGTGGACAACATCATCGATATGAAATATGTCGAGAATCTGTTCGGCCGGTTTGCCGCCGAGCACTGCGATCTGGATGTGTTTATCGAAACCAAGAGCAATCTGCAGAAGAGCCAGATCCGGACGCTGGCCGTGGGGGGCGTGAAGTGCATGCAGCCCGGGTTGGAAAGCCTCAGTCTCTCGCAGTTGAAAGCGATGGACAAGGGCGTGACGCCCATGCAGAACATCATTTGCCTCAAGTGGAGTTGTTACTACCGAGTGTCGGTATCCTGGAATATTCTGCTCGGCTTTCCCGGCGAGACGAATGAGGACTATCGGCGGCAGATCGATCTCCTGCCGTCCCTGTTCCATTTGCAAGCGCCGGAGGCGACCGGGAAATTCTGGTTGCAACGGTTCAGTCCCTACTTTACGAGACCGCATGAGTACGGCGTGCGCATCACGGGTCCGGGGACAGCCTATGAATATGTGTATGATGCGGCGCGCGTCGATCTGCGCAAGATCGCCTACGATTTCGAGTATGAACTCGACGACTGGCCGGTGGATCCCCACGTCTATCAGGAATTGATCGGCTTGGTGAAGGAATGGCAGCGGCTGGCGCGCAGCAGCGACCGGCCGTTTTTGTATTACTCCAAGGCCATGGAGTATGTCACGATCTATGACGGGCGTAATCCACAGATGCCTACGAGACGACGGTACGACTGGCCTGCGGCGGGCATCATCGAGGCGTGCAACGAGGCTGCGAAGAGTCGGGAGCAGATTCGGGCGGCGCTGAGCGAGGCAACGCGTGACATGGCATGCTCGGAAGACGAGCTGACCGAGGCGCTTGGCATCTTGACGAGTCGTCGCATTCTATATGAAGAGCGCGGGAAGTATTTCACGCTGGCCATACCCGAGCACCCCTACTACTGAGCGGATTCTGCGTCTCTTCCGTCCTTCTCCCCTCCCCTACATCGACAGCTTCTCAGTGACGTTTCGCATCTGCACGCCGTGTACGAGTGACGCTCCGCCGCGGATCGCGCAGGCGACATGGACGGCTTCGGTCATTTCTTCGGTATTCGATCCCTTTTCCAAGCAGGCCTGTGTGTAGGCATCGATGCAGTACGGGCATTGCACGGCATGGGCCACGCCGAGCGCAATCAGCGCTTTCTCCCGTTCCGTCAGCGCCCCTTCCGCGAAGACGGCGCTGTAATAACTCATGAACTTTTCCCACAGCACCGGGTTGCCCTTCCCCATGTCTCCGAATTTGCCGAGATCCTTCGAATGGTAATAACAGTCCATGGATAACCTCGCAGGGTGAGTAGGTGTGGTTCGTTCCGGACACGATATGGCGTCGGCGAGCGATCAGCGGATTTTCAGTGTCCGATGCGTTAGGCGTTACCCGGAGGGGCGGGATCGGCCTCGCCGAGGGCCTGAGAAAAACGGTGTCCGACGATGGTGGTGACTTTGCTCATGAGTTCCCCGAGTTCTTTCCATTCTTCCGCGCTCAAGTCTGCCTTGATCTGAGGGTGCAGCGCCCATTCGGCATTGACGAGTTGTCCTTTGCGTGACACGTGGACGTGTAAGAGTTCGACATCCCAGACATCCTGCGGATTCGCCGCTGGGGCGACTGGTTTTTGCGGAGGGACTTGGCTTGCCATGGTGCGTGCGCTCCTTCAGTCTGACATGTGAGAGCGGCATGATACCGCATCAAATATCGCGCTGTACATGGGACGGCCGGCGGCGTGGTGTTTCCGTGGTCGGAGATGAATTGCTCGGGATCGCCGGCTGGAATCGATGCTGATCAGTGAGGATCGGGGTGCTGATTGATGGCGCGAAGCAAGTGCTCGTGAATGTGCCCGTTAGTGGCGACAAGCTCCTGTCCGTACAATGAAAATCGGTCCCTGCTGAAGCCTGACACGACTCCCCCGGCCTCCCGGAGAATCACAACGCCGGCGGCCATGTCCCATGGACTCAGCTTCACTTCCCAATACCCGTCGAATCGGCCGGCTGCCACATAGCTGAGATCCAATGCGGCTGAACCGGTGCGGCGGACGCCTTGTGCGCGGAGTGAGATGCGGGAAAAGTGGTCGAGATTATTGTCGGTGGTCTCACGGATGTTGTACGCGA